>JBMNGN010000001.1:0-507408 GCA_050949865.1 Syntrophomonadaceae bacterium
GTCACTATATGGCACCCGTGTGCAAATTCTCCCCAAGGTTCTTGGCCCAGCTGAAAAATCAGATCAAGATACTGAAATAAACAAAGCCATCCATTTATTGCTACGTCTATTGAGCTATTCAAATTTTCTTAATATTAAGGAGATTCCAGACCCCATTTCCATACAAGCTTATCAAAATGATCTGCTGGAGATATTTATCGGTCTATTTGCAGCTCAATTCCATCGCTTGTTTAACCGTGAAATACATCGCTCCTATCAGCAGATCGAAGAAAATATGCAGTTTATTAAAGGAAGAATTCTATTCACCCAGACTATTAGAGAAAATAAATTCCGTAAACACTTGCATTATGTAAGCTATGAAGAATTTAGCATCAATAATCTTCTCAACCGGATCATTAAAACCACTATGCTGCGTTTACTTAGCCAAACTAAAGTAACCATTAACAAAAAGAACTTAAAATTAGCTTTGGTTAACTTGGAAGAAGTGGAACCTATCAAACTATATCCTGGAATCTTTGATGAGGTAAGATTCAACCGGTTGAATCACACCTACTTGCCGCTATTTAATATGGCAAAAATGTTTTACTATAACCGACAGCCAGGGCAAAGTGAAGGCGATGAATTGACTTTTACCTTTCTGGTACCGCTGAATAAGCTTTTTGAACAATATGTTTATAAGCTTCTTGCCAACAGCAAAATCTCCAGTGTGGACGGCTATGAGGTCTGTCATCATAAACCGCAGAAATACTTGGCTAAAAGAAATGAACAGAACAATAAGCCGGCGTTTTTATTAGAACCGGATATAACACTTTCAAAAGAAGGGAAAGTAAAAGTAATTCTGGATACAAAATATAAGAATCCTATTAAAGAAGACAATGTATTTGTACTTCAAAGCGATATCTATCAAATGCTAACTTACGCAACAGCCTACCAATGCCCCTATGTTTATTTGGTTTATCCGGCCTTTATTTGTAATATGAACCAAGACAATGAACTAGCTCAATATGAAATCAGTACCGCAAGCGACAGTATTTTCGTTAAAATCATCCAATTAGATATTATTAATACTGAACCCGCGGTAATCGAAAAACACTTGGAAAATCTAATCGAGGTTTCCTAATACTTTTAAGGACATTAGATCAACCGCAAATTATTGTGGTTTTTTGTTTGCTAATCATTATTAATGGTGATTAAACTGCTCCCAATGGGCTACATCATAAAGAGCTTTTGCAGTACAATAATTATGGGAATTATTGACTGATATTCGATTTATGGAGGATCACCATGGCGAAACAAGTAAGAGGCTGGTCAAAACCAGATAACATTCCTGAATTGATTGGTAGGAAGCGGGTGGATTTATCAGTATTTAGATACGGAAGTCATATTCCGATTCCATTTCACGAAGACTTTGCTGCGGCTAATGGTGGTTACTGGATAAAGCGTGGTGAGACACAGGATATCGTTTTACTTTTGGAAGGACAAGAATATAGCGCTCGTTTAATTAATAAAGACCGACGTGACGCTAAAGGTGATACGCTGGAAATTAATTGGGGGTTTAACCAAACACTCAAAAAACTGCTTGAACAGCGTTTTGTGCTGTCCTTCAAAAGGGTTTCGCAGGAATCCAATGATAACAATGATGAAAATATTATTTCTGAAGACGAAACCTTCATCTGGTGTCCCGGAATATATAGATTTTTACCAGACTGATTCCCCTTTTACTTATCGCATGGAGTTAATAACTGCTCCGTTATTTTCTTCTATAGTTGGTCTAAGGGATTACTTTTTAGACATTATGCAAGGTTATGTTGACGCCCGTACCACTCAACCTTTTGGGCGAGAGGCTTCGATGCGGAATACATTTGCGCGCATTGATAACTTAACTAGCCAAATTAATTGGTTACCACCAACAGTAAAGGTTAAATGGAGTGTTGGGCAAGGAAGTTGGGCTCGGGTGCCCTGGGTCGCATTTCTCGATTCCCGTCTAACAGATACTACCCAAAAAAGTATTTACATAGTCTATCTATTTCGTGAGGATATGCAAGGATTATACCTAGCCCTTATTCAAGGAGTAACCGATGTTGTAACTCAGCCGGGAATTACTCAGTTTGAGGGAAGACAGTTACTTCGCCAACGTGCCGAATCACTGAGAAGTAATTTTGGAGGATTAAATGAACATGATTTTAATTTGGATAATAACATGAACTTACATAGCGATGGTCTACTAGCTATTAATTATCAATATGGCACCATTGCCTACCGTTACTATTCGCAAGAAGACCTTCCTGATGACGAAGCTTTATCTAGGGATCTCTACCAACTATTACAGGCCTATCAGAGTTATATTACTACTCATGAATCTTTCGCAGAAACTCAACATACTAACCCCTTTGTAATGAAAGAGAAAGTGACTGCACTTATTCAGTGGATTAGCTCTCAGGGTTATATTTATGAGCCCTGGCAAATTGCTGCTTACATAGCCGCCTTAAAAACCAAGCCTTTCGTTATACTGGCTGGGGTATCTGGCACAGGAAAATCCAAGCTGCCTTATCTGGTCGGTCAAGCAACAGGAGGGGTTACTCATTTATTACCAGTAAGGCCAGATTGGACAGATAGCTCAGAGTTGTTGGGTTATTGTGATATTCAGGGAAAATTCCGGCCAGCACAGGTTTTGCAATGGGCCAAGGAAGCGGAATCTCAGCCCGATAAGCATCATGTTTGCGTAATGGATGAGATGAATCTGGCTCGGGTAGAACATTATTTTGCTGAGGTATTGAGTCAGATTGAAAACCGCCGTAAAGGCGATAATGGGGGTTATGTTAGCGGAAAACTAATAAGCCAATCCCTACTATATGAGGATAGGGAATGGGGCAACCAAGTTTTACCTGCTAATATGGCTATCGTGGGTACGGTTAATATGGATGAGAGCACTTATGGATTCAGCCGTAAAGTGTTGGATAGAGCATTTACCATTGAGTTATCCGAAATAAATCTTGCTCGGTGGCAAACCGTGGAAGGGGCAAACATCATCAATACATACCAATGGCCAATTGAAGCCTGGTATCCCCGTGCAATTAGGCTGAGTGAACTTGAATCACTAACCGAAGAGGAAATCCAAATCATAGAACAAGTTATTGAGGTTTTAACAGATATTAACAGCATTTTACAGCCAGCTCAACTGCAATTAGGGTATCGCAGTAGAGATGAGATAGCTTTATTTGTTTTGCATGCCCGAGAAATGGAGAGCTCATTTGTTACTCAAAGCGGCGAAAAGGTTGATCCTTTGGATTTAGCCATACTAATGAAAGTATTACCGAGAATTATGGGAGGAAGTTCGACCATAAGGCAAATCCTTATGGACTTATTGGCCTGGGCAAATCATGGCGGACCGTCTTCTGAGTCAGACACAGAAAAAATAGTTAATCGGTGGATCGATGAAAAACGGCCCGCTGTCCTCAGGGGAGCCAGCTTCCCACGTATAGCATCGCGCTTATGTGTTATGTGGGAGAGGTTAAGCAATGAAGGCTTCACTTCATTTTGGATGTAACTGCTATGAAACGATTATTTCAATTGGAAACGGACAAAGTAATACTTTCTTTTAGCCAGGGAACTGGTAAATTACCGCAAGTATTGGATGTCGAAAGAAATATTCCAGGAACGCTGCTTATTCATAAACGGCGCAGCGATCTACAGTGGAGGAAAGTATACCGAGATGTCCCTGGTGTTCCAGAGGATGCTTCTATTTCTGTTGGGCCTCGATTATATGAAGAAACTTATTACAAAATATATGCCAAAGCAAAATTGTGTTCACGAGTTAGCATCTACCATCGTGATCCCGTTATTCTATCTGACTTGGACTACATAGATGATGAAAACTGTGTTTATGGATCTATCAACTTCAAATCCCAGGTAGGTAAAAGCCGTTTTTCTGTAATGGTAGACGGGAAGCCGGAGTTCGATTTTGAAGTGGAAGTATTCCCCTCTAAACTCAGTTATAAATCTGATTATGAACATATGCTAGCTGAAGTTCAGAGTGTAATGACTTCACTGGCAATGGAATATCTCAAAGCCACCTATCAACTGGGCACCTCACTGAATGATAAATCAGCGAAAAACCTGGAGTGGATTACCCTTCTTGAAAACATACTGGGCGACTTGGAACAAGCACTTTTTTATGTCTCTAATCATCCTATCCGGGGTTTACAGCGAGAAAACATCTACCGTCTGTAACTGTCAAGTAAAAATGAACAAAAAACGATAAATAACTTTGGACACCTAGTTATTGCCAAAAATGGTTTGGCGATGTTTCAAACGATAGCTGTCGCCGCTTAAGTGGATGACCTCACTTTTGTGGATTAAGCGATCCAAAATAGCAGTTGTAATCGCCGGATCACCCAGAATATCTCCCCAGTCTTCTGGCCCCTTGTTTGATGTAATGATGATGGAAGTCTGGCCGTAAAGCTTGTTGATTAGTTGAAAAAAGAGGTTTGCCTCGTGTCGGTCAATAGCCATGAACATTAAATCATCAATAATCACCAGGTCAGAACTTACCATTCTTTTTACCTTTGCCCTGGAGTTACGGCTGATTTCCTCCGTTTTGAGGAGACGAATTAGTTCATCCATCTGAACAAAAGTTACCCGGTAACCCCGGCTAATGGCTTCAATCCCTAGCCCAATGGACAAACATGTTTTGCCAACCCCGGGAGGGCCTAATAGAATTAGATTGTAGGCCTGTTCCAGCCAGATAAGCTCCTGTAGCTGTTTTAATTGCTTTTTACTTAGGGACTGTTGCTCTGAAAGGTCAAAATCATCCAGGGGTTTGTATTCGGGAAAAGCTGCTAACTTGTAGAGCCTCCCTACCTGTTTTTCCTCTCTTTTTTTTATCTCATGCTGCACCAGGTTCGTTAGAAACACTTGGTAACTGGGTTCCGTCACCTGGGCCTCAAGCAGTCTTTCTTCTACCACAGCAGCTGCTTCCGTTATCTTTAAGCGTTTCATATCGTTTTTGAGTTGTTCAAGTTCTGCTGACACTCTCTCACTCCCTGTAATTCTTGTATATAGATGTTCATATCTCGCACTTCTACATGGGTTTTAAATACAGAACGATCTACCTCGTAAAGTGGTTGAATATGATTTTCAGCGCTTGGCTTTTCTTCTACCAGGCAATGAATATGGTTAAAATGATTTAATGAATCCACAAAATCAGTTGCTCCGTAAAGCCTGTTTTTTAAACAGTAATTAAGTGCCTTGGTGATAATCTCAGGAGATTTATCCAGGCTGTGATCTTTGATTATCTTTAACTGATCCCGTATGTAGCGGGGTTTTCCCCGCCTTACCAGCCCTAGAAAATCATTGGCTTCTTGGGAATCATTAAGGAGCTGTGCCACTTCTTGCATATAGGATTCAATGCCCTTGTCCTTTTCTCTGCGGCAATCATTGCTCTTAATGAGTCGACCTTTTTCAAGGCATACGGGATAGCGGATAATCTCTAGCTCGTTATCGGGGTCTACAATAATTAATATCCCCTCATCTTCTTTGATAACAACCCTTCGGTCGGGTGCATAAGTTCCTAATGGTAGGGCATAACGGTTACCCTGATAGACGATGGTATTGTCTTTGCGAATTACTCTAGTTATAATCCTGACTTTTACAGCAAAATGATGAAAGAAATGGCCGCAATCCCTGAATACAAGCAGGATAGCGGCTTTCCTGTTTTGTCACAAATATGTAGTGAATTACCTTACTTTTTGGCTTGAGCTAAAATTTTTTTAATATCCCCAAGACGCAGTCTTTTATTAGTAAAATCAATCCCTAATGCTTCTCCGATAGCATCAGAAATATCACTTCGGTAATCAAACAAATAGATATTTTCGTGTTCATTAGAACAGGAAATTCTATTAAGACATTCAACAATCTTTTCAGCAGAATATAGTTTGCCGGTTTTCTTTTGGATGATACGCATAATAGTAAGAGCTATAAAACAGGTCAAAAAGTGAGCATTAATGTGATCTTCAAGCGACACATAGACCGGCCGTGTTTCCAGCACCCCTTTTGTAATGCGAAACGTTTCTTCAATCTCCCATAGACCGCGGTAAGTCTCAATTACTTCAATATCAGACATATCCAATTCACTGGTTACAATAGAGTAGTATCCATCATACTTTTCTTCTTCGGCTACTTTTACATAATCCAAGACAGGATTCCCTTTAACTTTAAGAATTTCACCGGTCTTTTCATCAAATTTAATATTATTCACATACTTAGCTGCACCGTAAGACGTAGCCTTAGTATATTTTTGAGGATTGGCTACCAGATCATAAGACTTTTTTAATAC
Source organism: Syntrophomonadaceae bacterium (assembly GCA_050949865.1). Taxonomy (GTDB): domain Bacteria; phylum Bacillota; class Syntrophomonadia; order Syntrophomonadales; family Syntrophomonadaceae; genus JBMNGN01. The sequence goes on from JBMNGN010000001.1 coordinate 6,335, forward strand.
TTCTTGGCGTTCTGCCTTAGCCTTTAGGGCATATTTTCTTCCCCAGAAAACTACCTGCTTCTCATATACCGTTTTCTTAACTTTTCTCCCACTTAGCAGCGTTACATTAATATCCCGGGCAATTATTCTACTTTTGATCTTAAAGTCAGTATCTTCATCAGCAGGTTTACCATCTTTATCTACATAACCCTCAGGGGAGAGGACATACTCCTTAAAATCTTTAGTACCACCTCGGACCGAAAAACTAAAAACATAACCATTAAAATTTCTTCCCTTTTCCTTGCCTTGGAGATAAAAAATATTATCACCCGTGATAATACCCATATCAGCAACTACAACAATCCTACCGGTATCATAGTTTCGTCTGACCTCACCTATACTCGGCCTAAACGTTTCTTTATCTACCGTATTACCCGGAAACAATTCATAATGAAGCGGTATACCATCTGCATCCATAGCCAGCCCCATCTGCACAATGGGATTCGGCCGTTTTTCCTTAGAACGCCCATACTTACGGAATTCATCAGCTTCATCAATCTCAAAATAGAAATTAGTCACATCGTAATAAATAGTCTTAGTATTACGTCCATATTTAGCAGAGATCTGGGAATTCAAATATCTTTGAAATTCCGTGGCAATCTTAGAAAAATGAGATAGAGAACGATAAACATCTGCCAAAGAGAAATTGAATCGTTCAAAATATCGGCCTTTTTCCTCATAAGCCTTCTTCTTAGAGCCAGGAGAAAGCAATCTTGAAACCACAAGCATAATCATGATGGAATTAGTATTGTATTTAAAATTCTTATGCCTGGACTTATTCTTAAAGAAAACATCCAGACCCAGTTCGTGATAAATCTTCAGTATTGCAGCATAGCCAAAATTCTTTCTATTGTCAGTATCGGGAGAAATCTTCTCATCCATATTAATTGCCAAAGTCAACTTCTTTTTAGAATTTTCTTCTTCGGTCATTTGCCGGGCAACTTCCTTGAAATAGGCGATAGGATCATCATATTCTTTTTCCAAAACATCTAAGTAACCTAGAGACTTAACAGTTTTAGATCTTGGTTTGCCGGTCTCTTTATCACGATAAGCTTTTTCAATAGAAAGATAAACCCTACCATTTTTGCGAACTGATTGCTTAAGGTTCAAATTAGCGCCTCCAAACACATAAAATACATATTTATATTATACCATAAATGACTATACTTTCCTATACATATAAAAGAAAAAAACAGAAAAAAATATACCCTCAAAGCACCTAGCATCAAGGGTTTTAAAATCTTTATTTTAAATTATGGTGTAAAACTACCGGGGATAGCGGATAATCTCTAGCTCGTTATCGGGGTCTACAATAATTAATATCCCCTCATCTTCTTTGATAACAACCCTTCGGTCGGGTGCATAAGTTCCTAATGGTAGGGCATAACGGTTACCCTGATAGACGATGGTATTGTCTTTGCGAATTACTCTAGTTATAATCTTAGTAGTTGAAATATTTATCTTGTGGGGTACCGGGATGAGGTGTTGTTTTTCGAGGACGAACACTTCTGCCGGTATCTTTTTTGTTGTATTGTGAACTTTTCCATTACCGGTTCGCTCTAACCAGGCTAAACAATCTTCGTTCAGCTTTTCGAGGTTATGGAAGGTACGGTTCCTGGAAAAGTTCCTTTTTACAAATTTAACCACATTTTCAACCTTTCCCTTGGATTCTGGATCCGCTTTTCTGCACATGTAAATCTTGAATTTTCGGGTCTTTTGGTATTCTGCAAACTCTTTGGTAAGCAATAGATCCCCGCCGTTCTCGCTGACCAGTATAAGATGATCCTGATCGTATACAATTTCCTTAGTCATCCCTCCATAGTATTCAAATGCGTTTTCGTGAACCTTTATTAAATCTCGGGTTGTAAACGGGCGGTCCAGCCACTCCACATATTTATGCCGGGAGTGGGCTAGGACGAAGGATGCAAAGTACAGGGTTACCATCCTAGCAATGCTGCTACGTAGAGCAATTTGCCCAAAGTCCATCTGCATTTGCTGGCCGGCAGGTAATTCATCAACGGCTTCGTATTGACGTACGTACTTAACCTGGGGAATACCACACTCCTCTCGTAATTGTCTGACATAGTTTCTAACTGTTCCTTCGCTAACACCTCCATCAAGTTTTCTTTCCTGCAGCCAGTCGAGCACCTGTGCACTGCTCATATCCTGATATTGTATCAACCAGGATTTAATTAGCTCCCGATGCTTATCTAGTTTCTTGGTTCTGGTTTTTCGATTTTCTAAAATCTGTTCCATTTCTTCTGGAGTCATATCCAGATACTTATATACTGTAGTTCGAGATAGGTCTAGACGCCGGGATATCTGGCTTACGTTAAAATGCATTTCCTTTAAATCTTGGATTTCTAAATACATATTCCACCCTTCTGCTACGTTCATTTTCTTCCTCCTCTGCTATGATAAAAGCTGTTTTATTTCCAGCTCTATCATAGCTTTTTTGGAGGATTGTGGTAAATACTGTTCATTCTTATTTGTTGTTTTCTGTCCATTTTAGTTTATCAGTTACACCGTCGTGCTGAGCAGATAAAAAAGGTTGATTCCCAGGTGCGGTCAGCTATTAGACGCAATGCGGGTAAAGGAGATATAGTTGAACTTGCTAGCGGAATAAGAGCTCGACAGGTGATACCAGGGAGTCAAGCTCGTCAAACTCTCAATACCATGGAACATAGGTGGCTGGCCCAACAGCTTAATCTCACTCATCGGCGTCTGCAAGATATTTACCGTAAGGAGATGGCCATTTGGCAAAGGGACCCAAGGAATCAGAGCAAACATCGCGCTAATATACTAATGAAAATTAAAACATTTCAGCAGCGTATAACTATTTTGAGAAAGCTTAAACCCTTGGCAGCTGCAGAAGGAAATATCCCTCATAATTATGTATCTATGCAGCTATTAGGGGCTCCAGGTTATAAGGAAGCTTATAGAGCATGCTTGATATTGAGCTTAGGGTTACGGATTGAAGGAGGCCCTTTTAAGCTTTCTTTGAAAGATTTAAGTGTTTTGTATGAATATTGGTGTTACTTAGCCGTTCTTCAGTTAATAGCAGAGGAAACGGGTCAGCCCATTCCTGCTGAAAAGCTGGTTAAGGTAAGAAATAACGGGCTACAGATCCTATTAGAGCATGGCAAAACAACCAGAATACCTTTTAAGGGTGAAGGTAATCGGAAAATAACCATAAGCTACAATCCCCAGTTTTCTGGAGCAGATATGTTAGTTCCTCAGCAACCAGACTTGCTGATATCTTTGGAGGAAGATGGCTGGCCTAGAGTTCATTTGGTCTTGGATGCAAAATATCGGTTAGATGCATCGGATAACTATCGGAAGCATTATGGGTCTCAAGGTCCACCAGAAGATGCTATAAACATAATGCACCGCTACCGCGATGCCATTCTTGAGCGGCCCAATAGGGCAGCAGATGTTCCTAATAGAACCGTAATTCAGGCTGCAGTATTATTCCCATGTTCATTTGAAGAAAGTAGTAAGTATGACACAAGTAAATTGTGGCGAGCTTTACAATCCATCGGAGTGGGAGCATTACCGTTTTTGCCAGACAATAGACTTTGGGTGAAAAACTGGTTAAGGAGTCGTTTGGAACAGGGAGGCTTTACTACTGCGCGTCGTACTATAGCCTACAACATTCATGAACGGGCCTTTAAATGGAGAATTGCTGCCAGCGAAATTGTTCTTGTCGCCATTTTACGTGGTGAAAATCCGGGAGAACATCTAGAATGGATTAAAGACCAGCGCTTGTATTATATGCCTTTTTTTAGAACCCAGGAACGGCAAATTAATACAAGATGGATAGTATTTTACTCCCCTAAAGCTTTGCGAAATCCGGGGGGAGTGACGCATCTAGCACCTGTGGAGAAAATAGGGATTATTAAGCGAAAGGCTATAAAAACTCCGTGGGGAGCTAGAAGAAACCCGGATGAACTTCAGGTATTGTATCACCTGGGAGAAGTAAAAGAACTTGAAAGAGCCATTGACAACTTAGATGAAAGTGACAAAGGGCATGCTTTTAGTCGCCATCGATGGACGAGCCGTCTTGCTTTAGAACGAGCTCAAAATGTTAAAGAGCTACTTCTGGAAACTGAGCCGGAATGGCGACTATATGAAGATTTGCGGGCGTTAGGGATAGAGGTTTCTCTTGAACCCGGACCCGTTAAAATGGTAGACCCAGAAAATCCTCAGGGGCGAGTAAAATTTGTCTTGTCTAACGGCAATAAGATTCGCTATGCAGGATCATCAGGGTACTTTTATCAGAGCAACAAAGAGCCCGGACGTTACTTTTTGAGATACCGAGAGTTATTCCAGTTGCTTTCTGATAATTGTAGGCGATGACGTCTCTTTAAACTTAAATCGCTTGGGAAGAGGGTTATAGTGGTACTTTCCATCTTGCACAACTTTCGTAGTTTATTAACAGTAGTTCTTTTTATACAGATTGGCTAAAGCAGGGACAGACTTAAGGAATGAACAGCATTTTCATATGCAATCTACCTTTGTTATCAAAAGGAACTAGAGTTCGGATATTTAGTGGGGTAATGAGGTCAGTTATGATTCCTGAAAATCCGTACCGGCCTCAAAATTATCTATATGCTGGAGTATTCTTAACTTGGCAGTTTCTATATCCCGGTCCCGGATGGCCCTATATATGTCTTCGTGCTCAGCTACTATCTCCGGGCCTTTTTCAGCGAAAAGCTCTTCCCGCTGGATACGAAAGCTATTATGCATTAGATCGACAATGGTATTCATAATGCGCAGCAGTATACTATTATGGGTGGCTTCAGCAATGGCATAGTGAAACCATAAGCCAGCCTCAACTGCTTCACTTATGGTTTTAGAAGATTTCATACGGTTTAGATTTATTTCTATTTTTTTAAGGTCTTCTTCTGTAGCCCGCTGAACAGCCAGAGCCGCGCTCTCCGCCTCTAATACCCGTCTCACTTCCATGAGCTGACTGTTGGAGTTTTGCTCCATTTCCAAAATCATGGCCAGGGGAGCAAAAGTAGTGGAAACACTAGTTTCGCGTATAAACGTGCCTTGCCCCGGACGAATATCCAGAATGCCTATAGCTTCCAGAGCAGTTAAGGCTTCACGAACCGAAGCTCGGCTGACCCCTAGTGATTCGGCTAATTCCCGCTCGGCAGGCAATTTCTGGCCATGTTTTAATTCTCCCTTGCTTATCAGTTCCTTTAATTGCTCCACAATTTCTTCATAGATTCTTTTAGTTTTTATAGGCCGAAAACTCAATAGCTACACCTGTCTTCTGCATTAAGCAATACTTGAATTCTTTTTATATTTATATGGTTTTAATAAGTATACTGAATTGGCAATTAAATAGCTATTCTAGCTCTTTCCCGCATAAAAGCAATTTCGCGATTGATGTCATTTTGAATCCCATCTATACGCTCTGAAGCATCAGGGCCTTTGAGCAGGCGATTGAATCGGCCCTGCTGTAGCAAGTATTCATCCACCGGTTCCGGTTCCTTTTTGCCGTTGATAATTAGCGAGGTGGGATTATTGAAGCTGATTTTCCCATGTTCTGCTTCCCATAACAGCCAGGCACCGCAGCGCACCGCCGTACGGCTCATCTGGACCGTTTCCGGCATATCGAACTGCCATCCTAAATAACAGGGCACTAGAATTTCGATGTATTTCATGCCAGGAATGCTTTTGGCTTTCACTGCCTTGTCGTACAAATCACCAGGGTAAGCCACCGTAGCCGTAGCCACATAAGGGATATTGTGTTCCAACATTAGCAAGGCCATGTTTTTCTTGGGCTGTCTTTTGCCGGTGGGGGTAGTGGTAGTGAAACTTCCCCGGGGAGTTGCACCACTGCGCTGTACACCGGTGTTGCTGTAGGCTTCATTGTTATAGCAGAAGAAAATCATATTATCATTGCGCTCAGCGGCGGCTGATAGGGCTTGAAAGCCTATATCATAAGTACCACCGTCACCCACCCAGGTGAATACGGTGGGAAGTTCCCCCTCTAGGCGGCCCTTTTCCTTCATTATTTCCAAGGCATGGGTAATACCGGAGGCCGAGGAGCCAGCCGTAGCAAAGCAAACATTGATGCAAGGCCAGTTATAGCCCAGTTTGGGGGTCATACCCATGCTGGCTACTGAGCAGGAGGGGGTCAGCAGCATAATGGCGTTAGGCCCTAATGCCTTGCCAACAATGCGCAGAGCCATGGTGGCCGGGCAGCCGCCGCAGGCTCCGTTGCCGCTTAAAACCAGCTCAGTATCCGGTAGTTTTTTAATACTGGTGGTCATATCTTCATTCATTCCTTTCCTGGTCTAGGTATAAGCTGCATTCGTACATATTTTCTATGTGGAGCTTATAGGATTATCTAGTCTTTCTATTCATCCATCATAGCCCGAATCTCATCGGCCATGAAGCGGCGGGAAAGGTCGATGCCGCCAATTCCCATCACCCTATTTTTAACTGTGATATCATTACGCCGGCCGAAAAGCGCGCTTTTTAGTTCAGAGGCTAAAATGCCGCCAGGATGGCCAAAATTATAGTTGCGGTCCAGTACCATTACCTGGGCATGGGGCGGCAAGGCCGCAATGATATCCTCAGCGGGAAAGGGAATAACCAGGCGCGGTCTTAAAAGGCCGGCTTTAATACCTTGCTCGCGCATGATATCAATAGAAAGTCTTAATTCTGAAGCCATACTGTTGACAGCAAAGGCCACAACTTCCGCATCTTCCAACTGGTAGGTGTCAATGGTATCCCCATCCCACATGCCGGTTATTTCCTGGTATTCCTTTGCTGCCTCTTTGACCAGCGGGATGGCTGCCAAAATTCCATCGGCCAGCATTTGGCGGAAGGGGGCGTATTCAGCTGCATTGGTCACATTGCTAAAGGAAGAGGGATGAGCCGGATCCAGCCACCATTCCGGTTCATGGGGGGGCAGGAAGCGGTCAATATCCTCCTGGGGTGGCAGAGTAAGAGGCATCAGACAATGGGAAATAGAAAAGCCGTCATAGTTGACCATCACTGGTATGTTGATCTGTTCTGCTACCCGGAAGGCCTGTAAAATGGTATTGAAGACCTCTTGATTCGTTGAGCAATGATATTGAATCCAGCCGGTATCGCGCTGGGCAAATGAGTCTTGATGATCGGACCATAAGGTCCAGGGAGCAAATATACCCCGATTAACGTTTACCATTACCACTGGCAAGCGTCCCCCAGAGGCCATATGTAAAACTTCATGCATATATAGCAAGCCATTGGCCGAAGTGGCGGTAAAAACCCGGGCTCCGGCAGCTGATGCGGCAACGGCAGCCGCCATAGCACTGTGTTCACCTTCCACTGGAATGAAGCGGGCGTGCAGTTCACCCTTCTCAACCATAGCAGCTATGGCTTCCATAATACTGGTCTGGGGCGTGATGGGATAGCCGGGCACCACGTCCACCCGGGCGCTTTTTACAGCCAGTGCGGCAGCATTGTTACCGGTCTCCATTATGACTTGTGCTGCTTTCATAGGGCTACTCCTCCTTTTGCATGCTGATTGCACCGGTAGGGCATTCTCGAGCGCATACCCCACAGCCTTTACAGTAGCGGTAATCAATAGTTATTTCATAGCGGTCAATAACCGCTTCCGGACAGTATATCCAGCAAAACTGACATTTGGTGCATGTTGATATGTCAACAACCGGGCGGTGGGTTCGCCAGGAACCAGTATTACCGCCGGCTCCTTTCGTTGGCCAGGAAATAGGCCGGTAGGCTTTAGTTACTGATTTCACTGAACTCCATTCCTTTCGCTAATGCAAGATTTAAACCTGTGGTTATCTAACCTTTTTAACAGTGTTATAAGCAATGCCGGCGGCTTTTATATTACTGTCGCTTTTACTGCCCGGCCACTTATTACGGATAGTTTTTTCCATTACATTGGGCGGGATGTTAAGCACCCGGCACACGGCACCAAACAGAGGCACATTGATAAAAGGTCCATCCGCCGAAATTAATCCTGCTTCCCAAGCGATAGCGTCCGCATCCACCTGCCAGGTAGTGTGTTTCTCCACAGCCACGGCTTGAGGAGCATTTATAATAACGGTGCCCCTTTCATTGATGCCTTCCCTTATTGCTGCTTCGGCGAGCTTTTCACTCATCACAACCACATAATTAGGCAGATCGCATTGACTATGGGCATAGATATTAGTAGGAGAAATGCGCACAGCTGCCCGCACTGGTGCTCCGCGGCGCTCCACTCCGAAGAAGGGCAATGCCTGACCCTGCTCACCATTTTCCAGTGCAGCCTGTGCCAACATATGGGCCAGGGTAACCGAGCCCTGCCCGCCAAAACCGTTGATACGAAGTTCTAACACATTTATTCCTCCATTTCCCATGGTGTCAGAGTTTTGTTAGTGATAATTACTATATATTCACTTACCAAATTACCCACTTGCTAAGTGTCCTGGTGGTCTGACCAGTTATATTGTAAGGTATATTCTGTAGATAAATCAATATTCCTGTCGAATGATGAGGGGAATTTATTTGCGGTGGTATGAAGTTACGTGAGCGTTATGTCAGCACAGGGCCGATGCTTTCCTTATGAGAAAAGAATCGTCATAAACACCTTATACGGACCATCGATGCATTAGGGCTTTCGCTCCATTAATAAATGTCCTATAAAGGAATACCCCTTAAGCTTCCAATGAATAGGGAGAAGAAGTTTAAACTAGAAAAACATGTATATACTATTTATATAGCACTTTTTATAAAGGAGGGCACAATGTCACAAATTTCACTTAAACAGTTTGAAATGCTTGATCCTGAAAAGCAAAAGTCAATCCTATCCCAAATGAAAAAAGAACTAGGTGTTAACGGAATTCTCGAACAATGGAATATATCAAGATCAAAATACTATTCAATCCTGAAAAAAATCAAAACATCATCTAGTTCTATTGAAGGAAAGAGTGAAGTATCCGGGAATGCAGAAGGGGACAATAAAATATTTGCCAACTCTGAAGATGCAAGTATTATTGCACAAAACAAACAGCCAAAAACCGGCCAAAAATTCTCAATCTCAATAAACAACGTATTAGGTACAAAAGAGACCTTGACCAGTACATTACAATATTTAAGCCAATTCCAGATTTCCCCTTCATCCAATATGCGCATTTCAATACAGATTGAAGAAATCTAATAATATAAAAAAATGCTTCAGCAAAGGATAAGTCTTACTATGTCATATTAGTAAGATTTATTTTGTGCGACGGGCAGTCGCATTCGTTGTGTACTAACACAACAATGTTGCTGTTAAGAACAGCAGATACATTACTAAAGTAAAAACGGGCTGGGAGTTCGGAAGGCAAACATCTCGGAGGTAAAAGTCTTCCCCCGGGGGGAGCGTCGATGTAACCCGGGAAGCCTAGTCTAGTATTTTACGCGCATTGGACTGGTTCCGGCACACTGGTTGTACTCGTCTAGAATAAAATCGTGTAAACAATAGCAAGACCGAAGAACAAGAAAGTTGCGATAGCGCCTTTTTGTCCTAGGGGAAAACGATAGAATTTTGATAACTTGAGAACAATGATGGCGGGAATCAAACCTACATATAGAGCGGAACCGATACCTCCGGCAAGATTCAGCACTTTGCTAAAAGCTTCACCACCTTCGGCACTTAAATATAGGCTGAATAGAATTACCGGAACGATAATGAGTGGTACAGCATAGGAAGCATTCACTTTGAGTTTGTCTTCAAAGGTCAACTTTAGAGAAATACCAACCCCATATGAAGAAGTAAGTATGGCTAATATTGCAAATAACTGGCCTACGGTGCTCAATGCAGGGTTCACATTTTTACTTAGGCCAAGAGTGGCAACTGCGGTTACTTCTTGGCCCATAATACCAAGGGATACGACAAAAAAGAAAAAATATAAGGCTGCAACTGCCCAGAAGCCTGCTTTAATTACCAGCGCACCTTGCCTTGGTTTAGCTTTTATAGCATAGATAACACTGGGAATTACTAAATGGCCTGCAAATGCAAAAATAACAATACCCCAAGCATCAAGTATCATAGAAGGTTCAAAAAACAGATAATTTTCTAGCGTGATAGAAGGCGTGGCTCTGAGCATCACCCAGACAAGAAGGCTAACTAAAAGAACGGTTACCAAAGCATTGATTCTATTGCTGTAGCCCGCCTTCAGGGTGAGAAGAAAGGCAGTCAAAGCTATAAACAGACCTGCCCCGAGCCAATATGGCAAATTCAAAAGAGAATGCATCATCTCCCCAAAAGCAATCGGGTAAGCGATCATCGCTCCATAAGATGAAATCAACATTCCTGCTAAAGCCAGATAACTGGTACTCCGGCCTAAATATCTGCGAAAAATAGTATAAAGAGAAACTTCACTGCTTTCCATGAATACAAGTTGGACAATGTACATAGCTGTTAAATAAGAAAAGAATGCACCCAGGAAAAGAATTGCTGTACCGCCTAAGAAACCACTTTTTGATAATGCATAAGGCAAGCCAAGTATACCCGCTCCAATCAAAGTGCCGGCGAATAGAAGTAAGCCCGTCAAATTATCGAGTTTCATCATTTTACCTCAATCATATTGAAATGATTTTAAATTAAATCCTTTTTTTGTCTTGCCTTATAAGTATACTGGATTGGCAATTAAATAGCTATTTTAGCCCTTTCCCGCATAAAAGCAATTTCGCGATTGATGCTTATATAGTCTTTCTATTCATTCATAATCCGTAACTCTTCGGCCATGAAGCGCGCTGACCCCCTAACTATGGACACTATGCACTAATTTTTAAGACATTCTCAGGTTTGCTCATTATTTCGTTATGGTACTCTAACGGTGGGCGATAACCAATGCTTGAATGAAGCCTCACTTCATTGTAGTAATTCATAAATTCTGTAATAACCTGATATGCTTCTGCAAAGCTTTCAAACTCGTGTAATCTGAGACAGTCCTCTTCCAAAATGCTATGAAATGACTCAATATGAGCATTGCTGTTTGGTGAACTGTTAGGAATACGCTCGTGCTTCACCGAGAGCTTCTCACAGGCCATTTCAAAGGCCATGCTGATAAACTGGGGGCCGTTATCTGTACGAACCGTTAATTCCCCTTCAGGAGAACGCTTGTTAAATGCCTGGGTTAAGATATATGCAGCATCACGACCGGTACAACTTAATCCGGTATGATAATCAATAATCATGCGATCACAGACATCTATAATACTCATGATAAATAAAAAGCGATCTTCTCCAGCTATATAGCCATACTTAACATCAATCTCCCAGAGTTGGTTTGGTGCTGTAACTTCCCGTTTCTTGGCCAGACGGCGGGGGTGGTGGTTACGTTTCAGGCGGCGCTGCGGTTTTAAGAGTCCCAGCTCTTTACAAAGACGGTACACTTTCTTTTCGTTAATAGTAAGCCTATATTTTCTGCGCAACCATGCTGTCAACTTTATGTAGCCATAATTGTAACAGTCACCCTCAATGGCCTCACACAGCCATTCCTTTATCTGCTCATCGCTTATACGATGGCCTCTTCTATCCAAGGAATATCCGGGTATAGGTCTGCCGCCAAAGTTTACCCTTTGACGCCGGTATTTGATGTGGTAGTAGTAACAAGAACGGCTGATTCCCACTATGCGGACTACCTGGGTAACTTTGTAACCCCGGCAGATCCACTTATGGGCTATGGCTACTTTATCTGCCACTGAAGGTTTTACTTTTTTAAAAGATCACGCAGTATCGCTACTTCTAATTCCTTTTCCCCCAAAATCTTCTTGAGACGTTCATTTTCATTTTCAAGTTTCCGGTAATCCTTATCGGTATATTCAGTTAATTGACCATTACGTTTACTACCCTCATTGAATGCTGCATCTCCATATTGTTTGTACTTTCTTACCCATTTGCTCACCATACTTGATGACAGATCATACCTTCTGGCGACAAGCGATGCGTTACCGGTTTCTAGTACCTCTTTTACAACCTTCAGCTTTGTTTCCATTGAATGGCGTCTCCGTGTACTCATTTGGATCTCCCTCCCACAATATTTTACTAATTTAAGACTACTTGTCCAAATGAGTTAGGGGGCTAGATAGGAAGCGGCGGGAAAGGGAATAACCAGGCGCGGTCTAAAAGGCCGGCTCTAATACCTTGCTCTCCCAGAATAGACACAAAGACCGCTATATACATGGCAAGCTATTTTTGATACTGACTGCCTAAGGTAGGTCAAAGAGGCTGTAATGCTACAGCCTCTTGAATGAAAGTCTGCCTAATAGAAAATTAATCAACTTGAGTTGCCAAGAACGTGGGCAAGGTCATCTGCTCAATCTGATCTAAGAGTTCCTCAAGTTCATCCATATGACGGTCTTCGTCCTTTAGAATTTGTAAAAGAATATCCCTTGTTGCATGGTCACGCACCTCACCCGCAAGCATTATGGCATCATTATAAGCTTTGATTGCGCTTTCCTCCGCAGCACGGTCACTTTCTACTTGCTTTGGAACGTCCTTTCCAATATGAATATTACTTAGTTTGGATACGATAGGTGTTCCACCAAGAAACAGGATCCTTCCGATAAGTTGTTCGGCATGTTTCATTTCCTCAATTGCCCGCTTCTCAAAGCTTTTATGCAGCTTACCATAGCCCCAGTCCTCACACATTTCCGCGTGTACAATGTACTGATTAATGGCCGCAAGCTCATCCGCGAGCAAAGCGTTCAGGGTTTCAATAAGTTTTGGGTCTCCTTGCATAAATACAACTCCTCTCTTTTAAAAGTAGTGTCAATAGTTTTAGTATGGTTCTTGACCATAAACTTCCAGGTTTAAAAGCTATTTTTGTTTCTTTATAGCAACCATTATATATAAATTTTTAAGACAAGTCCAAGTCAATAGTCGTAAGTATCTCATATCAGCTCGAATTATTACTTTTCATGCTAGCTGACTCCAAGAGCTTACCTTATAAACCTAAACTTCGAGAAGGACATAAAAGAAAAAACCAGAATACTAGACATATATACCAAATTATAGTAACCCTAGTACAGAGAATATGATTTTCAACCGGGCAGGGTAGCACGTTTTATTTTATTTTACCTGCGCACATGTCGTAAATTGCATGGTCACAGGAGTGTACTGATGCTCCTTATAAAGGTGGTGGTATACTGATACCCACAGAGTGACAACACGGTTATGGTAGAATCCATATAAGGGAGGATAAAAGAATGTATACCCAAAGAAAAAACATTACTGCAATCATGACCCTGTTAGTTGCCGGCTTAGCTCTCTTTTCCGCACTAAAAGGACTCTTGGACAGCCGTGTGTATGAAGAAGTTCGCCAAACAGGTGCAATCAGTCAATTTTTAGTTACGGGCTCACTTGCACAAGATATCGTTTCCGTGCCTTTAGGCCTGATTTTGGCAGCCTTGTCTTTAGCTTATCTCAGATTTAGAAGAGATAAGATTTTTGTTGTCATGCTAGGTTTGACAGCTTACTTCTTTTATGGATATGGATTATATACAATCCAAGGTCAATACACCTCGATCTATCCTGTCTATCTCGCAATCTTCGGTCTATCAATCTACAGTTTAATCTTGGGTCTGCTCAGCTTCAATTTTAACGGGCAAAATGACTACCAGTTGCCGAAGGCTGTACGCATAGGAATCAGTGGCTTCCTTTTAATGATTCTTCTTGTTTTAATCCCTGTTTGGTGGATGAAGATGTCTGCGGATATTGCCAACCATTTGCCAGGAGAGACTTATGGAGTATTTATACTTGACTTTGGGATCGTCTTTCCAGCCTTGGCCATCACTGCGGTAAAACTCTTACAGAACAGGTCCGTTGGGTATGTTCTCGGTGGGGTGGGGCTTTTAAAGGTGTTAACCATTTGTTTATCAGTCGGTTTCGGTGAGCTGTTTCAGGCTTTTTACGGCCGCAACCCTCTCAATTTTGGAATGCTAGGAATATTCGGCAGCTTAACCCTGATTAGTTTAGGATTATTCTTTTCTTACATTATGAAACTGCGCATCAACCCTTCTGTATAATCTCGATCTAAAAACTTTGTAAAGATAGAGTAGAACTTGCCATGAATACCCTTATTGTTTATACGACCAAGCATGGGTGTACGGAAAATTGCGCACAGATGCTGCGGGAAAAATTAAACGGTAACGTAGACTTATACAATCTCAAAGAGAAGAAGCAGCCAATTCTCGCTACTATGATCAAATCATTATCGGGCGCTCAATTTATATCGGCAAAATTCAAAAAGAAGTGAGCAGATTTTGTACGGATCATATGGCTCTTAGGGGTTGATTGGATGCCATCGGCAGAGTTTTTTATAATACTGTTTTTGAGAAACTTAAAGGACCAAGAAGGAAGAGTTAACAAGGCAACAAGAGTACATTGATTTTTATCATTTTTAGACAGGGAATACCAGGCATTGATAGAATATCTTAGAAAAGGTCTTATTTATTAAATGTTGCATACAACTTGAAAAACGATTTTGTCGGTAACATTAATCAGCGCATATTATACAGAAGCAAAAGGCCCGTAAATCGTGGCCAATTATCCTTACTAATCTTATAACGCGTACTGTTAACGTTAATCAAAGACATAATTTGAAAGCGAGTGAAATAGTAATGGCGTTTTTTGATTTGCTCAAACAAACGATAACCGGTAGGCCAATTAACATAACAGAACCTACCTTTATTCGGGATGAATGTAGTGCCCAAGCTCAGGTAGATAGACTGAAGGAACTTATAAAGACTGCTCCGCCTGCTATAGCCAAACAAATTACCCAAGACATAAAGATGCTTTCCTATGGAATTGACGGTGAAAACAATGTTGCTTATGAACTCAAGCACAGTTTTATGCCGATTTTAATTCTCCGGGATTTGTATTTGGAATACAAGGGAATGACAGCTCAGATTGATTTCGTTGTAATAGACACAAAATTCATTCTTATTATAGAATGCAAAAAAATGACCGGGGATATTGAGGTGACCGAAGGCGGTGACTTTATCCGCTTGTTCAAAAACTCCGAAGGCAAAATTTATAAAAGGGAAGGTATATACAGCCCGGTCGTGCAGAATCAACGCCATTTGGAACTGATAAAACACATATTGTGCGATGAGATGGATAGTTTAAATCCAAGGAAATGTGCGGATGTGCTGCGCTCAATTGTCGTCTTCGCCAATCCCAAAACAATAGTAAATATGAAGCGTGCAAGTGCAGATGTTAAAAAAGCAACTATAAGATGTGACCAGCTGATCGCTCACATGAAAAAGCTACATACCTTGAACGAGGATGGGTGTTGGTTTCCTGAAGAGGGTATGTATAGGGTTGCTAGGATTTTAATGGCACACCATAAAGAAAACAAAGTGGATTATACTCAAAAATACGGCCTCACCGATCAAATGATAGTAGCTGAGTCTGGTGGAGATCAGTCTCCACAAACCCTGCAAGCATCATCGGTGCCTATTGAAGAAACAGCCATCTATAAAGAATTACGTGAATATCGGCTTATACAAAGCAGGATGGAAGGTGTAAAACCCTACTACATATACAGCAATGCCCAGCTTGAAGAAATAATTGCCAGAATGCCGGAATCATATGAAGAATTAAAACAGATCAAAGGTTTTGGGGATGTGAAGTGTAGCAAATATGGGGACGCGATTATTAAAGTTGTTAAGAAGTTTAAGTCACCCCATAGAAATGGAGATTGCCTCTGAATCGGGAGAACTTTCACTATTCGAAAATATTCTACTACAATATTATAGATATTTAAAAGGAGATACAGAAATGAACGGCTTTGGGGATAAGGTTAATTTTATATGGAAAATAGCAGAACTATTACGAGGCCCCTACAAGGCGGATAAGTATGGGGATGTTATACTGCCAATGGCGGTTCTAAAGCGCTTTGACTGTCTACTGGAAGACACTAAACCGCAGGTGGTTGAGAAGGCCAAGACAACCGATATAGAAATGATATTGAACAGCATTACCGGCCATGGCTTTTCCAACAAATCAAACTTTGATTTTAAAAAGCTGTTGGATGATCCTGACAATATAAAAGCCAACTTTATTACCTACCTGCAGGGATATTCGTCTAATATCAGGGAAATCATGGAGAACTTTGACTTCGATAAGGAAATCAAAAAGCTGGACGATAATAATCTGCTCTTCCTGGTTATAAAAGAGTTCAGCCAAATAGATTTGCACCCAGATGTGGTAAGCAATCAAGAGATGGGGTATATCTTTGAAGAACTGATCAGGCGCTTTTCAGAAAATGCCGAGGCTGGTGACCATTACACCCCCAGGGAAGTAATCGAACTGATGGTAAACATCCTTTTTGTTGGCCTCGAGAGAGAATTAACCGAAGAAGGCATTATATTCACAGTAGGAGATTTTGCCTGCGGTACGGGCGGAATGCTATCGGTGGCTACCAATTACATAAAAAAATTCAATCCCAATGCTCAGATTGAGGTCTTCGGGCAGGAATTAAACCCCCAGTCTTATGCCATATGTAAATCCGATATTTTAATAAAAGGCCAAAAGGCAAATAACATTGTTTTGGGCAACTCCTTTACTGCTGATGGACACAGAAACCAAAAGGTGAGGTTTGCCCTGATGAATCCTCCCTTTGGAGTAGATTGGAAGAAAGATAAGGAATTCATAGATAGAGAAGTCAAGGAGTTAGGTTTTAAAGGCCGTTTTGGTGCAGGTACCCCACGTACTTCAGATGGATCACTGCTATTCTTGCAGCACATGATTTCCAAAATGCAGGACGATGAAAAAGGCTCTCGTATGGCCATCATTTTTAATGGTTCTCCCTTGTTTACAGGTGAGGCAGGCTCAGGTGAATCGGAAATCAGAAGATGGCTGATTGAAAGTGATCTACTGGAAGGCATCATCGCTTTGCCTACTGATTTATTCTATAACACGGGGATTGCCACCTATATCTGGGTTGTCACCAACAGAAAAAATGAAAACATTCTAAACGGCCCCATTCGCAAAGGTAAGATACAGCTGGTGAATGCCACCAATTTCTACCATAAGATGAGAAAATCATTGGGTTCCAAACGAAATGAAATCAGTGATACTGATATAGCAGAAATCACCAGGATCTACGGAGATTTTAAAGAGAACGAATTCTGCAAAATCTTTGATAATAAAGAATTCGGATATCTAAAAGTAACTATAGAAAGGCCGCTCAGGCTTAATTTTCAGATATCTCAGGAGAGGATTGAGAACCTGTATTCTGAATCAGCCTTTGCCAACCTTTATGATGAAGACAAGTTGGAAGAGCTGGAACTGAAGCAGCACAAGCAGATCATTAAGAAAAACGAGTTGTCTGAACTCCAAAAGCATTATAAAGGCAAAGAATTGCAGGAACAGATTATAAGCATCTTAAACGCCAGCATCAGTGACAAGGTCTATAAGAACAGAGATGAGTTTACGAAAGTGCTGCAAAATGCATTTAAAGATTTAAACTTGAGCAACTCCCTATTCAAAGCAGTTTTGATGGGCCTGTCGGAAAGAGATGAAACCGCTGACTATTGTTACAGCGGCAAGAAAAAAGAAGCCGATCCCAGCTTGAGAGATACAGAAACCATTCCATTATCTATCGATGCGGAAGGCTATGAAGTTGATACAGCCCATCATATCAAGAAGGAAAGACAGAACATCCTGGATTATGTGGAAAGAGAAGTAAAACCCCATGTTAGGGATTTCTGGATAGACCACAGCAAAACTAAAATCGGTTATGAAATCCCCTTCACCAGGTTTTTCTACAAGTATGAAAAACTGCGCACCTTTGCTGAGATCATGCTGGAAATAGAAGAACTGGAAATAGAAATCCAGGCCGAGATAAAGAAGGTGATCGGGGATGTATGAAATTAAATATCGCAGCCCTAATGAGATGAAGGATAGTGGTGTTGAGTGGTTGGGGATGGTCCCGAAGGAATGGGTTAATAAAAAGATTAATTGGTTATTTAGAAACATTGGAAGTGGGGCTACTCCAAACACGAGTATACATAAATATTACGATAACGGAGATATAAATTGGCTTTTAACAGGCGATTTAAATGATTCTTATGTATACGAAACTTCAAAAAAAGTAACAGAATTAGCTTTAAAGCAAAATTCAGCATTGAAAATCTATCCTATAGAGACGTTAGTAATTGCAATGTATGGTGCAACCATTGGAAAGTTAGGAATTACTAGAATTCTTACTACTACCAATCAAGCATGCTGCTGCTTTACAAATCCTATAAATACTATTTCCAAATATATATATTATTGGTTTTTGGGTAACAGAAGTCATATTATTAACATGGGATATGGCGGAGGCCAACCCAATATTAGTAAAGATTTACTTTTGAATTTGAGGATTCCTATTGGACCTAAGAATGAACAGCAACAAATTGTGGATTTTTTGGATATCAAAACAGCCCAATTTGACTCCATCATCTCAAAAAAGGAACTGCTCATTAAAAAACTGGAAGAAGCCAAAAAGAGCCTGATTTCCGAAGTGGTTACAGGCAAAGTGAAGATTATTGATGGTAATATGGTTCCAAGGCAGCCTGAGGAGATGAAGGATAGCGGGGTTGAGTGGTTGGGAATGATACCGAGGGATTGGCATATTAAGAAGTTAAAGTATTTGATGCGAATAAATCCTACCAAATCTGAAGTAACTAATAAAAATCTATTATGTAGTTTTGTTCCAATGAATAAGATTCATAATGACCTAATTGAAACAGATGAAGTGAAGAGAGTAAAAGAGGTTTACAATGGTTATACATATTTTAAAGATGGGGATCTAATAATGGCAAAAGTAACTCCATGTTTCGAAAATGGAGATATTGCAATCGCTGAAAATTTGGTTAACGGGCTTGGATTTGGTACTACCGAAATCAACGTTTTTAGAGTTAATGACGAATATGACAAATATTTCGTCTACTATGCGCTGCAAGAATCGCATTTTATGCGTTATGGTATAAGTCATATGACTGGTGTTGCTGGTCTCAAACGCATTCCAACTAATTATATTTCAAATTACAAAATCCCTATTCCAGATCAAAATGAACAGAAAACTGTGTCAAACTATATAAGAGGAAGGATCCAAATTATTAATAGCATTATTAATAAAACTCAGCTTCAAATCCAAATACTCAAACAAGCCAAACAATCCCTGATTTCCGAAGCAGTAACAGGCAAAATCGACCTGCGGGATTGGGAAATCATTGAAGAAGGGGGAATATAATGATTACCTCAATTACACCCGCTGCTCTCAAAGAAAAATCCTTTCAGTCACTGATTAAGAAATACCTTATTGAGGAAAATGGCTACATAGAATCCTTCAATAGCGGTTATGATAAAGATTTAGCTATAGATACCGACTGTTTGTTTGCCTTCCTGGAAACCACCCAGGAAAAGCAGATTAAGAAACTGAAGGAGATATACAAAAACAATTACCGAAATAAAATCTTGAACAACCTTAATAAAGAAATGAACAGCAGGGGATCTATTGATGTCCTGAAGCATGGCATCAAAGACTATGGCGTTAAACTGGAACTGGCCTACTTTAAACCACCCACTGATTTCAATCCTGAGCAGTATGAACTATATCAGCGGAACATCTTGTCTGTGACCGAGGAACTAGTCTATCAAGACGATAAAAGAATCGACCTGGTCATATTCCTTAACGGCATCCCCGTCATCACTATTGAATTAAAAAATGCTTTTACTGGCCAGACCTATAAGCATGCTATCAAGCAATATAAAGAAGACCGCAGCCATACCGAGCAATTATTCAAGTTTAAACAGCGAAGTATAGTCAACTTTGCCATGGATACCGATGAAGTCTATATGACCACCAGGTTGAACGGACCCAATACTGTCTTTCTGCCCTTTAACAGAGGAGTCGGGGACAGCGGTGGTAACCCGGTGGTGGAAGGCAAATTAAAAACTCACTATATATGGGAAGAGATCCTGCAAAAAGACTCCCTGCTGGAGATTATACATAAGTTTACTTATGTAGAAAAAAAAGAAGAAGTCCTGGAAAACGGAGATACCATTACAAAAGAAACCCTTATTTTTCCCCGTTACCACCAACTAGATGTAGTTAGAAAAGTCCTGGATCATGCCAGGCAGCATGGTTCTGGCCAAACCTACTTAATCCAGCATTCCGCCGGCTCAGGCAAAACCAACTCTATTACCTGGTTGAGCCACCGATTAGCATCACTCCATGATCCGGACAATAATATCATCTTCAATGGAGTTATAGTTGTTACCGATAGAGTCGTCTTGAATCGGCAATTGCAGGACTCCATCTATCAATTAGAGCATAAAGTGGGACTAGTTGCCAAAATCACGGGAGGATCTTCGCAATTAGCCAATGAAATAGAAAAGGGAACCAAAATTATTATTACTACTATTCAGACCTTTCCTTTTGTACTGGAAAAGCTATCCGGCACCAAGGGTAAAAAGTATGCCATTATTATTGATGAAGCCCATTCATCAACATCTGGCCGAAATATTATGGCTCTAAAGGAGTCATTATCATTGGAGGAAGCAGCCGAATTAGCCAGCAAGGAAGAAGCAGAAGAAATCGATGCCGAGGACAAAATCAATGAAGAATTAGAACGATTCACCAATCGGGATCATATAAGTTTCTTTGCTTTTACCGCTACCCCCAAAGGAACTACATTAAGATTATTCGGTACCCAGGGCAGCGATAAGAAATACTATCCTTTTCATAACTACAGTATGCGACAAGCAATCGAAGAAGGCTTCATACTGGATGTTCTTCAGAATTATATGACTTACAAGATGTTTTATAATGTTAACAAAAAGATCGAGGAAGATCCCGCTTTTGACAAAAAAAAGGCTGCTAAATCCATTGCCAGGTATGTAAGCGTCCATCCCCATAATATCTCTCAAAAAACCGAAATCATGGTTGAGCATTTCAGAAACTTCACCATGAAAAAAATCGGTGGAACTGCCAAAGCCATGCTGGTTACCTCTTCTCGCCTGCATGCGGTCAGATACAAAATGGCATTTGATGAATACATACGGCTTAAAGGATATTACGACCTTAAGACCCTGGTAGCCTTTTCAGGTACGGTTAAAGACGAAGGTGAAGAATTCAGAGAAAGCAAAATGAATGACGGGATCAGTGAAGCCCAGCTGCCCGCAGAGTTTGATAAAGATGAATCCAGAATACTGATCGTGGCCAATAAGTACCAGACAGGTTTTGACCAACCCAGGCTGCATACCATGTATGTAGATAAAAAGCTGTCAGGTGTCAAAGCAGTCCAGACCTTGTCCCGACTAAACAGGATATGCCCAGGGAAAGAGGATACATTTATACTGGACTTTGTTAATGATCCGGAAGAAATTCGGCAATCCTTTTTACCATTTTATCGAGTTACCTTCCTGGATAATGATATAGAACCCAATGAAATCTATACCCTGGAAAGAATTATCTACGACAAACAGGTTATTAATAAAGATGACGTAAAGACCTTTACTGATATCTTCTACAAGGATCAGCACTCTAAAACCGATATCAGTATCATGAACAATTGCGTTAATAATTCAGTAAACAGAATGTCCGGTTTCAGCAGGGAAGAAACCATCGAGTTCAAAAACCTGATTCAGAAATTCATGAATCTTTATACCTTGATCATCCAAGTAGCCTCTTTTGTAGATATCGATCTTCACCGTTTGAATATTTATCTGAGATTCCTGGCCAAGAAAATAGAAATCGAAAGCACTGGGGGAGTCAATATAACCGACAAAGTACTTCTGCAGTATTACAAACTGGAAAAGAAAACTGAAGGTTCTATATACCTTGATGATGAAGGAAATGTCGGCGTTGATATAAAAGTCACCGGTGGGGGACAGGTGGCCGAAGCTGAGACCGATCTTCTGAGTAACATCATAGCCAAGCTCAATGAAAAATATGGTACCAGTTTTTCCGAGTCAGAAAGATTAGCCGTTGAACAGATCAGCTCCAATCTCAAAGCTAACAAAGATCTGGAACTCAAAGCAAAGGTCAATTCCTATGACGTTTTCAAGCTCGCTTTTGAGCCACAGTTCTTAGAGGGAGTAATACAGGAGTACGACAAAAACCAGGCTTTCTACGGAAAAATACTTCAAGACGATGATTTTAGGAATAAGCTGATGGATCTGATGATGCTGGATATTTATTCTTCGTTTAGGGATGGGACAGGGGTTAATGCGTGATTACGAGTGAAGGATACCATACTGATTTTATGCAACATATATGCTGGTTTCAACTGCGGAGTTTTGTTAATAATGGACAGGTAATTAATTACAGTATGTAGAAATATAAACTATTTAGGCTTTATTCTTTGAAATTTCATCAAATTTGTTAATATGTATGCAGTTGATACCTGTGGTATGCTTGGGGGTTAAATATTCATGTTTATTTTCTATATAAACCATTAGGCTAATAATGCGAACACAGACATGAATGTAGATGAAGACTAATAGGTAAGGAGGTTAATCCAATGGCTGAGAACATTCTAAAAATCCGCGATGATGAATGTGTAGTGCTTATCAGTTCGGGCAATGAATTCAAAATAACAAAGGGCAAGCCGCTTTCTTGGCTCGCTTCTGGTAAGTCACCAAGCAAGATAGATCTCTCTTCTCTGAGAAGCGGCATTGAACCGTGGTTAACATCACTCTTTCAGTCAGAGCATCTTTCGCTTCTCGTTGGGACGGGACTCACGTATTCATTGAGTAAAGTGGCAACCACAAGTGATACAGATGATAAAGCGAGCGATCCAATTACAAAATTAAGTGAGCCAACATCAATTGATAATAAAAAAACCCCTATGGACATACCCGCACTCACTTCCGATAAATATAGGGATATAATACTATCTTCGGTGAAGGACATTGCTGAGAAGGGTCGCCGTGGTAACGCGAATATTGAGGATACTATCAGGGTTATAAATGAGTTGCTGCGTGGACTTGAAATCCTCGGCCATAGCAAGATTGAAGTTGAGCCAACGCCAGAACATATGGCATTCGCTGAGTTGAAGGACAACCTCAACCAGATCATTTTGGACTTTACGGTAGGAATAAGTAACATTGAAAAAAGTATCGCAACTGCCGAGCCATCGAAACGCGAAGAAGCTTTTGGCTATCTTGTGAATTTCCTAATGAGTTTTGCTAGCCGTTCTGGGATCCGTGAGCGTTTGAATATATTTACGACCAACTACGACCGGGTTATAGAAGCTGGTGCAGAATTAGCAGGATTACATTTGCTCGACAGATTCAATGGGACGCTTGCTCCAATTTTTCGTTCGTCGAGGCTTGATGTGGACATGCACTATAATCCTCCTGGAATCAGAGGCGAGCCTCGATATCTTGAAGGTGTGGCAAGATTCACGAAATTACACGGCTCAATTGACTGGGTAGATACAGGTACAGATATTAGACGTATCGGTCTTCCATTCGGCTCATCTGACATAGAGAATTTTCTAAATGCTCCAGGCCTAAGCGATGTTGATAGTCGTAAGGTGATGATTTATCCTAATTCTGCAAAAGATCGCGAAACTGCTGAATATCCTTATGTCGAGTTGTTCCGCGACTTTGCTGCTGCTCTGTGTCGTCCCAATAGTACCCTTGTTACATTTGGTTACGGTTTTGGCGATGAGCACATTAATCGAGTTATCAAAGATATGCTTACAATCCCATCAACGCACCTCGTTGTAATTTCTTTCAATGATACGGGTGGGCGCATAATAAAGAAGTATGAAGAACTAGGCAGACATTCACAAATTACCTTGATTATCGGCGAAGATTTAGCTGAAATAAAAACGCTGGTTGATTATTTCTTGCCAAAACCTTCTATTGACAAGGCGTCACTCAGGATGAGTGAATTACTTAGGCAACGTTATTCTTCTGTACCAAAGGATGAATCTCCAGTTGAGCATTCATCTGCAACAATGGGAGTTATTGAGATATGATGACACCTCTTGCAATAGCAGACGCGCAACGCATAGGAAGTGTAGACTTCGTTTCCCCAAACGAAATTATAGTGCTTCTGGATATTGAAGCACCGAACGATGTTGCCCTAAATGCTGGTTTACCAAGACCATTTCCGCGCATCAACAGCTATGTCCTTATACCAAGTGATAGTGGGTTTCTTGTTGCGCAGATTGAATGGATTACTATTGAGCGATCACAATATCCGAAGCGTAGAGGACTACATGATTTTGGTGTAATTGACTTGCCTTTTCCATTGAGAAAGATGAGCCTTAATCCCCTTGGCGTTCTGCATGAAAATGTTGGGGAGCCAACTAAACCTCCGTACTCGTTTTCACGTGGAGTCGAAGTATTCCCAACCGTCGGTGATTCGGTTCTTTTGCCATCACAGATTCAACTAAAGTCTATTGTTGAGTCCGGGGATAATCGCAGGGTGAAAATTGGTGTTAGCCCACTTGCAGGTAACGCCGAAGTGCGTGTTGACCCTGACAGACTATTTGGCCGTCATTTGGCAATATTAGGAAACACGGGAAGTGGCAAATCATGTTCGGTTGCTGGAGTAATTCGATGGTCTATAGAGGCGGCAAAACAAGAAATTGCATGTCCTGAATGCGGTCAACCAAGAAAAGCCAATTCCCGCTTTATTATCCTTGACCCAAATGGTGAATATTCACAGGCTTTCAAGGATATGGACAACGTGCTAGTTTTTGCAGTGGAAGCAGATAAAGAAAAAAACATAGAGCAATTACGAGTGCCTCTTTGGCTATGGAATAGCATGGAGTGGTGTGCGTTTACACAAGCAAGTGCAAAAACACAGCGACCTGTTTTGATTCAAGCATTAAGAACAGTGCGTGATGGAACATTAGATGTTACCTTAACGCCAAGCGCAGATATGCGGAGATATTTAAGGACTTTGGTTGATATTATCAGAATCGAACTTGCGAGTGGCGAACCTTGGGCAGCGGGTCAGAAAAACTATGGAAAAAGAAAAGGGTTCTATGATGGTCTAATTACTTGGAAACGTGATATATCTGATGATGTGTCTTTCTCTCCACAAGAAAAGGATGCATTGAGTGAGCTTAATGCAAAACTTGAAACGATGATTTCAGAACATATAAAAACGCCACAAAACCAATTCCCCAGTTATCTCTTTGACCAAACTACTATTGCTGAACTACTGAAGATTACCTTAAAGGCATATTCAGCTTTTGGTGGCTCTGACAGGGATGTGCTTCCTATAGATGCGGATATTCCCAGACCATTTACAGGCGACTTGTTTCTTAGAAGTATACAAGCCAATGCGGAATTACTTAAATCGACTGAATATGTTGAAACAATGCTTACAAGAATACGCACTTTGCTTTCAGATTCTCGTATGAAGGTTATAACGAACTGCTCACCGGATTTAACGCTTCAAAAGTGGCTTGAAACATATATCTGTCCGTCAAATACTGCAGATGGCTCAATTACAGTTATTGATTTATCCTTAGTGCCAGCAGAAGTGATCCACATTGTCACTGCAGTTATAGCCCGCATGACGCTTGAAGCCTTACAAAGATACAGGCATTTGAATGGTGGTAATACTTTACCAACGACGCTTATAATGGAAGAAGCCCATACTTTTATCCGCAAATATGCCAGTGACGCAGAAGAAGCAGCCGCATATTCGATGTGTACGCAGGTGTTTGAAAAAATAGCCCTTGAGGGGAGAAAATTCGGGCTCGGACTTGTCTTGTCTTCACAACGTCCAAGTGAGTTATCACAAACCGTCCTATCGCAATGCAATACTTTTCTTCTCCATCGAATTAGCAATGACCGTGACCAAGAATTGGTGAACAAGCTAGTACCGGACAATTTGCGCGGTCTGCTACGTGAATTACCATCTTTGCCATCGCAAAAAGCCATTCTGTTAGGGTGGGCTTCTGAATTGCCTATCCTCGTACAAATGAACTACCTTAAAGAGGCTTATAGACCTAAATCAGATGATCCGGAATACTGGAAAATATGGACCGACACCGGTGAAAAAGCTCGGACTGTTGATTGGGGTACTATTGCCGATAGTTGGCAGGAAAACCCGGGTGTTGAAGAAGTCCAAGAGTTAGATAAAGAAGCCATTGAACGGCAAGAGAAAGATAATTCTGACTAGGCGGATCATCTTTATCGCGAACAAAAAGACCAACGGGTGATGAATAATGCTAACACTGGGTTAAAAACCGATGATGAAGAATTTTAGTGGAGAAGCCAATAACAGGCATCTTAAAAATATCATGTGGTAATCAGAAACTAGTGAATGATATGGCATTGGATAGTTATAACAATCAACCTCTTAGCCAGCACTCATTAAAGGTTACCGAGGGTTTAATCAATAAGCTCAAGCATGAAATATGTCTGCTTAAAAACAAAAATAAAAAGGTTCGTACACTATAGTAACACTATACGAACGTTGCAAGTTTAAAACATGGGCACGATAATATTGATATACCCCTTTACTTGACTAAGTTGCATAAAGCGGGACAAAGAGAAGAAGACAAGCAGCATATTAGGCAGATAACTGGCTCATCCGAACATTTTGTAAACTTGTTAAAGGGAATAACTAGAAAAGTATGGAGTATTCATAATAAGTTTACATAATGTTCTACCATTCTAGGGTGTGGCCCCGGCAGGGGAGTAAATAACCTTTAGGCTGAATCATAGTAGTGCGTGCCTTTCTGCGGGCGATTTAAGGACTCTGGGACCACACCGTAGAATGGGTATTATGTAGACTAGGCTTGCTGGCTATACATCGAAGGGACTGGCTTATAGGAGGGCCCTCCCCCGCAGTGGGGGGGACCCTGGCCGGATGGGGATGCTCCGGCGGGGCGGGACCCCACGGCGGGAAAGTGCGGGAGGGGAAATGGTAGATGGTAACTGCTGGCACGTTTCTTGCAATATACTTGATAAGTGCCTCAAAATGTCATCAAGAATATGTTCGGTTATTTAAAGGGATATATGTAAAGAGCAATAAAAGATATAAGTTAAATAAAACAAACGGCGGCACGTGCCTGCCTAACCAGCGAGTCATCATGCGCGCAGGACCCTGATGTAAAGGGCGCGTTAAATAACCGCGGGCCACAATGTATTAAGCATAGTAAAAAAATTGCTTCTAGAAGGCTTTTAATGTGTTGTAAGCGGGCGTAGCCTTTAACCTTTACATTAGGTGGCGCGTATGATAGCGTTTAGCAGCGCTGGCACAGCCGCAAAGAATTAATTAAATAAATTAAATAGATTTAACCAGATTAAATAAAATAAAAGACAAATGACAATTCATAAATCAAAAATAAAAAAAACCAAGAAGAACATTCATGTAAACTAGCTAACGGATACTAGGGGTTAAACTGGCATAATTATAGCTAGTTTACATAATGTTCTACCATTCTAGGGTGTAGCTCCAAGTAGGGGAGTAAATAACCTTTAGACTGAATCATAGTAGCGCGAGCCTTTTCGCGGGCGATTTAAAGCCTGGGGCTACACCGTAGAATGGGTATTATGTAGACTAGGATTACGAGCCTTGCACCTAGGGGCTGACATTCCGTAGGGCTCCCGCGGTGGGGGGTCCCTGCTGGGGGGGGACCCACGGCGGGAAAGTCCGGGAGTGGAAATGGTAGATGGTAACTGCTGGCACGATTCTTGCAATATATACTTGATAAGTGCCTCATTATATCGTCAAAAAGAATATAGTACAACCAGTGTCGGAAATAGAATGTAAATACTTTTGTTAAAAATATGTTCGGTTATTTAAAGGTATATATGTAAAGAGCAATAAAAGATATAAGTTAAATAAAACAAACGGCGGCACGTGCCTGCCTAACCAGCGAGTCATCATGCGCGCAGGACCCTGATGTAAAGGGCGCGTTAAATAACCGCGGGCCACAATGTATTAAGCATAGTAAAAAAATTGCTTCTAGAAGGCTTTTAATGTGTTGTAAGCGGGCGTAGCCTTTAACCTTTACATTAGGTGGCGCGTATGATAGCGTTTAGCAGCGCTGGCACCCGCCGAAAAGAATTAATTAATAAATTAAATAAAACAAAAGACAAATGACATTTCATAAATCAAAAAAGCCAAGAGGAACATTCATGTAAACTAGCTAAGGTATATCTGGCAAAAAGACGTTTAAAATAACCTCACGAATACAGCCAGCGGGTTAGCCTGGTATATTCATAGCTAGTTTACATAATGTTCTACCATTCTAGGGTGTAACCAAAGCAAGGGAGTAGTAGTTAACTTAATTATGGCTGTTTTTAATCGATAGATTGGACCGGATGCGCGTGACTGAATGCGCGTGGTTACACCGTAGAATGGGTGTTATGTAGACTAGGCTTGCGAGCCATACATCGAAGGGGATAACCTCCCGTAGGGTTCCCGTGGTGGGGGGTCCCCCTTGGGGGGGGACCCACGACGGGAAATTACAGGGGGAGGCCTGGAGGTGGACCTGGAAACTGTTGGCACGATTCTTACAATATATACTTGATAAGTGCCACATTATATCGTCAAACGTATGTTCGATAAGTGCCACATTATTACCTCAAAAGTATGTTCGGTTATTTAAAGGTATATATGTAAAGAGCAATAAAAGATATAAGTTAAATAAAACAAACGGCGGCACGTGCCTGCCTAACCAGCGAGTCATCATGCGCGCAGGACCCTGATGTAAAGGGCGCGTTAAATAACCGCGGGCCACAATGTATTAAGCATAGCAAACAAATTCCACGCGTGCCTCATTTAAAGTGTAGTAAGCGGGCGAAGCCTTTACCCTTTACATTAGGTGGCGCGTATGATAGCGTTTAGCACCGCTGGCACAGCCGCAAAGTATGAATTAAATAAATTAAATAGATTTAACCAGATTAAATAAAACAAAAGACAAATGACATTTCATAAATCAAAAAAGCCAAGAGGAACATTCATGTAAACTAGCTGAGGTATATCTAGGCAAAAAGACGTTTAAAATAACCTCACGAATACAGCCAGCGGGTTAGCCTGGTATATTCACAGCTAGTTTACATAATGTTCTACCATTCTAGGGGTGTAGCCCCAAGTAGGGGAGTAAATAACCTTTAGACTGAATCATAGTAGCGCGAGCCTTTTCGCGGGCGATTTAAAGCCTGGGGCTACACCGTAGAATGGGCGTTATGTAGACTAGGCTTGCGAGCCATACATCGAAGGGGATAACCTCCCGTAGGGTTCCCGTCGTGGGGAGGAACCTTTAGGAGGG
The DNA here is from genome assembly GCA_050949865.1 of Syntrophomonadaceae bacterium. Taxonomy (GTDB): domain Bacteria; phylum Bacillota; class Syntrophomonadia; order Syntrophomonadales; family Syntrophomonadaceae; genus JBMNGN01. Next base: position 35,630 of record JBMNGN010000001.1, read on the forward strand.
GACCCACAACGGGAAAGTACAGGAGGAGGCCAGGAGGTGGACCTGGAAACTGCTGGCACGATTCTTGCAATATATACTTGATAAGTGCCACAAAAAGTACTCAAAAATATAGTTAAGCCTCGATCGGAAATAGAATGTAAATACGATTGTGGAACAAAATTCTATAAGTGCCACATTATGCCATCAAAAATATAGTTAGACCAATTAAAGAGATTGAAGGATATAGTATAACTAGCATAAAAAGAGATATACAATGCGGCGGCACGTGCCTGCCTAACCAGCGAGTCATCATGCGCGCAGGACCCTGATGTAAAGGGCGCGTTAAATAACCGCGGGCCACAATGTATTAAGCATAGTAAAAAAATTGCTTCTAGAAGGCTTTTAATGTGTTGTAAGCGGGCGTAGCCTTTAACCTTTACATTAGGTGGCGCGTATGATAGCGTTTAGCAGCGCTGGCACCCGCCGAAAAGAATTAATTAATAAATTAAATAAAACAAAAGACAAATGACATTTCATAAATCAAAAAAGCCAAGAGGAACATTCATGTAAACTAGCTAAGGTATATCTGGCAAAAAGACGTTTAAAATAACCTCACGAATACAGCCAGCGGGTTAGCCTGGTATATTCATAGCTAGTTTACATAATGTTCTACCATTCTAGGGTGTAACCCCAAGTAGGGGAGTAAATAACCTTTAGACTGAATCATAGTAGCGCGAGCCTTTTCGCGGGCGATTTAAAGCCTGGGGCTACACCGTAGAATGGGTATTATGTAGACTTGCTGTTGCGAGCCTTGCACCTAGGGGCTGACACCCCGTAGGGTTCCCGCGGTGGGGGGGACCTTGCCGGGGGGGGGACCCACGACGGGAAAGTACAGGAGGATGCTGGAGGTTGACCTGGAAACTGCTGGCACGATTCTTGCAATATATACTTGATAAGTACCACATTATTTACTCAAAAGTATAAAAGATATAAGTTATAAGTACCACATTATTTACTCAAAAGTATAAAAGATATAAGTTAAATAAAACAAACGGCGGCACGTGCCTGCCTAACCAGCGAGTCATCATGCGCGCAGGACCCTGATGTAAAGGGCGCGTTAAATAACCGCGGGCCACAATGTATTAAGCATAGTAAAAAAATTCCACGCGTGCCTCATTTAAAGTGTTGTAAGCGGGCGTAGCCTTTAACCTTTACATTAGGTGGCGCGTATGATAGCGTTTAGCAGCGCTGGCACAGCCGAAAAGAATTAATTAATAAATTAAATAAAACAAAAGACAAATGACATTTCATAAATCAAAAAAGCCAAGAGGAACATTCATGTAAACTAGCTAATGTATACTAGGGGTTAAACTGGCATAATCATAGCTAGTTTACATAATGTTCTACCATTCTAGGGTGTAGCCCCAAGTAGGGGAGTAAATAACCTTTAGACTGAATCATAGTAGCGCGAGCCTTTTCGCGGGCGATTTAAAGCCTGGGGCTACACCGTAGAATGGGCGTTATGTAGACTAGGCTTGCGAGCCATACATCGAAGGGGATAACCTCCCGTAGGGTTCCCGTCGTGGGGAGGAACCTTTAGGAGGGGACCCACAACGGGAAAGTACAGGAGGAGGCCAGGAGGTGGACCTGGAAACTGTTGGCACGATTCTTGCAATATATACTTGATAAGTGCCTCATTATTTACTCAAAAGTATAAAAGATATAAGTTAAATAAAACAAACGGCGGCACGTGCCTGCCTAACCAGCGAGTCATCATGCGCGCAGGAACCTGATGTAAAGGGCGCGTTAAATAACCGCGGGCCACTTGTTGTATCATGCATAGCAAACAAATTCCACGCGTGCCTCATTTAAAGTGTAGTAAGCGGGCGTAGCCTTTAACCTTTACATTAGGTGGCGCGTATGATAGCGTTTAGCAGCGCTGGTACAGCCGCAAAGAATTAATTAAATAAATTAAATAGATTTAACCAGATTAAATAAAATAAAAGACAAATGACAATTCATAAATCAAAAATAAAAAAAACCAAGAGGAACATTCATGTAAACTAGCTAAGGTATATCTGGCAAAAAGACGTTTAAAATAACCTCACGAATACAGCCAGCGGGTTAGCCTGGTATATTCATAGCTAGTTTACATAATGTTCTACCATTCTAGGGTGTAGCCCCAAGTAGGGGAGTAAATAACCTTTAGACTGAATCATAGTAGCGCGAGCCTTTTCGCGGGCGATTTAAAGCCTGGGGCTACACCGTAGAATGGGCGTTATGTAGACTAGGCTTGCGAGCCATACATCGAAGGGGATAACCTCCCGTAGGGTTCCCGTCGTGGGGAGGAACCTTTAGGAGGGGACCCACAACGGGAAAGTACAGGAGGAGGCCAGGAGGTGGACCTGGAAACTGTTGGCACGATTCTTGCAATATATACTTGATAAGTGCCTCATTATTCCCCCAAAAATATAAAAGATATAAGTTATAAGTGCCACATTATTTCCCCAAAAGTATAAAAGATATAAGTTAAATAAAACAAATGGCGGCGCGTGCCTGCCTAACCAGCGAGTCATCATGCGCGCAGGACCCTGATGTAAAGGGCGCGTTAAATAACTGCGGGCCACAATGTATTAAGCATAGTAAAAAAATTGCACGCGTGCCTCATTTAAAGTGTAGTAAGCGGACGAAGTCTTTACCCTTTACATTAGGTGGCGCGTATGATAGCGTTTAGCACCGCTGGTACAGCCGCAAAGAATTAATTAAATAAATTAAATAGATTTAACCAGATTAAATAAAATAAAAGACAAATGACAATTCATAAATCAAAAATAAAAAAAACCAAGAAGAACATTCATGTAAACTAGCTAACGGATACTAGGGGTTAAACTGGCATAATCATAGCTAGTTTACATAATGTTCTACCATTCTAGGGTGTAGCCCCAAGTAGGGGAGTAAATAACCTTTAGACTGAATCATAGTAGCGCGAGCCTTTTCGCGGGCGATTTAAAGCCTGGGGCTACACCGTAGAATGGGTATTATGTAGACTAGGCTTGCGAGCCATACATCGAAGGGGATAACCTCCCGTAGGGTTCCCGTCGTGGGGAGGAACCTTTAGGAGGGGACCCACAACGGGAAAGTACAGGAGGAGGCCAGGAGGTGGACCTGGAAACTGTTGGCACGATTCTTGCAATATATACTTGATAAGTGCCTCATTATTTCCCCAAAAGTATAAAAGATATAAGTTAAATAAAACAAACGGCGGCACGTGCCTGCCTAACCAGCGAGTCATCATGCGCGCAGGACCCTGATGTAAAGGGCGCGTTAAATAACCGCGGGCCACAATGTATTAAGCATAGTAAAAAAATTGCACGCGTGCCTCATTTAAAGTGTAGTAAGCGGACGAAGTCTTTACCCTTTACATTAGGTGGCGCGTATGATAGCGTTTAGCAGCGCTGGTACAGCCGCAAAGAATTAATTAAATAAATTAAATAGATTTAACCAGATTAAATAAAATAAAAGACAAATGACAATTCATAAATCAAAAATAAAAAAAACCAAGAAGAACATTCATGTAAACTAGCTAACGGATACTAGGGGTTAAACTGGCATAATCATAGCTAGTTTACATAATGTTCTACCATTCTAGGGTGTAACCAAAGCAGGGGAGTAGTTAACTTAATTATGGCTGTTTTTAAATCTATAGAGTGGACTAGATGCGCGTGACTGAATGCGCGTGGTTACACCGTAGAATGGGTATTATGTAGACTAGGCTTGCGAGCCATACATCGAAGGGGATAACCTCCCGTAGGGTTCCCGTGGTGGGGGGGACCTTGCCGGGGGGGGGACCCACGACGGGAAAGTACAGGAGGATGCTGGAGGTTGACCTGGAAACTGTTGGCACGATTCTTGCAATATATACTTGATAAGTGCCTCATTATTTCGTCAAACGTATGTTCGATAAGTGCCACATTATTCCCTCAAAAGTATGTTCGGTTATTTAAAGGTATATATGTAAAGAGCAATAAAAGATATAAGTTAAATAAAACAAACGGCGGCACGTGCCTGCCTAACCAGCGAGTCATCATGCGCGCAGGAACCTGATGTAAAGGGCGCGTTAAATAACCGCGGGCCACAATGTATTAAGCATAGTAAACAAATTCCACGCGTGCCTCATTTAAAGTGTAGTAAGCGGACGAAGTCTTTACCCTTTACATTAGGTGGCGCGTATGATAGCGTTTAGCACCGCTGGCCACGCCGCAAAGTATTAATTAAATAAATTAAATAGATTTAACCAGATTAAATAAAACAAAAGACTAATGACATTTCATAAATCAAATATAAAAAAACCAAGAGGAACATTAATGTAAACTAGCTAGCGGATACTAGGGGTTAAACTGGCATAATCATAGCTAGTTTACATAATGTTCTACCATTCTAGGGTGTAGCCCCAAGTAGGGGAGTAAATAACCTTTAGACTGAATCATAGTAGCGCGAGCCTTTTCGCGGGCGATTTAAAGCCTGGGGCTACACCGTAGAATGGGCGTTATGTAGACTAGGCTTGCGAGCCATACATCGAAGGGGATAACCTCCCGTAGGGTTCCCGTCGTGGGGAGGAACCTTTAGGAGGGGACCCACAACGGGAAAGTACAGGAGGAGGCCAGGAGGTGGACCTGGAAACTGTTGGCACGATTCTTGCAATATATACTTGATAAGTGCCTCATTATATCGTCAAAAATATGTTTGGTTATTTAAAGGTATATATGTAAAGAGCAATAAAAGATATAAGTTAAATAAAACAAACGGCGGCACGTGCCTGCCTAACCAGCGAGTCATCATGCGCGCAGGACCCTGATGTAAAGGGCGCGTTAAATAACCGCGGGCCACAATGTATTAAGCATAGTAAAAAAATTGCACGCGTGCCTCATTTAAAGTGTAGTAAGCGGACGAAGTCTTTACCCTTTACATTAGGTGGCGCGTATGATAGCGTTTAGCACCGCTGGTACAGCCGCAAAGTATTAATTAAATAAATTAAATAGATTTAACCAGATTAAATAAAATAAAAGACAAATGACATTTCATAAATCAAAAAAGCCAAGAGGAACATTAATGTAAACTAGCTGAGGTATATCTGGCAAAAAGACGTTTAAAATAACCTCACGAATACAGCCAGCGGGTTAGCCTGGTATATTCACAGCTAGTTTACATAATGTTCTACCATTCTAGGGTGTAGCCCCAAGTAGGGGAGTAAATAACCTTTAGACTGAATCATAGTAGCGCGAGCCTTTTCGCGGGCGATTTAAAGCCTGGGGCTACACCGTAGAATGGGCGTTATGTAGACTAGGCTTGCGAGCCATACATCGAAGGGGATAACCTCCCGTAGGGTTCCCGTCGTGGGGAGGAACCTTTAGGAGGGGGACCCACAACGGGAAAGTACAGGAGGAGGCCAGGAGGTGGACCTGGAAACTGTTGGCACGATTCTTGCAATATATACTTGATAAGTGCCTCATTATATCGTCAAAAATATGTTTGGTTATTTAAAGGTATATATGTAAAGAGCAATAAAAGATATAAGTTAAATAAAACAAACGGCGGCACGTGCCTGCCTAACCAGCGAGTCATCATGCGCGCAGGACCCTGATGTAAAGGGCGCGTCACATAACCGCGGGCCACAATGTATTAAGCATAGTAAAAAAATTCCACGCGTGCCTCATTTAAAGTGTAGTAAGCGGGCGAAGCCTTTACCCTTTACATTAGGTGGCGCGTATGATAGCGTTTAGCACCGCTGGCACCGCCGCAAAGAATTAATTAAATAAACTTAAATAAAACAAAAGACAAATGACAATTCATAAATCAAAAATAAAAAAAACCAAGAGGAACATTCATGTAAACTAGCTAACGGATACTAGGGGTTAAACTGGCATAATCATAGCTAGTTTACATAATGTTCATTATCGGAAGTTAATAATTATAAAAAAATATTACTTGACCGTTGTCAAAACCTTAATTAACCGTTATTAACCAGGTTTTTGACCTAAAATGATTGGGGTTAAACCCCATATAAACTAACTATTATAGACTTGGTAAAGTTAAAAGTTGTTTTACTGTATAACCTTTTGATAAAATTGGGGGCAGAGTAAAGCCGATATAACGGAGGTTATGAGGTTATAATGTATATAATTTATGGATATGCCAACTTATTTCTCCCCTACTGCAGCTCCCTTAAGGAGAAAAGGAAACTAATTAATAGCCTGATCTCCAGGATCAGAAAGAGATTTAACATATCTATTAGTGAAGTAGGAGGTCACGAATTGTGGCAGAGATCTTCCATTGGCTTTTCTGCGGTAAGCTACAATAATTCGGATCTGGAAGTATTTCTAAATGCGATTAGAGAAACCCTAGACCTGTATCCATCTGATATTGAAGTAACCTCTGTTGATTACGATATAATCACGAAAAAGATTTAAAGCCCTTTTATCCCCGGTGGATTATTCCTTGAGCAGAATCAGGTCGTGTTGTTTAGCCCCCAGCCTTTCCATAAAAAGACTGCATTTGCACAGAAATATATAATATAGCTGGTCTTTGCCGTTTTTGTATAAGGATTCGAAATTCCCCTGCCCTTTCGATATAACAACATCAGCTTCAGCAAAAATCTTTTGAAAATAAGGTGAAGAATACTCTAGGATCGTCCCGGGTATGCCAGTTCCGTTATTGATAATTTTAGCTATTTTATCCATACCTACCATATAAGCATCCTCTTCAGTAACATCGTTTAATACCGGCTCTCCCCGGGTAGCAAAATATATCTTTAATCCCGGGTAGTATTCTTTTATTGTAGCAATGAAAATTTTGTCAAGTACAATTTCCCCTGCATTATCGCCTAGATATAAAAGAGTTTTAGCCCCTTCCAAAGCAGATTGCAATGAACGCATGGTATCCTTTGGATAATCCTTTTCCAGGGTTTCTCTAATACAATCTAAAACCTTGTCCTTGGACAACTCATATCCGGGGCCGAAATCAATAATATTACCGGCAACGGCTAATTTGAAACCGGCAATAAAGGAATCTTCATAGGACCTGCACAAATCAATCATTTCATTCTCCAGTTTAAGCATTTCCTGGTTATAGTATTTCTTGCTATCCCAGAATGGATCTGGGTTATTTAAAGCTCTTGTAAGGGCTGCTTGTATTTTGTAAGCAATGTAGGGGGCGCTTACGTTGTTATCTGAAACAGCAATAATACCCATTACCTCTTTTACCAACCTTATTTGGTCTGCTTCATCTGCCAGGTATTTTTTAGCTGTTCTGACTGCCTGCTGCAATAGACAGGGCAGACAATCAATGCTATACTTCATTTTTCACCCTCCAAATAGGCATTATTAACCATTGCAATACGGCAGTAATATACAGTTTAACGCTTTTAACTATAGATATTGGGCTATCCTATGTCAATTCTGTTTTTAAACCATAGTATCCCTAAAAAGAAGCCCTACCTCCTGTATCTTTACCTTCCAGGGGGGCTTTTAACTTTGGTATAATACCAATAATTATAAGGTTAAGCGAAGTGAATGTATTGAAGATTATCACAATAGTTTCCGTTCGTCCGGGTGCAGGACAAACTTCAATAACCGTAAACTTGGCCAGCGGACTAGCTAGGCAGAAGTACCGGGTATTGATTATTGGTATGGGCAAAAATAATAAGCTTTATAACTGGCTGGGGGTTAAACCTCAAGGAATTGCCGTACCCAGCAATAAACATGTACTGGGGAAGCCAATTCTTACTTCCCGAATTAATGCAGATTTGTTAGCCCAGCCGGTTGATAAAGCTGATATCGTTAAGATATTAAAGAAAAAGGACCTCGATTATCATTATCTATTTTTGCTCCCTGCATCCAAGGAGGATTGTTCCCTGCTTGGCGGACTTTCTGATCATTTGGTGGCTTGCACTAATTTGAGCCAACCTGCTGAACTAGAAGACCTAAAGGCCCTGGACAATCTTTGGCATAACCGTGCCGGCAAAACCCGTTCCATAAGCCTGCTGGTTTTGAATAAGATTAATACCCGGGAATGGGAACATAATCAACACAAAATAGATGCCCTGACTAGTTATTTCGGTTATGAAATAATTGCTGATCCTATACCTTATTGTGAGCGTATTCATGATTTGCCCTCTGCTGGACGCACCATTTGGGAATTAAGCCAGCAAAATCTTCAAAGAGCCTATATGAAACTAGTGGATTCTGTTAAGCAATTATAGTGATAGATCTTGGGCTGGCCAAGTATTTCCCTAGCCGGGATTATCATCCCGGGTATTAATAATTTAAACAAGAATCCGTTTTATATATGAATTCTTTTATATCGTAACTATATTGATAAGAAAATATTATCTGCATTCATGCCCACCACATTCACCATGATGCTGATGTTCATGGCAGACCGAACCGGTAGATTTAAGCTCCCCTTTTAGGTATTTTTCGGCTGCAGTCCTGGCTTCTCCCCGGGCCCCGACTATCACTTCTATCCCTCTTTCATTAAATAACGCAATTGCATTACCACCCATACCACCTGATATTATGACATTAACCCCCATCTGGTATAAAAAATCGGGCAAAAATCCAGGCCGATGACCGGGATTGGCAATAGGCTCGCTCTTAATTATTTGACCATTGTTTGCCTCGAAAATATTAAAAAGCTCACAATGACCAAAATGTTCTGTAACCATATTCTTTTCACTCGCTACTGCTATTTTCATTTATATTCCCTCCATATGTTTTATTGTTGAATTAGACGCTATAATATAAGCTCCTGTCAGCAAGCAGTATGGTTGGGGCAATCAGCTCTCGTTAAGCAAAACTTGCATAGTCCCGGCAAATACTGATTTAGCAGCCAACCCGGCTTCACAATTCACATCAACGATGCTCTGACCGTTATTAATTGCTTTTACCGCCTCAGGATCAAAAGGGATTTTTCCTACCAGGGGCAACATCTGCTTCTGACAATATGATTCTATCAGATCGGTTTTATCGAAATTGGTATCATATTTATTGATGCAAACCGCGATCTTGGTTTGAAATTGCCGGGCAGTTTTTATGATACGTTCCATATCACTAATGCCGGAAATAGAAGGCTCTGCCACTATCAAAACCATATCAACCCCGTTTAGAGAAGCAATGACCGGGCATCCTATGCCTGGTGATCCATCAATGATAATTAAATTAATATTCGTAATCGCGGATTTAAGTTGGTTTTTAACCTCGGTTACCAAAAGCCCGGAATTACCACTTCCCATTTTTAGCTGAGCAGCGGAAAATACACTGCTGTTGATGTACAGCTTTAAATCACCTGCTACTGCTTCCTTGAGGGTTATTGCTCCTACTGGACAAATAGCCTCGCATACTCCGCAACCTTCACAGGCATAAAAAACAACTTTATATTCAGGTTCGGGGTTAATCGCCTCAAAACGGCAGTGTTCAAAACACAAACCGCAGTTAATGCATAAATCCAGATTAATTTCGGCTTTTGGCAGTCCATAATAGTCTCTTCGTTTAGGTTCTGAGGTCTGGTTCATTACCAGATGTAGATTAGGGGCATCAACATCACAATCTGCATATGCTTTGGCATCCGCCAGTTTAATAAAAGCACTGGCAATAGTTGTCTTACCAGTACCGCCCTTGCCGCTAAGGATCAGTAATTGTTTCATGGTTGCGCCTCCTCCATCACAGTATTAAGCAGGGAAGAAAACATTTCCTGATACTTATGGTCTTCTCTTACTAGAATTAAGGCGTTGGAGTTAAGGGTTCCAATCTTACTGTCGAATGGAATCCGGCCCAATATCTTAATACCTTTTTCGCGGCAGAAGGTTTCAGAAGGGTTTTCTCCTTCCAAACACTTGTTGAGTACTATACCATGGGGTTTATCAAAAAGCTTTACCAGCTCATAAACCATGTTCAGGTTATGGACGCCAAACAAGGTAGGCTCTGCCACCAATATACAATAGTCAGCATCCCTGACACTCTCCATTACAACACAAGCACTGCCTGGAGGACAGTCAATAAAGGTTAGTCTTTCATCCTGGTCTGCATAATCTAATACATTTTTAATAATAGGGATTCCAGATGGTTCACCGGTATTAAGAATACCGGTTATTACCTTTACCGAATCTGATATCCCTTTCTCAACCCGTCCTATAGCCTTATCCATTTCAAACAAAGCTTTTTGTGGACAGAAAAGGATACACCCGCCGCATGAATGGCATAACTCGTCAAATATTATCAATTTTTCATTAATATACGCCAAAGCATTAAACTTGCAGAATTCTACGCATGTACGGCAGCCATTGCATAACTCGTCGTTAACATAAGGTATTTTTACCGTTATTGCTTCTGTTGTTATATCTACCGGTTTAAAATAAAGGTGGCCGTTGGGCTCTTCAACATCACAATCAATATAGGTAGAATCTCCGGCAACTGCAGCTAGATTAACAGATAATAAGGTTTTTCCTGTGCCGCCTTTGCCGCTCAGCACAGCAATCTTCATTACATATTGCCTCCGCGGCCGTGGAATCCAGGGTGAATGTCTTCCAGCGGATTTAGTTTTTCATCAATAAAGGCATTTATATTGTCATTAATTGAATCATTGGTCGTCTTGTATATTTTAATATTAGCGGCCCTTATTACTCCTGCAGCATTTTCTCCCAGGCGCGGAACAAGCAATGCCTGTACCTGACTATCCGCAATAGTTTGGCCTGCCTTTATGCCTGCTCCACCCTGGCTGTTTGCTGCGCTATTGTTTAAAAAGGCTTTTTCCTGAGACTCTGTATCATAAATCAGGAAATATGGTGCCCTTCCAAAAGATGGGCAAACACCCGCTTCCATGGAATCGCCGTTTACTGGTATAGCAATTTTCATTAACTTCAACCTCCACTTCCAGTTTACTCGTTTAACCCTATGCTTCGGGGTCTAATGAATTGTGAAATACTACAATTTTAGCGGTATATCACCAATCCCCGGCGGCATATCAACGAATAAAAAAATAATCTACCGCCATCCATAACAACAGAAAGCAGCAAGGTTTCCTCCTGCTGCTTCTGATGCTTATATCACTCCCATAGACTTTCCAACTGCTTATCAATAGCTTTGATCATATTACTTAAGTATTCCTTTTGAGCTTGCAGGTCTTCTTTCGAATTTAATTGGTTATAGTTAAAATTCGGATTATATGCTCCAAACCCAAACCTTCTTCCCAATCCAAATCCGAAGCCTCTCCCGAAGCATCTTCCAAAACCTCTTCCAAACCCCCTTCCAAACCAACCACCATACATAGGGGCATTAACTCCCGTGCAAACACCAAGCCCTCTTCCTGTCATTGGTCCTTGTCCCAACGGACCGCTTCCATCTCTTCCTGGCATAATGTTCACCTCCAGAATAGTTTATGGCATATGTCATTAATATAATAGTATAAAACTTTATTGTCATATGTCAATTATTTATTGTGCTTCTTTTAGTTATAAACTTAAATACAAATGCTACTATCTATTTATTGAAGGTTTAGATGAGTACGATACAGTTTTTAACATTTATGGCTTAACACAATGATTCCGTTGTAATAGACTAATGTAGGAGAAGGGATATAAATGAAGCTATCCGTGAACAACACTTGAGCCAAGTGTAAGCAGGGTATTACGGGGGTATTTTATGAGAAAACAAATATTGGTCGAGTACTTAACTTTTTTTATTCTCGGTATGTTAATTTTAAATGTAATGGTTTATTACTATATGGAATCTATTAGAGCAATAAATGATATGAACCATGATAAATACCAGATTTCTTTTTTGGCATATAGTCTTTTGGCGGTAGCATTGGGTATTTTAATTGAATGGCAAAAACTCAAGATTATTTTTATTAAAAAACCATCTGTTAACTGGCTTCTGTTGCCTTCACTTTTTTTATTAATAGCTTCATTGATCCCTATGACTTTTTATGTTAATTTCTTTGGATTAGGTGATCCTTGGGGTTTTCATGCTTTACGCTGGATAATTAGTCCTTTGCGGGATACTGTTATTACTCACATATCTATTAATATATTATCTGGTATTTTACTGGTTCGTTCCTTAACTTGAATATTTCCCCTATTATGATGTCCCAAAAGTTGACGTCAATACCGACCAGGATATCTCCCACATGGGGGAAGGGAGAATTAACTCAACTCTCCCTAAACCACTAAGCTTCACCATATGGCCGTCAAAAACTATATTATCATGATATTTCTTGTTTATATTCTTAATTCACACCCCTATAATTACTAGACTGGATGTTAACCCGTCAATTAATATTCTGAATAATTTAGCGGGTAATCCTGGTTCCTCTTCTTATCTGGGATGATTGAGTAATAATTCCTGGAGAACCGGAAGAGGTTGAAAAATTGCTGGTGCCTATTATTCTCCCCGAAGGTAATGAAGGGCTATATGAGCTACCTTGGCCAACCGGCGAAACAGCTCTAGGCCGGATGTTTCGGGCCCTAGTTACTGAAGCAGATGCCGATATGGTACCTCCTGCCCGACTGATATCGCTGAATGAGGAGCTTGGGCTGGCCAGTCTTGGTTTAGGGGCAGTTTTGCCGGAAGGTTTAATTCCTTTCCAGTCTTTCCTAAAGTCTTCCTTCTCGTTCCATATCTCCCCGTTTATTATCATTTGCCGGATAGGAGCCAGTTGTTCGGAATAATGGGCATACAAATCCAGCTTTCCCAGATTAGCCCAGATCTTCTCGGAGAATATCTCTTGAAAAAACTCGTGGTTACCTTCGTAAAATGCCCTCTGAGCTTCAGGAGAGGCGAGGTGGTTTTCAGATAAATAATAGTACCTGCTGGCTACAATCTTGGCTAAACATAATACTGCGGTTGTAATTTCCTGAGATACTAACCAGCTTCCCGGGGTTCTGTATTCAAACCCGCCGTGCTCCTTATTCCTGTAATCACCCAAGTAGCCGTATTTTTTGCGCCTTTTGGCTGCAGTAGATGGTTCTTCTATGAGTGAGACAATTAGCCCGATGTAGTTGTCTAAGGCCCTTAAAATCCAAGCATTAATTTTTACTCCGCTGAAATGAATGTGGCCTCCTATTGAGTAACCGCTTACAGGCTGGCTGCCGCCCAACCATTTGACGTTTTTATAGGGTGCCAGGTGATTGGCATTTACAAGGCATTCTCTAATGGTTTCAGACAACTCAATTGGCGAATAGCTGGGTCTGGGCCTTAGCTCGGCTACCGGCCTTGCTTGCCGGTTAGGCATTCTAATGTTATCACATCCTACAGAGCCGTCGCGGGGAAAAAAATCAGAGGCGGAAACGATTCGGCCACTCTTCTTGTTGATCATCATAAATTCCGGATCAGCACCAAGTTTAATCTCTTTTCCTGCCATATTCTCTTCTACATCGAAAATATTTTTTATCTTTTTAAACATGGCGCTGAAGTCCTTAGCTCGTACCACTGGTGATGGCTCAATCATTAGTACCTTATACCTTCTTTTAGCTGTATATACTACAGTCACTAACCCAAAGTCCAATCCTACCAAATGGACTGACCTTTTAGCCATTTCAACCACCTTGCTGTTTTCGTTCTCTCTGATATACTTGGCGCTATTGGACCTAGAACTTACCATTTTGATCGATACTATTGATTGGTCACATATCAAGACGTCATAGGATTTAATTATTGACTCTTCATTAAGGTTTCCACAGGCTATTCCGTTAATTTTAAGTATTTCAGAAATGCGTTCATGGTTAATACAGTTCATTATCCCTTGGATAGTATTAAGGGTATTAGTTACTTTTGATAGGGGATCAATGATTTCAATTTTAAAATAACTTATGCCCTGAACATCTACTTCCTGAAATTCAACCTCCTGCCATTCTTTTCTAGCTCGACTCAAGAGTGTTTCCCCGGTATCGTTTGAGGAGTACATAATATTTAAATTCACTAATTATCATCCCTCTTATACTTTTTCTGCCCGATATAAATAAAGTAGTCTACTAAGTATTCAAGATGCTGCTTGCGGATATGATCTTCGTCAAAGCTGGCCGGTTTTGAATTGACTTCAAGGATGAAAAGTTTTTCGTTAGAGTCCATTCCAATATCCATACTAAGAATTCCGAGATTAATTTTAAGCTCCTTTTCAAGTATCCGAGGAATAATAAGGCATATTTCCCTCATTTGGGATTCGAATACATCTTTTATTCGTTGATAATCATTTTTGCTTATGACCTGCTCCAGCGAGGCCATAGACCCTCCGTTGGGAATATGTGTAACAAACCGGTTTTTCCCAGCAATTCGAACTCCGCAGCCAGTAAAAACCCATTTCCCTTCCCCATTTTTTTGAACCTGGGTTCTGAAATCATAAACCCTCTCTTTATATCTCGGAAGATCAATTGCCTGTTGTATCAGGTAACGAACTTCGTTCACATGCAGTTTTTTTAATTCCTGGTACAGCTTAGGAAGGGAGTTGCACCTCACCCATTTGAGACTATCGAAGCGGGCATAGGCGAATGTATCATGGTTAATAGACTTAACCATTACAATCCCCTCCCCTTTGCTGCCATGCAATGGCTTAAGAAATACTTCCCGGTGCTTCTTAAGCATATTGCGAAGATTTTCCCTGCTGTATTTAGCTGATTCCGGTACCATGCTTATAGCTTCGGGATATTTGCTTATAGCTTCGTATACTTCCCATTTATTTAGAAAACGGGAATTAAAAACATACATATCAGGATTGCGGTGGAATGAAGATAGAATTCTTTTCACAATAGCTTGAGATTCGGTGTTTCTAGAAAGGATTCGGTTATACACAATATCCGGGTATGGAAATAAGGCAGTTGTCCATTTTTTTTTATCGTCCAAGTAATAACCTTTAATTACCTGATTTCGCTCATTAACTCCATAAGGACTAAAATAGTACACTAAAACACCACGTTCCAGGGCATAGCTGGACATTTCTTTAAACATTCTAGCCTTTTTGCCGCCAGGATAACTATACCTGTTACCGAGTGCGTTGGCGATAGTTAGAATACCTACTATTGGTCCAATACCCAAACAGTCCTGTTCTAAATAACCCTTGTAGGAATTCTGCGGAATTAAGAGTTCTCTGGCTGCCGGGCTGTTAGTACATATGAAGCCAGGCTTTAAAGAAAATTGACGGGGTTGCATTACTGTGGCCATTGTACTTCTACTGCCGGCTCTAAGCTTTATTTTTGATGATTTAATCTGACTCATAAGACTGGAATTAATATATACTCCAGGTTTATTGCTCATATTCTTTTGCATTGTAGTACTCCTTTTGATAGTCTTAATTGCATAATATGAGTTATTAAAAAAGTAGGTGCAGGATGCCCGTAAATAAAAAAAACCGGAGTGTTTCCGGTTTGTATAAATAACTATTGGCTTTTTATTCGACTTCTTGGCTCTTCTATCGTTGGCCTTCGGAGGCAAACAACTTTTCAATTATTCGAATACTTTTAGATATGGTAAACACCATTAAGCGATCGTACGTTTTTATCTCGCTTAATCCTTCAGGTACGATAACCTGGTCATTTCTCACTATTGCACCAATAATTGAACCATTGGGAAAATCAATATTCTTTAACTGCTTCCCCACCGCAATTGAACCAGGCTGGGCGATAAGTTCTATCATCTCGGCCCTTTCTTCACCGAGTACTGTTACTGATAATATACTTCCTTTGCGGATATACCTTAAGATAGCACCGGCGCTCAATACCCGCGGGCTCAAAACCACATCTATACCAACTTGTTCTATAAGGGGCACGATATCTGACCTCTTTATCTTGCATACGGTTTTAGTAACTCCCAAGTTTTTAGCAATTAGTGATGACAAAAGGTTTAGTTTGTCATCATCGGTAACGGCAACAAAAAGGTCGGATTGGCCAATATTTTCTGCTTGAAGCAGTTCTAAATCACTGCCATCGCCTTGAATTATCAGAGCATTCTTTAACTTGCCTGATACCTCCCTGGCCCTTTTGGGGTTCTTTTCAATTAGTTTAACCCTGACAGGCAGCTTGGATTCTTCTATCATATTCACCAGGTAATAGCCAGTACGTCCTGCACCCAATATAGTAATTTGTTGTGCTTTTTTCCGTTTAATACCTATTAATTCCAGGATTGACGATATATTATTGGCATTAGCCATAATATACACACGATCACCAGGCAGCAATTCGTCTTCCCCACCTGGTACTATGGTTCTTCTTTCTCTTAATATCGCAACTATGACATAAAGTGAGGTATCTAATGTTTTTATTTTCTTTCCCGCCAGCTTGGAAGTCTTATCAATTGGCAATTCAATCAGCTCAACTCGGCCGTCGGCAAAGAAATCAATGTTGTTGGCTTCGGGATTTTTGACTATTTTAAAAATCTCCTTAGCCGTAACTCTTTCAGGATTGATAATTAAATCGATTCCAAACATCTCTTCGGGCGAATAATGAGGAGCCGACTCTACATATTGAGGGTTTCTTACCCTAGCAACTGTAGTTTTTACCCCAAACTTTTTTGCCATATGACAGGCTATCATATTTAATTCATCTTCTTCAGTTACGGCAACGACCATATCTGCGGTTTTCAGCCCGGCCGCTTCCAGGGTTACCCATGAAGCTCCATTACCGTGAAGAACCTTTACATCCAGTTGTTCTCGAATAATTTCGACCCGGTCCTCATTATGCTCGATTACAACCACATCATGGTTTTCGGCTGATAACATCTGAGCTATACTATAGCCAATTTTTCCCGCGCCTATGATAATTGTTTTCATCGGTTACCACCTATACATTAAATCTGAAGTGAACAACATCTCCATCTTTAACCTGGTATTCCTTTCCTTCCAATCTAAAACGTCCTTTTTCCTTTACCATTGGTATGCTTCCCATCTCTATAAGATCTTTGCTATCCATTACTTCAGCCCTAATAAAACCTCTCTCTATATCGGAATGTATTTTCCCGGCAGCTTTTTTGGCGATTGTTCCTTCAGGAATAGTCCAGGCTTTAACTTCATCTTCCCCAACGGTAAAAAAAGATATTAATCCAAGTCTTTTGTACATACTGCGGGATATTTTAACCACTCCGGGTTCGCTTATACCGCATTCCTCCATAAAAATGGCCTTTTCGCCATCATTGAGTTCGGCAATTTCTTTTTCAATATTGGCGGATAGCTCTATCAAGGGCATATTAAATTGGTATGCCGCATCCATTAAATCTGCTCGCTGGGGATATTCTCCATCCAATAATCTATCTTCGGAGAGATTTACACATAATAAAGCCGGTTTAGTAGTCAAAAACTGGTAGGAAGACAGCATCTCAGTCTCTTCTGGCTCAAGTTCCAGCGATGACAGCGGTTTCTCTTCTTCTAAACAAATTTTTAGTTTTTCCAAGAGCAGGATTTCCCTTGCCTTTCCATCCTTTTTTTTGCCTGCGTGGATCCGCTCCAGGCGTTTTTCTACCAACCCCAGGTCGGCCAGCAATAGCTCATATTTAATAACCTCAATATCATTAACCGGGTTAATAGTCTCATCTTCTGCCGATAATGGATCTTGGAATCCTCTGACAACCATTAGTAATGCATCAGCTTGTCTGACTGCCTCCAGGAACCCACCCGATGATTTTTCCGCCCCAGGAATTAATCCGGGAATATCAACGATTTCCAACTGGGCATATGTGGTTTTCCGGGGCTTGAACAGCCGGGAAAGATGATCCACTCGCTCATCTGGAATCCTTACCATGCCGATATGGGGTTTCCCCGGCGGGTAGTTTTTTTCATGGGTTTCGGTAAGCAATTCAAAAATAGTAGTCTTACCAACCCTGGATAAACCTATAATTCCTAGCAGCATTTTAGTATACAACCCTTTCAATATTTAGATTAATGTATATTAGTTTAGAGTTTAAAGACTGATTTCAGAAAACGAAAGTATAAAGAATATTCCGGTTACTGCAATACTGATTAACATGAGAAAATATCCGCCCTGGGTACTGAAATGATATAATCGCCCGGCCTGCGCCAGGTTAAAGAAGAATAACGCAACTGCCAAGACCAAAAACAGTACAACTAAACGGGAGGCACCAGAGCCTGGAAAGAACGCTCCCAGGTATAACGCATAGGCTGCCAGAAAAAACATATTAATCTTAAACAGCAATTGATAGAATCCATCGTGATGAATGCTCTTACCTTTTACTTCTTCACTCATAATGTTCATATCTACTATTTCTACAGTTTTATTATTCTTATAGGCCAGAATCTCTGTCAAATGGTAATCATCCGGAGTAATGCCATAAAAGCTCCTCTCGGTTTTAATATATACAAAACCGTTCTCGGGGCGGGTAGCAAACATTTTAGCCATTCCCAGACCTTTTACTACATACATGCCTGCCATGTAACCTGGCCAACTGACTCCCAAAATGGGGGCAAAGTTACTGCTGCCTTTTACCTCAATCACCTCAGTAATATCCCTGAGCGGAATGTGTATTTTCCTAATCCCCCAATTAATAATTAACTTGTCGTCCTGCAGCTCGTAGCTAAGATTAAACGCCCCCAGTAATAATACTATGTATAAACCCAGGAAAATGTATCCAGGAAAGTATAGCAGAAATTTCAAAACCGATTCATCTTCACCCAATGAATAGCCAATACCCCAAAAGCACAATCCGAAAACGAGTAGGCCTAGAACCGTTCCAAAAAAAGCACCATTTGATCTCCTGGGAACATATTTCATATTATCCTCCTCCATAATCTTTTTGCTCTATATGTAATCATAAAAACCTTTGCCGGATTTTTTACCCAAATACCCGGCCCGGATCATATTGGAAAATATAATATGAGGCCTGAATCTTGAATCTTTATACTCGTTATATAGGGTTTGAAGCATATTATACAGACTATCTAGTCCGATAATGTCTGCCATTTCTAAGGGGCCATATTGCAATCCGGCTCCCAGTTTCATGGCCTTATCGATTTCCTGGACCCCGGCTATCCCTTCCCCCAGAACATTAATAGCTTCGTTTATGTAGGCTACCAGTATCCGGTTCACTACAAACCCGGGGCTGTCTCTTAGAACTACTATGCTGTTTTTATTAATCCGGTTGGCAAAATTCCTGGCTATTCTTATAGTCTCATCAGAAGTACCCAAACCTTTAATTAATTCAACTATTTTAACTGAAGCTACCGGAAAAAAGAAATGCATACCGAGAACCTTATCAGGTCTTCGGGTTGTAAACGCTATCTCGGTAATAGAAAGAGTGGATGTATTAGTTGCCAGGATGGTATTCTCCGGGCATAAATGGTCTAGCTCAGTAAAGATCTGTTTTTTTATAGCTATGTTTTCCACTATTGCTTCTATTACCAGATCACTGTTGCGCACTTGGGCAAGATCTGTGGTGCCCTTTATGCGAGCCATGGTTGCTTCTTTCATTGCTTGACTAATCTGGTTATTGTTCACCATTTTATTTAGGCTCTGGCCTATGGCCTTAAGACCGTCATTAACCAGGGTTATTTGCAAATCCCGCAGTATTACTTCATATCCTGCAGCAGCTGCTACCTGGGCTATTCCGGCACCCATAAGTCCAGCTCCAAGTACGGCTATTTTCTTCAATCCCTCAAACTCCTTCCTTAAGGTTTCTAAAAAATAAGGTGGGCAAACCCACCATTATTACGGAATATTACCCGCACCATAGTTCCTCAAGCACTTATGGTTTTTCAGCTAACACTAGAGATTTAGTAATTGTTTTCCGTTCCCTAATTATCTTAACCTCAATAGTATCCCCCACCCGCTTGGTTTTTAAAACCTCCTGTAATTCATCATTAGTATTAATCATTTTACCATCTATGGCTGTTATTACATCATATTTCTTCAGGCCTGCCTTCTCTGCTGGACTGCCCTTAACGATAGTCCCTATTATTAAACCCTGGGCTGGAATGCCCATACTGTCAGCCAACTCCTGGTCTAGAGTCTGCACCCAAACTCCTATATAAGGACGGGTAACTTTACCTTTTTCGATTAGTTCATTAATTACTTCTTTGGCAGTATTAATCGATATGGCAAATCCAATACCTTGAGCCTCAGAGTTAACTGCAGTATTAATTCCTATGACTTCCCCACTGGTATTCAGTAGAGGTCCGCCACTGTTACCAGGGTTGATAGCAGCATCAGTCTGAATCAGATCTTTATAAGTACGATCCCCAATCTGGATGGGGCGGCCTTTTGCACTTACCACTCCGGCAGTTACGGTATGGTCTAATCCATAGGGGTTGCCAATAGCAATTACCCACTCCCCAACCCTTAACCGTTCGGAGTCGCCCATTTTCAATACCTTGAGCTTGTCGGTGGTACTTATTTTGAGTACTGCCAGGTCTAACTCGTAATCCTGCCCTATTACTTCTGCTGAATATTTGGTGTCTTCATCTATATTAACCGTTATGGTTTCTGCATTCTCTATTACATGCTGGTTGGTTAATATATATCCCTGATCATTTATAATGAATCCGGTGCCGATCCCTTTACTATAATTTGATCTGGGCTGTAACCAATAATCACCGAAAAACTGGCGGAAGAATGGGTCATTAAAAATATAATCACTGGAATTACTTACTTTAACACTGGTCTCGATATTTACTACAGCCGAACTAACCTGCTCCACCATATCTGCAATATTGGTGGGACCTAATACGACCCCGCTATTATTCTCGCTATCGGAATCTTCCTTATTTTTGCCAATGTCTTTACCACGATCTTTACCATTATCGTCTAGCGCAACCGTATTATCAGGTTCATTGGCATAATAATTACTAAAAGCCAAAGCCCCTCCGCCGATAACCACAATCAGTAATAATATTAAGCTTAATTTCATGAATTGGCGAAACCCAGTCTTCTCACTCACATCTTTCACTCCTTTTTACCAAAGAATGACTGATTGTATCCATAATTACTATTAATATTAGCACTGAATTTCGCTTATTTAAAGAGTATTATATTATAAGCCTGCCGCCATAACTGTTAGTTACTTTAAAAACCGGCCAAATAGAAGCCGTATTCGAGGGGACGCCTGAAAGTATTCCTTACAATAGTCGCCGAAAGCTCAGTCTCCGTAGTTTTCCTAGGTTTTGAGTTCACCTCGATAAGCCAGGGAACGCCATTTCTATCCATGCCGATGTCCAGCCCTAGCTCGCCGAAAATTCCGTTGCATTTGTTTTCCAGGGTTTCTGCTACTATTTTGCACAGTTCTTTTAATTGGCTGTTCCTTTGCTCTATTACATCAGCCTTTCGATATAAAACTTTGAAAACTTTTCTGACTGTTACGGCCCTACCTCCACTGCTCAAGTTGGATATGGTACTCCCACGCGGTGCCACCCTAACAAATTTTTTACTTATCTGCCATTCCCCATTGGCGTTTTTTTGATATATTATTCTAACATCAAAGGCTGACTTATTATAGGTTGCCAAATCGATTCCCTGCTGTACTATATACGGCCTGCCGGCCCTAATTTTTTTGGTCTTATTCATAAAATCCTCTTCCGATTCCGCATGACCTTTGATCCTGCCCGCTTTATACACAAGGTAGCCTGAACCACCGTTTTCTTTGCTGACTCTTATAATACCCTTACCTAAACTGCCATTGCTGGGTTTGACGTATACAGTCTTGTATTTGCTCAATAAATCTTTAAAATTGCTGACCGTTAATTGCCTGGTCTCAGGAATATGCTGACGAAGCCTGGGGTTTACAATTAGGGTTTCATATACTTTCCATTTGTTTAAGAATGAGGGATTAAAATACCGTAAATGCGGCAAATCCATCAGCCTCTTCTTGGTCTCTTTAATTTTGCTTTTGGACTCGCTGGTCCGGGTTGTAATTCTATCGTAGACTACATCTGGAAGGGGGTAGGTTGAAGAACGCCATCCCCCCTTTTCTGTTCCTGTCGTTACGTAAACATAGCCCCTGGTAGTTAAGTTAGACCAGTTGATACTGGTAGGAGTAAAAACATATACCTGGGCATTGAGGGTTTTGCTAAGCTTACTTAAATATATTAATTCAGCTTGAGTGCTGGTAGCTTCATACCCGCTTTTATGCGGAATGGAACTAGCAAGGATACCGATGGTTGGACCTAGGTGGATACTATTGTTGGCGGAATCATAACGCAGTTTTAACGGTTTCCTTTTCTTAAGCAAAAGGGCTCGACTCAATTCTGGAGATAGCATGAAGGTTTTTCTTTTGATGTTTTTTACAACCAACTTGCTTAGCACCTCCAGGCTGCCAACCCTTACCCGGATAGCGTACTGGTCTGGAATTCCTAATTTATTAATTAAAGTTTCGGATATATAAATAATTCCAATCATATCCATTCTTTGAAACTCCTTTAATTGTAAAATTTTGCCAAATATCTTGAGTAAAGCATAGGTTTATCTACTGACAGTTGACGGGTTTCTTTTTCCCCAATTAATGTAAATACTAGGCGTGCCGGCCTTAGATTGGCTTCAATAAACCATACCTGGCCTTCTTCATCAATCCCAATGTCAATCCCTAATTCTCCCAGTGGTCCCAGTGATTTTTCCAGGGTTTTAGCTACTTCAAGAGCTACAAAATTAAGTGTTTCTACTATTTTAATTCTTTGCTCATCGGCAAATTTTCTTCTCAGTACGGTATCAACTTTTCCTCCGCTCCCTCCCCTTGAAATATTGCTGGTTATTGAGCCAGGTCTGCCGATTCTGCAAGCCATCCCGGTTACCCCCCATTTGCCCATATGGTCCTTTTGAACCAGTATCCTGACATCAAGTATATTACCATTGGATTTTAATAGGTTTATTTGGTTTTGAATGATGTAGCTTCTGTTACCCATAATTCTGCGCAAATTACCCCTTAACCGGGTTATGCTGCTGGCGCTGCCTTTCACAGTCTGATTTTCGAACTGATACTGGTATTTATAACCACCCGAATTTTTTACCACCTTGATGATATTCTTTCCCTGGGAGCCGTTTACCGGTTTAAGGTATACTGCTTTATACTTGTTTATCATATGGTCAATTTCACGAAAATCCTTGACCAGTTTGGTATCGGGAAGAAATGGTTGTAAAAGTGGATTCTGGGATACTATCTTATGGGCCTGCCATTTGCCTACCAGGCTAGGGTTCAAAAGCTTTACTCCCGACCGCTCAAGCTTAACCCGTATGGCTATCTTGGCGGAGGAATAAGCCCTCTCCCGCGGGTATACTACATCGGGAAACGGATATAGACCTTTTTGCCATCCTTTATTGCTATAACTGTATCCGGTTATTTGTTTTTTGTCCCAGTTGATACCATAAGGGCTAAAAGCAAAACATAACTCCCCTATCATTCTTCCGCTAGTCAGCAATTGCTGTAAAAATAAGCTCTGCCCGCCGAATGGCCTGTTTGGATCCCCGTATAAATCAGCCATAATACCTACCACCGGCCCTATCCTGATTCGCTGTGGTTCACAGGCTATCCCATAGGAATGCCCGTCACTAAGGTATAATTTTTTTAAAATTATTTTGTTAACACTAAGCAAGTTAACGGATTTGGCATGTTGGGCAGGTTTGATCTGAAGGTTTATACTCGTTTGTCCCACCGATAACTTGATTTCTTTTTTGTTCGGGATAATTGTATCTATAAGATCCTGACTGACTAAAAGGGTCTTAGCATCTATTTTCGAATTGGAGGTAATAGTAACTGTTTTGAACATATTCATAGAACTATCTCCGTTATTATTTTTGTTCCTATAATATGAAAAAACGAGTTACTTTGCTCATAGCGCATGGCGGGTTATTTAAATGGCCCATACTATTTTTATTTTGCTTGATATTGACTAAACTATTGACTAAAGGGGATGATACGAATTGATCCTAACCAGTGCCTGCTTATGTGGGGTAAACTGTAAGTATAATGGATTAAACAACCTGCACCCCAGGTTTTTAGAATTATTGGAACAAAATCAGGTGTTACCAGTCTGCCCAGAACAGCTAGGAGGGCTATGTACCCCCAGATATCCCTCCGAGATTCTTAAGGGCAGCGGGATCGATGTTCTAGAGGGTAGAAGCCCGGTAATCACAAGTACCGGCCGGGATGTGACAGAACAGTTTATTAGAGGCGCCAAGGAGACCCTTAATATTGCTCGTTTGGCTAAAATAAAACTGGCTGTTTTAAAAAGCCATAGTCCATCGTGTGGTGTCGGCCAGATATACGATGGTACCTTTACATCCAGTTTAACCTCTGGCGATGGAGTCACGGCTGCCCTTTTAAAAAAACATAATATCCGGGTGATTTCTGATTTGGATTTTGTTAGGAGGTAATAGCTTTGAAAGCCATCAGTTTGTTTTCTGGCGGGCTTGATTCGCAGTTAGCGGTGTGTTTGATAAAAGAGCAAGGAATAGAAGTAGCGGGAGTTAACTTTTGTACCCCTTTCTTTGGAGCATCCAAGGCTACAATAAAAGCGGCCGATGATTTAAATATTAAATTACATATTATTGATATCGGTTCCGATTACCTAAAAAAAGTTCTTTTGAACCCCGTCTACGGTTATGGAAAAAACCTTAATCCCTGTATAGACTGTCATGCATTTATGTTAAACCAGGCTGGCAACCTAATGAAAGAACTAAACGCTTCTTTCTTGATTACCGGTGAAGTCCTGGGGCAAAGACCTATGAGCCAAAACCGCTCCGCCCTCATGGCCGTAGACAAATTATCGGGTTACAGAGGACTTATCCTAAGACCTTTATCGGCCAAGCTGCTTCCGGAAACGATTCCGGAAGCTAAAGGCTGGATCAACCGCGACCAGCTGCTGGATATCAGCGGAAGGGATCGCAGCCGGCAGATAGATCTAGCGGAAAAGTACAACCTCAGGGACTACCCCTCCCCGGCTGGAGGCTGTCTCTTAACCGAAAACAGGATAGCCATCCGGATAAAAAACATGCTTAAGCTGAAACCAGACTCCTCTATAGATGAGCTAAAGATTGTCAGATTAGGTCGTCATTTTAACTTTAACGGTAACCTATTAATCGTGGGACGCAACCATTCTGAAAACGAACAATTGCTTAAGGCAGGCCTTCCTGGTGATTACTGGCTTAAAGTGGTTGATTATCCAGGCCCTATAGGTCTTTTGCGGTGGTATACGGCCATAAATGACCAGGATTTAAATTATGCTGCTTCAATCGTAGCCAGATATAGTGATGCCAAAAACCAGGAACTGGTTACTGTTAAAGTATTCCTGCCTGAAGATACTCAAATTACCACGGTTAAGGTTAAACCTTTATCTATAGAGGAAAGCCCTGCGACATTATAAAAGATAATACCTTATTGAAAAATATTTAAATCAATTTGCTCGAACATTGCTTTATACCCAGCTCTATCAGGGTGACCACCGTCGGGAAGCAATAATTCCGTTTTAATATTACCCTGGTCATCATAAAATGCCCGGGAAAAATCTATATATTTTAATCCTTTCTGTTGGCATAATTCTATCATCCACTTTCTAATTCTAACCAGCAGCCTTTCCCAGTGGGGATCATCCACTGCGGTAGGAATGCCCAGGATTACTTCAATCTTGTTTTCAATTGCCTTTTCTGCCATCTGATTAATGTTCCAGCATATCCTATCAAAGGATTCGCCGCTAATAACATCGTTTATCCCCCCCATTATTATTACATGGGTCGGATTATACTTAAGCACTGAGCTTTTAAAGCGCATCAGCATATCACTGGTTGAGTTACCGTTAATACCCTGGTTTATAACCTCTCCATCTATACTATCGGCCAGCATCTTAACCCACGATTCCTTAGGCCCCCAAGGGAATCCCCAGGTAATGCTATCTCCCAGACAGACTATTTTCATATAATGATTGCTCCTTTCCGATAAAATAGGCAAATAGACCTGGTCAACGAAAGAACCAGGTCTACTAAACGGTTACAATCAATCTAATTTGACAGGCTTTCCAGCTTTCTGATCACATCGTTCAACCTGCGGATATTTTCACCGTAGCCAGCCCAGTCTCCTTGCCGGAGTAATTCATTAGCCCGGTCATACAGCTGCCTGGCCTGGGAAGCAAGTTCCCGAACGGTAGTACCCTGCGAGGTATCAGGATCATCCCCGGTTACCTCCTGTGACGGTTGAGCGGGTGGACCCTGGCTGCTGCGACCAAATATGGCAATTAGGGCCTCATCCAGGCTTGGTTCCATAACGATCTTATTTTCAAATCCGGCGATAACCCGTTTAAGCTCGGGCAATTTGCTGTTCTCTGCCTGGAGGTATAATGGCTCAATATATAATATCGAGTTATTCATCGGTATGACTAAAAGATTACCCCGGTATACTCTGGTTCCCCTTTGATCCCACAAGCTTATCTGTTGGGAAATCTCAGTATTTTGGTTTATCCTGGACTCAATCTGTTCAGGTCCGTAAACAGTCTCCTGCTTGGGAAAATTATAGACCAGCATTTTCCCATAGTTTTCTCCATCCATACGCGCACACATCCAGGCTATCATATTGGGCCGGTTGTTGGGGGTAAAAGGAAGCATCAGTATATACTCGGCTTTCTCTGCCCCGGGCAGGCGCATTATTATATAATAAGGTTCCATTTTCTGCATTTTATCATCAACGATCTCATTAGGAATTACCCATGGATCTTCCTGATTATAGAATACATTCGGATCGATCATATGGAAGGTTCTATACATATTGGCCTGAATGCTGAAAATATCTACAGGGTAACGGATATGGGCCCTTAATCCTTCCGGCATGGAGGATAATGGTTTATATACCTGGGGAAATATCTGGGTAAAAGTATTAATTATCGGATCGGTCTCATCTGCTACGTAGAACTGCATATCTCCGGAATAGGCATCACAGGTTATTTTTACTGAATTTCTGATATAGTTATTTTTGCGCTCATCAAATGGCTGGGAATACGGATACCGGTTTGAATAAGTGTAAGCATCAAGAATCCAGTACAATCGGCCATCATCGTTTATAACAATATACGGATCGGAATCAAAGCCCAGATAGGGTGTTATTTTGCTAATCCTTTCCATTATATTCCTGTACATTAATACCTGACTTTCGTTAGTAATATCAGATGACAGGACCATTTTATAATCCTTCAGTTCCCAGGCTAAAAGCAGGCGGCGGAAGAAAGAATTTATCTTGATGCCTGCATCGCCTTCATAAGTGGTCCAAACGTTCTCAGTTCCCATTGGATAGTCAAATTCCCTCTGCTTGGTGTTAACCATCACATAATTATCGGTAATTTCCCCAAAGTATATTTCCGGCCGTTTAATCTCCAGATTACTGCTTGATTTAGGAGGTATATCCTTTATAAAAAATTCGGGGAATCCTTCTTCTGCTACTTCATTAACCGGACTCATCAAAACCCCATACCCATGGGTATACATCAAACGCTGGTTAATCCAGGTTTTTTCAGTTAATGAATCAGAGTCCAATTCCCGGGCTGACAGCATAACCTGACGATACTCCCCGTTAACCATATACCTATCGATGTCCACATCGTTAAATACATAATAGTAGCGAAGCTGCTGCAGGTTTTTATACGTGGTCTGTAAAGGCTGCCAGTCCCAAAGCCTGATATTGGTTATGGTATCCTGGTTATCAGGGTCAGTTATATCAAGAAGATAATCAACGTTAAACTCCTGGTTCTCAATCTTATTCAGACCGTAAGCTTGGCGGGTAAATTCAATAGCTCTTTCGATATAAGGTTTTTCTTTATTGTATTCATTAGGCTGTACTACAAGTTTTTGTATGATACCCGGATACATACCGGACAATACGAATGAAAGCACTATCCAGGCCCCTATACTAATGAATATCCAATTAAGCCGTTTAATGAATACATTAGCCAGCATAATGAGGGCTACGATTAACGATATAACCATTAGTATTTTGAATGCGGGAAGTCTGGCACTGACATCACTGTAGGTAGCTCCAAACACTATACCGTTGCTGGAGAATAATAAATCATAAGCTGCAAGCCTGTAACCCCAGGATTTCAGGGCAAACACAATAGCCAGAAGTACTGCCAGGTGCCCCCCGGCGAATGAATACTGTCTCCAGTCACCCATTAGCAGCATATCGGACGATACACTTACCACATAAGTCAGGGCTACCAGGACGATAGTTATTACCATGGTCATCATGAGGGTACTATAGATAAAGCGGTAAAAAGTAAGATTAAAAAAGTAAAACCCGATATCTTTGCCGAAAATAGGATCCGCAACCCCCATAGGCACACGGTTTATGAACTGTTGAATAATTATCCAGTTATCCGCCGCCAGAGAACTCACCAGGAATGCGCCCAGGGCACTTATGCCAATAAACACCCACGTGGCAGATTTCCCAGTCATTATATCCTTCCAGGGCATTCTCTCCGGATTGAGATAAATTATTTCCCTTTCATCATCTCTCTCCAGGGGCCGCGGCCCCCTTTTCTCAATATTTTTCCGAGTCAATAACAGGTTTGCGATTAGCCATAAAAATGCAATCACAAACAAGCCGGCATATAAGCCGTATTTATTAAGCAGTATGGTTTTGAACACACTGGAATAGTTGACCGAATCAAACCAGAGCCAATCAACGTACAGTTTGGTTCCTACTGATACTAAGCCAATAATCAACAATAAGATAATCAGTCTTATTGTGCCATTGTTGGGTGAATTACTCATTAACAACCTCCTTAGTGCATTAAGAATGTAAAATATAACCTGCTGGTTAGGACAATTATAACAGATTTAATTATTAAGAACCAAAAAAAGGAGATAGTTTCCCAAAAATTAAATTCATCTGTAATCAGGTTGACATAATATTTATTATGTCAACCTGATAGTCCTTAAGCAGAGGTTCTCCCGAAGAAAACCTCTTTGATTAGCTGGTTCTTATTTTCCCTTTAGCTTTTTAAAGTTATTGATTAATACCGGATCTGCCTCCTCAATAAAAGTTAAAGCCCATTCTATCCGCCTTATTACTTCTTCAGTTGTTCCCTGTCCGGTATAGATTAAGGGCTGGCAGGGCAATTTCTCCATGAAAACCCATAAGTCCAGGGCCAAATCTTCAATTTCCGACAATCTTTTTTTAATCGATTCCAATTCTAATTTGTCTATGTTCTGTTTTAACTCATTAACCTTTTCATATATTTCAGCAATACTATCGTAAATAATTCCCGCCGGAAGGAAATTGGTCATATTACAGACCCCATTTTAATCGTTTTTAACCTTGATATTCTACATATTCTGTCTTGAACCCTTCTTATTTCTCCAGGGCTAATTTTACAATTTTATCAACCAGCTGGGGAAAGCTAATCCCCTGAGCTCGTGCTGCGTCCGGAACCAAACTCATTTCTGTCATTCCCGGAACCGTATTGACTTCCAGGATATATGGTGTAAAACCATCCTGAAGCATATAGTCTATCCGGGCAAAACCCCGGCATTTTAACCATTTGTATGTATCTTCACTGAGTTTCAAAATCTTTTGATATGCCGCGGCGTCAATTCTTGCTGGTATTATGTGGTCGCACATCCCTTTCGTGTATTTTGATTCATAATCATAAAACTCATTCTGCGAGGTTATTTCGATTAGTGGAAGAACCAAAGGCTTTTCATTACCTATAACCGATGCCGTTACTTCAATCCCCGGGATATATTCCTCTACCAGTATTTCATCATCTAATTCGAAAGTCTGGTTTAAAACACTAAATAATTCCTGCTCTTTTTTTACTATGGTTACACCAATACTGGAGCCCTGGGTCGCTGGTTTTACCACCACCGGCAGGCCAAGGTCTGCAATCAGCCTGTCAACCAGGTTTTGATCATCAAGTTCCCTTTTGTCAACAATCTTGTAGCTGGGGGTTGGCAGATTGTGGTATTTAAGAATCTTTTTAGTCAGTATCTTATTCATGCATATGGCACTAGTAGCTAAACCTGAACCTGTATAAGGTATGTTTATAAAATCCAGGAAACCTTGTATAGTCCCGTCCTCTCCATTTTTACCGTGCAGGGCGATAAAAACTACATCGGGGTTAATATTTACTATATCCATCAACGATTGACGGTTGATATCCAGGGTGCTTACTTCGTAACCTGCTTCCTGCAGCGCAATACTTACTGCTTGACCGCTGCGGAGCGATACTTCCCTTTCAGCCGAGGTTCCTCCCATGGCAACAAGTACTCTAGTCAATTTTTCCACCGCCTTAATCCTGTTTATATATTTATACACTGTAATGAAATGGTTATTCTCAAAATCCCGGAATAATATCCACACAGAAGTTCTTATCCACCTAATATTAATGTTTTTTATATTATTAGGCAATATTGCTTATCCATTATTCACATATAACTCTTGAAGGCTGCTGCGATCTATGATAGAATTAATTTCGCTGAAGTTGACATTTAGGGGAGTAGCTCAATTGGCAGAGCATCGGTCTCCAAAACCGAGGGCTGGGGGTTCGAGACCTCTCTCCCCTGCCATCTAAGAAACTAATAACCGCAGGATTTTCCGCGGTTTGTTTGTTTTATCCTTATTATTGTTTTTCTTATTTTGGTGTACAATTTGTTGACAATCGATCAAAAATGCACCTTAAACCACGGTTTTTTCAAGTGTCTCTCATTCTTTTTTAACTTGTCATTCAATCTAATTCGAGGCTATCAAGATTTCTTTGAGCAACTGCTCCATTCTGACCCTCCTTGCAGGCAAAACAAGCCCTGGCGAATATTCTCACCAGAGATGTTTGTCTTGAATGATATGGAATGTACATGCCCCAGGACATTATCCTTGCACTCAATGTAATAGTCCAAATCCATATTTAAAGTTGCCGCAGAAAAGCCGCAATTTTCTGATCAGTATATAGCCTAACCTTTTATAACTGCTATCGTCTTTAGTTTTTTTATGGGCTCTATTAAATCTAATTCCTGACCTATTACAAAATCGATATCCTTATATGCAAACCTTGATTCCTCTGACACATCCCTTTTATTATCCTTACCGAGGATTACGCCCTTTTCCCTGAGGTCAGCGATGGTTTTTTCTACAGAAAACTGTTTTTTTGCTTGTCGTCTCCCTAGTTTCCTGCCAGCTCCATGACTGCACGAATTAAAGCTCTCTGGATTACCTTTACCTTTTACTATATATGAATAACTACCCATTGCACCGGGGATAATGCCTGTTTCCCCTTCTCTGGCCCTTATAGCGCCCTTTCGGTGAACCCATACATTTTTACCGTAATGGTATTCTTTGGCTGCATAGTTATGGTGGGCATTTACTTCATTTTTAAATTCTATACTCGGAATTATCTTTAACAGGTGTCTTTTAACCACGTTAAGCATCACTTCTCTATTTTCTCTGGCAAACTCCAAGGCCAATGTCATCCATGATATATACTCTTTTGCTGTTTCAGAATCAATTGGTAAAAACGCTAAGTCATATTCTATCGGCACAGCGGAAGACCATTTCTTATTTAATTCTTTAGCCTTGTTATTGTAATACCTTGCAACCTTATATCCAAAATTCCTGCTGCCGCTATGAATCATTATGCACAGTATACCTTCTTCATCCTCTTGCAGTTCAATAAAGTGATTGCCGCCTCCCAAAGTACCTATTTGATAATAGCCTTCTTCTATTTGAGGCAATCCTTCAGGCATGGTTTTATATTTAATTGCTTTTGCAAATTCAGATTGTTCCAGGGTCTTGCATTTCTGCTTTTTGGCATGGTGGTCAAAACCGGTGGGAATATCCTGCATAATATGACCTATTAAACCTTGGTATTCTTTAATCGATATTTCATCTTTATGAATATTGGTCTCAACAAAGGCCATTCCACAGCCAATATCGACTCCAACCGCATTTGGTATAATCACCCCTTCTGCTGCTATTACACCGCCAATAGGCATTCCATAACCTTGATGGGTATCCGGCATCAATGCAACCCATTTATGCAGAAATGGCAAGTTGGATAAGTTTATTGCCTGTTGCAAACAGCCTTCTTCTATCTGATTTATGTTTTCCAGCCATACTTTTATCGGTACACGTTGATTTTTTTTATTATAAATTACGAACATTTCTTTATCTCCATCCGTTAAAAACCTTACACCCAGCCATCTTGACGTTCGGTTTTCCTCCCGAAGTGAAAGCCCAAACCAGCAAATGGAGGGGAAAAGGGCCGCCTTATTTCAGTATTTAGGGAAACGCTTAAAATTTAGATTCACTGCTGTTCATTATACACCACACCACCATTGGCTTCGAAGGCCCTTAATCTTGCCATTTGATCCACACCTATTTTGCACCACCCTAATGGCCTGGAACTTAACCTGGCTGATAAAATATGGCTGACATGCCCCTCGGCGCTACATCCTACGTAATCTGGTTCATATTGATTTCTTATGCCATCCCAGTTCCCAAGTATAACTTCTTGCTTCCCGCAC
Organism: Syntrophomonadaceae bacterium; assembly: GCA_050949865.1. GTDB lineage: Bacteria > Bacillota > Syntrophomonadia > Syntrophomonadales > Syntrophomonadaceae > JBMNGN01. The sequence continues at coordinate 68,076 of JBMNGN010000001.1, forward strand.
AGATTTCTTCTTGGTATCTGTTTCAGTGGAGCTAATGATTTGGGTAAATAGTTTCTTCAATTTCTTCAGATCCCCATTATTTATGTACTTCCACATAGCTGTGTTTAATCTTCCCGTGCTTCATGAAGGATAATCTTGGAATATGGCGTAATATAATAATATACGCAGGAATTTAACCCATTCCGTTGCCTGAACATAGCATTACTATTGGGATAAGAACCGTAGGAGCGCTTCTTAAATGACCGTATTAAATCATCAGGAAATATTATATTATTGTAAAGACCCAGATTGGTTGGAGAATAATCCGCCATTAATAGAACCATGTAAAGAAGGGAATATCAAGAGCGCAAGTTATGATTTGCGCTTAGGCAGTCAGTTCTATGTTTTTAGCAATAAAGAAAAAGATAATCAGAATAGATTTGAGGTATCAACCTTAAATAACGATCAACAGATTATCATTCCCCCCGGTGAAGTATGCTACGCTATTACAAAAGAAACGCTTAATATGCCCAATAATATTAGTGCCAATCTATCGCTCCCATTGGGTCTAGTCTTACAAGGCTTGATGTTATCTAAACAACCTCCCATCGATCCGGGTTATCGGGGCGGTATCATTTGTATGCTGCATAATTTATCCAATGATCCGGTTTACATTAAGGCAGAGGCCAAAATTCTGACCATAGATTTTTATAAACTCTCGGAGCCCACCGATAAACCGTATGATGGGAAGTACCAAAACCAAGTTCTGCTTGGCCAATATATGACCAAACCGATTACTAGCGGGTTGTATAGCCTAAGAAGTAAACTCAGCAAAACGACCTCCAGAATTAACAGCCTAATACCAATCTTATTAGCAACTCTTACAATAATAGTAACTATTTTGGCATTTTATGTAGGTTATTCGACCTACCAAGCTAGCAAACACCAAAGAAAGTTTGAAATTATCGATGTTCGTGAGCAAGACAGTATTCTTCGCGTCAAATTACCCGATGGGACTGTTGTTAATGTACCCTACGAAATTGAGAACGCCAAGGTTAACGAATAGAACGGTGGTAGATTATGTTAAGAAAACACTATGATGTGGTAATAATTGGCGCCGGGCCAGCAGGTCTTTTTGCAGCTCATGAATTGAAAGAATTGCATCATATCAGAGTATTGGTTGTGGATAGAGGGGCCCCTCCCGACTTACGAATATGCCCGCTTTATGATAGTTCCTCTCCAGCATGCTCATGCAAGGTGTGTGGCAGGGTACAGGGCGGCGGCGGTGCCGGCTTGTTTTCCGATGGCAAATTGGTATTAGATCTCCAATCAGGCGGTCATTTGCGTGAATATAGTTTGCCATATCCCGAGCATGATCTTTTGAGTACTATTGAAAACACGCTTTATTATTATGACGGATATTCTGTGGACTTGAATCCTGGGTTAGATGACATAACAGCGTGGAATAAACAATTTACAGCTAATAATCTTAGCTTGAAAACTTACCCTGTTCGGCATTTCGGTTCCTATAACCTCAGAAACATAATGACCACCTTTATCAAATCATTGAGGGAGTATGTCGACTTCAGTTTTTGGTCAGATGTTACCGATATACAAATTGACGCAGATAATCGCAAAGTCCTTGTAGTTAATACAAAGGACGGACAGATTACCATCAATACCAACACTCTGGTTTTCGCTGTTGGTAAATTCGGAGCTCAATGGCTTAATCGGATGCTAACAAATCTGGGGGTTACATTTGATAGAAATAGGACCTATCTAGGGGTAAGGATAGAAACTCCCAGCTCAACGTTAAGCGAACTATTTAAATTGAGCTTTGATCCCAAAATTTATCATATTTTTGATGATGGCAGCAAAATTAAAACCCATTGCTTTTGCCGAAATGGCGAAATTGTAACGGTCAGATTTGAAGGATTACCGCAAGTTGGCGGTCATACTCCCTACACCGAAAAAAACCTTCGCGGAGGCCACCAAGCCCAAAACCGCAAATCTAATTTTGCTGTCTTATTGGGGGATACAGAGGGTTTACGTTTTTCCAAGGAACAAATAGATAGGTGGCTTATCCAACTCAACGAAGTTACTCAGGGAAAAATCTTAGTACAAAGAATGGGTGATTTCTTAAAATCTCAACCCTCCAGTATTCAAAGCCTAAATCAAAACTCCCTTGAGGTTGATTTGAAACATTTTTCTCCTGGAAATCTCCTCGATTTCGACCTGCCACTGGAATTTAAGCAAAAATTCTTGTGGTTTATGGAAAGACTAAATAGAGTAGTACCAGGCCTTCTGGATCCCGATAACCTTATTTATGCACCTGCTATGGAGTGGTGCATGGACAGAGTACCGGTTGATATAAATATGCAGACTGCATTGCCAGGCGTTTTTGCGATTGGCGATGGAGCTGGTTTAAGTCAGGGTATTGTCCATGCTGCAGCTACGGGTATCCTGGCAGGGAGAAGCATTCGTTCACAATATTCGAAGGAAAGAACAGTGATAACAGTTTGATGGAGCGCCTACCTAGATCATACTATTTGAATGATACCCTTTATATTGCCAAAGACCTGCTCGGGAAGGTGATTGTGCATAACAGCCCAGAGGGCCTCACGGCAGGGCGAATTGTTGAGGTCGAAGCGTATATTGGTCCAAATGACAGGGCCTCGCATGCGTATAAAAACCTGCGTTCAAAGCGAACTGCTATCCAGTTTGGTTTAGGCGGTTATGCTTACATTTATCAAATCTATGGGATGTATTACTGCTTCAATATAGTCACTCAAATTGAAAATAAACCAGAGGTCGTATTGGTACGAGCCGTTGAACCAACGATTGGGATTCCAATGATGATGAAACGAAGACGGTATAGTCAGTCAAATCGTTTGAAAAACCTAACCAATGGCCCCGGCAAGCTGTGCCAGGCCCTTGGAATTGATAAGCATTTGTATGGTCAAGATCTATGCGGCGATGTTTTATACTTAGCCGATGATGGTTTTTATGCAAGCAATTCTGAAATAACCCAAACCACAAGAATTAATATAGATTACGCCGCCGAGGACAAAGACCTTCCATGGCGCTTCTATTTAACTGGAAACCCCTACGTTTCTAAAGTAAGTAAACTACCCTGAGAAAAGGAGTGCTGAGTTTGATACGCAAGGAATTGTTAGAATATCTTTATCAGGCGGCCTCCATCAAACGTTGGAATGACCATATTACTCCGCCAAATGGCTTTAGCGAACTTGACAAACAGGCTCACAAAGTTGTTTTCGCCTACGTTATCGGTAAAATGGAGGAGGATGTCCACCAGAAACCAATCAATTGGCGAGAGTTAATCGAAGGGGCAATCTTTGAGTTCATTCACAGGGTCAAACTTACTGATATCAAACCACCTATCTTTCACAAATTGATGATAATTAAAGGCCCCGAATTGAACAACTGGGTTTTTACACAAGTCGAGGGAATGCTGGACGGAATTGGACCAGACCAATATTTATCTAAGCGATTTATATCTTACTTTTCTGATCCTAAACCGTCACTGGAAAAAAGCATTTTAAGAGCATCACATTACCTGGCAACAAATTGGGAATTTGAAATAATCTATAATTTCAATTCCACCCTATATGGCCTGGAAGAGACAAAACGAAACATAATTGATGAGATTGAAGAGCATTATCATTTGGCCGGGGTACAAAAAATATCCCTTAGGAAAAAAACCCATTCCTTCTTGGATATGGTTGGACAACTACGGTTTCAAAAACGCTGGTCTCAGACTCCCCGTATTCCAGAGACTTCAGTTTTGGGACACATGCTTATAGTGGCTATATTAAGCTATTTATTTTCTATTGAATTACATACCTGTGACAAAAGACTATATAATAACTTCTTCGGCGGTCTATTCCACGACCTTCCCGAAGTACTCACCAGAGACATTATCTCGCCTATCAAGAGTTCTATTGAGGGACTAGATGATATAATCAAGTCCATTGAGATGACACAGGTCGAAGAAAGACTATTTCCATTACTACCTCAAGCATGGCATGCGGAATTAGATTATTTTATAAAGGATGAATTCGCCAGTAAAATAATTATCGATGGCAAACCAGTCCACATTAGGTCAGATGAAATAAACAATAAGTACAATGAAGACAAATATAATCCGCTAGATGGAGAAATCATAAAAGCTTGTGATAAACTAGCTGCCTATCTTGAAGCCGCTCTATCCATAAATTACGGTATCAAGACTACTCAACTGTCAGATGGTTTCAAAGCTTTATACAATGCCAATAAGCACCAAAAGGTAGCAGGAATAAACTTTGGCATGTTATTTGATTATTTCTGGAGTAATGTCTAGCGCAGATGTTTTTTCTTTGAGACCATTAGCTGGAACTCAAGCTGTTTGTATCTAGTAAATAGTTGAGGCTAGACATAAAAGTTAACCACCCTCCCTGGCCACAGCTATTAGATATCAGTAAACACCATATACACCTGGGTCAAAAAATACCGGGAACGAGGTACGGTTAAAACGGCAAAAAAGAATCTATATAAAGACCATAGCGTCTGTAAAACAGTATAGTACATCCGCGGTCCAGAATAAGAAAAATACTATAACTTAATAATACGAAGCGTTAAATAAACCGTCACATATAAAATAACCGTCACATATAAAATAATTGAAGCCTGAAAGAGAGTACAATCACGATAAATAAAGTTGGAAAAGTTTAAAAATGAAAAAGTAAGCATACTTTTTCAACTGGGAATTGGAGGTGTATACATATGCATGGTATTTTATCAGCCATATTCCTGGCCTTAATCCTGATTTTTAGTCCGCTTGTAGCCAGTCCAGCCCAGGCCCAGGAAACCGTTACAGTAACAGCTGACGGTTTGCCTTTAAATCTGGAGGTTTCACCGGTTATTGAAAACGATCGTACCCTGGTGCCGTTCCGGGCCATAGCCGAAGCCATCAACATAGAAGTAGAATGGGATAATCAAACCCGCACCGTATTCGCCACTGATGGAACCACCGCAATCAGGCTGCAGATCGGCAATTATACTGCATACCTCAATGATACTCCTATAAGGCTTGAGGTAGCTCCTACAATAATACGCGACCGTACTCTTATTCCCCTGCGGTTTTTCAGTGAAGCTTTTAATTGTCAGGTGGAATGGGATAGCCTTACATATGAAGCAAGGATTATTTCTCCTCCCAAAACCATGACGGTTATTGGTTTCTATGCCCTGGGTGATAGGCAGACCAGCAGCTGGACTAATCTCTTTGGACAGGCTTACCCTAACACTGCCGCCGGCAACACGGATGTAATGTCCGAATTGGCCTTGGGCTGGTACAGCATTGATAAGAATGGCAACCTTTTGGATAAAAGCAGCACTGGATGGCAACGGCCGGCAGGCTGGGAGACAGTATTAACCAGTGCTGATGAATACAACATGTTATGCGAGATGGTCATCCATGTCACTGACAGCGACGGCACCATTTCATCCCTATTGAATGATCCGGCCGCTATTTCCCGGGCAGTTAAAGCTATTGCTAAGGAAGCGGTAAAATACAAGGGTGTTAACTTGGACTTTGAAGGTTTGGGATTCACTGATGAAGGAGAAAGGCTCCAGGAGGTTCGGCATAGTTTTACCCGTTTTGTAGATATGCTCAGCCGGGAACTGGAGAATAGCAATACCGGACTTACCCTTACCCTGCACGCTCCCAACAGCGCTTATCCCGGCTATGATTACCAGGCCCTGGGGCAGATCGCTGATCGCATAATTATCATGGCCTATGATTACGGCCCCAAACCCGAACCTTTAAATAGGGTAGTACAGGCGGTTGAAAAGGCCTGCGAATCAGTGCCTTCCAGTAAACTTATTCTGGGAATTTCCGCCCCCAGTGAAAATGCGTCTAGTATCGCATCCAAAGTGGGAGTTGCCAAGCGCTATAATCTGAAGGGGGTAGCTTTATGGAGATTAGGTTTAATAGATGATGATATGTGGCAGAGTTTGAGGGAAAGCTTAATAGCGGATAAAGATCTCTAGAATTCTAAGGATACCGTTTAGGTCTTGAAAAGTTTCTATTCCAGAGAAGCCCAGAAATAGACCCGGCACTGGATTGTGCCGGGTCCAACTGATCAAATTATACCAAAAGGTTCCGATAATGCCTTCCTAACGTTGGCCCTGGTTATATAGCCGAGTAATAATCATGGCAGCCTCTCCGCGGCTGATCAGATGGTCAGGGTTAAAATACTGCCCATCTCCTTTAATAATCCCTAAACCCCAGCACAAGGTGGCATATCCTTCGATATCTGGGCTGATCTTGTCCTGGTAAGGATAACGGTAAATCCCTGGAACTTGGGCCAAGTACTCCAAGCCCAGATAGCGAATAGCTACCTTTGTAAGCAGTTCACGGCTTATCGGGTCACCCTTGCCTACAGATTCCTCCAGCCATCCCAGGTTGGCAGCCTGCATTAGAACTTCCTCATCACTGTACTCCTGAACATTATAAAGGCCATTGCGAACCCCGATCAAGGTACGGAACAGGCTGGCAGCGGCAATGTTTTCTCCAGGGTGAAAAGCATTCCCGTATTCCCCCATAAACCCGGCTTTTCCCAGCAAGCTGATCTCTTTTTCGGCAAAATGCCCGCTGATATCGTTAAATACATAAGCCCGGGGTTGTTTGGCTAAAGGCTGTCCCTGCCAATCCAGGGGCTCACCGCTAAAGGCATCTAAAATGCCCGAAACTACTCTTCCTTCTGGATCTTTAGGTTTGTAAACCAGTTTATAACTGGCGGTTGTCTCCCCATCCGTTACCGGAGTATAAACCAGGGTGAGAGGAGTATTATTTAAAAAAGATTGTTCAGCAGCAGCCATGTCCATAATTTTATCGGGCTTGGTGAATTCTTTATTTGTCCAGTTCATGCTGAACGAAATAATCTGACGGGTCTTGCGATCAACACTGACACTAAAACCGTTGTTGGGGCACTTAATTCCATTTACCAGGCGGGTCCACTGCAAACTCCAGACCGGACCATCATAAGCTGCCAGCAGAACAGGATCTGGTTCATCAAGCTCAAAGCTCACCTGATTAAAACGTTCCGGCTGGATTTGCTTTAAGAAGTTCTCTGCAATCTGGCGGGCAGTTTCCCTGGTCATGGAGTATTTTTCCTGTTCCTTGCGGGGATAACTCAGATTAAAGCTCAAGACCTCTCCAGTCACAGCATTGACCCGGGCCGATAAATAAGAGTATTCATCGCCCTTAATTGCACTTGATGACCATTGCAGGTTCCAGACGCGCAGATTCTGATCCTGCCAGTCCTTTTGCAGGTTAGCGGAGCGCAATTCTGATGACTGGGGGGGTTTAACCCATTTCTGTACCGCTGCAATTGCTTCTTCCTGAGTGAGTAAATTGGCCGCCTGGCCAACTTCCCTCTCCTCTTCGGGTGTCAATTGGATTGCGCCTACATTAGCAGGGGCTGCCCCACCTGCCATATCTGCAGCGCTTTTCATCAGCCGGTAACCGGCCTCATATTTCCAGGGTTGGCCTGATACGGCATCGATTACTCCACCGGATTCATGGGTCATACGATAAACCAGGGCTACCGGCGAACCCTTCCCCTTTTCTGCCAGTGGACGCACTCCGGTATTCAACAGGTACTGCAGATCCAGCATTTTAGCATCCTTAAAAGCCTTTTCTGCCGCCTCCTGGTTAATTACCCCCTCCGGATTTGGGAGGCTGAGTTTGTTCCAATTCAGGACATACCTGTATACTTTCCCATCGATTAGACTCACCTCTACTGTAGCCCCGTCTCCCTCTACCGGAATCTGGTTTTCCCAGCGCTGATAACGTACTAAATAAGTAGTAGGCTCATATCTGCTCAGACTGATTAGCTGGCTATCCGGCACCTCTTTTAAAAATTCTACCCGGTCAGGGATTAAATCTTCTAAAAACTGGTTGGCTATTTCCCGGGCCTGGGTAGGGCTCAGGGCAAAAGCTTTCCCCTGGAGCCTGGTTTCCGGCTTGTAGGATGACATATATACAATTTCACCGGTTTCGGCATCCACCCTAACACCAAAGGTTCCCCCGCTGCCCTTGGGTTGTGGAGCATCATTCCAGGTCAGATTCCATACCTGTTTGCCGTCATAATTGCGAAAACCTGAGGTAAATTCTGTAAAATTATCAGGTACTTCTAATTTGGTTTTAGCGATTTGGATAGCCTGTTCCAGTGATACAGCCGGGCTGTCTTCAGCCATTACTGTAAACGGGCATAGGCTAACCATAAATACTGCAATAACCACCCCAATCAACCACTTGGTATGCAACTTAACCATTATTATCCTTCTCCTTTCGTTTTCCATGAGCTAGAGATACCGTCATCTTATTACCCGGAAGCCAGAAATTTACCTTCCCTTCGAATAAAGAATACGCCAAAAATGCCTGTAGCTGACATTCAGACCAGAACTTTCTATGGAATAGGTGTAATTAACCAGGTGCTGCAGAACCATTCAGTTGCTTATTCTGACCGCCTTTGGCGGATTAAAGCAAAGGCAGAGCCCCATAGGGATTCAGCCTTAACCTTCTCTGTCCTTTAAATCTTCCAAAGACACGGGAAACTTGAAATAAAACCATAAATGAGATAGACATGATTCCAGGCTTTTGGGGCTTTTAGTGGGATAATTCCTTTTAAGGTGTTATTATTGCTGAGGTTTAATCAGCCCGGCCGATTTGGCAAGCTCTAACACTGGAACAGGAACCAGAGCTAAAACCAGGGTGACTAAATATAGTTCAGGTGATAATGAAACTAATCCAAAAGCGGTAGCTACAGGAGATACAAAGATTATAAAGGCCATTAAAACCAAAGAAACCAGTGTGGCTCTATTAAGGTATTTGTTTGTAAACAGGCCGATTTTAAACAAGGAGAGGTCAGAACGCATATTAAAACAATGAGTGATCTGTGATACTGCCAGTACTATAAAAGCCGCAGTACGTCCGGCCATAACATCACTCGTATGGTTCCAAGCAATTACAAAACCGGTCAAAGTCAGCACAGCAAACATCACACCCAGCAATATAATCCTTAGCCCATACCCGTTGGCAAAAATGCCCTCCTCTTTAGGTTTGGGACTGCGTTTCATAATATTGTTATCGACTGGTTCCATGCCCAGGGCAATGGCCGGCAAGCTATCGGTAATCAGATTGATCCACAGCAGCTGAACAGCCAGCAAAGGAGAGGATTTCCATATCAGCATAGCAACGAATACAGTAAGCACCTCGCCGATATTAGTTCCTAGCAAGAATCCTACCGTTTTCTTAATATTATCGTAAATTCCCCGGCCTTCCCGCACCGCATCTACGATAGTGGCAAAATTATCGTCCGTAAGTATCATGTCTGAAGCACCTTTGGCCACATCTGTCCCCGTGATACCCATTGCACAGCCTATGTCCGCGGATTTTAAGGCCGGGGCATCATTGACCCCGTCACCGGTCATAGACACTACTGCTCCATGCCTCCGCCAGGCTTGGACTATGCGAATTTTATCCTCCGGGGATACCCGTGCATATACAGAAATTATTTCAACTTGTCTATTTAGCTCATCATCAGTTAGGGCTATCAGTTCATTACCTGTAACAGCGCGGTCCCCATCCCGCATAATACCTAAATCTTTGGCAATAGCCGAAGCAGTTATTACATGATCACCAGTTATCATTACCGGCTTGATTCCAGCTTCCCGGCATACAGCAACTGCCTCACGGGCTTCGGGACGTGGTGGATCAATCATACCCACTAATCCTGCAAAAGTCAGTCCGTATTCCAATTCCTCACTGGTAGGCTTGGTTGGAACATTCTCTATTTCTTTGAAACCTACTGCCAGGACGCGCAAAGCCTGGCTGCTCATCTCATCAGCATATTTACGGGCAGCCTCCAAATCCCCCGCAGTGCAGCGGCCAGATAAAACATCAAAGGCCCCTTTAACGATTACCATATTTTTTCCATCAATGTTATTAATAGTACTCATTATTTTTCGATTGGAATCGAAAGGTAACTCGGCCAGCCTAGGATATGAGCGCTCCAGTTCTTCTTTGGGCATCCCGTTTTTGTAAGCAGCAAGAACAATTGCAGTTTCTGTCGGATCACCAATGTGGTGTTCCTGACCGTTTTCAAACACCACATTACCGTCTGTGCAAAGGGTAGCATATCGCAGCAGATTTTTTACGGCCGCAGAATTGTGGTCACTAATGTCTTCTAACCTTGATGTTGAAGCATCATAAGCTTTCATCAGGGTCATCCGGTTTTGAGTAAGGGTTCCGGTTTTATCAGAACATATTACTGAAGCACTGCCTAAAGTCTCTACGGCTGGCAGTTTCCGGATGATGGCATTTTTTCTGGCCATACGCTGAACCCCTATGGCCAGAACAATGGTCACAATAGCAGGGAGGCCTTCGGGAATGGCTGAAACGGCTAAGGCTACGGCAATCATAAAAATCTCCAAAACCTTCATTCCATAAAACAAACCTATAATAAAAATAAGGGCACATATACTTAAAGCCAGGAAACCAATATATTTACCCAATTCAGCCAGTTTTTGCTGTAAAGGAGTCTGAATATCGCCTTCCCTCTCTAATAAATTGGCGATTTTGCCCATCTCGGTGTGCATCCCGGTAGTAGTAACTACTGCAGTGGCATTGCCATAGGTTATGCTGCATCCGGCATAAATCATGTTTAAACGATCCCCTAAAGGGGCATCGGCGGCCACTTTGGGGGTAGCTTCCTTTTCGCTGGGGACAGATTCCCCGGTCAGGGCAGATTCCTCCGATTTCAAACTGGCAGAGCGGATAATTCGCGCATCAGCAGGCACCAAATCCCCTGCTTCCAGGTAGATAATGTCTCCAGGCACCAGTTGGGTGGCTGGGATTATCGCTTCGCTGCCATCACGCACTACCTTGGCATGAGGAGCCGACAGGTTTTTTAGAGCCTCCAGGGATTTTTCCGCCTTGCCCTCTTGAACTACACCTATAATGGCATTTAGGATTACGATTAATAATATGAGCATCGGTTCAAAAAACCCTTCTCCCTCGAACCATGCCACACCAAGGGAAATAACCGCAGCGATCAACAAGATAATTATCATAACGTCTTTAAACTGTTCTAGAAACCGCGCCCAAGTCGTTTTTCCCTTTTTCTCCGCCAGCTTATTTAGCCCATACTCTACTAAACGTTTAGAAGCTTCATCACTAGTAAGACCAGTATCAGCATTAGTCTGCAATTGGGCCAGGACCTTATGATATTCCATACTGTGAGGTATCAATCGTCAATTCCTCAATTCTATAATGTTTTACAGCTTTACCGTATTCCGATTGCTTTTTCTTTATACTCTAGCACATTTGCCTGGTTATACCTATCGGATTCATGCCAAATTTTATCGGCAACTACTCCCCAATTTTCCGCTGCCTCCTGGCAACGCTCGGAAAGAACGTGGACATCTTCCGGATTCATTATCTCCGTAGAAATTGCGCCCGATTTTTCCACCATGGCTACCAGACAATCGGGATTGTCCAGCAGCGGGCATGGACGTAAGTGATTGTGATTAAAGGGCTGACTTTGGTGGTATTGCATGAATAATGGCCTTTGTAAAGCCTCCAGGAGAGTAGTCTCATATATATTGCTGTCAGAATAATGGATAAAGGCACATGGTTCGATATCCCCATTGGCATTAATATGCAAATAACGCCGGCCTCCAGCTATACACCCTCCTGAATATTCTCCGTCATTCCAGAAGTCCAGGGTAAAAATAGGTTTAGTTTCCCGGAATTTGCGGATTTGATAATACATATATTCTCTTTGTCCCGCAGTAACCATCAGCTCAGGTACTGCGTCCCTGCCTACCGGTATATAGGTAAAGAACCAGGCAAATTTTGCTCCTCTTTTGATCATTTCGTCGATAAACTCTTCACTGCCTATTATCCGGGTATTTTGCCGGGTATAGGTGCAAGATATTCCAAAGGGCAGCTGTTTGGACTTCAAGATTTGCATGGCTCTAAGTACTGCCTGGTAAGTTCCTTTGCCTCTTCTCGCATCGGTCTGTTCCTCAAAACCCTCCACGCTTATTGCCGGTATAAAATTTTTTACCCGCAGTACATCTTCCGCAAAGCAGTCATCGATCAAAGTACCATTGGTAAAAGCCAGAAAAGCACAATCACTGTGCCGCTCACAAAGTTTAATGATGTCGCGCTTCCGCAATAGCGGTTCACCACCGGAGTAAATATAAGCAAATACTCCCAGTTCTTTACCCTGTTCAATGATTCCATTTAGTGTATCATAATTCATATTGAGATGGTGCCCATATTCAGCTGCCCAGCAGCCAGTACAATTCAAATTACAGGCTGAGGTCGGATCCATAAGGATTGCCCAGGGTACATTGCATTGGTATTTTTCCATAATTTTGTCTTGACGCCTGGCACCAATAACTGTGGCATTAATCAGGACATTTTCAAAAAATCTTTTTCTAATTCCTTCGTCAATGTCGGTATAGAGGCTTTTAATCAACTGATACCATACATTTCCCCTGCTATCCAACAGGCGTTTCAAGTTCCGGGCCCGCGGCGCAACGTGCTTCCCATCACCGTCCACTCTAATCAGCCAATTAACCACCCGGGTGATATTTTTTTCCGGGTCAGTATCCAAATATCCCAATACTTTTTTGATCCCGTAAGCCCTTACCCTTTCAGGCATGTTTTTGTCCATTAATGCTCCCTCACTTTCAAAAAAACTTTAATCGTATTTTTTGTTGTTTTGTGTTTAATTACCCCTATTGATAGTTGAATAAGGTTGACAAAATTCTTCCGTTAAGCGGAAAATCATCCTGTTCCATCAACTTCTCCCTAACAAAAAAAAGACCCAAACCTTCTGGTTTTGAGTCTTTTTAAAAACCTGTTGCTCTTAGGGGAAAACTAATATGTAATGCAATAAAATCGGAAATTAAATCTTAAACTGATCGATGAGCAACTTTAACTTCCCAGCGCTTTCCGCCATCTTTTGGGAAACTTCACTTATTTGCGATGCAGCCTGGGCGGCAGCATCACTGCCTTTTGCAATTTCTTGGGTACCGGTGCTGGATTCTACAATTGTACTAGTGGTAGCTTCAATGGCTTGGTTGATTTGAATCATGGAGTTCAAAACATCATTTACATTCGAAGTTACCTCTTCGGTCAGGGCAAGCATAGTGTTACTATCTTTTTTATATTGTTCGCCAATGTCAACCATAAAACCATAATCCTTAACCACATCACCGTTAATGAATTCTAACAAATCATTGGAATTTTTAATCAGATTGACAATCGCATTTTCCACCTGGTTGGTCAATTCTTGAATACCGGTGACCGCTTGGGAAGAATCCTCAGCCAGCTTGCGCACCTCTTCAGCCACCACAGCGAATCCCCTTCCCTGTTCACCAGCCCTGGCAGCCTCAATGGCTGCGTTTAAGGCCAATAGGTTGGTTTGCTCGGCAATGCCTGATATCTCTTCAGCCAGGCCGGATATTTGCTGGACAACTTTAGCATGGGTTATGGCGTTTTCCAGCTTATTTCTTATGTCATTATAAATGGAAATGGCATTATTTTTAGAGTTTTCAGCAGTTTGCTGTACTGACACCGCTCTTTGCTCGATTTTCCTCGATTCTTCCTGGTTTTTATCCGCATTGGCTTTAACCTCAGTTAACACCGTCACTATTTCTTCCCCCGAACTGCTCATCTCTTCGGCCGATGATGAAACCTCTTCCATTCCCGCCGCTATTTCCTGGGTAGAAGCTGATACCTGTTGCATGGTAGCCGCTATATTCTCACCTGAAGCTGCCACTTCTTCACTAAAAGCTGCAACCTCATGGGCACTGTCAGTAACACTGGCAATCATATTTCTTAAGCTTTTAGTAAGCTTGTCAAAGCTTTCCGCCAAATGTCCAATTTCGTCTTTGCGATTGAGGTATTCGCTGCTTATATCATGGGAAAAATCGCCGGTTGCCATTATCTCAGAACGCTTAAGTACTGCAGCTATGGGATGAGTTATCTTCCTGGAGATAAACACCCCAAACCCTAACTGCAGAGCCAGTGCAATAAGGGTTATTAAAATTATCTGAATTAATACCGAATTTATTTTTTTAGCCAGGTCCCTATTCAATTCTTCACTTCGATTGGAATTGTGTTCGGCCAAATCCCTCATGTTTTCGTTTATAAGCTTTAGAACCGGGCTAATCATCTGGGTATAAAGGCTGTAGGCTTCCTCATTGTTTCCTTGGTTAATCAGATCCAGTATCTTGTCCCTTTCATTACCATATATAACGATATATCCCGTCATCTTTTTAAATATTTCTTTTCCATAATCATCCATTTCAGTATTCCTATATTCCTGTGATAACCGTTCATATTCCTGAATAGCATTATTTAGGGTAGTCATAACTTCTTCCTTTGCAATCGGGTCCAGATCAGCCAGGATTAGTTGAACCAAGCAGGCTTCTGTTATGCTGTTCTGGGCCCTCATATCATTAAGATATTTAACCGGAAGCAAGCGATTTCTATACATGTTATCGAGATCATTTCCTGCATTTCTCGCGGTTGACAAACCCAAATACCCGATTCCTACTAAAAATACCATAGATATGGCAATTAAAAACGTAATTTTTGCCCCAATTCGCATGTTATTGAAAAACTTCATCCATTAATCCTCCTACATCTTTTTATTGGTTTTTGTAGAAATAGCACAGTTCTTCAAAACCATTACTACAAATCATCGAATTAGGCCAACCATGCTCTAGTCAGCTATTAATACAATTACTATTCTATTCTGATTGGTCTAAATACCATGGCCTCCTTCCTTGCCGCATTGCCAAGCAAACCCCAGGTAACGCTTTATAATCAAATGGTCCAGATAAAATAGATGTTTGGCATTTATACAATTATCGGAATATAGCTGGTATAATTTAGCATCCTGCCGAATGTTTTTTTCACCAATGTTAAAGAATGGCTACCCCGAAAAGAGATAGCCCTCTTTAATTTAAGCTGATAATATAGATGGCTTCTTTAGGAATCAGTCGAGGAACCATTCGGCTCTGGACAGGAACACTCTCCTGTACCGGTTGTTTGGCAGTCAACTGAAGTTCTGCCTGTGCATGCATGAGCGCCAAAGCTGATCGGCACTTCAATACATATTAACTGAGATACGGTAAATTCACATACCCCTCCTGGTGTGCCGGGACATGGGAGATTTCCAATCATAGGCTCACCACAGCAAATGGTAGTTGCTTCTCCTGCAAAGGCAAAAGGTCTGATAGTAACAGGCACACAAACATTGGCAAATTGAGAAACCTTTCTCTCACAGCTAGGGGTAGGAGGTGTACAAACAGGCCCACAGATAAACAATCCGGAGGCAGATAGCCCACCGCCAAACAGGCATACATTTACTCCTCCCACCGGGAAGGGCGTGGTCAATTCAAAGCAGAAAAGCCCTACGCTATCCTGTGCACCTTGCACTTTACTAATCTCAAAATCAAATTTCAAACCCGGACACCCGGTAGTCGGATCTGTGTTGGGTGGGATGAATAATTCCACGTTTTCTCCAATCACAACTGTTTGGGGAACCCCACCAATGGTCACTTCGACATTAGTAATCTGATCCAAAGTAATACTTGGGCATATACTCAATACCCAGTGACTCAAGTCGATAAATTCACTCATGTCCGCTCCTATCCCGGTAACGCGGTAACAAAACCTTTGGTTTTGCCCCGGCATAGGAAATAAGACGGACTGGTTTTCATCCAAGTTGTTGCTTTCGCCATACCATGTTGATCCTGGGCTTAGCCTGTTTTTGAATCCGGATAGTTATTGAAGCTGGGTTAGTTCTTTATCGTTTTCCAGGTAAATATTGCGGCTGGGCAAAGCAATCGAAACCTCTTCTTCTCTAAGAATGGCTAAAATCCGCAGCATGATATCTTCCTTTATCTGGTGGTATTCTTTAAACACTGTGGTTTTTACAAAAAAGTAAAAAAACATATCCAAACTACTGTCCGCAAAGCGCTCCCAATTAACAATAATGGTTTCCTGGTCAACTTCAGGGTGGGCAATCAGCATGGCTCTTATTCTATTTACACATCGCTCCAATTTGTCAATCGGGGTGCTGTAGACCACACCCAGATGAAAGTTTATCCTCCACTTATCCCTCCGCGAATAGTTGGTTATCGGTTCGTTAGCCAGGGTAGAATTAGGTACGGTCACAACCGATCTGGTAAAGGCTTTTACTTTGGTGCTGCGAAAAGAGATGTCCTCTACTATACCCTCAACACTAGGGGTGGCAATCCAATCTCCAATAGAAAAGGGCTTTTCTACTACTATAATAATTCCTCCGAATATATTGGCCAGCATATCCTGTGCCGCCAAGGCAAAAGCCAACCCACCGAGCCCTAATCCGGCAATAAACCCATTTACTTCATAATCCCACTCCTGGACAATAATTACTAATGCCAGGGCAATCAAAACAAATCTAACCACCCGGGATAAAAAGACTAATAAGATGTCGCTTATATTATACTTCTCCTTAATCTCCTGGGATAACAGTGAATCAGCCCCCAGCAGAGCATATATTCCCCAGGTAATCACTATGACTATCCCGGATCTGAAAAGCTGGCTGATAAAATCATTTTGAACCTGGTTCAACGGCAGGTAGAGCAAGGCCAGATAGAGGCCGGCTATCAAAAATAAGGCCTGAAACGGTTTGTAAAAGGCCTTTAGTATCTTTTCATCGATATTAGTTTCTGTTCTTGAGGCGATTCTCATAATCCAGCCGAAGAAATACCGGGTAAAGGCTTTGCGGAGGAACCAGAAGCCTAATAAAATCAATACTGATACCAGAGCGCTTTTAACCGTTTCACTGCCGGTAACCAGTGAATATCCGCCTAATAGTAGGTCGCTTAATCCCCTTCCGCCTTCAACAATACCCATGAATACGACTACTCCTTTCCAGGACGCCAGGCAAACGGTCCTAATATTTGATTTGCTCATAGCTTAATAAAATAAGAGGGCTTAAACGCCCTCTATTAATGTACAAATGGTACCATTATTTTTCTTCCTTTTCTTGCTTGGCCTTTTCAATTATTTTTTCCGCATTTTGGGCAGGCACTTCTTCATAATGGGAAAAAGCCATTTTAAACTTGCCCCTTCCCTGAGTCATTGATTTTAAATCGATGGTATACTTTGCCATTTCAGCAAGTGGAACTAAAGCCTTAACCACCTGTTTTTTCCCCGCCGGTTCCATGCCAAGGACTCTCCCCCGCTTGCTGTTTAAGTCTCCAATTATATCTCCCATATATGCATCCGGTATTTCTACTTCCACATTCATAATCGGTTCTAAAAGCACTGGTTTGGCTGATTCCATTCCCTTTCTAAAAGCTATCCTGGCCGCCATTTTAAAAGCCATTTCCGATGAATCTACAGTATGATAGGATCCATCATAAAGGGTGGCCTTTATGTTGGTAACCGGGTATCCTGCCAGAACGCCTTCCTCCATAGCTTCCAGCAACCCTTTTTCTACTGCCGGGAAGTATTGTCTGGGCACCGAACCTCCGAACACGTTTTCTTCAAATACAAAGTTGGAATCTTCGCAGGGTTCAAATTTTATCCAGACATGGCCATACTGCCCGTGCCCGCCAGTCTGTTTTTTATGTTTGCCTTCAGTCTGAACCGCAGCGCGAATAGTCTCCCGGTATGGTATTTTCATGTCCTTTGCGGCAACCTCTACTCCGTACCTCCTGGAAAGTTTTTCCGTAATAATGTCAGCATGAGTATCCCCCATGGTTTTTAGAATCGTCTGCTTGGTCTCGATATTTTTCTCTACCGCCAAAGCAGGATCTTCCTCCAGTATTTTCTGGAAAGCACCGCTTAACTTATCCTCATCACCTTTACTCTTTGGTTCAATGGCAATAGATAAGGTGGGTTCCGGGAATACTATCGGATCCAGTAAAACCGCCTGGGATTTGGTAGTCAGTGTATCCCCGGTTCCAGTTACATTCAGCTTGGCCACTGCCCCAATGTCCCCTGGAAAAAGCTCCGGTACCCCGGTTTGCTCCTTACCCGTCATGATTAACAGCTGGGCAATTCTTTCTTCCTTCTCCTTAGTAGCGTTATAAACAACGCTATCTGATTTCATTTTGCCCGTAAAAACCCTAAACATGTTTAACCTGCCGATATAAGGATCAGCAATAGTCTTAAATACCTGGGCACATAAGGGTTCATTTTCCAGGTCTTTTCCTTTGACTTGAGGATTATTCGCTGGTGAAGCAGTACATTCTATGATAAAGTCCATCAGTTGAGTAACACCCATATTGTTTAGGGCGGAACCGCAGAAGACAAAAACTGCTGTACCATTGGCAGCCGCTACCTTAATGCCGGATATAATCTCCTCATCAGTCAGTTCCTCGCCCTCTAAATACTTGGTTAGCAGCTCATCATCTGCTTCTGCAGCCGCTTCTATCAGCTGCTCTTTATAGGATGTGGCTTCATCTAACATATCTTCAGGGATATCTTGGATTGATACCTGTCCGTTACCCGGTTGGAACATCAAGGCTTTCATCTTGATTAAATCGATTACCCCTTTAAAGTTCTCCTCAGCACCAATCGGGAGTTGGACCGGAACAATATTGTCCGGGAAAACCTGTTTCATTTCCTCAATCACTTTGAAAAAGTCGGCATTTTCCCGATCCATTTTATTAATAAACGCTATTTTGGGAACCGTGGGAAAATCCTCCCACAATACTTCGGTTTGTACTTCCACACCCGCAGTAGCTGATAATATGGCTATGACAGTATCCACTACTTTCAATGCGGCAACCACTTCAAAATAGAAATCAGCATATCCCGGAGTGTCTAACACATTTATTTTATGACCTCGGTATTCGCAAGGAATCATAGAGGTACTGATGGTTATTTTTCTCTTTATTTCTTCAGGGTAAAAGTCACTCACTGTATTGCCATCATCAACTTTCCCCATTCTTTTCGTAGCCCCAGTGTTAAATAGCATGGCTTCCGCCAGGGATGTCTTTCCTGTACCCCCATGACCAACAAGAGCTACATTACGAATCTGACTAGTGGGGTAAACCTTCATCTAATATAAACCTCCTCATTTAGAACTACAGATGTAAAAATGGTACTATAATTTCGGCCAACCTGCAAAAATATTTTTAATTTTATTTTTTAGCCATTATATAGAATATCCAATAAAGGAGCAATGCAGCAACCAAAAATAGCACAAACTGATAAAATATAATCCCTCTAAAAGTGTCCATTAATAGAGTAAATACAACTGCCAAACTTATGGGAAAAAGCACCATCTTGCTGATGGACTTTTGCGGATAGTCGGGGTCCTGCCTTCTCCGTTTTAAGTAGCCAAGGTTTAATAGGAGAAAAAAAATAACAGCATTCAATACAAAACTAAAAAATAGCATCAATCATCCCTGCGCGAAAAATACTCAAGGTATTTCTTGAAGGTCCTCTGGTATTTCTCTATAAGTCGATAATCGGTTAAATCCAGATGGATAGGAGTTATACTTATGTAGTTTTTATTGGCAGCATAAACATCACTGTCTTCGTCCTGCTCATCGTTTACTACCCCCCCGCCAAGCCAGTAATAGGTATTACCCCTGGGATCCTGTCTTTCCTCGAAAAGGTTATCATAATTGCGAACCCCCAGCTTGGTAATCCTTATTCCCCTGATTGCGTGGGAAGGTACAGCAGGTATATTTATGTTCAATAAGGTTTGTTTTTCAATCCCGTTTCTCATTATAGTTTTGATTACATTCTTTACCAGCTTGGCAGCCAGCGTGAAATCCATGTCCTCCTGATAAGAATTTAACGAAACTGCCATGGCCGGGTAACCAAGTATGACTCCCTCGGCAGCGGCGGAAACCGTGCCTGAGTACAGCACATCGGTACCCAGGTTTGGTCCATGATTAATCCCCGAGACCACCAGATCGATTTCGTCCTTTATTAACCGGCACAAGCCCAATTTTACACAATCCACCGGGGTTCCGCTTACCACCCATGCATTTTTAACCTCAGGAATATCTTTAGTAACCACCTTAAGCGGATCAAAAACCGTTATGCAATGGCCTGTTCCGCTTCTTTCCTGATCAGGAGCTACTACATATAATTCAGCAATGGGACTAATGGCCTTTATCAAAGAATGAAGGCCCCGGGCATTTATTCCGTCATCATTGGTTAGCAGTATCCTCAAAAGCAACCCCCCGCTCCAGCAGAGTAATATGATTTAATGGCCAATAGATCATAAAGGCTTTACCTTTAACCCTGTCAGTAGTGAGCCATGCATTCCATTTATGGCTATCAAAACTTAAATTACGGTTGTCCCCCAAGACCAACAGGCTGTCCGCAGGAACAACCACCGGACCATATTCATAGTCTATAGGATTATCCAGATAAGGTTCATTTAAAGGCTGGTTGTTTATGTACACTTTGGAATCCTTTATCTCCACTGTCTCTCCCGGCAGTCCAATTATCCTCTTAATATAATCCAAATCCGACTGTAAAACCTCAGGGGGATCAAATACAATTATGTCTCCTCTTTCAGGTTCCTTGAAATAGTAAATAAACCGATTCACCAATACTCTATCGTCTATCTGTAAGGTAGGCAGCATCGAGCCGCTAGGAATTGTCCTTCCTTCAATTACAAAGCTTCTTAAAATCATGGCCAGTATAAAGGCAATTACTATTATACTGATAAATTCTTTAATTATTTCCCGAATATTCTTGCTCACGATTCACCTCGAATATTAAAACTCGTAAATGGTTAGTACCATTTCGTCCTTGTTCTTAGCCTTAGCCAATCCAAACATTATGTTTTTCTTCTTTAAGCTTTTGTTTAAAAAATCCACGATATAAATTATTTCTGGATTAGAAGGAAAATTTTTAACTGCGATTAATTCGAGTTTTCCCGGATCCTGCTGATAGTTCTCCCAATTCTCTTCCATTTTATCCTCTTCCAAGATCTATCCCCCTTTAATGTTCTATTTTAGTTTACCCGATACTGCATTACAAGTTCATCTATTAAACCTTGAAATATAACCCCGCCCCGAATCAATCATTTTAATCAATATAGATACTAAACCGGCAAGGCCTGGTTGGAATTAAATTTGTATATATAAGCCTCCTTGACCTTATCGCCCAGTATGTTTTCTAAAGCGTTTTTATATAATTTCATTTGGGTTTTGTAATTTTCCGGCACCCTTTCATGGTCACCCAGCAAATGCCCGGTCTTGTAATCTACCAGTACAATCTGTCCATCCTCATAAAAATAGAGATCAATTATCCCCTGAAGCAGTAATCGCTCATTACATTTTACTAACCCATCAAATACTTCATTGGCCGGGCACAGGTAGTTGAACGGGATTTCTCGATAAACCTTGTCAGCCCGGCATACCCTTTTCCCCAGATCAGATAAGCAAAAGTTTAAGATGTCTTTCTCATTTACGGTTTCAGCTGCCTCTCGGTCCAGCAGCCCTGCATTAACCATATTTTCTAGCTGGCTTTTAATATCGTAGGTACTGGTTGCTCGCTTGAAATCCAAATACTGCATCACAAAATGAATTATACTTCCCTTTTCCGCCGCACTCAATCGTCTATTCTGAACCATAAACCTGGGCATTGTTACTATATTAGGCAAATTAGTCTGCAGATCAGTTAAGTGGGTTACCGCGATCTTAGATGGTACCTTGGTGGCTTCAGCAAAAGGATATTCCCAGCTTAACCTGGCAATTAATTCTGGATATTCATCAGATCGTTTCCCGGGTGTATAGTTTAGCAATTCCTCCTTGGAAAGCCTGCTAAATTCATCTGGATCTTTGTTTAGCCCGGAAGCGCATACTACATTAACCTGCCACTTTGAGTTATCTGCCATTACTTGGTAATGATGCTGAAAACCATCAGCCAGTTCCCGCAGGCATTCCCCATCCTGGTGTCTCATAACCGCCGGGCCGATCCAGTCCAGGAAGTTTTTAGCTTTGACCAGATTATACACGGATAATGGTTTAGCCCATTTACTAACCTTACTGGCAATGTCCGGCACGGTCCCTACCAGTATTAGCTTTCCCTCAGCCCTGGTCATACCTACATAGAGAATGCGCATTTCCTCGGAAAGGCTTTCAATCCGTATCTGGTTTTTTATCACTCTCCTGGGTATAGTATCAATGTACATCCTGGGTTCAGTATCAATATACCTGGCCCCCACACCCAAATCACGATGAAATAACAAAGGAGATGAAATATCACGGAAATTAAACTGCTTGCCTAAACCAGCAATTATGACTACAGGGAACTCCAATCCTTTGCTCTTGTGAATACTCATCAATCTGACAGCATTATTATTTTCTCCCAAGTATTTGGGCAAACCCATATCCACACGGTTATTTTCTATTTTTTCCATATATCTGATGAAATTGTATATGCCTTTTAGGGAAGTTTTTTGAAATTCCCGAGCTTTTTCACAGAACATTCTCAAGTTGGCTTGCCGTTGGGCTCCTCCGGGCAGAGCATTAACTAGATAATAGAACCCGCTGTCTATTAGTATTTTCCATATTAACTCATCCAGGGGCATATATCGGCTTTGGTTTTTCCAAAGGCTAAGCTGTTCGATAAACCGGTTCAGCCTATGGGCCAATTCATCCTGGTTTTCCAGGCTGTATTTTTCTACCGCTTCGAAATATGAAGGGGTATCGGCCTTTATCCTGATCAGGGCCAAATCTTCAATACTAAAATGGAAAAGCGGGGATCTCATTATGCTTATAAGGGGGATATCCTGCCTTTTATTACTGATTAATCTTAGAAGGTTCATTAGGATTTTAACCTCCACGGTGTCGAAATAGCCATTTGCTACGTCAGCATAGACAGGTATTCCCTGGGATATAAGCTTTTCGGTAAATATATTGGCAGAATTACTCATCGTTCTTAATAATACAGTAATATCCCGGTATTCAATCTTCCGGCAGCACTGCCGTTTATGATCATAAATCGGCTGCCCCACCAGGTCCATAATCTTCCTGGCTACATATAGAGCTTCTTTTTCCGAATCCCCCCAATCATCATCAATGCTATTGACCCGGTTATTATCCAGAATACACAATTCAATTGGAGAACTGTCAAAGGTTTTACCTGAGGGCGGCTTTAAGAAACAACTTTCATTATAGTCTATTTCCCCCAGGTTAGCCGACATAATCCTTTGGAAAAGAAAGTTTACACCGTTAAGAATCAAATCACAGCTGCGGAAATTGGTGTTGAGATCGATCCTGCGGTTTTTTTGACCCTGGCAGCTGGAAAATTCATGGTATTTCTTTATAAATATAGAAGGTTCGGCTAATCTGAACCGGTAAATGCTCTGTTTAACATCCCCAACCATAAAAAGGTTATCCTGGCCTTTAATCATCGAGAGAATAGTATCCTGTACCGAATTGGTGTCCTGGTATTCATCTACAAAAATATACAAATACATCTGTTGGTATTCATTGGATGCTTCCGGATTCTCCAATACCGTTAAAGCATAGTGCTCAATATCATTAAAATCTACTATTCCTCTTTCCAGCTTCTTTTCCCGGTAGACCTGTTCAAAACTGATTAGTATATGGACCAGGTAGTCCAGAACCGGGTAAAGGTAATTCATCTCCTTAACCATTACATCCGGCATCTTGGGTAAATAATGGTTTTTAACCTGTTTGAGCAGCTCCTTGCCCTCATTTCTTAAATCCTGGACCCCTTTCTTTAGAGCTTCGTCTATTTCCTCATTAATACGGACTAACCTGGTATGCTGGGTTTGGGCCAACTGCTGGGCGAAATAAGTAAATCCCTTTTCCAGTGAGGCAATCAAATGATCGATTATATTAATATCCCGGTTAAGATTTACCTGGTATTGCACAGGCCCCCCGGGCCTGCAGCATATGTCCATGGCTGTTTGAAACACTTCCCGGGCGGCCAATAATTGGGTGCTAATCTGGTTTTTCATGGCCTGGGCCCAGGATGATGATTCGAAACCGTCCGGATCAAGCGAATATTCTTTTACTTTCGCCTTGAGCCAGCTAAAGGGATAAGGCTTGCTTTGAATAAAGTCATACATCTCCATCACCAATTCCTGCAATGGGGTATCATCCCTTTTATTGCAAAACATTTCAACCAGGCTCAGGAAAAACGGTTCAGCTTTCCGGTATTCAGCCTCGAAAACCTCTAAAACCGATTCAGACTTGAGCAGCTGAACTTCTGCCATATCCCCAATCCGGTAACCGGGATCAATCCCCAAAAGGTGAAAATGTTTTCTGACCACCTCATTACAAAATGAGTGCAGGGTGCAAATGAATGCACGATTCATTAGCTTTAATTGCCTGCGCAGATATTCAGTGTTTTCACCGTTTTGGTTCAATTCCGCCATAATGGCTTGATGAATCCTCTCCTTCATTTCTCCTGCTGCGGCATTAGTAAAAGTAACTACCAGAATCCGGTCGATATCTATTTTGTCCTTTATAACCAGATCGATTATGCGCTGTACCAATACCGCGGTTTTACCCGATCCTGCTCCTGCTGACACCAGCAGGTTGCAGCCCCTCAATCCGATGACCTCAATCTGTTCGTCAGTCCATTTCATTCCCTGTTTCATCCCCTGTCACCTTCCCCAATCTCTGCGCCAATCCTGGCAATAGTGTCCTGTTTATTTAAGGTTCGTATGGTTTTATAATGATTGTCTTCAAACTGAGGATCAAACTGGCAAATAGAACCATATGAACAGTAAAGGCACTGTTTTATGTTATCTATTTTTACCGGCTCGATGCGGGTACTTCCGCTTAGAATTTCCCGGCACATGGTTTTAGCCCTTAATTCCACCAGTTTTAAAAGATTATAAAACTCCCCTTCTTTGATGATCGAGGAATAGGAGTAAAAATCCCCTTTCTGGCTGAGACCAACAGGTATTATAGAGGAATGCCCCTGGATATTCATATCCATCCCGCGAATGACTTCCAGGTTATCTACTGCTAAACCATTCATTTTTATTTTGGTATCCGGGGCAAATTCAGCCGTCTTTAGTTCTTCACCCAAAATCGGGTCTTCAATCTTAAAATAAAATACCCCTCCGGGAAGCAGTTTTTTCTTAGGGGCTATCTTAGTGCTGCCCAGAATGGCTCTAAGATAGATGAGCAACTGCATATCCAGGCCAAAATAAATATTCGATAGACTAAATTTTTTATTACCGGATTTATAATCAATTATTTTGACATAAGCCTTATCATCTGATTCAAGAATATCGATCCGATCTATTCTTCCTTCGATATAAGCCACCTGCCCGTCGTTGAGGACTATTTCAATGGGAGGAACAATACTTCCCTGCCTAAAGGGCAGTTCATGGCCAACCGGAATAAATCTTCCCTGTTTTAAATGCTCGGTAAGTACCTGAAGCGCCTTCTGGCTTATTCTTTTCAGCCGCTGGCCCAGGTACCGGTTCCGGTAGGAACTGAGTAAAACCCCGTTCCCAAACGAAGGTATGAGTTCCTCCATCATGCGGTTTACCAATTGTTCGCAGTCATCAGGGGTTGCTTGTTCCCATGGACATCCGGAATCGTCAAGCATTTTACTAAAAGCCAGGATAGAATTGTGCAGGAATTCCCCCATATCGGGTGCATTGACCTCATAAAGCTTCTGTTCTTCAGGTTTCAGTCCATATTTTATATAATGGGAGAAAGGACAACCAGCATAAGTTTCCAGCCTTGAGGCACTAATGACCAGCGGTGCATCATACAATTTTTCGGCATAATCTGACCGAAGGCGTTTTTGCTGATTCTGGTAAAATAATCCCTCAATTACTATTTCTAATTGTTTTCTCCAATAATCCTGGGAACGATACCAATCGTAAATATCCCACCAGAAATCTTCTATATTGTTGCCATCACAACGCAGCCGCAGTCTTTCTATTAGTACTCTGTAAGTACTGCTGGGAGTTGATACCAGGTTCAACTCATTAAGACGATTGGGCACTATATCAGTCTCAATCTTAATCCCGGGGAATAACTGAGTAAAGCGATCGATTAAGAGAGAAGGACGTAAGGCTTTTCCGTCACTATCAACCAGGGAATAGGATACGTATAATATATCAGTCGGTTTGGCCAGGATATTATATATGGAAAAATTCTCTTCTATTGATTTCATCTCCCAGTTTGGCCATATTTCCGAGCCATTGGTGTTAATGATTTGGATCTCTTCCTCTGATAGTAGAATCTCATTGTTTCTGGCCGAGGGAATTATGCCATCATTTACTCCAACCATCAGGAGAGCTCTAATATTATGGCTTTTTGAACGCTCAATATTGCCTACCAAAACCTGATCGATGGTGGTAGGTATAACCCCAATTTCTGCTGAAGACAATCCTGCTTCCACGACTTTTAGATAATCTTTCAAACTCATTTCCTGATCACCGAGTATTTCCACCAACTGATCAAATAAATCCATTAATATGTTCCATAGCTGGGCGTTCTCCATAACCAGGTCATATAATCCCTGGTTGTGCAGCTCCTGTATCCATTCCCCGCACTTTTGCGGCACCTCCAGCTTCTGGAGATACTCATACAACGCCCTGGTAAAATCACCTGCTGTTTTTCCGCTCCGTAACCTTGTCTCCAGGGTTAATAAAGGCTCGATCAGGATTTGCCGGCAACCGTTCATATCACTTAGTAACAATTCATCACCCTGGTTAAAATCAGTTTTCCACTTTTCTCCTCTGATCCCGTATCTAAAGACATAATTTTCTAGTCTTTCGGCATCTTTATCTCTTAAATCAATAAACCCGGTTTTAATTAACCTCAATACCGGTTCAATCTCGAACCCGCTTTCTATCACTTCTAGTGATGATAACACTATTTCTACTATGGGATTGCCCGATAAGCTCCTTTTGCGATCCATAAAAAAAGGAATACCGCATGCTTGAAGCTCCCTGCGGATAAGACTGCCATAAGTATCCAGATCGTGGCAGATAATTGCAATCTCCTTCCATCTCAATCCCAGTTCCCTTGCTAAGGCTAGGACTTTTATAGCCATGTTTTGAATTTCCTGGTTTAGGTTGGCAGCGGCAAAAATTTGAATATTACTGGCCTCTTTAGGATATTGCTGATATGGATAAGCATACACCTGCTCCTCCAGGAATAAGAGCTCCTGGCTGCGGTGCCTGTGGTTTGGTTTCTCGATCCTGATAACCTCTGGTTTGATTCCCCTGTTTAAAGCGGATTGATAAAAACAATCAAAATACCTTTTTGATAAAGAAAACAAATCATGATCATTCCCTTTAACCGGATCCATTGTAATACTTATGCCGACTTCGGCTATATCCATTAACTGCTCAATCAGTTTTATAGTCTGGGCAGAAAAAGAAGAAAAATGGTCTATCCATATCTCTGCTGCATTTAACAGTTTAGAACGGCTGAGGCTGTCGATTAACAGGTTAATATAATCATCGGAATCAATATATTTCCCGGATAAAAGACGATTAAAATTATCATATATTAGGGCAATATCATGCAGCTTACATTGTATGGTGGGTTTATCGCTGAATTTATCCAGCATTTTTTTTAGATCAGCAGGAGAAATACACTGTTGTTTTAGACCTGATATCATTTTGTTTATTTCAGCAATAAATCCACTTTGCCTGGTGCAATCTCTATATATCAACAGCTCAGAATTACTTTCCTGAATGGCCCTCCTGATTATCATATTCTTGCCATAATCATTTAAAATCGTTGATTTCAACCCACCTAATTCATTTAAGATCCTTTGACCCAACCGATTAAAACTTAAGACCTCCAGCTGCATTATTCCCGGTAGGTTTAAGCTCTCCATTAAATCTCTTTCCGCCTGCAGGGTAAACTGTTCCGGGACTAGCAGTATTACTTTTCTGCTCCCTTTTTGCAGGCTTTGCCTGATTTGTTTCATAATATAGGAGGTCTTGCCACTGCCAGCTCTTCCGATTATCAATCTGACCATAATCAGCCCTCCCCCCTCACGGAATTACTTATTCTAGTTTTCCATTGCCTGCCCGATTTTTCAAGTAAAATATAGAATAGATGTTTAATGATTGGTATAGAGCTATCTATTTAATTTCCTTCGCCAATTATCTATAATGTATCTGGAATAATTTTATAGCAGGGAGAGAAGTGAGTGAAGACGGGTCTACTACTAGCAGGCATTGGTATGATAATGTTCCTCTATTCATTGATCGCATATAAGAGAGCCCACAAAAAATATGGCAGTTTAAAAGGAGAGGATCCGGTCAGCTATTACTTGGACCTAGCGCTTGAATTGTTTCCACTCCCGTTCTGGAGTGCTATTGGAGGAGTATTTTTATTTATATCGGGCTTAATAACTATACTGGTTTGTTATGTTTATCAATTAGTCCATTAGGAGGATATGGGCTCCAATGGCTAGAAATAATATCCCCAGCAAATCCAGGTATTGAAACCCGCATCTTTTCATGCCAAACGCTCCCAGGCTGTCGATTAAAACCGCCGTAGAAATCTGGGCAACAATTATTGCGGTTGTTGCGTTGCCTACACCTACTTTCGGAATTGTGCGCACCACTATATATATTATTATCACATTAAGCAAGCCGCCAAGAAAGGCATACCAGGGGACACTGGTTAATTTGCCGAAATTGTCAAATCCGATTCCGAAAAGCACTATGATTGCCAACACGGTTATAGTACCAATAATATGTACTATTAATGTAGATTCCCAAACCCCGATTATCTTTCCCATTGCTGCATTAAATGTGCCCTGCAGAGCCATCGCTGCTCCAGATATGGCAGCAATAGCAATAAATATCCACTTAATCACCTTAGATTTCACCTTTCATGCATTTCTGCTTATTTTCCGATATTTTTGAGGTTTTTATACTATGGCTATTATTGTTTTAGGTTTTACTGCATAACTGACACTGCTGCAGGTATTTATCATTACTGTAGATATCATGGCTATTATTGTTTTAGGTTATTACTGCATAACCATACAGAACCGGGCCTTTTTAGAAATCCTCTTCCTGCCAATTATGCTTATATTAATTTTACAAATAGGTAGCGGTAATTATAATCATCATCCCCAGCCAAAATCCTATCCAACGGCTTCGTTTGCCTTTTAATCCTGCCTCCGGCCACAATTGGAACATGACCAGGTAGACCATAATACCGGAGGCTAACCCTAGTAGAAGCGGAAGCAGCTGGGGAAGGCTCAAAACAGTTATTTGGCCAATAATAGTGCCGATTGGGGTTATCAAACCGATTAACAGGGTTTGAAATACAATACGAATGCGATTCAATCCCCCCATGATTAGGGGGGCGGCAATAGCCATGCCTTCCGGTATATTGTGAATTCCGATCCCTAAGGCAATTACAATTCCAGTGCGGCCTTTAAGCTCATTTCCAAGAGCAATAGCCATTCCCTCGGGGAGATCATGCAGCGCTATCCCCAGCATGATAAGGTAACCCAATCCAATTAAAGTGTCCTTTTTAGCTCGGTTTCTTAAAATTACAGCATTAAAAGACCATAGCAAAAGGAATCCCAGGCAGAATCCGGCTAATGCTTTTTTATAGCCATAAAAAAGCAAGGCGGAGGGCAGCATATCAAATGCCGTCACTGCAATCATGACCCCGGATGCCAGACCTAGAAAAATAGCGAGACTCCGGTTGGTCCATTCCCTTTTAAAAAACAACAGGGCTGCGCCCAGGGTAGTACAAAACCCGGCAGCACAACTTATGTACAAGAGGTTTTCAGTCATAAACCCGCCCACCGTTCCTGGTGCTATTAGGTGCTATTTATATTTATAGTCTATGACCGGATCCGATTATATAGATTAGAGAATTATGAAAATATTGGGATAATATATGGAGGTTAACTGATATAGCGGGAAATATCACCAAAAAGGATGCATAAATAGCATGGTTGTATCATACTTTCAAACAAAGGGAGGTGTTAATATGTTTAAAAAGATATCAATAGAAATCAGAGGTATATTACGGATATTAATCCTTTCAGCCGTATTATGCCTCCTGTCTGCTGCCATAATTTACTTTACCGGTTTAAGTGAATACCTTATGGCTCCATTAAGTAAGATTATACTGGTTGTTTCTGTCTTCTACGGATCTTGTTATATTAGTAAATCCTATGGTACCCGAGGTCTGGTTCGCGGAATAACCACCGGCTTAATATTCTTTATCCTGCTCACCATAGCCACCCTGGCTTTTAGCGCCAGCAATATGAACATCAGGGATTCACTGGTTACCCTTATATCCTTAATAATTGCCGGTTCATTAGGTGGTATTCTCGGTATAGGTTTAAACGACACTTCGGCTTAAAACCTGGTATGAGGAAAACTTTTTATTATCAACGATTTAAAAATGGGATACAGATAATCTGATTCCCACTCCGATCTTCAGGTTGTGGAATAACCATCCTCCCTGCCTTTTTTGAGGTGAAATATTAATAAGGAGTAGACAGCCTACTCCTTTTCACTATCCCCATATCTTCCTCAGAATATTTCTTAGGAAACCCGGAATACGGATATAATATATGCGCATAATAACATAATCCTCCCCAAATCTTTCATCCTAATATATTCTATTTATATATACTCGAAAAGGTTCCCCAAAAATGATTATTTTATAAATGGGGAGTTTTTTATCCATTCATCAAGCTCAGTTGAATCTAATCTAGCAATGTTGGTGATAGGAATGCTATTGCTAAAGGCTTTTCCATAGCTTTTGTTTTGAAAACGTTTGTCCAATAACACTATTACCCCCCGATCCGATTCACTCCTAATTAACCGGCCTATCCCCTGTCTTAGCCG
Source organism: Syntrophomonadaceae bacterium (assembly GCA_050949865.1). Classification (GTDB taxonomy): domain Bacteria; phylum Bacillota; class Syntrophomonadia; order Syntrophomonadales; family Syntrophomonadaceae; genus JBMNGN01. Next base: position 98,966 of record JBMNGN010000001.1, read on the forward strand.
CACTACGGCATCGGGAAGCAGAAAAGATTGAAAACTGTTCTTATTCTGCAGCCGCCAGTACCTTTCCCAGGCCTGGGAAAACGGATCTGCTGGAGAGCGAAAGGGTAATCTGGTAATAACTACACATTTTAACGCGTCTCCTTTTAGATCAATACCTTCCCAAAAAGTATCTAATCCCATTAGAACCGTGTTATTACTGGCCATAAATTTGTCCAGCAACTGCCGGGATTCACCGGATTCATACTGAACCAACAGTTCATAATCCTCGCCAGGCAAATGTTTTTTAATTAACCTGGCTACTTCATTCATACTTTTACGTGCGGTAAAAAGGACCAGGATCCTGCCACCCAGGCTGGAAATTATCCCGGACAAAACCCTGGCGGCCTCACGGTTAAAGTCAGGTGCGTTTGGCTCTGGCAAATCCTTAACCAGTATCAGGCAGGACTGGTGTTCATAGGCAAAAGGGGAGTTTTCGATAAAAGAATTTACCCGGCCCTCAATGGACAGGCTATCCAATCCGGTTTTCTTCATAAAGAAATCCAGTTTACCTTCAACGGATAAAGTAGCTGAAACCATAACCAGGCTATTTAGATTATCATATAAAGCAGCACTCAGGACTTCTCCCATCCGAACCGATGAAGTGCTGATCTCAACTACTTCCCGGTTGGAAAAATTAACCCAGGCAATTTTATCTTCTTTATATAAGTCTTCTTCTATAATCTGGTACAGGTGATCAGTGTATTCCATAAGGTTGTTAGCTATCTGGATGAGCTCCCTTTCTTCTTCACTTCCGCTAAAGAAGCGGCCAATCTCCAGGATTTTACCCACCAACAAGGCAATAACGTGCTGCAAGTCCTGATGCCTTTCTGCCACCTGGGCAAACCAGTTCTGGTCAATATCCTCTTCTTTCAAGATGGCAGAGCTCTCAATCTCTTCACCCCTACCTGCTATCGGCAGCATAGAGGAAAATAACCGGTAGGTCAAATCAATGGCCTTCTCCACAAGTTTCAAAGTTTCATTAAGCCGGCCGGATAAGTCCGGGTATTTTCCTGACAGCATTAATAAATACCCTTTTTCATACGGCTTTCTAGTATAAAGTTGGCCTAGATATTCCACGAAAACGTCCCGGTGAAAACGGCAAGAAATTTTATCAAAGGATTCCTTGTCAAAAGTATGGGCTTCATCAATTATCAAATACCTGTACTCCGGCAGGATCTTAAAGGGCAGCATCAGATCAGATAACATTAAGGCATGGTTGGTTATAATAATATCTGCGCTTTCCAGCCTTTTCAACATTTTTAACCTGAAACACTTTTCCGTATAGGGGCACATTTCTTTCCAACAAGTATATCGATCCGCAGCAACAATACCCCAGCTTCTTAATAACCTACCGTCAATGTTCAACTCATTTCTGTCCCCGGTTGCCGTCTGTTCAGCCCAGGGTAGTATAGCCTGAATAAACTCCTGTTCGATCAAGTCTAGTTTTCTTCGCCCGGATAATATATTGATATATTTGTGCCAGCATAGATAATTATCCCTGCCTTTAGCCTCCGCATACTTAAAATCCTTTCCCAGGCTCTGAATAATAATTGGAATGTCCTTTTCAGCGATTTGTTGCTGCAGGGCTTTAGTCTTAGTTGAAATGACTACCCTTTCCTTCTCTGTAATTGCCCATAAAACCGCAGGAACCAAATAGGCCAGGGTCTTCCCCACCCCGGTTCCAGCCTCAGCCACCAAAAACTCCTTGGCCTCAAAAGTATGGGCAATTGCTGCCGCCAGTTTAACCTGTTCGCTGCGGTAACTGTAGCCGGGTATGCTGTTGGCCAATATCCCCCCGGGGTTAAATACCTCAAGCACCTTTTCTTTGTATAAACTAGCCATAACTTTTTTCCTTTTTTTTGAATACAGTGAAACCTTAGAATATCTTGGTAATCTGGTTTTTATCCCCTATCCGGCATATTTTATAGGCTCCCTCAATACTTACCCGGTTATCATCCAAAACTTGACGATAATAATCGTAATTTTCCGGCCTGAATTTAACCGATAGACCACAACTGGTAGAAATTTCTCTCAAGGTAGGGGCCAATACGAATTCAGCATTTACAGCCTTGAGGGTTTTTTCTGCTTTTAAGGCGTAGGAAGTGGACGCAAAGGTAAAAACACAGTAATTATCTGCTCTTATTATATCCTGCACTTTTGTTATCACCTGGCCCGATTTGTTTTTAATCCACCAGTTTATTATAACATGACAACCTGAAGGTTCCATTAAATCTAATACTTGCCATACTTCCTTACCCATGGTTTTTTGCCAATAGAGCATACTATAAACAATTTCATCATTAAAGGAGAAGAGCCCATGGGATTGCAGCAAAAGGTGGCCTTTAGTGCTTTAATAATAATTATTACCATTATATCTATCTTGATATTTTATCGGAGTCAGGATGAACCTAAAATTAAAAAACCTGAACCGAAATGGTATATGGAGTTTTCAGTTACCGATCAAAAAACAACCGCCTATACTTCACCTACCGGTGGGCCGATTTCAGCCAGCGGTTCTGAATATCATGCGGGTATAGTGGCAGTCCATCCCCGGGTGCCAGTTAACAGCGGGGGCAGCCCATTGGAGCCTTTGATTTCTTTCGGCACTGTTATCCATCTGTACGAACCAGTGGAAATAAACGGCAAGATGTACAGCTCCCTGGTAGTTAAGGATACCGGTGATATTAATTATCGTTTGTGGCCGGAACACCGTTATTGGTTTGATTTATACCTGGGTGAAACCAACCATTATACAGTAAAAAAAGCTATAGAATACGGAACACCACTGAAGAGCTACTACTGGTATGAAGAATGGAAGTAAACCGTTATTGCTGGTATAATTTGATTGGTTTAACAACAGAATTAGGAGGGTTAAATATTGAGTTCAACCTTAAAATCTATAATAAAGGATCCCAGCCTTCACCCATCAGGTTACCAGAAAATTGAATGGGTAAGCAAAAACATGCCAGTATTAAATCTGATTAGAAAGGAATATGAGAATAGCAAGCCCTTACGGGGACACACGGTGGCCTGCTGCCTACATTTGGAAGCTAAAACGGCTTATCTCCTGCTCACACTGCAGGAGGCGGGGGCTACAGTGATCGCCTGTGCAAGTAACCCGTTGTCCACCCAGGATGACGTAGTTGCTGCATTGGCAGACGCCGGGATCACGGTATTTGCCCATTATGGAGAAAGTACGGACCAATATTCAGAGTATTTGAATCTGGCTCTGGATGGCAACCCAGATGCGATTATCGATGATGGAGCTGACTTGCTTACCTTGCTGCATAAAAACCGTAAGGCGCAAGCCAGCCAAATAGTAGGGGCTTGTGAGGAGACTACTACGGGCATCCTCCGCCTAAAAGCAATGGAGCAGGATAATACCCTCTTATGCCCGGTAATGGCTGTAAACGATGCCAATATGAAGTACCTTTTTGATAACCGCTATGGTACAGGCCAATCGGTTTGGGATGCTATAAACCGGACTACCAACCTGGTGGTGGCTGGTAAAAATGTGGTGGTTGCCGGGTATGGCTGGTGCGGAAAGGGAGTTTCCATGCGGGCTGCCGGTATGGGAGCCAAGGTCATAGTTACTGAAATCGACCCGATTAAAGCCAACGAAGCATTCATGGATGGGTTTGATGTTATGCCGATGCTGGAAGCAGCACACTTCGGAGACATATTTATTACCGTAACCGGTAATATAAATGTAATTCGCCGGGAACACATGGAAGTTATGAAAGATAATGCCATAATGGCCAATGCCGGTCATTTTGATGTAGAAATCAACAAGCATGATTTACGAAGCCTGGCGGTTAGCTGCAGAACAGTACGGGACAATGTGGAGGAATTTCTGCTAGCTGATGGGCGGCGGCTATACTTACTGGCTGAAGGCAGATTGGTTAACCTGGCCGCAGGGGATGGACATCCGGCCGAGGTTATGGACTTAAGTTTCTCCTTACAAGCTTTGTCGCTTCTCTATCTTTTCAATAAAAAAGGTGAACTGGGTAACCATGTATATAATGTTCCTCGGGAAATCGATCAAAGGATAGCAGCATTAAAACTCTATTCTAACCGGTTGGCAATAGATCAGTTAACCTATGAACAAAGATCCTATTTGCAGAGCTGGGATACCAGTTATTAACCGAATAGTAACCCCGCCTTTTCTACATAATATAATCGAGAAAACTTCAAAGGCGGGTTTATAGTGAACATCAAAGCTAATAAATATATCTGGTTTTTTTTCGGAGTACTGTTGGCGGCCATGGTAGGAGCGTACCTGGCAAATGCGTTGTCCATTCCAGAAAGCCGGCCTTTTGGATATAATTCTGGAAATAGTGACGAACTCACTTATGTGACAGTAAGAGATGCAGAAGGTAATGTTATATTAGAAACCGGGATACCAGTAGCGGAGAATGACGAATACATAAATGAAAGCAATGTACACTACTTGATCATAAAGGTAGAGGGTAAGAATGCAGTGGCTGTAATTAAGGAAGATGACAGGGAACCTGATTCATTCCAATCCAGCTTTAGCAGTGCCCCAAGTCTATTTCCATCGGCCATATCGGCCCAGGCTGATGATAAAGACAGACATGTGCTTATTTACCATACCCATAATGATGAATCCTACGAGCTTACCTCTAATACCTCAAGCAAGCGTCCCAAGGGGGATATTATTAAAGTAGGAGAAGCGCTTAAACAGGCCCTAAACCGTTCTGGTATTAAAGTTACCCATATAAAGAATGACCATGGCCCCCATGATATACATGCCTATAATCGTTCAAGGCGCTCAGTAGCTTCTGAAATCAAGAAGAAAACCCCAGACGCAATCTTTGACATTCACCGGGATGCAGCTCCCTCCAAAAATTACTACGGCACAGTAAATGGGGTTGAAATATCCAAAATAATGGTGGTAGTCGGCCGCTCAAACCCCAATATGAAAACCAACCTGCAGTATGCCCGCAGGATCAAGAAAATTGCAGATGAAGTCCATCCCGGCCTTATACGGGGAATCTATATAGGCAGGGGCGATTATAACCAGGATCTTTATCCAACGGCCTTACTGCTCGAAGTCGGAACCAACACCAACTCATTGACCATGGCTGAAAGAGGAGCCCGGTGCCTGGCTGATGTATTAATTAAATTACTGGGCAAGGAATAGCTGTTATTTGTGTTTGATTTTAATAGCTTCAGTAAGACTCATAAGATCATGAATAAAGTTGGCTCCCCTCGATATGATAATACCGGTTAGAACTAACCCTAAATAGGGAACATTAATCGGTATCCCTACCATGGTAAATAAATCAATCCCTGTGCCTACCGTTATTATGATACTGACGGCAATGGAACCCAACTTATCCACATTTAATTTTTTCTTTTCCCAAATGGGTTTAACCGTTTCCCATATACTTTCAGCCAAAATCGCTAATAAAATCAGCTGATTAAGACTCATTTTACTTCCCTTTCTCTTAGTTTAAGTATTAAGAAGACAGCTAACATGGCTATTGAATACTATGCATGCCACAAAAAAAGGCTGCATGGTGATTATTGGAAACCTTTCCCCAAATAGCCAGCTCGATAATATGCGGTCTCCGATTTTTCTACAGGAAATAGGGTTTTTAGTGGAGAATGTTTAATTTAAATGGTTAACTGATTACGCAGCAAACCCATTTATTTAATTACTCAAGGGGAGGTCTTGATTTTGATAATTAATGCCATGTACTTCAGTGCCACAGGTACGACCAAAAAAGTAGTATCTGGAATAGCTGAACAAATTTCAGAAATGAACAGCGGTAACCAAAGAATAAACGTTATAGATTTCACTTTGCCCCAAGCCAGAAAAAAAGCAATGTCATTCACCAGCCAGGATGTTGTTATACTAGGGGTCCCGGTAATTGCCGGCAGGGTCCCTAATGTTCTGTTGAAATTCTTAAACACCATCAAGGGCAATGGTGCATTAGCCGTCGCGGTAGTTGTTTATGGGAACAGGAACTACGATGACGCTTTAATAGAACTGGTAGACATTCTTGAATCAGACGGTTTCAAAGTTATCGCCGGAGGCGCATTTATCGGGGAACACTCGTTTTCCAAAATCCTTGCCCAGAACCGGCCTGATGAAAAAGATATGGAAATAGCAAATGAATTTGCCCGGCAGGTATATGCTAAAATATCTGCCGGCCAGATCTCAGATACGGTGCAAGTAAAAGGGAATAAACCTTACCGGGATTACTATAAACCCAAGGATAAAAACGGCAACCCGGTGGACATACGCAAGGTTACTCCAAAGACCAACAGCAACTGCCTGCAATGCAAGCTGTGCGCTATCATTTGTCCTATGGGCAGCATTGACATTGAGGATGTATCCAAGTTAAATGGCATTTGCATTAAATGCTGTGCCTGTATTAAAAAATGTCCTGCTGAAGCCAAATACTTTGATGATGAGAATTACTTGTGGCATAAGTATGAGCTGGAAGACCAGTTTACCTCAATAAGAAGGGAACCGGAGCTGTTTTTGTAAAGAATTAGCCGGCTTTTCTTTTTTCTTTGGGCTCATGGTAGGGAAAAAAAGAAGTTATCGGAGGATCCTTTTGACCTGAGGCTATAATTTTGTTATACTAAACAATGCATTAGGCGCCCGTAGCTCAGTGGATAGAGCACCGGCCTCCGGAGCCGGGTGCGGAGGTTCGATTCCTCTCGGGCGTACCATTGGAGAAATCGGCACTTTCAGTTGGAATGAAAGTGCTATTTTTTATTTTGACAGTAAGGTTTGATGGTACCGCCTGCTTACTCTTCAGTATTCTAAAACGACTATTGACAGTTTGGTGCCTTGGTGAGATACACTGCCCGAGGACTGCAAAATACAAAATACCCGAGAAAGAAAACACATCCGAGAGTAAATAGTTAACGTGTTGGCTATATGGCAGTTCCATCGTGGTTCAGTTTGGAGGCATGCTCGAAATCACTTCCCTGATGGAGTGTTGAATTTTCTACTATGTATTTTTCGTCTCTTTAGTCAACTGCTGAAAATACAGTTTAGCAGGCAATCTCTTAAAATGTTTATTGTCAAATGTCGCTACGGGATCTCCCAAGGAATCAGCCCTATTCGCAAGATAAGCGTCAATAAAGTCCACATTGTTCGCGTGATAATCCACCAGGGCTTTCAACATTAATTCCTTTTCGTCCGTCACTACCCCGTCCGCCGTGATTAGCGTAGTCAGAATCTCTACTAGTCTATCCCGATCGAGATTGTAGAATGAGTCCATAACCCACACCATTTCTGCAACGGTCAAAGATGCTAATCTGATGCGAATCTCCCCTGCCTCGGCACTTTTTATTAACGATTCAGCTTGGCTGAACAAATCCTCGTTGTCCCGCAAAAGGTATCGTAACATCACGTTTGCGTCTACCCAAACGTCAATCATCGGCGATTCCCTCCCCGGCGATCTTTTCAGCTACAATTCGCCGGGTCTCCTCTTCCTCGTGCTCAATCCCTGTAAACCCAGAAGAAACCCCCTTCAGAGTCCCTGCAAGTGTGGATAACGGTTTCTTTTTTCGCAACGTTACCTTAAGCCAACCCTGTTCCATTGCTTCAAAAATCAATTCGTCTCCTGGCACAATCCCCATTGCTTCCCTGATTTCCTTGGGAACTTGTACTTGGCCTTTCCCGGTAACAGTCCCAATACCGACCGTCAAACCCCTCACCCCGCTCCTTTTTCATGACATTTTGTTTTTCCATTATACATTGAAATCAATGATAATTGCAATTTCAGTGACCTATAATTTTCCAACATTATACGTCGCCATGTGTTCAGCCACCTCTCCCCCTATTTCTTTATAAAGTCCCCGCCAAAGGCTGCCGGCCCGTTAAAAGCCGGACCACCTTTCTGCAAGAGGGACTCTTTTATTGCCGTCATCTGCTTTATTCTTGATAGGCTTTCTTCATCTTTTGAAAATAAGTATCAAAATCCATTTTCGGGATTTCTGATTTTTCGGATAGGATTATAGCATCCGGGTCAAATTTTCTCATTATTCACCTGCTGCACAGTTGGCGGTTCAACTTCGGCCAGTTGCGGTGATACCTTCAAATCCCATTCCGCCAGACTTTCTACATATTCAACCGTTACTCCCGGAAAAAGAGCATCTAAATACATTTCCTTAGTATCTTCATCAAATTTAAAAGTGCAATAATCCGTGACTACAATTACCGGGCCGCCTCCTTTAAGACCTTCCCGTTCCCTTGCCTCCCGGGCCATAAAGGTAACCCGGAGTAGTTATGTAATCAACTTTCTCTACAAATTTACCCTTCTGCAAGCAAATATAATTAGAGTAGAGACGAGGAAAACCTTATTCCAGATAGGCTAAAATATGGCTGAAGTCACTAAATTCTAGAGCTGGTATGCCATGCTCCCTGCAATAGCTGTATAACCTGTCTTTGGCAAAGACCATATCCGCATGCCTGGCCGGACATGTATCAGAATAGCCATCACCAATATATACTGCCAGGCTGTTCTCCTCTTTTAGGCTTTGCATAAGACTGGTCTTACAGGTTCCGCAGTGGCCGCAGTCTGGATTCAGATGGGGACATTCTATGTGAAACCCACCGTTATATAACAGACGGTTGGCATAATAGGGTATATGGAGCTGGTGTTTATCTAGAACAATTCTAATGTTAAAATCGTAGCCATCGCTCAAAATGTAAATGGGATATGCTTTATATCTGCACCAATGGCAAAAATCTGCAAAATAAGGGTCAATTTCTATGTTCATGACAAAGGCCCTGAGCTGATCGGGATGGGCATGAAAAAGGGCAAAGGTCTGGTTGGCGCATTCTACCGTGGATATTTCTTTATTCTCCCATCTTCTATTGATTTCTTCCCAGCCATCCCGGGCATAAGTTGACACCATAGCCCAGCAGACGTCGGTTGTGGTAATAGTACCATCAAAATCGATAAAGAAGATTTTTTTCATTTTATCCTCCATAATTCGTGGTTACAAGGTTTCTACTGACCAATACAGGCCAAACTGCAACCTAAAACTATAGCAGCTGTTTTGATTAAATTCTATTTCTAGCTGCCCGAACACTTCTTGTCACCTTGCCTCTTTCCAGAGCTTGAGCAGACTTCTGGAGGTCCCTTCTATATCATCACTGCCCAGAATAGCTGATATAACCGAAACCCCGTCAATACCGGCAGCCTTTACTTCCTTTATATTGGATAGTCCAATCCCTCCAATACCTACCACCGGGATGGAGACTGCTTCTTTTATCTTCCGCAGGCCAAGCAGTCCAATAGGATCGCCGGCGTCTGCTTTACTGCCGGTCGGGTATACAGCTCCTGCACCCAGATAATCGGCTCCATTTTTTTCCCCATACAGGGCCTGCTCTTCATTAGAAACCGAATAACCTATTATTTTATGGGGTCCTAACAGTTTTCGCGCAATTGCAAGCGGCAAATCATCCTGTCCAATATGAAGCCCATCGGCATCCACGGCTAAAGCAATATCCAACCGGTCGTTTATAATCAGTGGGACATCGTAACCACGCACTAGTTTCTTCATTTTTAATGCCAGGTTGTAGAATTCAAGACTTGATATATGTTTTTCACGCAGCTGGACTAGAGTAACCCCGCCTTTTATCGCCTCTTCCACAGCCCGGAACAGATCCCTGTCTTTAAGTATCCCCCGGTCACTGACCAGGTACAGACTGAAGTCTATAAGCATCGAATTTTTCCACCTTTCAGGACCTCTTCTTCTGACAGACTATACATGGAATCAAACAATTTAGTCCGAAAAGTGCCGGGAAGTACAGTCGGCATAGATGCAGCCGCCTTTTCGCCAGCCAATCCCAAGGCCATGATTCCAGCCACTGTAGCGGTAAATGGGTCATCAGATGCCCCAACTGTAGCCGCTACCAGTGCTCCTGCCATGCAGCCGGCTCCAGTAATCTTGGTAAACATCGAGGTACCATTATACACCAGGCAGGTCCTCTCTCCATCACTCACAATGTCAGTTTCACCAGTTGCCGCTGCAATGGTATTGTATTTTTTGGCCAGCACCCGGCAGGCTTCAATAGCATCGCTCCCGTCATCTACTGAGTCTACCCCCCGCATCTTTCCTTGAAACCCAGCCAGGGATTTGATTTCACCCAGGTTTCCTTTAATAACCGCAGCATGACCGATTTCAAAGAGTCTTTCTACAAACCTGGTCTTGCGGCTGATAGCCCCAGCAGCTACCGGATCCAATATCACCGGTTTTTTCAGCTCCCCTGCCCTACTGGCTGCCAGTAAGGCTGCATCCCACTGTTCCTCAGTAAGGGTACCAAGATTGATATAAAAGGATGCGGCCAGTTCTACAAATTCTTCCGTTTCCTCCCTGGATTCAACCATAGCCGGAGAGGCGCCAAAGGATAAGAGTATATTGGCGCAGTCATTCACGGTTACGTAATTGGTAATAATGTGCACCAGCGGGGTATTTTTTTTAACCGCTGATAAACACTTGTTTACTTTATTTAACATAGCTAACTCCCCTTCCTTGAAAGCCCTAATAATTGAATGGTGTTTAAATCCTTCTAAATAACATCCTTTACTGTTCATCTATTCCTGCCCGGTGGTAAAGGTCGTAAAAGTGGTGGATAGGCCCGGCACCATGTCCAAGCTTAATTGAGTTTTCAATGGCTATTCTAAGATACTGTTTGGCCTTTCTCGCTGCTTCCCTTGCTGTGAAGCCCCTGGCCATATAAGCTGCAATGGCAGAAGAAAAAGAGCAACCGGTACCATGGGTATTTGACGTTGGAATACGCTTTCCTTCCAATAGCTCAAACTCCTTACCGTCAAATACTACATCTATTGGCTCACCGCTTAAATGTCCGCCTTTAACTGCGACATTACGGACACCCAATTGGTATATTTCTACGGCTGCTTTTTTCATTTCATCGATGGTACGGATCTTTTTCCCGGTTATGGCTTCCGCTTCAAACAGGTTGGGGGTAACGATATCAGCTACAGGGAATAGGGTTCTAATCAGGGCCTCTTTTGATTCCGGCCGTAACAGGTGATAACCGCTCTTGGATACCATAACCGGATCGAGCACAATATTGGTCGCCCTATTTTCCAACAAGCAATCAGCAATGGTTTCAATAACTTCAATGCTGGATACCATGCCAATTTTGACGGCACTGATTTCAATATCTTCAAAAAGGCAGTTAATCTGCGCTCGAACCATATCGCCATCCAACTCGTGGACCTTGAAAACCCCGGTAGTGTTCTGGGCAGTAATGGCAGTAATTGCTGTCATTCCATATGTGCCCAGAGCGCTGAAAGTTCTCAGATCGGCTTGTATCCCCGCTCCGCCACAGGAATCCGAACCTGCAATACTAAGTACGTTTTTCATGGTTTCCCTCCTTATTACCCTGGGAGCAAAATGCCTTTAAGCCTATAAACTAAAAAAGATGCATAGGAAAACGCATCTTCAAATAATCAGTCACGATTACTTTCCTACGTTAGCATTACCTAGACAGGTTCAAAGGGTCAAGCCTTACGGCTTTCTCAGCTTTCGCTCCCCTAGTAATCTGTGGTTTTATTAAGTTTTTATTTTATTTAGTATCTTACAATTCTGGTTACCGTGTCAAGCTACTTGTTAATCATTTCAAGATTTCTGCCAAACCTATGGTACACGCAATCTCATCAAACAGGAATAGGAAGTATACCCCACTTCCTTATTTAATCTAATAATCCCGTTGATTAAGCAAGAACCATTTTTTGCGGCAGCGATACTCTTTAACCTTGAAATTACCAAATAATGTTAGGCCCGCCGAAAATTATTCCGGCCATAAGCAGAAGCCTGAAAGCCTGCCAGAAGGTAATCTCCTTCAAATTAAATACCTGCGGCATGGTTATATTCCAAAGCCACTGGAAAAGCCAGGATATTAAGAATAATAAACCAATACCTAATACAATTAGGATGAGGAAATTTGTTGCCACTATTTTTGCTGCCATAAACCCCCACCTTTCTATGCTTTATTTCTAGTTACCCTTAACCTAGTTTAAAATAGTTGCTAGTTGACTAGCCTTGTTCTTAATCCCTGTTTTCTATTAATATAGCTGAATCCCTTGTCTGGTAAGCTTGTCTATCCATTCCATTTTCAATAATTCCAAATCATCATGGTAATCGGTCTTGGACTCGTTCTCATCACACTCCAGTTGTTCCAGGACTTTAATCAGGAATCTGTCCCGGCCCAGCTCCCGATAGTCTTTCTGCAATTCCCTATTCGGATGTCCCCCAGATTTCAACTGAAAATCTATTCGATTAATCCGGCCCTTTAAGTTCACGGCAATATCAAAAAAGGTTTTCGAATTGCTCTGGTTAACAACCGCAATAATTCCCATATCAGATCTCATCTGTTTATATTGAGCCTGTAGTTCCTTCCTTCTTTTCATTGGACATTTTCATTATTTACACTCCATTCTGATTACCTAAAAGTTGCGGCCACAGGTATGGGCTTTTCCTATCTATTCATTCCTTGGTGTCAAATTGGCCAATTACTTATTTAACTGCTTTCATATAGTGTATCCTAGCCTTACCAGCGATAAAAAGCAATAAGATTAAAGATGCTTGTAAGTAACGGGTTTCTATTTCGTAGTATAATTTAAATGCTAATAAAGTAACAAGGAGGTTGCCCAATCGAATGAACAGAAAAATACTACTAAGTATTGCTGGTCTGATCATTGTAGCAGTAATTTTGATTCAAGTTTTTAAACAGCCTGAACAACTGTCCGATGTAGTATACGAAAATGAGGAATATGGTTTCGCTTTGACTTTGGATGGGCAGTTTAATGAAAATGTAGATATCCTGCAAGAATGGCGTCATACTTATTTTGTCTGCAAAGAGATAGCAAATAATGCTCAATCTTTTCCGTTTGGGGTGGTAGGTAGAATTGATGCTTTCAGCAAGGTTGAGTACACAAAAGAAGACATGCTTGAGGCAGGAAGCTCCTATGGCTTAAAATATCTGGGGGAAAATGAGGCTTATTATTTTGGCTGGGCCCATGCCACCGATATGCAAGTGCCGCCTGGTGATGAGGAACTATTAGCAAAATTTAGAGCCCTGGAAAATGACTTTGAAGAGATTATAAAGACCTTTGAAAGCAGAGAAGTGGCATCACCGCCGGAAGTTAAAATAGATACCGGGCGTTATGTTGGGCTGGCTGACAACAACTTTTTTGAGGTTAGAATCAGCGGTGTCTCCAATGATGGATATGCATTTAAGGTATTTATGATCTCCAATAAAGTCCGGGATAAGTTTGAAAGCCTCGACCTGCAAGAAGGTGAAGAAATAAAGCTCCATTACATTGAAAACGAACATGGACAGAATGTGTTGCAAGATATTGAGCGAATAACCAGTTAACACTATAAACAGCTTAAATACTGGTCAAAATGGTAATATTATAAAAAATCAAGATTCGGCCCAGGGTGTGAGGTTTTTATCCAGGACATCCTCGGCCGATTATTTTCCCGATCTATTGTTAATATCAAATTACTGTTCTAACACGTAAGATCTACTAGAACGTTCATGCCGTTGCTTCCGGCTCAATATCCTGGCCATACTTTCTCCCTTGATAGCTATTTTCCCTTATAGAATTTAATATCATTATTACTTTGACAGTTTTTCAAAGCTTCAACTGCACTTATACCCTGCACCAGCTACTGCCAACCGATGAGCGGATTCCCGTGCGTTTCCCCTATGGCTTATTATACCGAAAATGCCGACTTTATTTAATATACATTTTTGGTAATTTTTAGTATACAATCTAATTTAAGGTTCTGATCATAAGGGTACACCACTAACTGGTAAAGGAGGTATTAAAGATAGCAAGGTTTTATTCCCGGAATAGTATTTCCAGCGATATTCTCCATTCCAAGTTCAGAAAAGCGCCAATACTGTGAACACAGTATCTGGTATAGCGAACCAATGGATAATTTTATAATGAGGTGATAACAATGAAATCATTGGATATGTTCAAATTGGACGGCAAGGTAGGAGTGGTAACCGGCGGTTCAATGGGGCTGGGACGTCAAATGGCTACTGCCCTGGCTGAAGCCGGAGCCAATGTAGTAATAGCCTCCCGCAAGTTAGACAAATGTGAAGAGGTGGCTTCTGAACTGAGGACAATGGGAGTAAAATCGATAGCTGTACGTTGTGATATTGGGATAATCACTGACTGCCTAAACTTAATCAGTGAGACAGTAAAAGAGTTTGGCACCATAGATATAATGGTCAATAATGCAGGTATAACTTGGGGTGCTCCCACCTTAAGCTATCCCCTGGATAAGCTGGATAAACTATATCAGGTAAACGTACGGGGAACATTTACCTGCGCCCAAGCTGCAGGAAGGGTTATGATTGAGCAAAAGAAAAGAGGCAAGATAATTAATATTTCCTCCGTAGCTGGGCTTTCGGGGTCTGTGACCGGAGAGATGGTTGGTTACAATACCACTAAAGGTGCCTTGATTTCCATGACCAAAGATTTAGCCGTTAAATGGGCTCGTTATGGAATTAATGTAAATTGTATTGCCCCCGGCTGGTTCGTGACCAAAATGACCAGGGGAACCCTGGTAGAAGGTGACGAAGGCCCGGTATCATTGATTCCCCTGGGCAGGTACGGCGGTGATACAGACCTGAAGGGTACTATAGTATTTTTGGCTTCTGATGCTTCCAATTATATAACCGGTCAGATTATTGTAGTTGACGGAGGTAAAACCGCCCGCTAATTAAAAAGGAAGCAAGGGGAAGTTTCTGCTTCTCTCAAAAAACAAAAAAAGAAGCAAAAAGAACGTCCCCTTGCTTCCTCTGTATGGTGGGCCATGAAGGAATCGAACCTTCAACCTTCTGATTAAGAGTCAGCTGCTCTGCCTAGTTGAGCTAATGGCCCCTGCTTTTGATCACCTAGGATATTATAACTCCCGTTCCATAATAAATCAAGAGTAAGGGCCCGCTTAGTGTTAGTGTTCTGCGGTCAGGGTTTATTAACACCTGGCATATAGCCGGGATTTTGTTGGATAATCCGGTATAATCAGCATTTAATCAGTTGGTTCTTGTTTAAGCCGGGCTTTAATTAGTGCCAGTACGTATAGGACTATTGGGATAATTATAAAAGATATGCCATATAGAAATGGGGCTACGTACCCTAAAATTTTGAACGTATCTCTGGTGTTGGGACTGATGAGGACAGCGCCAAAAGCAATGATTAAACCCACAGGTGCCGCTAAAAACCGGTAGTCTTTAAGGTTGAAAACCTGCTGGATGCTGTAGCAAGCCATGAACCAGAACATTATAATTGAAATGAATATCCCCGCCAAAAATGAAGAGATAAATATAATTTCCGTATTGCGGATAAAACCTCCGATATCAACGTTTCTGGCAATTTCAAATAAGGCAAAGGTTTGGATGGAAGCTAGCTCTGCTCCTAAGACCATAGTGATGATTAACATTTCTGGGATTAAATAAACCCCTAAAACTGCAATGACTATAATGAGTACCTTCTTCACCATCTTATGGTTTTGATTGGTATACTGGAATAAGGTAAGAATTACTATCATATTGCCAAAGTGCCATAAATTCGTGTATATTCCCTGCAAAAGGCCTTTTATGTCAATTTGGGTTATGGGAAGGATATTCCTGTAGTCCGGTGATACAGTTAACCCTCCCACTAGCAATAAAACAGCCAGGGGCAAAGCAGTCAGCAATACAATTACACTCACCCTGCCAATCACCAGGAGACCACACCTGATAGCGAAAAAACCAGGAATTAGTATAATTAATAACAATAGGGAGAGGGCAGTACCGATAAGTACGTTGTTGCTGATGAATTCCTGGTAAAAACGAAGATATAAACTGGCTAAAGTAATGAAGATTAAAACATAGGCCAATCCCAGGGGCTTACCTGCTAAACTGCCCAGATGCTCTTCAAAAATAAGCGGTAATGGTTGCTTACTTATATTCAGCAGTCCCATATATATGAATATCAGCAAGAACCCGGGAACCAGGGACAGTAATACAGTCAACCACGAATTATTAGCAGAAACTTCTGCCAGAAATCCCGGTCAAAATACTCCAAAACAGGGAGCAATAGTTAAAAATATGAGGGAAAAAAGCTGGAAAGGGGTTAAATGGGACACCTATGGGAGCCTCCTTCTATATGCTTTCGCTCTTAGCTATTAGGATCAAGAAATGTCATTAATTGTACAAACGGGTTATAGTAAGGCAAGTTATAGATTAATATTATGCCCATATAGACGCCAACAATCAGAAACACCAGGTATACGAATATTTCCTTATACAATCTGTCTCGGGTTAAGGCCGGTAAATCCATAACCAAAATTCCAATGATCAAAACGCCGAATAACCATGTCATTGTTATCTATCCTTTTTTAATTTATAGCTATTTGTATAATCTTATTTGAACGTAAAACCTTTCCTTTGCAGATAGGATTTCCTCAGATGGACATTTATCTTTACATCACTCTTTACGGTGGGAAATATCTCAGCCCATCTTGTCCCCATCGACTTCCATTCCTTGGGGTGCCTCCGTTTTATCTCCAGGCCCCAGCCAAATATATCACTTTCCAGGTTTTGGGCCTGCCGGATACTGGATAAAACATCTTCCCTAAGCTTCATGCTGGCCGCCTTTTCAATCTTATCAAAGGCCTGCCCTTGGGACAAATCTTGAGTGCTGTTTTGTTCAATAATACTCGCATCAACATCTATAATTATCTGGAAGGAAACTTCATCACCGTTAAATACCGGCTTGATTCTCGGATTATAGTCATTAATTTCCAGGGTTAGGGTTTCAAAAATACTTTCTTTCTGACGGGCGGGAATAAGCGGATTGTCAATATTAATTAAACCCATCCTGGAGATATCCGGTGTCAATAAAGTCAATCCCCGAGATTGGTCTTTGTCTAAAGAACCTACCAGTCTTGGCCCCTTAAACACTGCAATCCCATCAAGAATAAGAATATCCTTTCGGTCTTTTTTTTCTATTTTTACCTGGGGAATGATGGGCTCAATACCTTCAGTAACCGCCCTAAACAAAAAATGCTTTAGATCAACTGGAATATAAGTATAGTACACTTCTTTTTGTCTATTAATCAGTTCCTCCAAAGCTATGCCTGTATAATTTTCAGACGGCACCTGCACCTTGAGTATTTCCTCGGGGCTTGCTCCGATTGATAAAAAGCACAGCATAGTATAACGCAGGTGCGGATTACGCACGGCTGTATCAACAAAGAGCCCCATATCGGTTCTGGCCACTTTCTCGCCAATAATTAAAGTATCGGCCATGGACCAAAGAGGCTTGCTGGGCAGTCTAAGGCTGAGGCTCCTGGCCGCTTCCGCAGTACTCACCCCTTTAGAGGTGATTACCATAAACTTCGGGGTCTGAGTTGCGCCTTCCGGCGAAGCAGCAGCTTGCGGCAAGGCTATTTGGGCAGATAAAACCTTGAGCTGGCCGTCAATATCCCAACCATGCGCCAACACGGCTACGGTATTGTCGATTTCAACGGTACCTGCACATCCTGCTAAAAGTAGGCAATTTATTACAATCAGGGTGATTACTACCCAGTTACGCATTTTATCCTCCATTATTCGTTCCCTTTGTATCTTGTCTTTTTGTGTTAACCATACCCGGCTCTACCGGCCTATACGTGCTCATTGACCAGGGGCGACGCAGTATTATGTCAGTCAACTGGCTTAAATTAAAAGGCGATACTGGTTTCAAATATGGCTGTCCCATGTTTTCTATAGACGCCATCCTGATTATAATTATTAAAAAGGCCATGATTATTCCTGGTACGCCTAGGCAACCAGCGGCTATCAATATGCCAAAACGGGTAATGCGGATTAAAACACTGCCATTGTAAACCGGTATAACAAATGAAGCGATACCGGTAAAGGCTACTATTACTACCATCAGGGAAGACACTAGCCCTGCCCTGACGGCTGCATCACCGATTATTAATGCTCCAACTATACTTACGGCCGGTCCTATAACTTGGGGCAGCCTTAGTCCAGCCTCACGCAGTAATTCAAAGGTCATCTCCATCATCAGGGCTTCGATAAGTACTGGGAAAGGAACCCCTTCTCTACTGGAAGTTATAGTTAAATACAGACTGGTGGGAAGCATTTCCTGGTGATAGGAGATTATCGCTACATAAAATGAGGGCAAGAACAGTGAAACTACCAGGGCTAAAAAGCGGAGTATCCGGTAAATTGAGGCATAAATAAAATTCTGATAATAGTCCTCGGCGGCAATTAAAAACTGGGGAAAGGACATGGGCAAGACCATAGCCATAGGTGAACCATCTACCATTAGACATACTTTCCCCTCCAGGAGCATCCCACACACCCGATCCGGCTTTTCCGTGTATTCAACCTGGGAAAAAATTGAGTATTTCGGATTAGAAAGATATTCTTCCAAATAGCCGACATCTAATATGCTGTCGATATCTATCAACGCCAAACGGTCCTGTATCTTGCGAACGATATCGGGCGGTGCTATATCTTCTATATAGGCGATTATGACATCTGTTTTGCTTATTCTGCCTAAAACCATGGTTTCTATTTTAAACTGGTTAGTTTTCAATCTGCGCCTCAAAAGAGCAGTATTCACTCGCAGGGTTTCTGTAAAACCTTCCTTGGGTCCGTGAATAATGCTTTCATTGTCAGGGGTTTCAATAGCCCGGGTTTGCCAGGCTCGGGTTCCGGCTGCAAATCCCTGGTCGTAACCATCGACGAGGATTATGGCATCGCCCGAATTCATGTGGTGGCTTATCTCTTCAAACCTGCTTACCAGTTTTAACTGGGACAAGGTCAAAATGTTTTCTTGGATTAACTCTAGGAGGTTTCCTTTTTCGCTCAGTGACGGATCCCTGAGCATATTGACCTCCATTAAAAGGGTTTTCATTATATGGTTTTCTATTTCGTTTCTATCGGCCAGGCCATCAAAATAAAGCAGCACGCATTTAGCCGGCGAGGGCATATTAAGAGTAAATTCCCGGATTACTGCATCAGAACACTTATTAAGCAGTAGTTCCAAGTGTTCGATGTTCTCCTTTATGTCCCGGGATAATGGTTGATCGATCCTGCTGTTTGACCGAGTCTGATTATTGGTTTTCTTGTTTAAATAGCGCATATATCTTCCCCCAATATTATACCTGTCTGGATAATATAAATTAGTTTTCCATTTACTCGAACAATTATGCAGTAAAGGAAGAGGCGGGAATTTTGATATTATTCTTTGCTGCTTCTCTTTCCATTGCTATCCGGGAATAAAATTAAGAACAGTGCATAAGCTATTGGGTGAATTTCAGGGTTATAGAATTTAAGATCAGTAATTATTACTCAACTTAAGGCAACGGAATCGTGATGTAGAGGCCGGCCTTGCTTTATTATTATCAAGGAGGAATAAATATATGAATACGGACCAAAATGAGCATTATGAACTGGCGACCTTCGCTGGGGGCTGTTTCTGGTGCATGGTACCCCCATTTACCGGCCTTGATGGAGTGCTAAGGGTTATTTCCGGTTATACGGGAGGCCATACTGAAAACCCCAGTTATAAAGATGTATGTTCGGGAAAAACCGGCCACTACGAAGCAGTCCAGATTACCTTTGACCCAGAAAAGATTACCTATAAAGAACTATTGGATATCTTTTGGCGCAATATTGATCCCACCGATCCGGGAGGCCAGTTTTATGATCGTGGCCGTTCCTATTGTACTGCAGTCTTCTACCACAACGAAAACCAGCGCCAGGAAGCAGAAAGGTCGAAAAAAGCCCTGGATGCCAGCGGGCGGTTCTTAAAACCGGTTCAAACGGCTATAATCCCCGCCGTCCCATTCTACCCTGCCGAAGATTACCATCAGGACTACTACCTCAAGAACCCCGTGCATTATAAGCATTACCGGTACGGCTCGGGCAGAGATGCCTTTATCCGCAAACACTGGGGCGATTTACCGGCATCAGCCCAGGATAATAACCGGCATAAGCTAAAGAATCGTCTTACCCCATTGCAGTATAATGTTACTCAAAACAATGCTACCGAAACCCCGTTTAAGAATGAATACTGGAATAATAAAGAAGAAGGTATCTATGTAGATATTGTGTCCGGTGAGCCTCTTTTCAGTTCAACGGATAAATATGATTCGGGGTCTGGCTGGCCCAGTTTTACTCGTCCCATTGAAAAGGAAAATATTATTGAAAAGCCAGATTACAGTCACGGTATGTACCGGACGGAGGTTCGCAGCCGGGAGGCTGATTCCCATTTAGGTCATGTTTTCCCCGATGGTCCTCAACCTACCGGACAGCGCTACTGTATAAATTCTGCCGCCCTGCGTTTTATTCCCCGTGATAGGCTGGAGGAAGAAGGTTACGGTAAATACCTTGAGCTTTTTCAAGCCCCTAAAGAAAAAGGTTAATTTATTTTAAGAGCAGATAAGAATATGGATAGCTTTGAATTAATCAATTATAAAATGGTATAATTAGGGGCATAAATGGGGTGGAAAATGGATAACCAAGCATTATTAGGGGAAAAATTATGGTTTCTACCTTTCTTTTTTTATTAGTTTTAATAATATTAAACGCCTTTTTTGCTGCATCAGAGATTGCACTAGTCTCGCTCAACGAAGCGAAAATCAAATCGCTGGACAAAAAAGGTAACAAGAAAGCTAAACTGGTAAGCCGTTTGCTTAATGATCCGAGCAGATTTCTGGCAACTATTCAAATCGGCGTAACCCTAGCAGGTTTTTTGGCCAGTGCTTTTGCATCACAGACCTTTGCCGATAGTTTGGTTCATCTCCTAAAGTTGACCGGTGTTCCATTACCAGAGATCTGGCTCAAAAGCTTTTCAGTGGTTTTAATAACCATGATACTGGCTTATTTTACCCTGGTTCTGGGAGAACTGGTACCTAAAAGAGTGGCTATGAAAAAAGCAGAACCTATTGCCTTTCTTGCCGCAAGACCACTTAATGCTTTATCTGCTCTTGCTTACCCCTTTGTTACTTTGCTATCCAAATCCACCAATCTATTATTGCTTTTTCTAGGATTAGACCCAAATAAAGAAGATAACCAGATTACAGAGGAAGAAATACGTATGATGTTGGATATCGGTGAGGAAAAAGGAGCTATTCATAAAACTGAAAAACAGATGATCAACAATGTCTTCGAATTTAACAACAAAACAGTAGGCCATATCATGACCCATCGTACGGACATAGCCGCTTTACCAATCGAGGCTACCCTTAATCAGGTGGTGCTGTTTGTAGATAAAGAGAAATTCTCCCGTATTCCTGTGTATCAAGATACCCTCGATAATATCGTTGGTATTTTGTATGCCAAAGACCTTTTCCGTTTTTTGTCAAATAACAGTGACCAGCAATTTTCCCTTGGCCGTATAATTAGGCAGCCGTATTTTGTACCTGATTCTAAAAGAACCGATGAGTTATTCAGAGAATTACAGAAAAAGAAAATTCATATTGCCATCGTTATCGATGAGCATGGAGGAACGGCTGGTCTGGTCACTATAGAAGATCTGTTGGAAGAAATTGTGGGAAATATATTTGACGAATATGATGAAGAGGAAAGAGATTTTAACCAACTGGACGAAAATACATTCTTAATTAGAGGTTCAGCCAGTTTAAGTTTGGTTCAAGATTACTTAAATATTAGGCTCCCTATTGAGGAATATGAAACCCTAAGTGGTTTTCTAATCGGCCAACTAGGCAGAATTCCAAAAAAAGACGATAGACCACTTATTGAATATAATGACTTGGTTTTTAAGATTGAAGCGGTTGATGATAAAAGAATTTCCATGGTAAAGGTGGGCAAGGCGTAAAATGCCCTGGCTTAATAAAGCTTCGGTCTTATTACGCCTCTAATGCATAGCCTCAACATTATAATACTGGCCTGTAGCTGGAATTGCCACCTTCTCAAGAGAAAGCAAAGGTACCGATGCGTATTTTTGCACTACTTCCAGGGCTTTTTCAAAGTTTTCGTAAAACATTACAATCAAATCTCCAGGGAGAGCATTTCTAATCGCCAGACTTAAAGCTTCAGTTTCTGATAAAATTATTTTAATGTTATCTTCCCTGGCTCCGCCCCCTAACGCTCCCTTATAAAGGAGATCAGCAATTTCACCAGGGCTTCTGCCTCTTAAATCTTCATCTTCTTTAATATATAGACTGTTAAATGCCTGGCCGGCAATCTTTCCAATCCCATAGACCGAACTATTCATGCGGTCTCCCGGAACCCCAATAACACCTACCAGCCGGGAAGCCTGCAAATTATTGATAAATTGGATTACCGATTCATATCCCTTTATATTGTGGGCGTAGTCGAGAAGAACTTGAAATTCACCCATATCGAATAGATTAAATCGCCCAGGATTAGCAAATGTATCAGGTTTAAACGAGGTTAGCCCCATTCTGATAGCCTGCTCCGGTATATTTAAGCCTGCCAGAGCCCCAACTGCCGCCAGTGAGTTTTCAATATTGCAGGCAATGCGGCCATTATAAGTTATAGGTATACTGCTTACCCTGACAATAGGGATCCTTTTATTGTTCCGGTAGACTATCACCTGGCCGTTTTCAACCACTACCGCCATTTTACCCTGATCAATATGGCGTTCAATTATCTGGTTTCCCGTTTGCCGGGAAAAATAGATTAGATTGCACCTTACCCTATCGGCCAGGTATCCCGACATGCGGTCATCGGCATTTAATACCGCATATCCTTGAGGTTTAACCGCTTCAACTACCAGGGCTTTGACAAAAGCTAGATCTTCTAAAGTGTTAATTCCATCCAATCCTAAATGATCCTCGCTGATGTTAGTGATCACTCCTATATCTGCCAGATCATATCCTAATCCTTTGCGAATAATACCACCCCTAGCAGTTTCCAGTACAGCGGCCTCTACATCCTTATTATAAAGAACGGCCTGAGCACTTGCGGGACCCGTATGGTCACCCCCGGCAACACACTCCCTCCCGATGTAAGTTCCACTGGAACAGGCCATGCCAACTTTTTTGCCGCTGATAGATAAAGTATGGTGGACTATTCTGGTTACCGTCGTTTTGCCGTTAGTACCGGTTATAGAAATAACCGGAATGGAAACCGGGGTTCCCTGAGGATACATATATTCTAAAATATCTGCTGCCACATTTCTCGCCTGACCCTGGGTTGGAAAAAGGTGCATTCTCAAACCGGGAGCAGCATTGACTTCAATAACGGCCCCATTTTTGGAGGTCAGGGGCTTTGAAATATCATCCACAACTATATCGATACCGGCAATCTCCAGCCCAATTGCTCTAGCAGCCCTAACTGCCAGCATCTTGTTAACCGGATGAACCTCTTTTGTGCAATCCCTGGCACTACCGCCGGTGCTGAGGTTTCCATTTTCCCTGAGATAAACGATTTCACCTGCTCCAGGGATATACTCTTCATCCAGGCCTGAATCACTTAGAAGCCTTAAGGCCACCGAATCCAGTTTTATATTAGTCAACGGCTTTTCATGGCCTTCCCCCCGGTTAGGATTTCTGTTTTCGGATATAACCAGCTCTTCGATTGAATGTAAACCATCTCCAACCACATAAGGAGGTTTCCTTTCTGCTACCGCACTTACTTTATCTCCTACTACCAAAAACCGGTAGTCTTTTCCCTGGATACACTTTTCCACCATGACTTGTTCAGCATATTCCTTAGCTAGATTGTAGGCTTCTAATAAACATCTTTTATTACGAATATTAGTGGTAACCCCTTTACCCTGATTTCCGTCAAAAGGTTTGATAGCTACCGGATAGCCTAACTCTTCAGCTGCTTTTATGGCCTCATTTTGGGAGTAAACAGCATATCCTTCAGGGGTAGGGATATTGTGCTGCTTTAAAACTTTTTTCGTCAATTCTTTATCTTTAGCCATCTCCACCGCAATGCAGCTGGTAGTGTCCAATAAAGAGGCTTCAATAAAACGTAGGTGTCTTCCATAGCCAAGTTGCAATAGGCTGTTTTCACCTACCCTGGTGACCGGTATATTGCGCCTCCGGGCTTCGTTCCATATGGCCTGGGTACTGGGTCCCAAACCTGTTTTTGCAGCAGTCGTACGCAATTCATGTAGAATTTCCTCAATCGGTACGTCTTCCCGGCGGGCCAATGCTGATACTATTTCTACCGCAGCCCGGCCGCAGTCCATACCGCACTGTTCATTAATATATTCATATACCAGGCAGTACTTGGAAGGTTCCTCAAAAGTCCTGGTCTTGCCGTAATAAACATCGTAACCAGCTATGCATTGCAGTTCAAGAGCCAGGTGTTCAATAACATGGGAGGGCAGGGTGCCCTCCTGTAATCTCTGGACAAATCCCCCTTCATGACCGATACAGCAATAATGGGAATTTAGGCCGGGAAACCATTGCAGCAAATGTTCATTAAAGCCTTCTATTTCTGCGGTTAACACATTGGCCAGGCTGCCCAGTTCTAAAATCATTCTTATAACCGGCTTATGGCTGAATATATTTCTGCCCTTGTAACTCCACATCTCCAATATTTCCACAGTAAAAAGCCTCCATAGTAAATAAAATTAGTGTAGTCTTAAAACCTCCCGGTTTTTTAAATCAAAACCGTATCCACGGGACAAAACGTGCAGCGTGGCATCGGCAATACATAAAATCTCATCAGGTTTAGATTCAGATACATTGGTGCTCTTAATTGCTCTTCCATCAATAACTGTAACTGCATTATTACCAAGGACTTCAAAATAATCATCGGGATAAACCCGAATAGCAGTATCTTCATCGATGCCAATACCTAAAATTCCTGGGTTTTCGGCTACCCCACACAATAAACGCCCTAATCTTCCTCTTTGATCAAAATGCTGATCAATAATTACCCCTTCTACCAGGCTTAAACCGGGCGCCATTTTCAAGGTGCATTTTCTAGCCGCATCATTACTGTTCCCCTCAACAATCATAGTGCTGCTCATAACTGAGGCCCCCGCACTGGTCCCAATTACTGCAGTTCCAGCATGATAAGAACGCTGCAGGGCGTCAAAAGCTTTAGTTCCGCCGAGGATACTGGTAATTCTGAGCTGATCACCCCCAGTGAAAAAGAATCCGGTAGCATCTTCAATTCTACGTACCATATCTTGCGCATTCGCTTCATCCCGGGTATTGATATTTAAGATATCAACCTCACGAGCTCCTAAGCGTAAAAAAACCTCCCGATAGTCTTCTCCCACCTCTTCGGGATACTCGGTAGCGGTAGTCAAAATACCGATTCTAGCATCCCTGCCCCCCATAACCTCCACTACTTCTTCGAGAATCCTACTTTCTCCATATTTATCTTCAGCACCACCAATAATAACCAAATTTCCTTTTCTGTTTGCCATTTTATCCTCCTTATTTCTGTTCGTATTTACTTTTCATATCTCCCTTTTTTTATTGGGTTTTGATTTTCCACCACCATTTGCCCTTTGGCCATTAAGCGAAATATGCTTAAATCGTTCTCCTGCAATACGAGAATGTCAGCATCACTACCTGGAGCAAGAATGCCTTTTTGAGGGTATATTTTCAGTATCTTAGCCGGATTAATAGTCACGGTCTTAATTACAGCTGATAAATCCAGGTGGTTTTCCACTACACAGGCTTTAATATCCTGAAACAACTGTTCAATATTATTTACCCCCGAATCAGCGGGTGTTTTTGCCGGAGCGCTGCCCTGGGCATCTGAGGATACGGTGACCCTGCTAATATCGTGTCCTTCATCCAGAAGAATTTTCAAGGATTCCATCACACTGTAACCGGCAGTTTCACCTGCGGTTAAATCTATATTTCCCCCTCTTTGCAATAGCTTTATGCCCTGGGAGAATATCCCGGGATGGCGGTTAATATGAGTGGGGACAAACATTTCTACCGGAAAATCAGATTCATCTATCAACCGGAATAAAGGTTCCAATCCTTCCTTGCCGTCCCCGACATGTAAATGAAGAATCCCTGCCTTGTCTCCCAGCATACCGCCTCCATAGGCCTCTGAAGCCAAAACCCGTAAATCCTGCAGTGAGGGGTGAAATGACCGGCAATCAGATATAGCTATTTCCCCTACTCCAATTACCTTGTCCAGAAGCACAATATCGGTTAGTACCCTTCCGGTCAAAGTCTCAGTTGGACTGCCATAACTTCCCGTGTAAATGTAAGCAGTAATACCTTCGGCTTCTAACCCCCGGGCTTTAGCTAACAGACCGGCAATACTGCGAGAAATACTATCAAAGCCCAGTACACCAACAATAGTAGTTACCCCAGCTTTGATTACCTGGCTGAACATAAGCTCGGGTATTCTGCTTATAGGTCCTTGCTCTCCTCCCCCACCGGTGATATGGGCATGCTGGTCGATAAATCCTGGGCAAATTATGCACCCGGTACAATCAATTACCTGTACATCCCACAGGTTTTCGGGGCTAATCTCTTCCCTGATAGCACAGATCTTGTCACAGACCACCAGGATATCTTTAATTCCTATGTCATCCGGCGTCAAGCAGCGTCCATTCTTAAAAAGCTTGAACAATCATTGCACTTACCTTCCCATTTTTATATATAGTTTAATAATACCCAGCGAAAATATTTTGATTCTTGAGAAACAGTGCAAAAAGATGCTCACCTCACCAGGTTTTGCCTTCATAGTCATACTACCCCGCCATGATATAAAAACTCTGTGAAGAAACCATATTTTTTCACAGAGTTTTTAAAATTGCAGGTTGGCTTTTTTCCATATCCATATCAGATAATAATTTATATTTGAATATAAAACATAAGAAGATGCTCACTGCCATTGTGATAAAATTAAAAAAAGCATGGGAGGTATTATGATGGCTGATATAATCGACTATAAAATCTTCGGCGATGATATGCAAATCGTAGAAATTGAACTTGACCCTGGTGAAGGAGTTCGTGCGGAAGCCGGAACTATGATGTATATGGAACAGGGTATTATAATGCAAACTGGAACCGGCGGAGGGCTGTTCAAAGGGTTTAAACGCATGCTCACCGGGGAAAGTTTTTTCATAACTACTTTTCTCAATAACGCCAGCCGTAAACAAAAAGTAGCCTTTGGCGCTCCCTATCCCGGAAAAGTGATTCCCCTTGACCTGCAGCGATTGGGGGGCAGCTTCATTTGCCAAAAGGATTCATTCCTGTGTGCCGCCCGGGGAACTGATATTGAGTTAGCTTTTTCTAAACGGATCGGGGCCGGCTTGTTTGGTGGCGAAGGTTTTATCCTGCAGCGATTGGAAGGCGATGGAATGGCCTTTATTCACGCCGGCGGTACTCTGATCGAGAAAAACCTGGCTGCCGGTGAAGTATTAAGAGTAGATACCGGCTGCCTGGCTGCTTTTGCTCCCAGTGTTGATTATAATATCCAGTTTATAGGCGGTTTTAAAAATGCCCTCTTCGGAGGCGAAGGTTTATTTATGGCAACCCTTACTGGGCCGGGACTGGTATACCTGGAAAGCCTTCCCCTATCCCGACTGGCAGATCGCATCATAGCTGCCAGCGGAATAGCAAATACGGGTGAATCCCGCGGAATAGGCGGGCTATTGGATGATTTCTTAAGTGGAGACAAATAAACCCGGGACTATTTATTTATGCGGAGACGCCGCCTAAAGTAAAAAACCCCAGCCAGGACAACAGTTAATACCAGGCCCAGGAGGTACAGGGCCGTTTCAATGTTCCTGCTTTCCATCAGATAATCACCTAAGCAGACATAAACCAAAACTACGGGCATAGTGCCTATTGCAGTTGCAGGTGCAAATATATTAAAGGGAACCCCGATAATCCCCGAGCCGATATTGATTACCGGGGTTGGTACTATCGGGAATATGCGAACCAACAGAAGTAATAGGAATAAGTATTTAGTATCGAAAATGGAAATATTGAATCCGGTCTTTCTGACAAAAAACTCTTTACCTATATATTTAGCAACGAAATATAACAGATATGTACCCGAGAGAACACCGCCCCAGGTTAACAAAAAGCCCTGCACCTGGCCGTATATCATGCCGGTTGCTGCCGCAAGAATAAAAAAAGGGATTACAGGGATTACTGCATGAATCGAAATCATCAAGAAGGTAACCCAGATTCCCAAAACTCCATAACTTTCAATGTAATCGATTACAGAGTCAATACTGTTAAAATCTATCATATTTACTCCTTCAGCTGATGACGTAAATGCCCGGATAACCATTTCATCTGCTGAAACCCATCAAAATTTGAAATGTCCTTTTATCCAGTCTATGGTCAGGTTATCCCTTTCAATTATTCTTCCTGAAAACCGGTGATCGGCTCCCGGTACCAGCTCCAGCCAGGCGTTCCTGCACAGCTTATAAATAGCCTCGGCATTGGCAGGAGCAACTGTTTGATCATCAAGCCCCTGAACCACTAAAACCGGCTTATCCCCTAATCCAACAATGTATTTTTTCATATCATGATGTTTAAAATCTGCTATGAAACCTGGGGCTAATTGAAAACTGTCCGAATCCCGTTTAATAATCACTTGGTAGCCTTTAGCCAGCTCCCTATAGTAACCCTGCAAAGATTTCGCAAACGTATCCTCCAGGTAAATCGGTGTCGACCAAAGAATATACCCGGAAACCCTTTCATCATCAGACCCACAGGCTAAAACAGTTGTTCCTCCAAAACTCCGCCCCAATAATAAAATCGGTAATTTATAGTTGGAATACACATAATCAACAACCAGCTTCAAGTCGTCCGCTTGCCTTGATAAGGTAATATGCTTGAAATCACCTTCGCTTTCACCACACCCGGTAAAATCGAAGGCCAAAACCCCGATCCCCATCTTTATTAGTCTTTGGGCAAATGGAGCTAGGTTGCCGCTGTTCTCTTTCGCGCCCCGGAACCCATGACAGATAATAAGGATATATTTACAGGTATTTTCAGGCTCGTACATGAGGGCAGCAATATTCTTTTTTTTATCCCCGTCTATTATCCTGAATTTCCTCATCATTCTCACTTAAATCGGTTTTTTTGGTTTGTTATTCTCCTCTGATTCATATCGGACCCGATTTTGGCAGTAGTCACAAATAAAAGTTGGGTCCTGTTTATTAGCTAATTTGGAATAATCCTTATGATCCTCATAAACAACGTGGGTTTTACCGCATAAAAGGCATCTGGCTTTGATTAATTCCATCTGAATATCCCCCGCCCCGCAATTCTCCTAACTAAAGTATACTACTTTTTCAGGAAACCTTACAGGAGTTTCATTACAAGGTATAAAACAGACTGAAAGAAGTTTTCCCAGCCTATAATAAGATTCCTGGTTTAATTTTCGTGAGTTTTGAAAAAATCCAGGGTCTGTTCCAGTTCCAGCACCAATTGGTTGAGTCTTTCAGCGGCATCATTTATCATTTTTACTTCACTCATCTGCTTCTCCGCCATTTGTCCCATATTTTTAGCAGCCTTTGCGTTTTGTTCTGCTGCTGCTACTGTTTCTGCCATGGATTGCAAAGTAGAATCAACACTAGCCGCTATCTCCTCACTGGCCGCTGACATCTCCTGGATTTGATCATTGACTGTCTTTATGGCTTGCTCTATTCTAGCAAAATAGTCTCCTGCCTCAGCGATGGCCTTCATCCCCGCAGCCACCTCAGTTGTCCCTTCTCGCATGGCTTCAACCGCTTTTTGAGCTTCGTTTTGAACTACTCCGATCAGTTCAGCTATTCTTTTGGCTGCTTCACCGGAATCTTCTGCCAGCTTTCTTACTTCATCAGCAACGACTGCAAACCCCCTGCCCTGTTCACCAGCCCTGGCAGCTTCTATTGCAGCATTCAGGGCTAAAAGGTTAGTCTGCTCGGCTATCTGGGTTATTACATCAACGATCCCGCCTATCTCCTGGGATTTGGCGCCCAATCCCTGCACAACCAGGGCGGTTGAATTAACCGTGCTATTAATAGTATTTATCTGGTTAATAGCCTTTTGTATCTGCTGTTCCCCTTCGACTGCAGTTGAGGTTGCAGTAATTGATGATGCAGATACCTGTTGAGTATTACCGGCCAATTGCTGTAGTGCGGTTGACATTTCATTTATTACCATCCGGGTCTTGTTGGTAATCTCTGACTGATAGCTGGCAGTTCGACCCATTTCTACCGCTTGAGCAGTCATTTCATTCATCATTGTCATTCCCAGGTCAGCTCTTTGAAGCAATTGATTGCTTGATTCCTTGACCGTATTGCACATCTGCCTGGTTTTGCCGATTAACTCTGAGATTTTTTCCACCATCAGATTAATCATACCCGCAAGTTTTCCAACCTCATCCTGGTTTTCATCCTTGATCTTTTCGGTTAAATCTCCTTCGCTTACCTTGCTTACAGATTCCCTTATGTAGTTTAATGGTGCCCATACGGTATAACCTAAAAATAGGGCGGCAGCACATCCCAGTAATATGAATATAATGGCTATAGCAATCAGATTATTCCTGAATTTATGTATTGCCGTATCATACGGTGCTGCTGGTACCCCCACGTACCATATGCCAATTATCTCTCCATTTCTATCTGTAATTGGCTGATATGCCGTCTGGTACCAGTCTCCAACCACATTAGCCCGGCCAATATAGGTTTCTCCATTTTTTAAAACTGATTCTGCCACTTCTTCCGAGACTTTAGTTCCCACCTGCCGTTCATTGTTAAGCATTACATTCGTTGAAACCCGGGTATCTCCTTTGAAGATGGTAACTGTGTCCCCGGTGAGATTTCCGATCATATCAACCACCTGGTTATTGTTTTCCATGTCTACATCGCCTTTAAACAGCTTCCCTCCCTGGATTTGCCAGTCACCGGGATAAAACATATTTATCAGTTCAAACCCCATAGCCAGATCCGATTCCAATTTATCGGCCGCCAGGCCAAAAACCTTGTCGTTTACTTCCCTGGTAGCATAGGCACACATTAAACCGGTTACGGCTATTATAATTACGGTAAAATAAATGACTAAACGCTTTCTAACCGTTGTCTTCCGCGCTCTTTTTTCGGCCCATTGCATTTTATCCCGCTCCTCTCGTTATATATTCCCTTATATTTATCGGATAAATATATAAAAATGTTTAAAGATACGACATTACTCGATTATTTACCAAATACCGATTCATTTCTGCTTTTGAGTTTGGTTATTAACGCCAATCAATATTTAGGCCATTTGCTGGTCAGAAAATAAGCCGCTTACGCAAAAATTCAACCAGGTAGCCCGGCATATTTTTTAGCTAAAGCCGGTTGACTGAAAAGAGAGGAATTTAAACACTGCCGCACTTAGCGTAAAATTACTTTGGGAAAAAGGAGCAGAAAAATAAATAAGAGAATCTCCCCTTTGATAAAATAGGAATTGCAAATAAACCAATCATCAAAGAAAAGGAGAAACTCTTATGGAACATATTATACAAGAAATTGCAGAAGTAATCAGGGTAGAATTTGCGGAGGAAATACAAAGACTTTTAACTGAGGTAAGAGATATATCTGAATTCATCATGGCCACCCAGACAATGCTGGATGGAATAGGGGTAAAACTCGTAGCTGAAGCCATGGAAACATTAGATAAAGCAGTAAGAGAGAGTGCGGACAGGAAACGAACCTGGGTAGTGAAAAGTAAAGGAGACATCAAGAATCTGGCCACGATATTTGGCGAAGTCAGCTATAAAAGGACCTATTACCAAAATAAGAAAACCGGAGAATACAGCTACCTTTCAGATGAATTAGTCGGGATAGCAGCACATGATAAGCTGGATACTTCACTCCAGGCGAGATTGATAGAAGAAGCCATCGATATGCCTTACAGGCGAAGTGGAAAGAAAGCAGCTGAAGCAGTGGAGCTAACCTCCCAGACGGTAATGAACAGCATCCGCAAGCTGGGCAGTGTAGATAATAATGCAGTCAAGATCAAGGACAATAAAAAGATTGTAAAGACCCTATACATAGAAGCTGATGAAGATCATGTAGCTCTTCAAGATGGGAAATGCGCAGAACCCAAGTTAGTGTATGTGCATGAAGGCATAAAACAAGTGGGGAAAGAGCGCTGGGAGCTTGTAAACCCACGTTATTTCAGCGGCATTTATACTAACAGCGATGAGCTTTGGTTGGAAGTAGCAGACTATATTGATGAGGCGTATGATGCAAAATTAATAGAGAAGATTTATCTATCGGGAGATGGAGCTTCCTGGATCAAAAATGGATTAGGCTGGCTCAAGGGAAGTATTTATGTGCTGGATCGTTATCATCTATCAAAATATGTAACACAAGCCACAGCGCATATGTCAGACATTACACCCTTTATGTGGAAGTACATTAATAATGGGGAACGGAAGAAATTGAAGAAACTATTTACCCAAATCATTAGCTCCACTGAAACAGATACCAAGAAGAAATCTGTGCGGGAAGCAAGAAGTTATATACTTGGGAACTGGGATGGCATAAGAAATCAATATGAACCAGATTACGTAGGATGTAGCGCCGAAGGGCATGTCAGCCATATTTTATCAGCCAGGTTAAGTTCCAGGCCATTGGGGTGGTGCAGAATAGGTGTGGATCAAATGGCAAGATTAAGGGCTTTTCAAGCCAATGGCGGTGTAGTGTATGATTTCTTATTAGCCAAAAAAAGAAGTAAATTGAGCAAGGCAAGACAGCTTAAATTGGATCAGGAAATCTTAAAGAAGAGAAACCAGATTGCGACTAATGAAACCTTTGGGAACATAGCTATTTTAAACAAAGGAAAGAAAACGGCAACGGCGCAATTCTTAAGATCAATTAGAACCGCTTAGTTATTAAAGGGGATTTTTCTTTTTTAAAAACCCAAAGTAACTTGACACGATCACTGCCGCAATTCTTCTTGACAATCGATTAATACTTATAATATAATGTTGTTTGCTTGAATAAGCTTGTTTCGTAAGCGGCAGTGGCGGAATCGGCAGACGCGCTAGATTCAGGTTCTAGTCTGTAATACGCAGGTGGGGGTTCAAGTCCCTTCTGCCGCACCATAAAAAATAAACCCTTGATGATCAGGGGTTTTATGTTTTTCTGCAATAATTTCGAAAAACGTAAGGAGAAAGGAAAATTTCAGGACCGGTTCATAAGCCTTCCGCATCCTGAAATACTCATATAGCCCATTGTCACAGCAAAGTTTAAGATAACGCTCTGTTAGGCGGGCTGCATTTTCATAGACTTTTGTTGCTATTGCCTATAAAGAATTCATACTTCGCCCTACGGAGGCAAAGCTTTTATCTATCTATAAAGGGGAGTATCTCTTCGGCTTTGAAGCGCTCTGGGCCGTCCCTCACAGGATTCGATTCCGCAAAAATTATGATGAAGCCCGAACTTATTTAAACAACCTTGCCTTTAAAGAGGTATCATAAAAGGAATAGATATTCTAGATTTATCCATTTGTCAATAACAACATCAAAAACTTAAAGCCTCATCTGCTATCCTATTCATTGATTTGATTGATGCTTTTTCCCCTGCCAGGTATCACGTTCTATAAGACTCCTGTCTATTCCGTTCAGTACTTCCCATTTTATTAAACTCCATGCCGGACCTATCAGTAAATCTCGGGGGCTATCCCCGGTTAGACGGTGAACAACCATTTCCGGAGGCAATATTTCAAGAATATCCACTACCAGGCCTATGTATTCTTCCCGGGTCAATAACGGAAATGGTTTATTTTTATAATAAGCTTCCAAAGGGGTATTTTTCATGAGATGCAATAGATGGATTTTTATTCCCTGTATAGGAAGAGCAGCCACCTTTAAGGCAGTCTCCAGCATATCATCCCGGTTTTCCCCAGGCAAGCCAAGTATTATGTGGGTGCAGGTTTCAATGTGGCGTGACTGCAGGTTGTCCAGGGCATTTAAAAAGCTATTAAAATCATATTGCAGGTTTAGTCGTTTGGCTGTTTGGGAATGAACCGTCTGCAGACCAATCTCTACCCACAAATAGGTTCTCTCATTTATCTCTTCTAATAATTCCAGAACCTCTGGCGGCAGGCAATCCGGGCGAGTGGCTATAGCGATTCCTACTACCCCCGGCTCATTTATAGCCGTTTCGTATAATTCACGTAACTTGCCTACCGGGGCATAAGTATTGGTAAACGCTTGAAAATATGCTATATACTTACCTTCAGGCCATTTTTTATGCATAATTTTCTTGAGTTCTGCCAGCTGCCGGTATATAGGCTGGTTTCTAGTGCCGGCGAAATCTCCCGAGCCCCGGGGACTGCAGAATAAACATCCGCCCCTAGACAGGGTTCCATCCCGGTTGGGGCAAGTAAACCCGGCATCCACAGGTAACTTAAAAACCTTTTGCCCAAATTTCTTTCTCAGGTGATAGTTCAGGCTATGATATCTCTTGCCGTCCCATAGCATATTTTACCGTCCTTGTATTAAACGATTTTCTCCCTGTATAATAGCATATAGAGTTTGAACCGCAAGTATTTCAAAGCCTATCTAAGGAAGGTGGCTTCGCTTGAAGAAGAACATTAGGCGAGAATATCAGATTGTTGGTCTTATTATTGCCCTGGCAGTGGCAGTGGGGATGTTCTCGGTATCTACCCGTCCCGAGCTGGTTTTGAAATATCCGGGCAATTTTTGCGTTTTGGAGGATTCTGATTTTGCGTTAACTATAGATAATGAACTGTTGGTTATTGGCACTTCGACCTGGGATGATGTAGCCCAAATAATACCCAGGGGAAAGTTCCTGGGTTTGAGTACCATTTACCAACCTGATAACCTTAACTGCCTGTTAACCTTTACGGAAGAGGAAAATATCCTGTACAAAGCTCATATTAGTGATCCAGGACTTTATACTTCCCGGGGAATCAAACTAGGGGATTCTATGACCAGAGTTGTGGATACTTACGGAAAAAACTATGCTTCGGTTTTTGAATCTGGAAACCAAAAAGATCTGGATATGGTATATGGCAGTGACAACAATAACAGTATAATTTTTCAAATCCGCAACAATAAAGTGAACAGGATAATACTGCAGAAGGGATAACTATAAGCTATTCCCTATCCTGTGCTGCAATATAAATTACTCCTTCAAAAAAAGTTTACTAATACTTTGATTGTAATAATTCCTATCTAATTATATCCATCTGCTCAGCCGGATAACGAACTATTATAAGCCAGATTACCCGGTATAGTGAGCATAACTGGTACAGTTAATGCGCAAAATTCATTGGTTTATTCGATTTCCCTAATCAGGTTAACCATCTCAATCGCCGTGATAGCCGCATCAACTCCTTTGTTTCCTGCCTTGGTTCCTGCTCTTTCAATAGCCTGTTCAATAGTATCTGCCGTTATTACACCATATATGATCGGAACTCCGGTGCTTAAACCTACCTGGGCTATGCCTTTGGTAACCTCAGCTGATACATATTCAAAGTGAGGGGTAGCCCCTCTAATCACTGCTCCCAGGCAGATTATGGCATCATAATCCTTGGCGGCCATCTTCTGAGCTATTAACGGCATCTCAAAGGCTCCGGGCACCCAAACAATATCTATATCATCGTTTCTTACATTGTGCCGTTTAAGGGTATCCAGACACCCTGACAGCAATTTGCTGGTAATGAACTCGTTGAACCTGGATATAACAATAGCCATCTTTTGATGGTCTCCGACTAGTTTTCCTTCATATACCCTTGCCAAAACTCTTGACCTCCCGTTTTATTTTTATGGAGCCTTAACTAAAGACTGGCCAGCAAATGCCCCATTTTGCTTTTTTTGGTTTGTAAATACTTGTAATTTTCTTTCCTGCTGCCAACTTCTATCGGGATTCTTTCTACTACCTCCAGGCCATAGCCTTCAAGGCCTTTAATCTTTTTGGGATTGTTAGTCATCAGCCGCATCTTTCTTATCCCCAGGTCAACCAGAATCTGAGCCCCTATGCCATAATCCCTGAGGTCTGCGGGGAAACCTAATTCCAGGTTGGCTTCTACTGTGTCCCTGCCGTGATCCTGTAGTTTATAAGCCTTGATTTTATTGATCAAACCTATTCCCCTGCCCTCTTGCCTCATATACAGCAGTACTCCTTTCCCCTCCCTTTCAATCATGGTTAAGGCGGCAGCCAATTGTGCACCGCAATCGCATCGGTGGGAACCAAAAACATCTCCGGTTAGACACTCCGAATGAACCCTAACCAAAACCGGCTCATCCAACTCCCATTGTCCTTTTACCAAGGCCATATGGCCTTTATTGTCCAGCACCGACTCGTATCCCACTGCGGTAAAATCTCCATACATGGTAGGCAGCTTTGCATCATCTATTCTTACAATTAGTTTTTCTGTACGCCTGCGGTATTCGATTAATTCTGCAATAGTCGTAATCTTGAGATTGTGTTTTTGGGCAAACTGAATCAGCTGAGGAACCCGGGCCATAGTTCCATCATCATTCATGATTTCACAGATAACAGCTGCCGGATATAACCCGGCTAATTTAGCCAAATCTACTGAACCCTCCGTATGCCCAGCCCTACGAAGAACCCCTCCCTCTTTATATCGTAAGGGGAAAATGTGACCCGGTTTTCTAAAATCTTGAGGCTTAGTGGTATTAGATATTAGAGCCTTGATTGTGTCAGAACGCTCGTGTGCCGATATCCCTGTGGTAGTACTTTTATAATCGACCGAAACTGTAAAGGCAGTTTCATGGTTATCTGTGTTTTCATTAACCATAGGCTGTATACTCAGCTTATCTAATCTCTCCCCGATTATCGGAACACATATAAGTCCCCGAGCGTGGGTTGCCATGAAATTGATAACCTCAGGGGTAGCCTTCTCAGCAGCTACAATTACATCCCCTTCGTTTTCCCGATCTTCATCATCCACTAGAATTAACATTTTTCCATTTTTTATATCTTCAATTGCCTCCTCAATAGTACTGAACATTACCATCGCCCCCTTTAAATAAAACCGTTATCGGCCAAAAACTCCATGTTGAGCCTAGATTTCTTGATTTCCGTTTGGTTCCCTGTAAGCAGCTTTTCTACATATCGACCAATAATATCACTCTCAAGATTAACTGCCTCTCCCTCTTTCTTTTGTCCCAGAGTGGTAAGGTAAGAGGTGTGAGGGATTATAGATACAGTAAAACTATCCGCAAAAACATCTATAACAGTTAGACTGATTCCATCAACAGCTATGGACCCCTTAGGAACCGTGTACCTTAGGATATAATCCGGTGCCTTTATTCTAAATACCGTAGCAATATCAAATACTTCTTTATCGATTATTTGCCCTATTCCATCGACATGGCCCTGAACGATATGGCCACCCATACGATCCTGGGGTCTTAAAGCCCTTTCCAGGTTAACCGGGGTTCCTGTTTTTAAATATTTTAAGGTGGTTTTCTTTACAGTTTCCGGCATAACATCAGCCACGAAAAATTCTTCCCCATACCTTACCACGGTCAAGCATACCCCATTTACAGCTATGCTGTCACCAATCTTTAGATCTGAAAGGATAAACTTGGCCCTTACCGATATCTGGTAAGATTCGGCCCCGGGTTTCAGTTCTTTAATCGTACCTATTTCTTCAATGATACCGGTAAAAATCCTTAACACCCCTCATACATTTCGATGTTAAATACTATTTCTTATAACCTATCAGACAAAGGTCGCTATTGAACCTTTTTATTTCGGTTATTTCCAACTCCAACGCC
This sequence comes from Syntrophomonadaceae bacterium, assembly GCA_050949865.1. Taxonomy (GTDB): domain Bacteria; phylum Bacillota; class Syntrophomonadia; order Syntrophomonadales; family Syntrophomonadaceae; genus JBMNGN01. The sequence goes on from JBMNGN010000001.1 coordinate 136,746, forward strand.
TCATTGGCCAATGCAACCCCCTGACCCCCGACCGGTGACACAGCAGACCTACCGCCAAAAACCCGGGGAGCGATAAACCAGTAAAACTTGTTTGCCAGACCATTCTCAATCATATAAGCATTTAATTCAGAACCGCCCTCAACCAAAACACTCGATATTTCCATGCCGCCTAATATCCGCAGCACATCTGGCACCGATAATCTATCAGGTTCTCCTCCTATTTCGATAACCTCTATCCCTTTGGCTATAAGTAAATCCGCCTTTAGCCTATCCCTTATCTTAGAAGTAAATACGATTGTGGGGTACTCCTGCCCCGTTTTTGCAATATTGCCATCCACCGGCAAATCTAACCTTCCATCCAGGATAATCCTTACTGGATGGTTTATATCCTGGATACCCAGTCGTACATTAAGCATCGGATCATCTTTGAGAACTGTTCCAATACTAACCATTACCGCGCTATAAAGATTCCTTAATTCATGCACAAAGGCCCGGGAAGCTTCACCGGTTATCCAGCGGGAATTCCCGGTTCGGGTTGCGATCTTGCCGTCAAGAGTCATGGCTACTTTTAGGCTTACAAACGGCCGGCCGGTTTTTATATAATGAAAAAAGACTTCATTTAGTTTTTTAGCCTCCGATTCCAAAATCCCAACATCTACTTTAATACCTGCCCTCCGGAGAGCTTCAATGCCTTGGCCTGAAACCCGGGGATTGGGGTCTATAGCGGAAACAACTACCCGTTGCAGCCCGGCCTCAACTAATTGGTTTACACAAGGCGGGGTCCTGCCATAATGAATGCACGGTTCCAGGATAACATACATGGTTGCCCCCCGGGACTTTTCCCCGGCTTGTTTTAAGGCATTAACCTCAGCATGAGCCAATCCCGCCCTTTCATGGAAACCTTCACCAACAATAACCCCATCTTTAACGATGACTGCACCGACCATGGGATTAGGACTAGTTTTTCCCTTGCCTTTTGCTGCAAGGTCAAGGGCTCTTCGCATATATTTATTATCCAATTCCAGCGACATACATGCACCTCATTGGTCATTACTCCGGAACATCATTCCCATCAACCTGGCCATCTAAGTCGATTATTAAGTTAAAGAAAAAACCCGATTGGTATCGGGTTTCGGCACAATCAATTTAGGCTATGTTATAATCATAACCAGAATCAATTTCTTCTACCATCCAGACTGTTACTGTCGGCCCCGGAGTTGCACCGGATCATGCCATAAAGGCTAGCGGGCTTTACCGCCGATAGGGAATTCCACCCATCCCCGAAGAAACATCGTATTTGGTTTTTTATATATTAGCATTACTGCTGGTCAGGGTCAAGGTTACCCAGGTCTTTTAGTTGGTTAATTGCCTGTTGAATACTGCCGGATTTAAAAACATAAGACCCGGCTACCAGGACATTACTTCCCGCCTGTACTGCATAGGCTCCAACTATATCGTTGATTCCGCCGTCCACTTCAATAAAAGGTTTTCCTGCACAGTCATCAACCATCTGCTTGATCCTTTTTATTTTAGGCAGTACTGAATAGATAAAGTCCTGCCCGCCAAAGCCCGGATTGACACTCATAGCTAGTACCAGGTCCACATCCTCCAATATGTTTTCTATCGAGGAAACCGGTGTGGAGGGGTTTAGGGCTATTCCTGCCTTTGTGCCCCATTCTTTAATCATATGGACTGTCCGATGCAAGTGAGGACATGTTTCCACATGGACGGTTATTAAATCGGCACCGGCTTTGACAAATTCCGGTATCAAGTGCTCCGGTTTTTCTATCATTAAATGGACATCGAAAAACAAACCGGTTTCACAGCGTAAATCAGCCACTACTTGAGGACCTATGGTTAAATTAGGTACAAAATGGCCATCCATAACATCAATATGGAGCCAATCTGCACCTGCCTCTTCTACCTTTTTTATCTCCTCAGAAAGACGGGCAAAATTGGCCGCCAGGATTGAAGGTGCTATTTTTATCATCTGTAGTACCTCTCATTATTCATTATTTCTTCCAACATATTAACATAGTTTTGATAACGGAAATCGGCTATTATTCCTTTTTCTACCGCCCGTCTGACACTACACTGCTGTTCTTTGAAATGGAGACAATCCTTGAAAAAACATCCTTCGATGTGTTGGGTAAAATCCGGGAAAAATGCGCTTATTTCATTTCTCCTTATCCTGGGTAGATCGACAACGCTGAATCCCGGTGTATCAACCAGATATCCTACATTGTCTATGGGATATAATTCCACGTGCCTGGTGGTATGTTTGCCCCGCCCAATCTTTTTACTGACTTCCTGGGTTTTGGCTGCCAATCCTCCGGTTAAAGCGTTGAGCAAGCTTGATTTACCTGTCCCTGATGGGCCAGCTAAAACGGTTATATGCCCTTTTAAAACCTGCCGGAGTTGTTCAATTCCAGTACCTTTAGTAGCCGAAGTCGTAAGACAATTAAACCCTGCGGCTGGATAATAATCTAATATCATTTGGGATTTTGGGTCAGGTTCAAGATCGCATTTATTAAGTATGATATAGGGTATTAAATTATAGTAGAAGCTTAAAAAGATAAGCCGGTCTAATAATCCAATATCTGGAGCAGGTTTATTAAAGGCCATGACTACCAACACCAGTGTTACATTGGCCACCTTTGGTCTATATAATTGGTTTTTCCTCGGAAGGATTTCTTCAACTACCCCTATGGAATCACGGACGGGAGTAAAAAGAACCCTGTCACCGCTTAGTACCGGGACTTTAAGTTTGCCTCTTAGGGTACATTCAAATAGATTATGTTGGGGATCCTGAATATAGTAGAAGCCGCTGTAATGCTTGATAACCAGACCTTCTACCATACGGTTTTTCATAAAAGCCTCCTTTTCTGGCCTACTTGAAACTAAAGGTATCATACTGCTTACCGTTAAGGAATACCTCCACGGTTGCCTTTCCGAAATAAGTTATACCTATATGCACCGAATCCCGGGAACGGTGTATTTGGTCATATATACCTCGTTCTCCCTTGGCATCTGTTAATTTGACTAATACCTTATAATACTCCTGTTCATCCGGTAATTTAATTTGGAAGGAATCGGTCTTGGCAACTGGCCCCGGGCCGTTGCTGACTACCAGTGTAACAGTACTGCCTTCATCAACCATTACATTGGCTTCAATATCCTGGGAAATCACCTGGTTAGTATAATAGGTGCTGCTTTCTTCCCGTTTAATGTCACCTAATAATAGTTTTGCATCTCCAATCTTTTTTTGCGCAGTATCAAGATCCAGACCCACTAAAGATGGCATGGCAACTCTACGGGGAGGCTTACCTTTGCTCACCATCAGGTCTACCTTGGAGCCCTTTTTCACCATTTCGCCCGACCGGGGTTTTTGAGAGATTATTTGACCGTTCACATATTTATCGTCATATATCCTTTCTACTGCACCAATATCCAAGCCCAAATTGCGTAAGGTTAATTCAGCATCGGCCTGACTCATTCCCGCGAGATTAGGTGTTTTCTGTAATTCTAATCCTTTGCTTATAAACACTTCAATCTCCCTGCCTTCTTTGACTATCTGACCAGCAGGGGGTTTCTGGGATATCACCCTATCAGCCTCGACTTTATCACTATACTGCTCATCAAGAATAGTCATTACCAGGCCTTGTTCTTTCAGTTTCTGATTGGCTTCCTTTATGTCCAGATTTACTATATTAGGGACTTCAACCTCTCTGCCAAATAAACTATCGGTAAGCACAAAAGTTGAGCCGAACAACAACCCTAGCACAGCTATCACAACTATGGCAATGCCAGTAGGCCGCATTCTCTTTTTTTTCAAATCATTCTCATTCCCTTCCAATGAGCTAGAGGACATCACAATCGTCTTAGCATTATTGTGATTTCCTGCATATCTTGAGAATTCCTTTTTATAAAGATTAAGCAGTGCATTCCGCATCTCTTCGGTGGTAGCAAAACGGTTTACGGGCACCTTATCCATAGCCTTCAATATGATATTTTCCAGGTTTAGCGGAATACTATGATTAATCTCTGTCGGAGCGACCGGCTGATTGTGAATATGTTTAAGGGCAATGGTAATCGGGCTATCGGCATCGAAGGGTATCTGCCCGGTAAGCATTTCATACAGGACACATCCTACTGAATAAATATCTGTGGCCCGGGTAGCCGGTTCACCCTTGGCCTGTTCTGGAGAGATATACTGAACTGAGCCTACTATGTTTCCCCCATAAGTAATGGTCTTTTTGCTAATCGCTTTAGCTATGCCGAAATCAGCTACTTTAGCAATCCCTGAGGTAGTCATCAAAATGTTCTGCGGCTTAATATCCCTGTGTATAATTCCCTTTTCGTGAGCATGATGTATGCCATCACATATCATCACTGCTATATCAATGGCCTTATCAAGAGACAGCGGGGCTTCCTGTTCTATTATTTCCTTAAGGGTAGTCCCTTCAACATACTCCATAACAATATAGTAAATATCGTCCTGTTGCCCAACATCGTATATGTTTACTATGTTGGGATGGGATAATCGGGCTGCAGCCAGCGCTTCGATCTTGAAATTTTCCACAAAACCCTGATCACTGGAGTATTCTTCTTTAAGTATTTTTACCGCAACCGTCCGATCCAGTATTTTACAGCGAGCCTTATGGACAATGGACATTCCGCCATCGCCGATTTGCTCCAATAATTCATAACGCCCGCCTAAAACTGTGCCTTTCAAGTCAATTAACCTCCCAAAACTAAATGTGTAACAGGATTAAGGTGATATTATCATATCCTCCTTTATCCAAGGCACGGTTCATCAGGGTTTGTGCCAGCAAATCTACATCCATAATTTCACTGCCTGCTATTATTGACAATATTTCTTCAGCTTCCAGCATATCGGTCAATCCATCGCTACATATGAGTATAAAATCACCAGGAAACACCTGTTCCTTAAAATTATCAATTATTACTTCCTCTTCTACCCCCAGGGCTCTGGTCAATATGTGATTGTAAGAGGAGTCGCGCATTTCTACCGGGGACATTATTCCATCCATAACCAACTGTTCAGCCAGGGTATGATCAGTAGTCAGCTTTTTTATACTCATATCACGGATTAAATATATGCTGCTGTCCCCCACATTGGCAATGCTCAATTCGTTATTCATCAGAATTGCTGCTGTAATCGTGGTACCCATTTGATACCAATCCGAGTTTTTTTCTCCTTTTTCCCTAATCTCCCGGTTAGCTAGCCCAATGGCTAGATTTAAAACTTCTATAGGGTTGTTGCTGTCGTTGCTATCAATGGTTTTCTCCAGGATTTGAATTGCAATATGCGAAGCAACATCGCCGGCTTTATGACCTCCCATTCCGTCGCAAACCGCAAACAAACCCTTGCTTTCTTTAATTATATACCTGTCCTCGTTCCTTTTTCGGGTAAGTCCCACATGGGATAATCCACTTACTTGCATCGACACACCCCAACCAACTTATGTTCCTTGTCAACAGCTCCAGGCAATTACTGACCAACCATTTCCCCAGTTGGTTACCTTCAGTTGATGGTTTTTAACTGCCCGCATGCCGCTTCAATATCAGCTCCCCTTTCTCCTCTAAGGGTAACTGATAAACCGCCTTGTACCAGGTATTGATAAAATTGTTGAACTGAACCGGGCAATGGTTTTCTAAATAGCAATTCCGGTACTTCATTATATGGTATTAGATTAATATTGCATTTTAATGGTGCAACCAGGTGGATTAGGTTATCGGCATCTGACTGGCTTATGTTCACCCCGTCCAGCATCAAGTATTCAAAAGTTACTCTTCGATTGGTCACCTCAAGATATGTTTTAACCGCATCCATTAATACTTCCAACGGATACTTGCGGTTTAGTGGAATAAGCTTATCTCTTAATTGATTGGTGGCCGCATGAAGAGATACCGCCAATGTTACCTGCAAGTTTTCTCCCGCCAAACGCTTAATTCCTTTAACATCTCCAGCAGTAGAAATCGTAATATGTCTTTGCCCAATATTAATGCCTTTATGGTCATTGAATATATATATAGATTTTATCATTTCCTCATAATTGAGCATAGGCTCACCCATTCCCATAAACACCACATTGGAGATAATCTGGCTATCATTACACTTTAAGCGTTTTTTTAGCTCTTTTTTGGAGCCCAGCAATTGACCGACTATCTCATAGGCCTTCATATTCCTGTGAAACCCGGAAAGGCCAGTTGCACAGAAGGCGCATCCTATAGGGCACCCCACCTGAACCGATAGGCAGATGGTATACCGCTGGCTATTATCATTCTGTGGTATGATTACCGTTTCTACCTTTTTCTTGTCCTCTAATTCTATAAGGAATTTCCTGGTTCCATCAACAGATACCCGTTGTTTGAGCACCCGGGGTATAGACACTTTGGCTGAATCAACAAGTGTTCTCCTGAGATCCTTGGGAAGATCGCTCATATCCCAGAACGAATTAATCTCCTTGCAATTAATCCACTGGTAAATCTGCCGGCCTCTGAATTTTGGCTGACCCATAGAGACCATGTAATCTTCCAGTTCTGATATATTCAGCCCCACCAACTCTTTTTTTCGTATATTATCCATTAATCAGTATATTTCCTCCTCATTAGGGCATAAAACATTCCGTCCGTGTTATATTTCCCCGGCAGAATTGTCAGCATGCCATTAACGGCATCATTCCGGTCCTGGTCATCCAGAGGAAAAAATTCTATATTATGGGCAAACCCTTCCAGGGCAAAATCATTATTCTTAAGGAAGTTACAAACCACCTGCTGGTTTTCCTCTTCGGTAATTGTACAGGTAGCATATAATACCAGCCCCCCTTTTTTGACCAGGTTTGCTGCCTTATTTAGCAATTCGGTTTGAATCTTCTGTAATTGATAGATATCTTCTCTATTTCTGCGCCACCGGGCATCAGCTCGGCGATTCAATACCCCCAGACCGGTACAGGGAGCATCAAGTAAAACCCGATCGGCCTCAGGATCGTTAATTTGCAGGTTAAGAACATCCATAGCATTTGCTTTGATTATACTAATGCCAAGCCGGGTGCAGGTCTGCCTAAGCAGGTTAATTTTGTGTTGGTATAAATCAAAGGCATATATTAACCCCTGATTGTTCATTAATTCGGCCATATGGGTAGCTTTCCCCCCTACTCCGGCACACAGGTCGAATACTATCTCATTTTCTTTCGGCCCAAGGATTGCCCCAGCTAACATTGATGCCTCGTTTTGGATGTAGAATAACCCATTTTTGAAGGCCATGGATTGAGCCAGGGGTTTTTCCGAAGACTGCAAAATTATCCCCCAGGGGGTTAAAGAGCTTATGCTGGCTAAATAACCCTCTCCTCTCAGATCAATAAAGGCAAGGTCTTCCCTGGAGCCTTTTAAAGTATTACATCTTATTATCACCCGGGGATAGCTATTGTCGTATTCCATTATCCTTATCGCTTCAACTTCATCGAAGTTATCCAAAAGGTATTGTACTATCCATTCAGGGTGCGAATATATAGTGGCTAACCGGGATACCTTTTCTGTCGGATACTCTATTTTCCCACGGTTCCTGGCAATGTTTCTTAACACTCCATTGGCAACCCTGGCTAGATTCTGGTTGGTTCCTGTTTTACAGATCTCAACCGCATCATTTACCACTGCATAGTCAGGTATCCTGTCCATAAACAGCATTTGATATACAGATACTCTTAGCACCGTTCTCAACCAGGGGTTTTGCCGGTTTATGCCATTATTCAAAAACATATTAAGCACCCAATCCAGGTGCTTAAGCATTCGTATACTGCCTGACACTATTTCAGTAAATAGTTTTTTTTCAACCAGGTCAAAACCAGATTCTCTTAAGGCCTTATCTATGGCCAAATTGGTATAAGCTCCGTTTTCGGTTATGCGGTATACGGTTTGAGCCGCTAAATGTCTTACCTTTATATTACTACCATCTTGATCTTTATCCATTAATCCAATTCACCTGCATAAGCTTATTCATCACTGCCTGCAAAGGCCAAAAGATAATAGATAAGATTAGCAACCGCCATTAAGGTTGCAGCTATATAAGTCAGGGCCGCTGCTCCCAGTACCTTCCTTACTTTGGGTATTTCATCATTGCTTACCAGCCCGGCTTCAGAAAGCTGAACAATAGCCCGCCGGGAAGCGTTCAATTCTACCGGTAGGGTCACAACATGGAAGACAACCACCGCGGTGAACAATAGAATACCTAACATGATCAGTCCAAAACTATGCATGATTAACCCCACAAAAAGAATAGGGAATGAAGCCGATGAAGCAAAATTAGTTACCGGCACCATTTTATGCCGGAATTCAAGGGGCCCATATTGCTGATTGTGTTGAATAGCGTGGCCTACTTCATGAGCTGCTATTCCAATCGCCGCAATAGAATTGCTGCCATAGACAGTTTCCGATAAACGTACAGTTCTATCCCGGGGATCATAATGATCGGAAAGGCTTCCGGCTACTGGCTCAATCCGCACTTTTCCTCCCATTCCGTTCCTTCTTAAAAGAACACTGGCTACCTCAGCCGCGCTGGCTCCTCTTGATGACCGAACCTGAGAATAAGCTTCAAAGGTACTTTTAACCTTGAACTGTGCGTACATGGACAATAACAGAGCAGGAAGGATAAACACTAACAAACCCATAGTTCACTCTCCTTTACTCATAGATATTAAGGCTTCTTTTACTGTTTGCAAATCCACACTAGTGTTAAAGCACGGCCCGTTTGGCCTGCAGTTCAATACCCCAATTACAGGTAAGGCTCCGGCATCTTGAATTCCAGCAGACAAATCTCTTTCACATGCGATTGCAACCACACCGCGGGGATTATCGTCTTCTATGCGCTTTCTTGCCATGGTTCCTCCCGTAACCACCCGGAGGCTTGCTCCGCTTTCCTCCGCAATCTTTTTTAATTCCCCTATTTGACACTTACCGCACCCTTTGCAATTAGAGACATCTACGGTAATTTTATGGGGACAATCGGCATCCTGTAGGCAATGCGGCGCCAGGATTAAGATGTTTTCACCGCGAATTAAATTGGGTCTAAGGCTAACCAGGCAATTATTAACTGCTATGTAGGAGCGTAAAATCTTTTCCCTATCAATCCCTAATAGTTTGCCTATTATCAAGGTTAACGGAAACAACAATTCATTGGCGAACTGGGTTAAAGTATTCATCGATGGAATAGTCTTGGACCTCAGGATCATCAATACTATTGCTAAAATACCAACTGCTAGTACTAACAAGGCGATAGTCGCGATAGTGGCGATAATAAAGAGAATTATCTGACTAATAATTATGTGACGATTGGCCACCAAATACCATATAATTGCCAAACCTAATATTATAAAGATAAGGCTGCCAGCCAACAACCCTATATAAATCCGTTTTTTGGTTTCCATTTTATTTTACTCTCCAGACAACCCCAATAGAGTCCCAGTCTTTATTGGAAAACCCCTTAAAAATTCGCCGGTGGGCATTCTCCTTTTGCCGGCTTTTTGAACCTCAAGAATTCTCAGGGTTCCATTTCCGGTTTGTACTTCAAAGGCCTCATTATCCACTTTAATTACTTCACCTATTCTCCCTTTTTCTATACCCCCTTTACCCAATTCACTTCTAAATATTTTTAGTTTTGTATCGTTAATGGCAGTAAAACTACCCGGTTGGGGACTTAAAGCCCGGATTAGGTTATGGATAGACACTGCCGGGTCGGACCATTTAATGAGTTCATCCTGGCTGGTTATCATTTTTGCATAGGTGGCCTGACTATCATCCTGCGGGTAACGGCTTATTACTCCCGTTTGTAGTGTTTCGATGGTTTCTATAAGCAATTCAGCACCTATATTCGCTAATACAGATGCCAAAGTTCCATAATCGTATTCATCAATAATATTTACCGATTTTTGCTTTATTATATCACCAGTGTCAAGCCCTTCATCCATAAACATAATACTAATACCGGTTACTTTCTCACCGTTCATTATAGCCCTTTGGATCGGTGCTGCACCACGGTATTTAGGCAAAAGGGAGGCATGGACATTAATGGCCCCGTAAAGGGGGTAATCAAGTATAGCCTTGGGTATAATCTGACCAAATGATACAACCACAACCAAATCGGGCTGCATTACCTTAATAGTATCTATTGCCTCAGGGGTTTTAATGCTGTTTGGCTGGTAAACCGGCAGGCTATGTTCCTGGGCTAATTGCTTAACCGGCGGGGCCACAATTTTTCTCCCCCGGCCCTGAGGTTTATCCGGCTGGCTTACCACACCTACTATTTCATGCCTGGACTGAATAATTGCTTTTAGAGAAGGTATGGCGAAATCTGATGTTCCCATAAATACTATTCGCATTTTAACCCCTCCGGTTTCGGGGACTATCTTCCCAGGTTTCATTAGCCCGGTCGGTAAACAGGATTCCATCCAAATGATCTATCTCATGTTGAAAAACCGTAGCAAGTAACCCGGAATCCCTTACTTCATAAGTTACTTCCTTGCCATCCCGGTTTAAACCTTTAACCGTTAAATACCTGGATCGGGTAACCGATCCGGCAATTCCCGGGACGCTTAAACAACCCTCAGTGTTAACCTGTTTCCCTTCACGGTGTACTATTTCCGGGTTTATCAATTCAATTAAATTATCCCCGATGTCAATCACAATCATTCTCTTGGAAACCCCTATTTGCGGGGCTGCTAAGCCAATACCTTCAAAGGCATATAGTGTGTCCCGCATATTATCCAATACTCTTAAAACCGCAGCATTTATCTTGGTGACGGGCTGAGCCTTGGCTCTCAATACCTCATTGGGTACAGTTATTACTTGATATACTGCCACATTAAACCTCCTTACATGATTGTTACCGGATTTAAATCTATTGCTACTTTAATACCTCTGGGGCGATTAAACTGAATATGTTTTCCTATACTCTGGAGCAAACATATATTACTGCTCTTAATTATAATATGATACCTGAAACGATTGCTAATCTTTCGGAGGGGACAGGGGGCAGGCCCAAGAATTTCCACCTCTTCTTCATTAGCATCTATTAAACTGCGAATCTGAGAAGCTATATTTTCCCCAATTGCTTTGGCATTATTCTCATATTCAGACACCACTACCATACGCAAGAGGTGAGTATAAGGAGGATAATTCAAAACCCTTCTTTCTTCTAATTCCCTGAAATAAAAACCCTCATAATCCTGGTTAACGATATTATGAAAAATGTCGTTTTGAGGGTTATAGGTTTGGACCACTACCTGGCCGCTCACCCTTCCGCGTCCCGCTCTTCCCGCTGCCTGAACAATCAGTTGAAAACACCTTTCCCTGGCCCTGAAATCCGGTATATTCATTAGGATGTCAGCATCGATAACCCCTACCAGCGAAACTTCTGGAAAATCAAATCCTTTGGCAACCATTTGGGTACCAACTAAAATGTCTATCTTTTTCTTTTTCATTTTATCCAGAATAGTATTCTGGTAACCTTTTTTCCTGCTAACATCCATGTCAAGCCTGGCTACTGCAGCACCTGGAAACAATTGTTTGACTTCTTCCTCTACTCTTTGAGTACCATACCCGGACTGGTAAATATGTTTACTACCGCATACATAGCACTGGGAAGGTTTGTTAGCCGTATAATTGCAATAATGACATACTAGCCTATTTATGTCTTGGTGGTAAGCCATCCCTACGGAACAGGATTTACAGGTAACGGCACTGCCGCACTCCCGGCATAGGGTAATTGGGGAATAGCCTCTCCGGTTTAAAAACAGGATAGTCTGTTCGCCTTTCTCTAACTTTTCGGTAATCCGTTTATGGAGTTCAAGTGATATTGACGAGCGGTTTCCGTTGGCAAAATCCCGCCTCATATCTTCAATATGGATTTGAGGCATACCTGCCTGATTCGCCCGCTGCTTAAGGTATATCAGGGAATAATTACCGCTGATAGCTTGCTGGAAAGACTCAATTGATGGTGTAGCACTACCTAAAACTACTACCGCCGACTCTAATTCAGCCCGTTTAAATGCTACTTCCCGAGCATGATAAGCCGGTTTTTCTTCCTGTTTATAAGAGTTATCCTGTTCTTCATCGATTATAATCAACCCCAATCGAGAAATGGGGGCAAATATAGCCGAGCGGGTTCCCAGTACCAGATTTACTTCATCCCGTTCTATTCGCTTCCACTCAGCATACCTTTCCCCTTTTGACATTCCGCTGTGAATAACTGCTATGTTTCTAATTTTGGAGGCAAATATCTTAGATAAGTACTTAGTCAATGCAATTTCGGGAATTAAGACTATCACATTTTTGCCCAGCTCAATACATTTTTCTGCGGCCTGTATATACACTTCAGTTTTACCGCTTCCGGTAATACCGAATAATAGAATTTTTTCATGGTATTGGTTGGAAATCGCCTTGGTTATTCTGCGCAAACATACGGCTTGTTCATGGTTTAAAACTAGTCTTTCTTGGCTTTGCTGCGGCTTTTTCTCGACCAGCTTTATTAAACCTCGTTTTTCTAGAATCCGAATACTTTTAACCGGTACGATTTTTTCCAAAACCTGTTTATCTATCTGGTTTTTGTCCCGGAGCAGCTTCAATGCCTTAGCTTGCTGGGGAGCCCTTTTTTCCATTTTCAATAAAAGCGAACTTGGAAGCAGCTTATTTAATACGTACATTGAATCCTTGCTGTAGTATTTATAACCGGAATACTCACCTATGCTGGTTATCAAGCCAGATTTAACCAGCTCTTTCAATGCCTTTTCATCAACATAATACTTAATCTCATCTGCACTCATCCATCCTTTTTTATAAAGGTTGGAAAACAATTCTTTATACTTTTGCAGTGTTGAATCGTAGTTTAAACTGCCTAATTCGTTTGATGTAGCAGGAAAATAAAGGTTGGATGAACGCTTCTTTTTCAGGCTGGTGGGAATGATGGTATCCAGCGCTTCTGGCAAAGCACACATGTAATAATCAGCCATCCATAAAGCCAGCTCCAGGCGTTTTCTATCAAATACCGGCTCTATATCCAACACTTTAATAATGGGTTTAATCTGTTGCCTGTCATAATTGTGGGTTTGATTAATCTCAATAATGTAACCCTCTACTAATCGTTTGCCCTGTTGAACTAGAACCCGTTTACCGAAATCAATTTCATTTTTTAATTCCTCCGGAACAGAGTAGACATATAATGTCCCATCCCTACTTGCTGGGCTGTTAATCAGAACTTTAACCGAGCTCATAATCTCCTCTCCCGGCTTTTTTACATATTAACACAACAAAAGCGGGAAATACCCGCCAGTTTGTTGAATGTCTAAAATCCAGGCAATGTTCTATAATCCAGGCAATGTTCTATAATCCAGCCTGTTCCTTTAATTTTAAGGATTTATCGAGCCTTTCCCAGGTAAAATCGGGATCGTTTCGGCCAAAATGCCCATAAGCTGAAGTCTTGGTGTAAATTGGCCTTCTCAGGTTAAGATCCTTGATTATTGCAGCGGGTCTCAGATCAAAGTTGTCATTTATCAGCTGTACAATCTTTGTATCGGGTATTTTACCGGTTCCAAAGGTTTCCACTCTAATTGAAACCGGCCTGGCCACTCCTATCGCATATGCCAATTGGATCTCACAACGATCGGCAATGCCTGCAGCCACAATATTCTTGGCCACGTACCTGGCGGCGTAAGCTGCCGAACGATCCACCTTGGTAGGATCTTTGCCCGAGAATGCTCCACCCCCATGACGAGCCATACCTCCGTAGGTATCTACAATAATCTTTCTCCCGGTCAATCCGCAGTCTCCTTGCGGTCCACCGATTACGAACCTTCCGGTGGGATTTATAAAGAACCGGGTGCGCATATCTATCATATTGCTGGGAATCACCTTTTTTATAACCTGCTCAATTACATCCCTTTTAATAGTATCATTACTGACCTGCGGGTGATGCTGGCAAGAAACTACCACTGTATCAACCCGAACCGGTTTATTTCCCTCATATTCAACGGTTACCTGGGTTTTTCCATCTGGTCTCAAATAAGGTAATACTTCCTCCTTCCGAACCTGAGCCAGGTATCGAGCAATTTTGCTGGCCAGGGTGATCGGCAATGGCATAAGCTCAGGGGTCTCATTGGTGGCATATCCAAACATCATGCCTTGGTCACCAGCCCCAAGAACATCCAAATCCCAGTCAGTATCCTCATCTGTTTTAGCTTCAAAGGACCGGTCCACACCCATGGCAATATCAGATGACTGTTCATCGACCGAAGTAAGAACCGCACAGGTCTCGGCATCAAACCCATACTTGGCCCTGGTATAGCCAATATCACGGATAGTGGTTCTGACCACTCTGGGTATATCCACATAACAGTTGGTAGTTATTTCCCCTGAAACCAAGACCAGTCCAGTGGTTACCATAGTCTCAGCGGCTACTCGTGCATAGGGATCCTGGGCCAAAATCGCATCTAGTATGGCATCAGATATTCTATCGGCAACCTTGTCCGGATGCCCTTCAGTTACAGATTCTGAGGTAAACAGGGATCTATTCATGAAATCATCTCCTTAAGCCTATTGAATCCTTACAAGCGATACAATTTTATCAATTATGGCCCTAGCTACTTCACTTTTACTCATCTTTGGCAATGATATGCATTCCCCATTCCGGTCAATAATAGTCACTATATTAGTATCACCGGCAAAGCCTGCCCCGTCTTCGGTAACGTTATTGGCTACAATAAAATCAAGGCTTTTCTTTTGCAATTTTTGTTTGGCATTTTCGATCAAGTTTTCTGTTTCGGCTGCAAACCCGACCAATATCTGACCCGGCTTTCTCCTCTGACCGAGTTCTTTTAAGATATCCGGGGTGCTCACCAGTTCCAGTACCAGTCTTTGAGAACTATCACCGCTCTTTTTAATCTTCTGCTCTGCTACCTGGGCAACTTTGAAATCCCCAACCGCTGCCGCTCCGATGATTATATCGCAATCCGGCAGGTATTGAAGCATGGCGTTATACATTTCCTCTGCGCTCCACACGTTAACCAATTGAACCCCGGGCGGCGGCAGCAAGGATGACTTGCCGCTTACCAGGATTACATCTGCCCCCCGCTTAACAGCTTCGGCAGCAATTGCATAACCCATTCTGCCTGTACCCCTATTGGTGATAAACCTCACCGGATCTATATCTTCACAAGTCGACCCTGCATTAACCATAAGTGTTTTCCCTTCTAAATCTTTCTGCGGTGATAAGAGGTCTTTAATCTTTTCAAGGATTATATCTATATCTGGTAACCTGCCCTTACCCTCAGTTCCGCAGGCTAACGAGCCGCTCTCCGGCTCCAATATGTGGCACCCATGGTTTTTTAATTTTTGCAGGTTGTCCTGAACGATCCGGTTTGAGTACATATTATTATTCATTGCCGGTACGATAAGGACCGGAGCGGTGTTGGCCACAAACACCGTAGTTAGTAAATCATCAGCAATTCCATGGGCCGCCTTAGCAATAAAATTAGCCGTTGCCGGTGCCACCACCAGTAAATCAATTTGTTCGGCAATTGCTATATGTTTAACCATCCCTGGGGACAATCCATTCCATAAGCTATCCATTACTTGTTTCCCAGACAGCACTTCTAAGGTAAGCGGGGCAATAAACTGTTTGGCTCCGTCGGTCATCATAACAATGACTTCGAAATCTTCCTTCTTGAGCCTGCTTACTAAATCAGCTATTTTATATGCTGCAATACCACCTGTTAAACCAATTCCAATTGTTTTGGGCATTATCACCTTTACCCCCTCAAAAACCTCTTACCAGCTATAGAATCTTGATTTTTTCGCTCATTATTTCCTCCAACGCAATAGTTACCATGCTGGATAACCGGTAATTCTCATCGTTCTTTTTATCTTCAGACAGTTGCCGGGCTCGTTTGGCAACCGCCACAACTACCGCGTACTTACTATCCGCTACTCGGCTGATGTCTTTATTAGAAGGAGAAATCAACCTGTCCACCCCCAATTAGGTTTTTAACTTTACATCGCTCTGCGGTAATAATTGACTTAATCTTGTCCACGGCTAAGTGTATTTCGTCGTTAACCACGACATAATCGTAATACTCTATGTATTTCATTTCTTTTTCGCAAGCAGCTAATCTCATATTAATGCTGCTCATTGAGTCTTTGCCCCTTGAGCACAGCCTTTCTGCCAGTTCCTCTAAGTTGGGGGGTGAAATAAAAATGAATACCCCTTCCGGTATTTTTTCCTTCACCTGCATAGCCCCTTGAATATCAATTTCAAGCAATATGTCCTGTCCCCTTTTTAGGTTTTCATAAACAAAATACCGGGGAGTTCCATACAAATTAGAGTAAACGTTAGCCCATTCCAGGAACTCGTCCCCTTCGATCATTTGGTTAAACTGTTCCTTTGATACAAAAAAGTATTCCCGGGAATGAACTTCACCAGACCGCGGTGGTCGTGTCGTAACCGAGACTGACAGTTTCAAGCTATCGACAACAGATAATAGGGCATTCTTAATTGTGCCCTTACCTACCCCGGAGGGACCAGAAATAACAAATAATATGCCCCTTCTATTCATAGACTAATCGCGCTTCCTAAATTATAATTCATCATGGGGTTCTTTAGAGAACAAGCGATTGGCTACTGTCTCAGGCTGAACGGCAGATAAGATGATATGTTTGCTGTCAGTTATTATCACAGCCCTGGTCCGGCGACCATAAGTAGCATCGATCAATATTCCCTTTTCCCTGGCTTCTTGTATTATCCGCTTAATTGGGGCAGATTCAGGACTAACAATAGCAACTATTCGGTTGGCAGCAACAATGTTGCCAAATCCTATGTTTACAAGCTTTATATCCATAACTACCTCCACTATTCAATGTTTTGCAGTTGCTCTCTTATTTTTTCCAACTCCGCTTTCACTTCTACAACTATTTTGCTCATCACCAGATCGTTTCCCTTTGAAGCAACCGTATTGATTTCCCTAAACATCTCCTGTAAAAGGAAGTCACACTTCCTTCCCACCGCAGTATCGGATTGAATTAATTCATCAAGATGGCTTATATGACTCTTAAGTCGGACTAATTCTTCGGTAATGCTTGATCTATCAGCGAAGATAGCGGCCTCCTGAATGATCCTCTGTTCATCAACTATATCCTGACCAATTAATTCTTCAATCCGTTTCCTTAGTCTATCAGTATATTCTACTGTGACCTGGGGTGAACGCTGCTCAAGTATTTCTACCAATTCCATTACCTGCTGGTTCCGGCAGCAGATATCTTTAGCGAGGTTTTGCCCCTCTTTGATTCTCATTTGAATCAGAGTGTCGATGGCTTCATCCATGCATTTTTTGGCAACTAACCAAACCATCTCCAAATCTTCCTGGGGGGCTTCGAGTTTTATTACTTCGGGTAAGCCTAGAAGTTCAATAATATGGATTTGGGCTGGAATATTTAGAATCTCTGCTAAATCCTTCAAACATTTATAATAATCCAACGTCAATTCTTTGTCAAGTTTGACACTTGGACGGGATTCTTCGGTTCTTTCAATGTTAAAATTTACCTCAATTCGTCCACGGCTAATCCGCTTTTTAAGCTCATTTTTAATTTTTTCCTCCAGCATAGTATACCTTCGAGGGATTCTTATATGGAGATCCAAAAAACGATGGTTTACGCTCTTTATTTCACATGTTACCTGGTATCCGGATTCGTTAACCTGGCTTTGCCCAAATCCGGTCATACTTTTTAGCATTGTTTTAGAATTCCTCCTTGTGTCTATAAATATCTGCTAAGGATCAATACCACCCATTAATTTTATCATAAACATTCCCTGGTATTATAAATCTCTGCCATAAAAATAAAAAATATCTAAATAACAATCGGCCGCCAGTTAAAACCAGTATCAAAGACCATTGCCACAATTCTAAAGGAACCGTTTTAAAAACTGCCTGCAAAGCTGGAATATAAATAACCGATAAATGCATAATAACTGAACACGATACAGCAATTAGGAGGTATTTATTTTCCAGAATGCCTAGTTCAAAGGGAGAATACTTTTCTGACCGACATTCAAATACATAGAACAACTGGGCAAAAACCAGGGTAGTAAAAGCCATAGTGCGGGCAGTATTAACCGTTATCTCCGGCTCCAACCTCACGTATATCAGCCCTATGGTGAAACTAATAAGGGTTACTGCAGCTATGAAGAACCCCCGGGTAAAAACTATCCACCCCAGCCTCCGGGCAAATATCCCTTCATTTTTTGGCCGGGGTTTTCTATGCATTATTCCCGGTTCGGGCGGTTCTAAGCCTAACCCCATAGCCGGAAGACCATCGGTGACCAGGTTTATCCAAAGAATCTGAATCGGCAATAGAGGTAATGGCATACCTAAGAGGGAGCTGGTAAACATTACTAAAACTTCCCCTATGTTACCTCCTAACAGGTACCGGATAAACTTGCGTATATTATCATAGATTGCCCTTCCTTCATGAACGGCCCTTACAATAGTAGAAAAATCATCATCCATCAAGATCATTGAACTCGCTTCTTTGGTCACCTCTGTACCGGTGATTCCCATGGCTACACCTATATCCGCCGCCTTAACCGCCGGAGCATCGTTAACTCCGTCCCCGGTCATAGCCACCACATGATTATGTTTTTGCAGGACTTTAACTATGCGGTTTTTATGTTCTGGTGATACCCGGGCAAACACTCTTAAGTTGACCGCCCGAGAGTAAAGCTGTTCATCGGTTAGCTTGTTAATCTCATTCCCGGAAATCACCTCACCTGACCTGGCGATCCCGATTTCGGCGGCAATAGCTCTAGCCGTGGCAGGATGATCCCCAGTTATCATAATTGGTATTATTCCAGCCTGGAGACATTCATTGACTGAAGAGGCCACCCCTCTTCTGGGGGGATCAATTATCCCGCATATACCTAACATAATCAGATTGCTTTCCAGTTCCTTTTCATTAGAGGCAGTAACCTCCTGGTGTGAAATTGGCTTATAAGCGAATCCAAGCACCCTCAAAGCTTGGTTAGCCCATTTCTCTTGCAGCTCCTGCAAATAGTCAACATGGGACGGTTCAAGTTTGGCTGTTTTCTGATGGTTTATTATCCAGGCACAAGACTCTATTATTACATCAAAAGCCCCTTTGACCAGTACAAATAATTTTCCCTCAATTTCAACTACGCAGCTCATCTTTTTTCTCCGGGAATCAAAGGGTATCTCCAAGAGCCTTTTCCGGCCCGCTGTCGACATTCCTGCCTTGATGGCCATAGCCAGGAGAGAAATCTCGGTAGGGTCTCCTTGGGTCTCATATCCTCGATTGCCTTTTTGCAGGATCGAATTATTGCAATTAAGGGCTACCTCAAGTATTAATCTGGTAGCCGTATCAGCCTTAGGATCGATTTCTTCATTATCAATCTTGAATTTTCCTACCGGTTCGTAACCTTCTCCCTCTATATCCATAATCTTATTAAGGGTCGCCAGTCTTTTAACCGTCATTTTATTCTGGGTAAGAGTGCCTGTCTTGTCTGAGCATATAACCGTAGTACATCCCAGGGTCTCAACTGCAGGGAGTTTCCGGACAATGGCATTGCTTTTGGCCATTCTTTGTACACCCAGGGCCAGTACAATAGTCACAATAGCCGGTAATCCTTCTGGAATGGCGGCAACTGCCAGGCTTATTCCCGCCATAAGCATGTCCATAACCGGCTCTCCCCGGTAAATCCCCATCAATGTAACTATTAAACATACGGTAATGCAAATAACTATCAAAATCTTGCCCAGTTGATCCAGCCTGCTCTGCAAAGGGGTTACAGTTTTTCGGACATCTTTCATTAATTCGGCGATCTTTCCCATTACTGTTTGCATTCCGGTATTGACTACTACACCCTTCCCTCTGCCCTTGGTAACTGCAGTGCCCATAAAAGCCATGTTCTTATGATCAGCCAATAGGCATTCTTCAGCCAGAATGACTGCGGCATCTTTTTCTACCGGGACCGATTCCCCGGTAAGTAATGCTTCGTCTATCTCCAGGTTTAAGGCTTCAATTAAACGTAAATCTGCAGGAACCTTGTCACCGGTTTCCAGAAACACAATATCACCGGGGACCAGTTCTTTGGATGGTATCTTGGTTCTCTTTCCAGCCCGCAGTACGCTGGCATAAGGAGTGGTTAATTTTTTTATTTCTTCCAGGGATTTCTCCGCTCGATATTCCTGAATAAAACCCAATACTGCATTTATAAACACTATAGCCATAATAGTTATAGCATCAGCCATTGCTCCAACTATTCCTGATATGACAGTTGCAGCCAATAAAACCAAGACCATGGTATCAGTAAACTGGCTAAGCAGTATGAGCCCGGGCTTAATTTGGTTTTCAGCCTGCAAGGTGTTTTCGTACTTCTGTTGCCGCATGACTACTTCGGATGAGCTAAGACCCTGTTTAACAGATGTATTTAAAGATTTTACCGTATCATCAATTGATTTTCGTCCCCATGATATCGCAGTCATCTTTAGCCTCCAAAAATCATTTTAATAAGATTCTTATTCACTTGGAGGCTGTAAAAGAACAAGCACAGGCTTTGCCTGTGCTTGGTTCTATGTTCAATTCAACCTGGTACTATACACACCTTACAATCCGATACCGATTCAGCTTCTGACATTCATATGAATCAAAATCCTTTTCGTACACCGTTGTAAAAATAGCCATGTCATTGGATTGAAAACATACCTCTGAATCAAGGTTATCAAATATCCCGAAGGATTTTAAAATAAACTCGCTTACCCTATCACCGAATAAAACAATGTATCGCGGTTTCAATATGTTAATCTCTTCCAATATATAAGATAGGCAGGATATAATCTCTTCGGTTAATGGCCTAATCGGTATCCCATCACACCCCTTGCCAGTAAGCAAGCATTTGCTATCAATATCTATAAGCTTACCTTCGACATAATAATTGGTACTTTGTCGAACCGAGCATGATTTGGGTTTGCATCTCACCATAAAAGTGTGGTATATTTTGTCGATGCCGAACTCCTTTTTTATTCTACTTCTCAATTCAATTAGGTTATTTAGGTCAGCAGTAAAAACATTCTCACTTTCGAATACTAAAACCATTTCAGGGTCCAGGTCGCCTTTACCCAGAGAAGGTTTCCTAACACAGGTCATCAGGCCTTGGCACCGGCGGCACTGGCCTATTCTATCCTCCAATTCGATAATCCTTCGTATGTTGGCTTCCCTGGTATTTTTGGTCATACTTTCCTCCTGACCAAGTAGAACTTTATTTAAATAACCTATAATTCGATAAAAAATACAATAATCCTGCTACAAAAACGCTTTTAACCTAAAAAACCGCTGCCGAGCGGTTTTTATTCTAGCTTATTCAGATAGCTTCTAGTTCGAGGATTTACTCCCCAGGTCGCATCCGCCAGCTTGGAACATATATAGCTTCTCATATTGTCGTCTATCTTCGGATCAAGCTCATCGATGATTAAATAGAATGCCCGCAGAACATCAACCAGGTTTAAAAACAATCTCTCTTTTGGGGCTTTTTTTAACAGACTATCATTGCTTCCATAAAAATAGATCAACCTCTTTATAACCCACATCAATTCCGCATTGGACCATATTCTTTTTTCTGTAATCTCTTCCAGTAGCGCATCTGCTCCTACAGAATATTCCCTGAGTTCGAGGTCCTTCCACTCCTGACTTTCCTTAACACTAGAAGAGAAGGCAAATAATTCGTCCACATCTATGACCTCCATATCCTATGGCATGATTCTTCTAGCTCCAACATATCTCTTAAAATAATAGGAATCATCAAGCGATGTGTATATGACCCCACCGCTCTCGGGTGAACTCGAATGGATAAATTTATTGTCTCCAACATAAATACCTACATGGTTTACGCTATTACCACCGCAGCAAAAAAACACTAGATCCCCGGGCATGAGATTATTCCTCTCTACACTAATTCCTACCCGGTACTGATCGGATGCAGTTCTGGGCAACTCCTGGCCAAAGTAGGAAAAAACATGTTTCACCAAACCGGAACAGTCAAACCCCCGGCGGGATTGACCGCCATAAAGATATGGAGTTCCTAAAAACTCCGCAGCCTTCTCAATGACTTCCAGCCTTCTGCCATAACCGGAACGAGAAGGTGGTTCGGGTTTTATAATAACAATTAAATCCCCTACATAAATATCATCATTAATGAGATTATTGCATTTCCGTATTAAATCTATGCCTACTCCGTATTGCATGGCAATACTATTAAGGGTATCCCCGTTTTTAACTTCGTGGGCAACAGTAGTACTACTATCAATGGCAGTAACAGCCGGTATTAGAAGCTTTTCCCCTATTGACAGGAAATCGGTATATTTATTATTAATAGCCCTTAGCTGTTCCAGAGAAACACTAAAAAGATTGGCTATAGCAGTTAGTGTATCCCCGCTTTTTACGTAGTATTCCAATTGTCCAACTGGTACTGCACTTGTATAAACCTCAGGATTATTAAGAATCAATTTTTTACCAACTGGCAGAAAATCACTCTCAAGGTTGTTGAGTTCTTTAATGGTTTCGATGCTCACTCCATGTTTAACTGAAATATCCCACAGGGTGTCTCCTGGTTCTACTGTATATAAATCCTCTCTTCCCATGGCTGGATTAGAATAAAGCCCTATTGCTAGGATAACCAAAAGCAGAATCTTAATAATCCTGTGCAAGTTATTTCTACCACCTTTGCAGAACTCTCCCATAATTAGCTTATTCTACATTAAGTGGCACAGTTCCTTTATTTATGCACCGCAAATTTTTATCTCATGATCTTGATTTTCTTAGTGTGATGTTTATAAAGATTATCTACCAAGTCCATAGTGATACCGGCTTCCCCTAACCCTGCACTTTCCCCTCCAACGTTATCAAGACCGTGGAAATCCGAACCTCCGGTTATTATCAATCCCTTCTCCCTGCCGATCCTTAAAAACTCTTCTGTCTGCTCACTGGTATGTTCAGGATAATAAGCTTCGATCCCTTCAACCCCTATATCTATAGCATATTTAAGCCATGATGGCTCTTTTAGCAGTCCCGGGTGGGCAATTACAGGAATTCCCCCGGCGTTTCGGATTAAATTAACGGCTTCCTGGGGTAAAAACTTGTAGCGGGGAACATAAGCCGGCTTCCCCGGCCCAATGTACTCACTAAAAGCTTCCTTGACCGATGCTGCATACCCGCCCTCAATTAGAGCCTGGGCAATATGCGGTCTTCCTATTAGGCCGCCCCGAGCAAGCTCAGCTACCCTGTTGATGGTGATAGAAAATCCCATATCGCAAAGCTTATTTATCATCTCTATAGCTCGGTTATGACGGGCTTTTTTTATTTCGTTCAGCCTTTTGTTTAAATGGTAGTTTTTATGATCTATAAAATACCCCAAAATATGAATCTCATTTCCCTGGTACTCGGTATTCAGCTCGATACCGGGAATCAAATCAATATTCAATCTGTTTTCGCTAACATAGCTGAGGGCCAGTGGTAGACCGTCTACTGTATCATGATCGGTAATTGCTATACCTTCTAACCCGGTCTGTATAGCCATATCTATTATTTGCCGAGGTGAAAAGACGCCATCGGAAGCTGTTGTATGGACATGCAGATCATATAACACTTAGTATCACCCCTCTTATTCTTTTAGCCTAATACCCGGTTTATAACCCTAAGTGCGTTTTCTTTAAGGATCAATTGTATCTCATTCTCATTAAATCCTCTTTTCCTGAGCAGAGGCTGCAGACTTAAATACCCTTCAATTCCAGGCAAAATAATCTCATCAGAACCGTCAAAGTCAGAGCCCAGTGCTACATGTTCCACCCCAATTAAATCGGAAATAAATACCATATGATCAATTAAATCATCAATAGTGCAATTCCCAGGTTTAATAAAGCTATTCACCTGAGTAACTCCGACAATTCCGCCATTCTCAGCCAGACTTAAGAGCTGGGCATCATTTAGATTCCTTTGATGGTTGCACAAGGATGCAGCATTGGCATGGGATACCATAACCGGCTTGTTATAGTTTTCCAGCACCTCATAAAAACCTTTTTCAGACAAATGGGCCAAATCAAGCAATATATTCATACCTTCAAGCATCCTTACCAATTCTTTTCCTTTTACACTCAGTCCGCCTGCCTGCTTACCTTCCCCGACTCCATCTGCCAGCAGGTTTCTTGCATTCCAGGTAAGGGCTATACTGCGCAACCCCAGTTTATACAGGATCCTTAAAATCTCGTCATCATTGCCCAGGGCTTCGGCTCCTTCAAGATGCAGAAGGCACCCTATCTTTCCCCGATGGTTTGCCTCTTTAATAGATTGGCTATCGGTAACCAAATATAAATAGGCCGCATTACTGTCGAGCTCCTGGTAGAAATTATCAATTTGGAACAGAATATTCCTTAAACTGGTGTTGGAATCTGCCGGCATGGTGAAAAGTGACATTATCTGCAGTATCAAACCGGCCTGTTGCGCCCTCTCGATATCAAAATGACAGGTATTATTAAAGAGAGAACATTTATTTTCAAGCAGTTTGGGTAGAATATCGCAGTGCAAATCTATTATTCCCATATTCCTTTTCTCCTTTGCCTAAAATAAAACACCTGCCAATAAAGGGCAGGTGCATTTTTTTTAAAATATAGCAAACATCGTGAGGTTTATCTGGGTTCAATTATTAATTTAATAGCGGTTCTTTCTTCGCCATCGATGGTTATATCTGTAAATGCTGGAATGCAGATGAGATCCATACCACTGGGAGCTACAAATCCTCGAGCAATTGCTATAGCTTTAATTGCTTGATTAATTGCTCCAGCACCTATGGCCTGTATCTCAGCGGCTCCCTTTTCCCTTAATACTCCTGCTAAAGCTCCTGCAACTGAATTCGGACTAGATTTAGCTGAAACCTTTAATACTTCCATCAGATACCCTCCCTCAATTAGTTGTATAAGAAATACTCTAATCTCTAGCTTATCTCCTACATGTATATTCTAAATCTTGGTGTTTAATTCCTTCTTTTTATTATAAGTTTTGGATAATTTTTCTAATTTATTCTACGATTCGGGAGAATCTCTGGATCCGGGTCACTGAGTTGGTTAATTCATCAATTTCTAGTACCACCCCTTGTATTTGAGCTTTGCCTTTTGCAACATCCAATCTTACCGGTCGTTGGGTCAAGAATTTTTGCAAAACCATGTTTTTGTCCATTCCAAGAACGGAGTCGATAGGTCCGGTCATACCAAGATCAGTGATATAAGCGGTGCCTTTACTCAAAATCTGTTCATCAGCAGTCTGAATATGGGTATGGGTTCCTAGTACTGCTGTAACCTGTCCATCTACAAAATGAGCCAAAGCAAGTTTTTCAGAAGTGGCTTCCGCATGAAAGTCCACTATAATTATATGGGCGAGGGCTTTTATATTATGTATAATATCATTGATTTTGCGAAATGGGCAATCCAAATCATTAAGATAAACCCTTCCAGATAAGTTAATAACCGCAATTTTCTTTAAACCTACATCAAAAAACTCATAACCGTGCCCCGGGCAGGGCTCAGGATAGTTGGCCGGTCTGATTATTTGGGGCATATCGTCAATAAAAGTGAGCAATTCCTTGTTGTCCCACACGTGGTTCCCCATAGTCAGAACATCGATTCCATAACCAATTAATTCATTGGCTACATCCCAGCTTAAACCCCGCCCCCCAGAAGCATTTTCCGCATTGGCTATGGTAAAGCTAATCTGGAATTCTTCCTTCAAACGGGGAAGAAGGTTCTTTATCGCTCTTCTGCCTGGGCGACCGACTATGTCCCCTATCACAATTAGGTTCAATTACTGACCTCCCGAATGTTATTAAGGATAAATATCTTACCTTCCTCACGGAAAATACTGAAATTCATAGCCCCAATGTCGCTGTTATTCACCCTTTTTAGCAGCTTATTGGTTAACCTCTTTTTTAATCGTTCCTGGCCAATCTCCTGATCATCGTTCACTATTATCCTATCTGCAAGATGAGTACGGATAAGGTCTACTAGCAGGTCGATTTCTTCCTCTGATACAGTATCTACATCCCGGGTAACCCGGAGCAGGCTAATCCCTAAGCTTTCAGTCAAGGTAATCCTGGTCAATCTGCTTGCCTGGCTAAACAAATGTTGATATGTATCTAAGCCATTAGCAATATATTTAAGTACAGGCTCAAGATCGGCTGCCCCCAAAAGAGCAAATTCCAGCATAATTGTATTTTCATCAGCATTGTAACTCACTGCATTTAGCTCACGGTATTTAGCTGAAGTACTAATAATTATTTCTAACCCGGCATTAATCTGCATTATGATCTTCTCCTTCAAACAAGTAATATAAACTTGTTCTTCAGCAGATCAAAAGTTCCTTCTACTGCCGCACTTGTAAATTATAGCATAAATCCACAATGGCTGCTGGCTCAAATATTCCGTAAAAAAACTACAGGACCAGCCTGTAGTTTAAAAATTTATTTTATTTTGCGTATTCGACTGAGCGTGTTTCCCTTATTACTACAACTTTAATCTGTCCCGGGTAATCTAAGGTTTGCTCTACCTGAGCAGCTATATCCCTGGCTAGATTAATGGACTGCAAATCATCTATTTCTTCAGGTTTAACGATTATTCTTACTTCCCTACCAGCCTGAATAGCAAAGGATTTCTCAACCCCACTAAATGAATCCGCTAAAGCCTCCAACTTTTCAAGCCGTTTTATATAGGCTTCAAGCGTTTCTCTTCGGGCTCCCGGTCTGGATGCTGATATAGCATCGGCAGCCTGGACCAATACTGCTTCCATGGTTTGAGGTTCTATGTCGCCATGATGGGCTTCAATACAGTGAATAATCTCCTTACTTTCCCGGTATTTTTTGGCCAAGTCTATGCCAATTTCAACATGCGGCCCGCTTATTTCATGATCTACCGCCTTCCCAATATCATGCAGAAGACCGGCCCTTTTGGCTACGGCAGCATCAATGTTTAACTCAGCCGCCATAATACCTGCAAGGTGAGCCACCTCAATTGAATGTTTTAAAACATTTTGGCCATAGCTGGTACGGTATTTTAACCGGCCCAATAGCTTTATCAGTTCCGGATGCAACCCATGCACCCCAACTTCAAACGCTGCCTGTTCACCCAGTTCTTTAATCTCGGCATCTATTTCCTTTTGTGCCTTTTCAACCATTTCTTCGATCCGAGCTGGATGAATCCGGCCGTCTGAAACCAGATTTTCCAGGGCTACCCGGGCAATCTCCCGGCGAATCGGGTCAAATGATGAAAGTATAACCGCTTCCGGCGTATCATCAATAATCAGGTCAACCCCGGTCATGGTTTCAAAGGTTCTTATGTTTCGCCCTTCTCTGCCTATTATCCGGCCCTTCATTTCATCATTAGGCAATGCTACTACAGATACGGTGGTTTCTGATACCACATCTGCCGCACACTTTTGAATAGCGAGGGAAATGATGTTTTTTGCCCTCTTATTAGCTTCCTCTCTGGCTTCGGCCTCCATGCTCTTAATCATTATTGCCGTTTCCTGCCTGATTTGCTGTTCAACATTGTTCAGCAACAATTCCTTGGCCTCTTCCGAAGATAAACCTGAGAGCCTTTCCAGCTCTTTTAATTGCTGGGAAAGAACCAGCTTTAAATCGTTTTGGGTTTTTTCAACCTCTTTTTCTTTTTCATGCAACAGATGTTCTTTTTTTTCAATATTATCTGTTTTTTTATCCAGCAATTCTTCCTTCTGGATTATGCGCCTCTCCATTCGATCCAGTTCACGCCGTCTTTCACGAAGGTCTTTTTCGGCTTCCATTCGGTTATGATGAATTTCATCCCTAGCCTCCAGCAAAATTTCCTTCTTTTTGGCCTCTGATTCCTTGATAGCCTCATCAATGATCTTGTTTGCCTGCTCCTCTGCCGCACCTATTCTGCTTTCAGCCAGGATTTTTCTGAAATAATAACCTGCAATTAAGCCTATAGCCAGAGAAAGGGTAATTACTAAAAAGGCTTCTACTGTGTTTATATGTGTTCACCTCCTTACAGAACAATATAAATTTCCATAAAAAAACCGAGTAAAAACCCGGCTAATAGAATCTTTACTTTTATCAATCATAAAACTACCAAAGTAATTTGCATAATACCAACCTGCATAATCTGCCGCAGGACGGAATATACTCTTATTTTAGTAGTTTCTTGATAACCTAGTGAGTTTACGAACTCACCTCAACCACAACAGACAACCACTTAAATATATAAAAACCCAATAGATAATATCTAAATCATAAGGGTTCTGAAAAATCTATATTAATAAGCGTCTATACGGTCAAGTAAAAGTAAGATTCTAACCAAGTCTTATGTATAAATTGTAGTTAGTTTACCGTACAGTGTCAAGCTTCGTCTACCGGGTTGTCCAGCCGGCAATTATTATTTATTATATAATCTCTGATTTTTTGTTCTAAAAGCTTATACAGCTCGGGATTGTTTCTAATATATTCCTTGGTATTTTCTCTTCCCTGCCCCAAGCGTTCACCTTCATAAGAATACCACGACCCGCTCTTGGTAATAATGCCAATTTCTGAAGCAACATCTAAGATATCTCCTTCTTTAGATATTCCAGAACCAAACATAATATCAAATTCAGCGGTCTTAAACGGTGGAGCTACTTTATTCTTAACCACTTTAGCTTTCGTCTTATTGCCTACTAATTCACTCCCTTGTTTAATGGGCTCGCCTTTTTTGACTTCAATTCTAATTGAAGAATAGAACTTCAATGCTCTGCCTCCGGTTGTAGTCTCAGGACTTCCGTAAACTATTCCGACCTTTTCCCGGATTTGATTAATGAATATGGTACATGCCCTGGATTTGCTGATATGAGCCGTAAGTTTTCTTAAGGCTTGTGACATTAACCTTGCCTGCAACCCAACGTGAACATCACCCATTTCCCCATCTAATTCAGCTCGGGGCACTAAGGCTGCCACTGAATCAATTACTATAACATCGATTGCACCACTTCTAACTAAGGCTTCAGCGATTTCAAGCGCTTGTTCGCCTGAATCAGGCTGAGCCACCAAAAGGTTGTTTACATCTACCCCAAGCCTGCGCGCGTAGAGGGGATCCAAAGCATGCTCGGCATCAATAAAGGCGGCCATACCCCCTTCCTTTTGGGCTTCAGCAATAACATGAAGAGCAACTGTAGTTTTACCCGACGATTCTGGTCCAAATATTTCAATAACCCGCCCCCTGGGTAATCCGCCCACTCCCAGAGCCACATCTAAAGAAATACATCCCGTGGATATGGTTTCAACATTCATGTTAAGCGCTTCGCCTAGCTTCATTATGGAACCTTTGCCAAATTGCTTCTCAATATTCCTGATAGTGCTATTCAGGGCTTCAATTTTACCCTGGTTTATTTCAATATCTCTCATTGGTACCTCCTCAAACATTTGTTCGTATTTAAATTATATATTTATCTGATTTAAAAAATCAAATAATATTTATTATAATAATTAGGTCAAATATATAGGCCGGCTTTGAATAGTTTATCATACGCTGGTTTGACTTTTAGTAACTGGTTTGATTAATATTAAATCAAGATTCTATCAAGTAATTCTCCGAGATATTTAACCTAACGCTCGTGTAGCCATGGTTCTTTATCCGATAGGGTATAGTAGGAAACGACTATGCCTCCCTTTAAGGAAAGGAGATGAGATATGCAAAATTATGTCCAATTGTGGTTCTAGCTTACACCTGTAAGTAGAACTGTTTTTTATTTTACCAAAGATACGGAGGTTGCAAAATGAGATTTAAAAGAGCTACATTAAAGATTCTAATATTGGTCATCTTTATGCTTGCTACCCTAGTAGGTTGCTCCCAAGGGGAAAACCCAGATTCAACCGGGGATAATAACCAGGAAGCCAAGGAATTGAAACTGGCTACAACTACAAGTACCGAGGATTCTGGTCTTCTGGATTATTTGCTTCCCGAATTCAAAAAAGATACCGGTTATACAGTTAAGGTTATTGCTGTAGGTACCGGCCAGGCTATAGAAATGGGCGAAGCCGGAGATGTTGATGTGATACTGGTACATGCTCGAGAAGCAGAGGACAAGTTTGTCGCAGACGGTTTTGGGGTAGACCGTCGTGATGTAATGTACAACGATTTTCTAGTGATCGGACCCGCTGAAGATCCTGCCGGCATTAAAGGCAGCAACGATGTTAAAGCAGCTTTTAACACTATTGCTGAAAAACAGGCGACCTTTATTTCCAGGGGCGACAATTCCGGAACTCATAAAAAGGAGAAGGGGATTTGGGAACAGACTGGCATAACAGTTGATTCTAGCTGGTACCTGGAGAGCGGTCAGGGCATGGGTGATACCTTCCGCATGGCTGATGAGAAAAGGGCTTATACCTTAATCGATCGGGCTACTTACCTGGCTAATAAAGATCAGTACCAATTAGAACCAATGGTTGAAGGTGACCCGGTTCTCTTTAATCCTTACGGGGTTATACCCCTCAATCCAGAAAAATTTCCCCATGTAGATTTTGAGGGAGCTACTCAATTTGCAGAGTGGTTAACCTCGGAAAAGGGACAGAAAATGATTGGGGAGTTCGGAATTGACAAATACGATCAACCATTGTTTACTCCTGATGCCAAATAATTACCAGCAAACAATAAACATTTTTTATTGATAAGAAGAGAAAAATTCATTCTAACCATGGGAGGACAGCGTGGAAACTATTATACAGGGAATTAAGGAAGGTTTATACCTTATATGGCAATTAGAACCGGAGATCGTACACATAACCTTATTATCTTTGCAGGTTTCCCTGTCGGCACTGGCTGTTTCAGCTATTATTGGAATTCCCAGCGGTGCTGCCCTGGCCTTAAAAAATTTCCCTGGGAAAAGAGTTATCCTAAATGCGATATATACATTTATGGGCCTGCCACCAGTCCTGGCAGGCCTTTTGGTGTATTTGTTCCTTACTTATCGCGGCCCTTTAGGGCAATTTGAACTTCTGTTTACCCCTGCAGCTATGGTAATTGCCCAGACCCTCTTGGCAACCCCGATAATCTGTGGCTTAACAGCCCGGGCAGTCATGGCTCTGGATCAGGTGGTTTATGATACTGCTGTTACCCTAGGGGCTTCCCGGCGGCAAGCAGCCATTACCATTATGAGAGAAGCTCAAATAGGCATAATTGCGGCTTTAACTACTGCATTAGGCCGGGTTATCGCCGAGGTAGGAGCAGTCATGCTGGTGGGCGGGAATATAAGATGGAGCACTCGGGTTCTAACTACCTCTATTGTTCTGGAAACCCGGATGGGCAATTTTAGCACCGCAATTGCTATTGGGTTTATTCTTCTGGCTATTTCGTTTATTATTAACTGGGCCATTATTTCTTTGGAAAAAAGGAGCTTACGATATGACAGCACTATTCAGATTACATAATGTGGTTAAACGGTATGGCAACAGAGAAGTAATAAACATAGAAAATCTGGTAATTCCCGGCGGCAAAATCTATACTATTTTAGGCCCAAATGGCTCGGGAAAAACCACCCTTTTACGTATAATGGCCCTTTTACTAACCAACGATGAAGGGGAACTGGAGGTATTGGGGCAAAAGGTGCGCTGGGAAAAAAATCAATTGCTCCAGCTGAGACGTAAAATGTCCATGGTTACTCAAACCGCATATATGTTCAGTGGAACAGTCAGCTATAATGTTGGCTATGGTTTAAGAATGAGAAGAATGAAGGAATCCAGTATCAGGAAACGGGTAA
This sequence comes from Syntrophomonadaceae bacterium, assembly GCA_050949865.1. Classification (GTDB taxonomy): domain Bacteria; phylum Bacillota; class Syntrophomonadia; order Syntrophomonadales; family Syntrophomonadaceae; genus JBMNGN01. Next base: position 168,621 of record JBMNGN010000001.1, read on the forward strand.
ATCAAGTACTAGAAATGGTGGGATTAACCGCCTTCCGGGAGGCCAGTGCCCGTACCCTGTCCGGAGGAGAAAGGCAAAAAGTTGCCATTGCCCGAGCCCTGGCAGTAAACCCCCAGGTGTTATTTTTGGACGAACCTACTTCCAATATTGATATAGCTAGTGCAAATGAAATCGAGAATCATATTGCCAGTATAAATCGGGTACAAAAAACCACCATTATCCTGGTAACCCACAATTTGTTTCAGGCTAAACGCCTGGCCGACGAAGTGTTTTTTATTCACGAAGGGCGCATTATTGAACAAGGTCCGTCGAAAACCATTTTTGAAAAACCGGTTGATTCCCGCACTGCTGCATTCCTTAAAGGAGAGACGGTTTTTTAAAATTGGTTTTTGGGTAAAAAACTAACCACTTAATTCAAATCGTTCTATTACGCGATATCTAGGCCCTCTTGACGATATTTCACTCTCCATCAAGCTGAAATCTGCTACTTTTATAGGCACCTGGCTGGAAAAGTCTTCACTAAAAGCAACCTGGAGCATTTCCTTCAAGTTCAACTCAGATCTAATCCGTCCGATAGTTAAGTGCATACTCCGGTTTTTTTCCGGCTCAAAACCTAATTCTGAAAGATAGGCATCGACACGCTCACCGAGGAATTGAGCCTTGGCAACCTCCCCTTTCAATCCCAGCCATATAACCCGGGGCCGGATTTTTGAGGGGAAAAAACCTAACTGGTCCGGGAACAGTTCAAAAGTGGGACAGGTTTCACCGACAGTATAAAGCTGTTCCTTTATTTTGGGAATTAAACCTGGTTTGATATTCCCCAAGAACTTAAGAGTCAAATGAAAATTTTCATATTCCACCCATTTAACATCCGGAGAGGCTGTCCGAAGCCTATTCCGTACCCTCAAAAGGTGTTCTCTTACTGGTTCAGCTAAAGTAACGGCAATAAAAATCCTCATTCTTTTACAACTCCTGATACAAAATACCTTCTCAGTAAATCTAAGGCAGTCTTAGCTGATAAAATTCTTATAGCTTCCCTATCCCCTACAAATCTCATTTCTTTGGCTATACAATTTTGGGCATCAGCAGCCGCAATATATACCAACCCCACCGGTTTTTCGGGGGTTCCCCCATCTGGCCCGGCAATTCCCGTTATAGCAAGGGAAACATCAGCACCCGATACCTTTAGGACATTAAAGGCCATTTCTACCGCCGTTTCCCGGCTTACTGCCCCATATGTATCTAAAATTCCTGGTTCAACCTGCAATAAGACCTTTTTAGCCTCATTGCTGTAACTGACTACTGAGCCCCAGAAATACCGGGAACTCCCGGGCAGGTCGGTAATCATCTTAGACAGCAATCCTCCAGTACAGGATTCTGCAACCGCCAATTTTTTACCCTGGCTGACTAACAGCTCGCCAATCCTTGATACTATGGAATCATCATCGTACCCTATTATGTTGTGGTTTAATCTCTCGGCTATTCTACTGGTTAATTCATTGAGTATTTCTTTACTATGGGCTTGATCTTCCCCTTCAGCCGTAATCTTAATATGGATTTCTCCCTCCATAGCTAATAGAGCCAAACTGCAGCCATGGGACTCCTTGACAATATCTGCAATTAATGCTTCCACCTGCGACTCTCCAGGCCCCAGGACTTTTATGGTCCTAATCGCCGTTCTTTCGTGGTTTAGGTTAAATTTTTCCTTTAACCGGCCTTCCACTTCTTCCAGGTACATCTTTTTCATTTCCCTGGGGGGGCCTGGTAACAGAATGATTAGTTTTTGATCTTTATCCAGGTACATACCCGGAGCAGTACCCAAACTGTTTTTTAATATAACACATTCCCGAGGAAACATAGCCTGTTTAAGGTTGTTCTCGGTCATGGGACGTTTTCGCCGGCTAAAAAAGTTTTTCAGCCTTTCCAGTTCCTCATTTATGAGCTCCAATTGGCAGTTCATAACCCTGCAGGCTATTTGCTTGGTAAGATCATCATTAGTAGGCCCTAAACCGCCGGTTGCTATTACAATATCTGCCATTTTAATTCCCGATTCAAAGGCATTAGTTATACTTTCCTCATGATCCCCAACGGTGCTTTTTCCAATTACCCTGATCCCTATTTCCTCCAGCTTCTGGGCCAGGAAAATCGAGTTAGTATCCATAGTTGAACCCAAGAGCAATTCTGTCCCGGTTGATATCAAATAAGCCTTTTGCACAGCTTTCCATCTCCTATAAAATTATCTATTCTATTATAGGCTTTTTCGTCTAAAAACCCATAGAAAATTATCCCCATAAAGAAAAAATAAACCGGTTGTCCCGGTTGAAAAATCAAAACAGCTATTAGTGTAATAATTCGGTAAAAACCTTCCGATCAATAGTCTCTTCGCTGATTAATTTAGCCGATATGGAATCAAGCAGGTGCTGCTTATCCTGTAAAAGCTCAAAGGTTTTTTTATCTAAATCACTAATAATGTTCTGGCATTCTTTAAACAACACAGCAGCTGGAACCTCACCGGTATTGACTATACCAAGGGATGAAAGTCCAGCTTCCACAATTTCCTTGGCAATATTCCAGGCCTGGGTAAAATCGTTCTTAGCTCCAGTACTCCTGTTCCCATATTTCATTTCTTCTGCTATTGCACCTGCCAGGGTAACCATAATTTGAATTTCCAAATCATCTCGAGTGTATAAAACCTGATCATCCTGAGGCGATTTGCGCATAAATCCAAGGGCTCCCCCCCTGGGTATTATGGTTAAGGAAGATACCGAACCAGGTATTAATAATTCACTTACTAAAGCATGACCACTCTCGTGAACACTAACCCGTTCTATCTCTGCTAGAGAAATCTTTTTATCCAGTTTTTCACCCATTATCACCTTATCTATTGCTTCATTAAAATGCTTGGCCTTTATACAATCAGCATTCTCCCTCATTGCCAGTATAGCCGCTTCATTGGCCAAGCTTTCCAGATGAGCCCCGGAAAACCCGAAAGTTGCCCGGGCAATCTCGTCCAACGTTAACCCCTCTTCCAGGGGTTTATTCCGGGTGTGGATGCTTAGGATTTTAATCCGGCCCTGTTTATCAGGAAGGGACACTTGGACCTGCCGGTCAAACCTTCCGGGTCTTAATAAGGCAGGATCAATCATATCTGCCCGGTTAGTTGCCCCGATTACAAGTATCCGTGGAGTATCGGTGTGGTTAATCCCATCCATTTCAACCAGCAGTTGATTCAGGGTCTGGTCATATTCCATATGACTGGTATTACTGCCCCTTTTTACTCCCAATATTTCGAGTTCATCGATAAAGATTACCGCACTGTTATGTTTTTTATTTAAGGCTTTTTTTCGGGCATCTTTGAAAAGCTGACGTATTCTTTTTGCCCCAACCCCAGCATACATCTCAATAAACTCGCTGCCAGATGCTGCAATAAAGGCCGAACTGGTAAAATTGGCTGCTGCTCGGGCCAGAAGGGTTTTCCCCGTTCCCGGGGGACCAACCAACAGAACTCCTTTAAGGGGTCTTATCCCCAACCGGTTGATAGCTTCAGGATTCATAATAAAATGCAGGGCTTCTTTTAATTCATTTATGGCAGTATCTTGGCCACCTATACTTTCAAAGGTGACCAGTGAGCTTCTTGCTTTACTTTTACCCACGGTTTCCAGGTTTAACCCGCCCTGGTAATTTATTACAAAATATATTCCTGCAGCTATCAGAGCAAACAACAGGAATGGGGTTATATTTACTCCGATAATAGCCAAGAATATGATTAAAGATAATACTGTTCCAACAGCAATCTCCTTCAAAAAGAACTCTCCTTTAACTAGTACTGATGTATTGCGGGTTGCGGTTGATTATCTCGTATAAATAACGCTCTCCCCGGTTCAACTGAAGATAAAAATGGTTTTCATCTATAAAGAATTGAAACTCACCCTGGTTATTCAATTGACTTGCTATCTCTTCCTGCAGCCATCTATATCTGTTGGTAGCCAGGGCTTCATATATTGCGGGTTGTAAACGATAATAGGCTTCCTCCAAGCTTTGGTCGCGATTATCGACTATTTTTATCTCATATTCATTGTCCCTCAAACCCTTGGCTGCCAGATCATCGATTATTAGATAAGTCTTCTGAATGCTGTCAACACCCGTAATATATACTTTTATATAATACTTTTTATCGATCATGTTTACTTCAACCCGGTCAATTGAATCCAGGGCTGATATTTGGGTAACCAGGGGGTCAGTTATCCCTATTTTTTGGTATAAAAAATAGCTGCCAAGAAATACACCCAGAATAACAATCAGAGAAATGAGTAATAATGGGAGATTAAATTCCCCTTTTTGCATCATAATTCTACACCTCATTTCACCAAACATTATAGCACAGGCTATTTGTATAACCTCGGCTTAATAATTGGTAAATATGGATGTTCTAAGCTTGGAAATAGAAGAAGTTTATCAGGGAGTGACCTAATCCTATAAGATTATTCGGCAGGAGGCATATAATGGTAGAAATACTCTATTCCCGAAAGCAACGTAATTATTAAGGCACAATACAATGCCCATTCCCCCAAGGGAAGACGGATTAATTGCTGGTAGCTATTCTGAAGAATAATAAGTACCACCGCGACAATCTGGCTGATAGTTTTTAGTTTGCCAGTTACACTGGCCGGAATGATAACCCCTTCCTCAGCCTTTACTGCTCTCAAGCCGGATACGGCGAATTCTCTGCCAAGTATGATAACGGCAATCCATGCCGGTACCATTCCCAGTTCTACCAGGCTGATAAGGGCAGCTGTTATCAATAATTTATCGGCTAGGGGATCAAGAATTATTCCTAATTTGGTTATCTGTTTCCATTTTCGGGCTAAATATCCGTCAAGACTGTCGGTCAGGGCTGCGATTATAAAAATGAGGGCAGCGAAATAGTGTCCGTAAGGTATTCGGACCAACATAAAGATCATAAACAAAGGAATAAGGATAATTCTTAATATCGTAAGTCTAGTCGGTACATTCATCTAGTTGTTTCCCCAATCACGTCGTAATCTCTAACTGCTTTTAAGACTACCTCTGTAAACTCTCCTTTGGTCAGCTTATTTTTAGTTTTGACCAGAGTTACCCCGTCAACCTCGGGGGCTTGGAAATATGATCGCCCAATATACAAGTTTTTGGCTATCTGAGAAGAAATTAAGACCTGTTGATTTGAGTTTAAGCGTTGGATATTCTTTTTCCGGGTTATCGAACGTTGTAAAGCCATTATTGCATGGTAACGCTGGGATTTGACTTCGCTTGTAACTTGATCTGGCAAGTTGGCAGCAACCGTATTATCCTCGGGAACATATTCAAACACTCCCAGCCATTCGAATTCGACCTCGGATATAAAATTATACAATTCTTCAAAATCATTCTCCTTTTCACCAGGGAAACCTACCATAACGGTAGTCCTTAATACCAGATTCTCTATCTGGCCTCTAAGCTTATGAATTACAGCTCTTAAATACGCAGAATCATGTTTCCTATTCATCCTCTTCAAAACATGATCAGATACATGCTGAATAGGTATATCTAAATAGGGCAGAACTTTATTCACTCTAGTCAAAACATTTATCAACTCATTGCTGATGTGGGCCGGATGCAAATACATTAAACGGATCCATGCCAAACTGTCGATTTCGTTTAACCTGGTTAATAAACCAGGCAATCCGCTGCTATTGGCCAAATCACGACCATAAGCTGCAGTATCCTGGCCTATAAGCACTATTTCTTTTACCCCTTGATTGGTCAATTCCTCAACCTCTTGCACCAGCTCATCTTCAGCTCTTGACCTCAGACTTCCTCTTATTCCAGGAATAGCACAATAGGTGCAACGGTTACTGCAGCCTTCAGTAATCTTTAAATATGCAGAACCCAACGGTGTGGTTAAAATCCGGGAACCTTTTTCCGAAAACACTTTTGATGGAGGGGTTACCCTAATGCTTCGCTTCCCTTGAACAACCTCGCTTAAAACCTCATTAATACTATGAAAGCATGAAATGCCTACAACTCCGTCCAGCTCAGGCATCTCATCAAATAATTCTTTTCCATACCTTTGAGACAAACAACCAGTAGCTACTAAATATTTTAGAGAACCATGTTCTTTAAGTTTCCCGGTTTCAATGATAGTCTTTATCGCTTCTTCCTTGGCGGGTTCAATAAAACCACAGGTATTAATAATTACTGCATCAGCTTTTTCCAAAGAACTTACAATCCTGTGGCCAGCTTTTTTAACCATCGCCATCATTATTTCAGTATCAACCCGGTTTTTCGAACAACCAAGACTAATAAAACCTATATTCACTTTTTATCTTAAACTCCTGTTCGCCTGCTTATTTCTTTGGCAACGAATTCTACTTTTTTAACCTCCCCAAATGCTCCAATGGCTTCCACTTTATCCCCGTTATAGGTTACATCAATTCCCCCCGCATTTCCAGCATGAATATGCACCGATTTATTCCCTTCAAAACTCAAACTCTCTCCATTCCTCAGGGTTCCGGTGTAAACCCGCTGGTCATCAACTAAAATATCCAACCAACAGTCAGACTTGGCCTCAATTAAAACCTCTGCTTTTAATACGGGTTCAGATATGGGTTCAGGTGGCTCATCTTGAGGCGGAGGGTTATTTATTTGATCTCCCACTGAAGTTCTGTCATCATCAGGTATTGAAACGCCCTTATCCATTAACCAACCAACTACATAATTCCCTGCCCAAAACACAAAAACCATAAAAATGGCGGCTGCCAGTATTCTATAAGCAAAAGTTTGTTTTCTGCCGCTTTTAAGTGTGTCTACCGGTTGAGCAATTTCCTCTAATGGTTCATTTCCATAGGCCAGTTCTATAAACTTATCAATCGTTTCCTTCTCATCCAATTCCAGCAGTGCAGCATATCTTTTAACAAAACCGATTGCATATATCCTGGGAGGCAAAACGCTAAAATTTTCACGTTCTAACGCCTCCAAATAATACTTTCTTATCTTGGTTTCTTCTTCAATCGCTTCCAAGGAAAGGCCTTTTCTTTCCCTTTGCTCTTTTAATTGCTGTCCCCATCCCATTAAATCGACCCCTAACATATTACTTTAATGTGGTTTGTCAGTCCTAGTCGATCACCGATGCACTGCCAATGCCAATCCTAACCGCTTGCCGGAGTGGGTATTTGCAAGATAAGCCGTAAATCGTACCTGCAAGCAGTTGGGGCAGACCAACCTGACAGTCAAATTTTTGATTGGGAAGTAATGACACATCTGTTACCAAGTGTTGGGTTATGTAAACTAAGGTGCTACTTCCATCGGTTATAATACAATTTTGCAATCCTTTTCTTACAAAGTCTAGCCCTTTTTCTACATATATATCCAAACAGTCTGTACATTCAATTCCTAAAGCCACAAGATAGAAATTCTTAAAAACCTCGGGCACTTCATCCGGATTCTTTAAGTTTTTAAAGGTACAACTAAAGGGCGGAGTATCACCGGCCTTTTCTAACATCCTGGACGGCAGATTATCGTGAAAATCGGGCTCCACAACTAACCACTCGCAGTTCATTGCTACCCATTCTTTAGAATTAAATGTTTTTTGATAATCCTCCTGGCAAAATCCTTCTTTATATTGCAGCACATTATTAACCAGTAACTTTTTGGAAGTATGGCCTTCAGGGTGTCGATAGATATTATTAATATCTGTACCGAACTTTTGATACTCATTTATAATCTCATCACCAAATTTATCATTTCCAACGATAGTTATTACCTTGACATTGACCCCAAAGTTGGATAAAACCCGGCTCATTTCAAAGGCTGAGCCCCCATATTTTATATCTATGGAAACATGGCCGTTCTTCTCCCTTACGTTAATGTTTATGGAGCTTTCACCCATTATTACTGCTGAAGCCTGCTGGTTAAATACATATCCTTTCCCCAGGATAATACCTTTACGCATTAGATTGGAAATATGGACAGCTACGGAAGAACGGGTGATCCCAAACCGACGTGCCAGTTCTTCCTGAGAAATCAGGGGTTCCATTCTAATAACATCGGCAATTTCTTTCTCTCTTGAGGTTAAGTGCATTTTGGTTCTCCTTAACACAAAATTACCGGAGGTTGTTTTTCCAAGTTTTTTTAGACTATACTAACACAGTTTATTCTTGGCGTATAGCTTTTCCAGGTAGGTGCTGTCTATAAGTATCTCTCTCTTTTTATTGGCATCCAATTCGGATACAATACCTTTAGCTTCCATAATATCAACCAAACGGGCTGCTCTGGAATACCCGATTCTCAATTTTCGCTGTAACAAAGAAACCGATGCCTTTTTAGTTTCAACAAATATTTTTACTGCCTCCCATAATAGCTCATCGGAATCCAGTTCGTCTTCAGTATTCTCAAGGATTATTTCCAGATCTCTTGTCTCCTCGGTATCCATTACCTCGGCGGCCTGTTCACGAATAAAGCTGACTGTCCTCTCGATGTCCAGGTCCGATACATAAGCCCCTTGAACCCTTAAGGCCTTTATTGCACCGACAGGATAGAATAACATATCCCCTTTCCCCAACAATTTTTCGGCTCCTCCGGTATCCAAAATGGTACGGGAATCGGTTTGAGATGAAACGGCGAAGGCTATCCTAGATGGAATATTGGCCTTGATCAAGCCCGTTACCACGTCAACTGATGGTCTTTGGGTAGCTACTATCAGGTGCATTCCAGCAGCTCGGGCCATCTGGGCCAACCGGCATATGGAATCCTCAACCTCAACCGGAGACACCATCATAAGATCGGCCAGTTCATCTATAATAATGACAATATAAGGCATTTTATCTTTAGCAGTCTGATTATAACGTTGTATATCCCTAACCCCTTGTTCTGCAAAGGCTTTATACCTTTTACCCATCTCCGAAACCATCCATTTAAGAATAACTGCGGCCTTTTTAGCATCGGTAACCACAGGGGTCATCAAATGAGGTATCCCATTGTATACGGTCAGCTCAACCATTTTGGGATCGATTAACACCATTCTCAACTCCTCGGGAACGGCATTAAACAGGAAACTCATTATTATACTGTTTAAGCACACACTCTTACCGGAACCGGTAGAGCCGGCGATCAATAGATGGGGCATGTCGTCAAGCCTGGCAAATACTGGTATACCGCTAATATCTTCTCCCAGGGCAAATGCAAGAGGATGGCTGTGCTTTTTAAATAGTGGTGATGCCAACAGGTTCCTCAAGCCTACATGGGATACCTCTGGATTGGGTACCTCTATGCCAATAGCTGATTTACCGGGTATGGGTGCCTCTATACGTATTCCTGCAGTAGCCAGGTTGAGCTGTAAATCATCGGTAAGGCTGACTATTCTGCTTATTTTTACCCCTGGAGCCGGGGTTAATTCATAACGGGTTACCGCCGGCCCACAACTAACCTGGTTTACAGTAACACTGATTCCAAAGCTGGAAAAGGTATCTTCCAGAATCCCAATGCAATCCTTAATGCTTTTCTTGTCTATCGAGCGATGGTTGCTGACCGAGCTTAACATCTCTATGGAAGGTTTTTGGTAATATTGCCCGGTTTTAGCTTCCGGCATTATTATAATATCCCCGGAACTGCTGGTATCAAGCCTTGGCGACTGTCTATCACCTCCGGTAACAAGCCTGGTATCCTTGGATAATGGTTTAACATTATTAATAACCGGCTGAATACTTCCCCCAACCGTATCTATAATCAAGGGATCCGCCTTACCGGTCCTATTATTGGTGTCCTCCTTTTCATCCTCATCCGTCTCATAGAAAATAATGCCGGATAAACGTTTGGATACTATCTTGCTCCCCTTTAACACCATTCTAAATAAATCCTTATAGCTCCTGTGTATAGTTATGGTCAAGGCAGTAATTGCTCCCAAGAAGATAAAAATAATACTTCCTACTTCCCCGAACAATTTTAGGATAATAAGAGCGAGGCCTCCTCCCAGATAGCCCCCTCCCATACCTCGCTTGCTAGCCTCCCAAACCTCCATACCCTTTGGTAATGAGTACATGCTTAGACAGGCCAGCACAATTAAACCAAGTAAAAGTAACCCCCACATTCTTACCGACCAGATTTGCTTGGTTATCCCACAATGTATTGACCAGGCCAGTAGAAATAAAGCAAATATCAGCGCCCCCTCGCCTAAAGCGTATTCCAGGCCGCTGATAACATAGGTGCCAAATAAACCGATAAATCTGGAATCATCAGGAATACCCCTGAATTTGGTTAGGCTAATGTATAAGAAAACAGCCAACATCAATAAGGCTACCGATATCATCTCATTTCTGATAACAGCCGATTTAGGTTCATTCTTTAATTTCATCCGGGTTCTGGGTTTTGTTTTCAGTTTGGATGCATTTTTCACAATTATCCCCTCCTTTTGAAAAAAATAAGGAGCATTGTTGGGTCTAATTATATCAAACCAAATACTTTACAGGGTATACATAAAATTACATAACCCATCAGTTCTTGATTAGTAGAAGACAATGGTCAGAACAATTCCAGCTAAAGCCCAGCAATACCAGGTGAAAACAGAAAGCCTTCCTATCTTTACCAAATTAAAAACAATTTTTATAGCTATATATCCGGTTATAATCGAGGATAGGAATCCCAACAAGTAAGGCTGCATTTCCTGCCAGGTCATTTCAACCCAAGCCAAGTCAGATAGTTCTAGTATTCCTGCTCCTAGGATAACGGGAATGGACATGAGAAAAGAAAACCGGGCCGCGATTTCTCTATCCAGGCCGGCCAACAAACCCCCAGCAATGGTCGAACCGGAGCGGGATATACCGGGAATTATGGCCAGGGCTTGAAGCAGTCCAATAAAAACCGCATCGCTGTACTTCATATCTCCAAACCGCTTTAATCCGAAGCTATATTTGGCACTGTATTCGGAAAATTTTAGGACCGCTCCAGTAAACAACAGACCCAAACCAACCACCAGCAAGGAAGTGAATGCCTTTTCTATCCAGGTATTAAAAAAATATCCTACTAAACCTGCAGGTATACACCCCACAAGGATTAGACCGGTCAGCCTGCTAAACGGCTTTTTAATTAAGTACCAAATGTCCTGCCAGAATACTATAAAAACTGGTATCAGGGTTCCAATATGTACAAGTACATCAAAGGTTAAAGGCGGTTCCTCAACAGCGAATAAATGCTGGAATATTACCAGATGACCGGAACTGCTTACCGGCAGAAATTCGGTTAATCCCTGAACCGCACCAAGAACTATGGCTTCAAATATCGTCAATTCCCATACCCTCCCGCTATTATATACTATATTAGATTATATCATTCAAACCATCGTATAAGGAGAAGAAAAGGCGCTTACAACGGGTTCCCCAATAATGCATAATTCGAAACCGTTTTTCCTAGCTTTAGCTTCGCCATAGAAAAAAGCACCCTAAATGGTCGGTGCTTTTTATTATATACTAAAAGACAGCCGGTTTTTGGTTTTAATCATCCAGCCTGGCATTCATGGTAAGTATACGTCCTGGCATGTATTGGCTATTTAGATAATCGGACGGATCGGTACTAACGATATTAATTATTTTTATCTGGTTAACTCCCCAGGGTATTGCCTGAATAATTCCCCCATTTGGAAGCTTAATGTCAATCGTCATCGGACCTTCGTCAGAAGCAAGAATGTTAAAGGGTTCAGGAGCATATATAATCATTGAAGAATGCCTCCTTTATTCTTTAATTCGTTCATTTTGCTAATGGCATCCTTCAAACCTCCTACTCCATCGATTAAACCACATTCCACGGCATCTTTTCCCACTAGAACCGTACCGATATCCCGCGCCAGATCTCCGGTCCTGAACATCAATTCCCTAAATTTAGCCTCAGTTATGTTGGAATGCTCAACGACAAACCTTACCACTCGATCCTGCATTTTATCAAGATATTCATAAGTCTGGGGCACTCCTATCACCAGACCAGTTAACCGAATGGGATGAATAGTCATGGTAGCCGAAGGAGCAATGAAGGAATAGTTGGTACTAACTGCAATGGTAGCTCCAATGGAATGTCCTCCCCCCAATACTATTGATACAGTCGGTTTAGAAAGACTGGCAATCATTTCAGCAATAGCCAGACCGGCTTCAACATCCCCGCCAACGGTATTGAGGATAACCAACAATCCTTTAATATTGGGATTTTCTTCAACAGCTACCAGTTGAGGTATTACGTGTTCATACTTGGTAGTTTTATTTTGCGGCGGTAATATCATATGGCCTTCAACCTGGCCTGATATAGTTAAACAGTGTACATCGGCTTTGTGTTCAGGTATATCCAGTTGTCCCAACTCTTTAAGGTTATCCAGTTTCTGTTGCTGGTTTGATTCTTGTTTATTCGGCTCTTGAGCTGGTTCCTCACTAAATATATGCATCTGTTTTTACTCCTTTCATCTGCATTCTAGTTATTAGAATTACCTTGACTGCAGAAATAATACGCTCTCCAAAGTGTTACATGGGGACATTGTTTCCGTAATAACAAGAACCAGCCTTGATTACAGAAAGAATGTCCCCATGCAATAATCAATTTAAAAATTTATGTATCCATTTAACTTCCAATTCCGTCTTTCAAATCGTATTCCAGGCTAATGCGAATACTTTCAGGGATTAATTCCCTTGTTCAAATTAACCTGCCCGGCCCCTCCCCTCAACCTATACGTTATGTAATCGATCAATGCAAGTCTGCTATTCAGCACTGCTTTCTACATTTTTAAGCGTAACCTTTCCGGTTGCATCTTTACCGGTGATTCGTATTTCATACGTATCCGATTCAGAAACGGTTACAGTAAATATCCCTGACCTAACATCGTTCCCTGTATAAGGTTCACTGCCGTTTTTACCGCTGACTTTAAGAGCAATTTCTCCGTCTTCACGCACAACTTCAAACTGCAAGACATCCCCCTTGTCAAGGGATAATTCACACTTATTGTTTGAGCTCCACTCCTTAAATTCCATTGTAAATCCTTTTCCATTAGGCTTCTCAAGTATCACAATGCTGCCCTTTGATGCAGTACAACCCGAGATTGTTATTAAGATAGCAATCACCAGCAGAAATAAATTCTGGCGCATATTCCGCATCCTCCCTATTGCTGCGGTTGATTTACCAAGAAACAGGACAATACCTCACGTACAAATTTTTCCCGCTCGTTGATCCAGGGGCTGTGGCCGGAATGCTCAAACCATACAATTGCCTTGTCAGGCGCATCCAGAACCTGCACATATTCCTCGACCAATACCGTAGGCGCATTGATATCATGCCGGCCCAAGAAGAAATAGACAGGCACATCCAGCTTTGTGTAATCCGACCTCAAGTCGATGTCATAAAGTTGCTGGTACACATGACCGAAGGTATTGATAATGCCACGGATATAATTGATTTTATCAAGCAGCCCATATTCAGAGGAACCGATGTCCCGAAGGGTATTGTAGCCGGGATTGTGAATTTCGGGGTTTTTAGCCATATATTCGCTGAGATAATTAAGATACACTGCGCTTTTCCATGTTACGTCCTTGCCATAATAGGGTGGCGCACCGTTTGCCGTGAGCCTTTCTATGAGATCTGTGTCGCCGCTATTTTTAGCAATCTCCATTGCCTTTGCGTAATCCATCCGCTCGGTTTCGGCGAAATCCACCATTTGCCCTGTTCCGATGAATGCATGATAAGACTCCGGGTACTTATCAACAAGAAAAATCCCCAAAGCGCTGCCCCAAGATTCACCCACCAGATAAATTTTTTCCTGCGAAAAGCGCTCTTTTAGGTACTCGGTCAGAGCGTGACCATCCTGAATATAGGTTTGGACAGTAATATTATAAATTTTTTCTGCATAATAAGACTTTCCGGAACCAGGCTGATCCCAGTTGACAACAACAAAATGCTTCTCCAACTCTGCCAGTTCATGCCGTACCGCCGCCATCTGAGTACCGCCGGGACCGCCCGCCAAAAAGAGCAGGATGGGCGCGGTTTTGTCCCAACCTCTTAGGCTAATCCACTGTTTCCTGCCGTTCAGTTCAAGTTCTTTAATTTCTGCAATGCTGTTTTTAAGCGTGTTTCCGTTTTCATCAACAATTCGTGGAGTGGAAGCAGTGCGCTGCGAAAAGGCAATTAACCCCAGGTTTAATATCATAGCCACAAAAAAGAATATCGCCGTTTTTTTAAGGCTAATAAGCTGTTTTAAATCCGACTTTTTTCTTATACGTGCAGCTATACAATAAGCTGACAGGAGCAAAATACCTGCCAGTCCAACGACCGCCAAAACGGTTAAAATTAATAATATAACTATTTGAATCATAGTAAAGCTCCATTATTGTTTACTCGTTTCTCTCTTCAGAGGCAATGGTGGGACTCATCTGAACCTTCCCACTCATTCTTAACCAGGCCAACTAAGATCGATTATTCCGTGCCGGGTCAGCTTTCCAATCAGCTTCATTAAGGGTGAAAGGGGACGGGCGCCAAGTGGGTGGCACTAATTGCTTACTTCGTCTCTTCGTTCCTTAAATGGCTCACTTTTATTATGTCAAATGCACCCTATATTATCCTGTCAGACCTAGCTTTTTTGACCAATATAAAAAGCCCGCAAATGCAGGCTTTTCTTAGAGGGTTGCGGTCTTTGGATATATAATGTAATGCCATATTACCTAAAAGATGTTGGGTTCGTTGAGCGCAACCAACCCAACCCCCTTCTGGATAAGAGGGGTTGGGTTTTGAACATAGAAAATTTATATTTCCATAATAATAGGAAGTATCATAGGTCGACGGCCGGTCTTTTCAATTAAGTACTTGCTCAGCTTGTCGCGCACCTGTGATTTTATAACCGCCCATTCTATTATGTTCTTTTTAGTACATACCGCCAGGGCTTCTTTAACTTTATCTTTGGCTTCTTCAATCAAATGCTCAGACTCCCTAACATAGACAAAGCCCCTGCTTACGATATCCGGGCCGGCCACCACTTCCCCGGACTCCCGGTTCAAGGTTATTACCACTATTATTATCCCGTCCTGGGATAGTTGTTTCCTGTCTCTCAAAACGATATTACCAACATCTCCGACCCCGAGCCCGTCAACCAGTACTTTTCCCGCCGCAACTTTTCCTATTACCTCTGCTTTGTCTCTGCTGATCTCAATAATCTGCCCGTTATCGACAACAAAAATATGAGATTTGGGTATCCCTAAGCTTTCTGCCAATTTGGCGTGCTTCATTAAATGCCTGAACTCCCCATGTACCGGGACAAAATATTTAGGTCTTAATAGATTGATAATAATCTTCAGCTCTTCCTGCGCAGCATGCCCTGAAACATGTACCCTCATATCCCGCTCATAAATAACCTCCGCACCCTGCCTGAATAAAAGGTCAACGGTTTTGGCTACCAGCTTTTCGTTACCCGGAATGGGTGTGGCAGAGATAATCACCGTATCACCGGGTTCAATGCAGACCGATTTATGATCAGCAGTAGCCATTCTGGTTAAAGCTGACATCGGCTCACCCTGCGATCCCGTAGTAATAATTACCAGTTGATTTGACGGATATTTGGGAATGTCTTCCGTGTCGATCATTACATCTTCCGCTAAATTAATATAGCCCAAATCCTTTGAAATACGAACATTATTAACCATGCTTCTTCCTATTATGGCAACCTTCCGCCCGTATTTTTCTGCGGTTGATATTACCTGTTGAACCCGGTGGACATTAGAAGCAAAAGTAGTAACTATAATCCTGCCTTCACATTTACCGAACAGATCGTCAAATGTATTGCCGACCACTTTTTCCGACATGGTGAAACCAGTCTTATCCGCGTTGGTACTATCACCGAACATAACCAAGACGCCTTTTTCGCCCAACTCGGCTAATTTTCTAAAATCAACTACTTGGTTGTCAACTGGTGTTTGGTCTAATTTTATATCGCCTGTGTGTACAATAATACCCAGGGGCGTATGGATGGCTATTCCCATCCCATCGGGAATACTATGGCATACCCTAAAAAACTCTATCTCAAGACACCCGGCTTTAATTATTTCCCGGGGTCTGACACATCTCAGTTTTACATTATCAATATTGTGTTCTTTAAGCTTACCTGCAACGATACCAAGGGTTAGCTTGCTGCCATATACCGGCACATTTAGCTCCCGCAACACATAAGGCAAAGCTCCCACATGGTCTTCATGCCCATGAGTTAGCAAAATGGCCTTAACTTTATCTTTATTCTCGACCAGATAAGAGATATCCGGAATAACCACATCAATACCAAGTAATTCTTCTTCTGGAAACATAAGCCCGGAATCAATAACTACTATTGTATCCTGATATCTGATTGCCATCATGTTTTTCCCAATTTCCCCCAAGCCGCCCAGGGGGATAACAAGAAGACGGTCTTCTGATTCAGACACCTGAACACCTCCTTTATATTAAATTTTATCCGCACAACATTTTCTCTGTTATTATAGCCTATTGAGCAGGTTGATACAACTTAGGCCAGATATTATTTAAAGCGCCAGGATATGTATAATTAGAAAAAGATAGGTCCTATGGCCTATCTTTTGCAAATTATTAATATGCGGTTGTTCTTATGCTTGGTGAACTGTTTAAGAAACAGGTAAAAACAGCAGAATCAATGGGGCTTCTTGATACCAGTTCTATTGCCATAGATGCTTCTAAAGTAGATGCCAATGAGAAGTCAGTTCCACGTAAAAATATTAAAGACGATGGCCAGTCAGCTAACTGGGGCAGCAAGCTAGATACTAATGGCAACCAGATAACCTGGTTTGGTTACAAGCTGCATATAGCTACTGACGTTAAATCTGAATTGCCAGTGGCATTGAGCATAACCCCAGCCAGTACCAACGATGGTATAATGGCCGAAAGAATCCTTGAAGAATGCAGTAATAACTTGAACAGTAAACCCCGGTATTATCTCATGGATGCCGGTTATGATCAAAAGTCAATATACGAACTGATCCGTAAGGACTACAAGGCACAGGCAATAATACCGTTAAACCACCGGAGAGCCAAAGAACCCCCGGAAGGTCTGGACTGGGATGCAACCCCCATATGTTCAGCGGGATACCGTATGACTTATTGGGGAGGCAGCAATGGGGTTAACAAATTCCGCTGCCCTCATGTTATGGGCAAATGTGACTGTCCTTTTGGTTCCTCCTGGTGCTCAGACAGCAACTATGGGATGGTTGTTAAAACCAGAGCCAGACAAGATTCCAGGTTATTCACAGTGCCTCATCGAGGCACTTCAAACTGGAAGCTGCTATACAACAAAAGAACCAGTGTAGAGCGATGTTTTGGGCGCTTAAAGGAGCATATGGGACTTGAAACCGGACTTAATGTACGAGGTATTAAAAAGGTTAAAACCCATGCATACCTGAGTGTTATTACCATGATTACTTCGGTTGTTGCGGTAAACAAAGCCAAATCATCTGAAGATATAGCTGCATAAAGTAAGCAGAAATTAAGGTTTTTAAAGGAAAGGGGTCAATCTGCTCATTTTAAGATAAATCCAGTAACCTTGTTGATACTAAAGGCATAATTAACCAAAATTCAACTGGTTTTTATGCTCTAATACCATATTGACTTGCCTGGAACGTACTTTTTAACCAATCCTTCAACAAATTCCTTTTCTTTAGCAGGTAAGCTGGTTAGAGGCGGCCTAAAGCCACCCACTTGCATACCCAATATATTTAAGGCTTCTTTTACCGGGATAGGGTTGGAAGCTACAAATAGTCCCTTATAAATTGGAAATAAGTACTGGTGAATATTGAGGGCCTTGGCTATGTCCCCATCATAATATGAATTAATCATCTCTCTGATCTGGCGGCCTACTACATGAGAGGCCACGCTTACAACCCCATAGGCACCCAGGGCCATCATTGGCAAGGTAAGGCTATCGTCACCGGAATAAACCCTGAAACTATCTCCAGATAGCCTAGATAGTAAAGACATCTGGTCCATATCACCGCTGGCCTCTTTTAAAGCGACAATGTTCTCAATTTGAACTAATCTTTCCACTGTCTGGGGGAGAAGGTTTACCCCTGTGCGTGAAGGAACGTTATAAAGCATAACCGGGATGGATATACTTTCTGCTATTTGTTTGAAATGCTGGTATAATCCTTCTTGGCTAGGTCTGTTATAATACGGTGTCACCAGCATAACCCCAGCAACTCCAGCTTTTTCTGCCTCTCTGCTCAATTTAATTGAATGCCTGGTGTCATTGGAGCCCGTACCTGCCCAAACCTGTATTTTGTTGCCCACCTTATCTTGTACCACCTGAAATAGCGTGGATTTTTCCTCATCCGAAAGCACTGGAGATTCACCGGTAGTTCCAGACACAACTAGGCCATCACTACCATTCTCATATAGATATTCGGCTAACCGGGCAGCTTGCTCGTAGTCCACCTCCAGCTCTGGGCCAAACGGTGTAACCATTGCGGTCATTAGTCTTGGAAATATCATAATAATTCACCACCAATCATTTATTACCCAGTTCAAATTTATCATGAAGGGCTTTTACTGCTGTCTCCATATGTTCCCTGTTTACTAGACACCATATATTGGTATATGAATCCCCGGATTGTAATAAGGGTATGTGGTTCTCATGAAGGGCTTCAATAACCTGAGCCATTACGCCTGGCATTCCAGTCATGGCGGCTCCTACTACAGCTACTTTTGCGCAATCCGAAATAAGTGTGGGACATAGGTCAAGATTTTTTAAAATGGCCAGGGCCTTGCTGGCCGAATCAGCTGATACGGTAAAAACTATCAATTCACGCTGAACATTAATAAAATCAACACTGATTCCAGCCAGGGCTAGCGAGCGGAAAACCTTGAGTTCTATTTCTCTTGATGATTCATCCTTCTTTATTTTTATCTGAGTCAGGTTCGATGTATAAGTAATCCCGGTAATCAATTGATCCCGAATAGTTTTAATGGCATTGCTTTGGTGGATCTGGTTAGTTATTAGGGTACCAGGTGACCCGCTGAATGTTGACCGTATCCTGAGTGGTATTCCACTTTGCATGGCAATTTCAATAGCTCTTGGATTTACAATTTTTGCCCCTTCCCTGGTTAACTGGCATATCTCATTGTAAGTTATAGCATCAAGCAGCTTTGCATTGTGTACTATCCTGGGATCTGCTGTCATTACCCCTTCTACGTCAGTAAAAATATCAATAATCTCGGCCCCCAAGGCTACCCCTAACGCACTGGCGGTAGTATCACTCCCCCCACGTCCCAAGGTAGTAGTTTCCCCAAGTTCGTTAACTCCCTGAAACCCAGCTACCACTGGAACAATTCCTTTTTCCAAACACTCTAATATACTTTTTGAATCAACATACAAAATTCGGGCATTGCCAAAGTTGCTATCAGTATAAATCCCAGCTTGTTCCCCAGTCAATGCTGTGGCGGAAATACCATGATTCTTAAGATGATTGGAAAGCAATACACTGGATATGATCTCTCCACAAGCTAAAAGCAAGTCAATTTCCCGTGGTGACGGGTTATTATTGGTTTCTCTAATCATTTTTAACAAAGTATCTGTTGCATAAGGATCATTTTCTCTACCCATAGCCGACACCACAACTACTACCCGAAAACCATCATTGACTGCGGATTTAATCATTTCACATACCCGTTCCCTGGTTTCGGGTGTAGCCAGAGAAGTTCCCCCGAACTTCTGTACAGCTATTCTCAATACCTAACACCTTCTTAATAAAGGTTTCTTTGTACTACCAGTTCTGCTATCTGAACAGCATTGGTTGCAGCTCCCTTTCTTATTTGATCTCCGACTGCCCATAACATAAAACCGTTTTTACAAGAGATATCCTTGCGGATTCTACCCACATAGACCTCATCAGTATTCGCCGTATATAACGGCATTGGATATATTTTTTCCTGAGGATTATCCTGAACGACTACACCTGGAGCCCTGGATAAGATGCTTTTGACTTCATCGACGGTCAATTCTTTTTCTGTTTCAACAGTTATGGATTCTGAATGGCTTCGGTAAACGGGTACCCGTACTGCGGTGGCAGCTATTCGCAGGTCAGGTGCATGCATTATTTTTTGCGTTTCATATACCAGTTTCATTTCCTCCCTGGTATAGTTCTCCTCCATAAAGATATCGATATGAGGAATCAGATTAAATGCAATCGGGTATTGGAAAACTGCCGGGTTAGCCTCAGTCCCATTGACATAGGCATGAATAGATTGTTCAAGTTCGTCTACCCCTGCTTTACCTGCACCGGACACCGCCTGATAGGTTGAAACCACAACTCGTTTTAGTCTGGCAGCCTGATGGATTGGATTAATGGCTACCGCCATTATGATAGTTGAACAGTTTGGATTAGCTATAATGCCTTTATGCCAATTAATGTCTTGCGGGTTGATTTCAGGAATCACTAAAGGTACATCTTCTTTCAATCTAAAAGCATAACTGTTATCTATCACCAGGCAGTTTTTCTTTACCGCCAGGGGAGCAAAATAATTGCTCACTTCAGTGCCAACAGCAAAAAAGGCTATATCTATACCTGTAAAGGAATCCTCCCTGGCGCCCCTCACTGTGAGGGTTTCCTCACCAAACTTTATTTTGGTCCCTTCTTCACTGGGATCAGCCAAACAAACCAGATCTTTTAGCTTAAATTTGCGCTGTACTAAAAGCTTTAAGATCTCCTGTCCAACCACTCCTGTTGCTCCTACTAATGCTACCCTTACTCCATCAGACACAACCGTATACCTCCTGATAAATATCTATTTAGACATTTTAGCACAACCCATAATCAAAGCCAATAAATTACCACGGCCCCCGCAGTACCGGTTGAATCTGTTTGCCGTTCAAGGCGTGAATTATAGTATCCGTTACCTGGCTTAAATCTGCCAGCAAGGAATTGCACTTTTCCTCAGGATCATCCTGACCAAACGGAACAAAGTAGATATTCTTCATGTTCAATAATAACCCTATGTTCTTGGCATTAATCCCCAGGGCATCATTGGTTGATACTGCAATAACCACTGGCCTTTGATTTCTAAGATGTGCTTTTACTGCCATCAGGGCCGGTGTATCAACAATTCCATTGGCAAGTTTAGCGATTGTATTACCGGTTGCAGGAAGGATTATTACTACATCGAGCAGCTTCTGTGGTCCTATAGGTTCCGCTCCCACAATGGTATTTATTATTGGTTTATCGGTAATATCTCTAATTTGCTTTTTTAAATCATCAACACTATAAAAGCGATTATCCACTTCATCTACGGCATAAGAAAAAATCGGATATATTATCGCCCCTTCCCTTTTTAAGGCCCATAACTGGGGAATTGCCTCTCCAATAGTACAGTGAGAAGCCGTCATGACCACGCCTATGGCAACCCCCTGTAAACGGCCTTCGTTTTTGACTTGTTCCACTCCTAAACCCCCCTATCCGCTTTGAGTAATTCCTTATCCAACTTACTCAACTCTCTTATGACAAGTTTAGGTATTACTTCTGCCAGTATTCTCCCTGCAAAAACCGGCGCAACTTTGCCCGGAAGGCCTGGGGCAAGAATAGCCTTTAAACCGTACAAGTTTGCGGCCTCAAAATCAGTTCCCCCAGGTTGGGTGGCTAAATCAATAATTACTATATCGGGATTGGCATATTTGAGAACCTGGCTGTCTAGAACCATAGCTGGAACGGTGTTGTAAACCACATCACTGTCACCCATAACCCTATATAAATCACTGTAATATGCCCTTTTACACCCCATCTCGTAGGCTCTCGCTAACTGACCTTCATTCCTGGCCACAACCGTAACTTCAGAGCCAAGTGCTTTCAAGAGTCTAGCCAAGGTAATACCTACCCTGCCAAAACCGATAATCGCACTTTTACTGCCATGTATAGTAGTCCTGGTTTCTTCCATGGCTATTTGAATTGCTCCTTCTGCGGTTGGAATTGAATTAGGAATAGCTATTTCATCCATTTCAAGTATTTCCAGCAGGGTAAATCCATATTTTTTGGCCCAATCCTTTAGATAATCCCGAGCCGTTCCAATGATCACCAAGGCATTTTTTGACACAGTAGCTATGGCATCTTCGGTAAGTCTTAATTCCTGCTCACAGTATACAGCACGTATAACCCCATTACTCCCAATTCCTGGCAGGGGCAAAATTATAACTTCTGCTTCACGGCAGGCTTCGGCTACTGTATTAGCCGAGAAAGAACCATGGCTTTGCTTATCTTTCGGGAAACCTAACACAGTTACAGTTGCCCCCATTTTTACCAGTTCAGAAACTAGTATAAGCTCCCGGTCGTCTCCCCCTAACACAGCGAATTTAATGCCTGAAAGGACTGAACTCATTTTAAACCCCCTTTAGGCTCGAAGTAGCCGGAATTAATACCATTATATGTGTATAAAACATACCTGGTGCTTGTACTAACCGGGGAAACAGTTAGACATAAAAAAACGGGAGAATCCTCCCGTAAAGCCCAGCCGACTTTCCATACTGTTACGCTGGTCCTAGTAATCGGTCAAAGCCTCAAATGACCGCTTATTAAAGCAGCTTTTCCATCCCATATATTAAACCCTGGTACTGGATAATCTTTTTGGTTGTCATGGTAACACCCTGCATGAAACCAACCCGATCAAAGGAATCATGTCTAATGATTAAACTTTGCCCAACTCCACCAAAAATTACTTCTTGATGGGCAATGTATCCGGGTAACCTGACACTATGTATTTTTATTTGTTGAACGTCCCCGCCCCTGCATCCTGGAATCTTTTCATATTCCCTTACATTCCTGGGTGGTCTGCTTTCCCGAACCTGGTTAATCATCTCCGCAGTCATAATAGCCGTACCGGAAGGTGCATCAATCTTTTGTTCGTGATGAAGCTCAATGATTTCAACATCAGGCAAATATTTAGCTGCTTCTCTGGCAAACTTCATCATTAACACTGCTCCGATGGCAAAGTTAGGTATTACTGCTATGCCAATTTTATTTTCCAGGGCTATCTTTTCCAGTTGTTTTAACTCAATATCATTTAGACCGGTAGTACCAATTACGCATGAAACCCCATTTTTTAGCGCTACTCTCGAATTGTTAAAAACCGAATGGGGATTGGTAAAATCGATCATAACATCAGGCCTGGTATTGATAATAACTGTTTCCAGATCTTTCTCAATAGGCAAATTATCCTCTGATTTGGCCCCCTTGTTTGAATTATACTCCGGCATTGTATCTGGTGATTTAAGATCCACCAAACCCACTAATTCTAATTCACTGTCCGCAAGAACCGCCTTGGTTGTTTCCCTCCCCATTTTGCCCAAAGCTCCGGAAACAATTACCCTAATCTTTTGTTGCGACATTTGTTAACCTCCTATACTTCTTAGGCATTTTAGGCATTAATTTTATATTTTACATTATAGTCAAGGATTCGAGCCTATAAATAATTATTTAATAATGTAGGACCTGGCTTGTTCAATAACATATTTAACTATTTCTTGAGTTGCCCTTCTTTCAACAAAGGTTTGAAATGATGGATATTTAATAGCTTTTTTAATTATGCTTCTATACTGCTTAACAAGCCTTATTTCACTCCTAATTTTGTCAATCAATTCTGCCCCGTCTTTATACGAGTAAAGCTTTTCCAGGCTTTCGATTACCGAGCTTTCTCTATTATTCAAGGCAATTACGGCAGCATTTTTGAATAGCTCGTGTTTACAGCGTTCAAAATACAGGAAATTGTAAATTAATACTAACCGGCTTTTCCTTTCTTTGACCATTAATAACCTGCTGCTGAGGTTTTTCTTCGATAGCTCTATCTGTTTAACCTGCTCAAGTATTTCTTTATACAAAGCTATTACTTGCTGCTGGACCATATAAATCCCCCTTTGGTTTTATATAGTTTTAGTTCGTACTTTATTCACATATTCCTTTATCACGCCAAAAGTTTGTACCGGGCATTAAAGTAATGATATACTGTATGATGCGAAAGGGGTGGCGGTTCTGGCTTTTGATGGTATAACTATTAGAGCATTAGTAAAAGAATTGAACCCCTGGCTGAATAGTGCCAGGATTGATAAAATATACCAACCGGAAAAGGATGAAATCAATATAATCCTGCGTCATCCTGAGACCGGTACAGCAAAAATATTGATTTCTGCCAATCCCAAATGGTGCCGGCTGCATTTGACTGCCGAAAAAAAGGAAAATCCTCCTGCACCGCCAGGCTTTTGCATGCTATTGCGCAAACATCTGGAAGGCGGGAAAATATTAAATATTGACCAGTATAACTGCGACCGCATCATAATTTTTACCATACAGGCCTTAAATGATTTTAAAGAATGGCAGGAAAAACTACTGATCTGTGAATTTATGGGGCGGCACTCCAACATCCTCTTAGTAAATCCTATCAACAATTTGATCATTGATGCTATGAAAAAATATGATGGTGAAGTTAGTTCTCATCGAGAGGTGCTGCCTGGCAAAGAATATATTCTTCCCCCTGATCAGGGAAAATTAAACCCTCTAAAGGTTGATTTCTTAGATTTTGCCCAATTTATGTGGAATAAGGCAGTTGATAAAACCGTTGCTTCTTCACTGTTCTCGGCAATTACAGGTATCAGTATTTTCACAGCCCAAGAACTGTGCAGAATGGTAGGTATAGAGCCCGAGACCCCGGTGGAGCAGTGCGGTGAATTTGAGTTAAGCAAATTGTACAATGGCCTTAAAAAACTGATTGCTGATATGGACCACGGGTTGTTTACCCCGGTTGTAGCTTATAAAAACCTGATCCCGGTAGAGTATGCCCCTTATCCTATCCAAAAAGCACCTGATGTAACAACGGTTGACTCAAATTCAATAAGTGAAGCTATGGATCGGTTTTATTCCGAAAAATTAGCCCTGGTTAAAGCGGAATCAATCAAATCCAATCTTTTCCGTACGGTGAAAATGCACCAAGACAAGCTTTATAAAAAGAAATTTCATCAGGAATCCGATTTGGCCAACGCGTATAAAAACCTGAAATTTAAGCTCTGGGGTGAATTATTAACCTCATACGCCTATTCTATTAATAAAGGTGATACAGAAGTAAATGTGCTTGATTACTATTCAGGGGAAAACATAACCATCAAACTTGATCCCCGTTATACACCCATGCAGAATGCCCAGAGGTATTTTAAGAAATACAATAAAAGCAATAAGGCCATAAAACACCTGGAGTCACTCATAGCAAAAAACCAGGAAGAAATTGATTATCTTGATTCATTGCTGGTAGCCTTAAACCAGGCCGACTCTCTATTAGAAATAAGGGAAATTATGGAGGAAATGAAGAAAGGGGGATATTTAAAAGAAAATTTCAAAACTGCCCGTAAGGAGCAGATTCAAAGTACACCAAGAGAATTTGTATCGGAGGACGGTTTTAAGATATTAGTAGGCAGAAACAACCGGCAAAACGATTATCTAACCTTTAAACAAGCAGCCCGAAATGATATATGGTTACATGCTCAAGGAATTCCAGGTTCTCATGTAATTATCCGCCTCCCTAAACCCCTGGAATCTATTGATGAAATACCGATATCTACCCTTCTGGATGCGGCATCCCTGGCTGCCTGCTACAGCAAAGCCCAGGGCGCAGAAAAGGTGCCGGTGGATTATACATTCCGGTATAATGTTCGGAAACCAACCGGTGCCAGGCCTGGCAAGGTCGTATATGATAATTACTGGACAGTTTATGTTAATCCTCATTCTGAAAGGGTGCAAAAATTATTGACCCAACTTCAGTCGTCAGTTCATTAGACATTAACCGTTTGCATCCCTATCGTTGTCCAATATAAATATTTTCCGATTGTCAAAATCCACTCGTACATCGCGGTTTATTAGCGTATTAATTTCGTCTCTGGTCACCAGCGTTCTTATTTGAACCCCGTTATCATACAACTGTATAGTTAATTGTCCAAATCCTTTCTCTATAACCTCTGATGTATGTTTACTATAAGGTTTAGTGAATACATATTCATATCCACCATCAACAAATTTGATTTCCTTTCCGTTTAGAAATACTTTCAAGCTTACCCATCCTCTGTTAGAGTTTTAATAATAGCTTCCCCATAAAAAAGCTTTTTGTTGGTCGCTAATTCCGGCTGCCCGGCTTCACTAGCGGGAGCAATCCTTCCGCACATAAAGGACACTCTTCTGGCTTCCACGCCTGGACATTCAGGTTTAAAACGGCCACCTGTTTTACTCCAAAGTTTACTTTACCTCCGCTTCGATCAACCAGCACCCCAACCCCTGCTACCTCACCGCCCGATTGTTTAACTATGTCTATTACTTCTCGAACCGACCCGCCGGTAGTAATTACATCCTCCACCACAAGTACTTTTTGACCGGGCTCAATAGAAAAAGAGCGCCTTAATTCCATTACCCCATCCTTTCTCTCAGTAAATATCGAAGGTCTATTTAATTGCCTGGCTACTTCATAGGCAATAATCATACCTCCCATTGCCGGGCCAATCACCAGATCAATCTTATCATCCCGGAAGCAATCGGCAATGTGTTTTGCCAGGCATTCAGTGTATTGAGGATATTGTAGGACTTGCGCACATTGAATGTATTGATTGCTGTGCATTCCTGAGGTCAGCCTGAAATGTCCCTCAAGGAGAGCCTGGGCATCTCTAAAAATCTGGTAAGCTTGTTCAACGGTTAACATAGCTGTTTATTCCTCCATCTCATGTATTATGGCCTGAACCGCTTTTATTGGATCCTCTGATTTAGTAATCGGCCTGCCGATAACTACATAATCGGCTCCCCAATCTATCGCTTGCCTGGGAGTAGTAATCCGTTTTTGATCATTTCTGTCTGACCACCTTGGTCTTACTCCCGGAGTAACAATTTTAAAACCGTGGCCACATTTTTTACGTATATCCTGAATTTCGTTGGGTGAACATACTACCCCAGAAAGCCCAGATTCCTTAGCCATCATCGCCCAGGCGACTACCAGTTCGTTAAGCTTTTTTTCGGTGACAAACATTTCCCTTTTAACCTGCTCTTCAGCCAAACTGGTTAACACGGTTACTGCCAGGATCATGGGGGGTTGAAAACCCTTCTTTTGCGCTTCGTTCTTTACTTCGGTAACCACCGTTTGCATCATTTCCCTGCCACCTGCAGCGTGAACATTAAACATGAAACAATTTAAATTAACAGCAATTCTCCCTGCTGCTGCTACCGTATTGGGAATATCATGGAATTTCAAGTCAAGGAATACTCTGCCTCCCGCATCATTAATCTCTTTAATTACCTGCGGCCCAGCACTATAGTATAATTGCATACCAACCTTAAATATTTTTATAAATCTGCCCAGCCTGTCAACCCATTTCAGTGCTTCATCCCGGGTATTAACATCTAAGGCTAAGATTATTCGCTCCGAAGCTTTCATATCATCAATCCTTCTGTAATATTAAAAATGTTAAAGTATAGGCTTATTTTTTTCCTAAATTACTGCTATCCCCGTAACCTGGCTGATATGTAGAAGGTTCTGCTCATTTAAATAGTTTTCCAGCCCAGCTATGATCTCCAAAGCTGCATATGGGTTAATAAAATTGCCGGTTCCTATAGAAACCGCACTGGAACCAACCATAAAAAACTCGAGAGCGTCGTTGGTGTCCAGTATCCCCCCTCCTCCTAGAATCGGCAGGTCAACCGTTTTATAAACCTGGTATATCATTCGCAAAGCTACCGGTTTTATCGCCGGTCCGGATAAACCCCCGAAAACATTGCCTAGAGCTGGCCTTTTGTTCTTAACATCCACTGCCATACCTAAAAGGGTATTAATCATAGACAATCCATCAGCTCCCGCTGATTCGGCCGCCATAGCAATTTCAACGATATCGGTAACATTAGGAGAAAGCTTAGGGAAGACTGGACGGGAGGTATGGGCTTTAACCGCTTTTACTACTTCGTATACTGAATCAGATTTCGTACCAAACTGCAAACCTCCCTGTTTAACATTGGGACAGGAAATATTCAGTTCAATTGCCGCGATCCCTTGGTGATTTTCGATTCTATCTGCAAGCCTGACATAATCCTCAATGGTATTACCAGCTATATTGACAATTACCGTTGCCCCTTTATCCAGAAGATAGGGCAGGTACTCGGTCAAAAAAACCTCTATACCTGGATTTTCCAAGCCGATGGCATTCAACATGCCTGCCGGGGTTTCAATTATTCTGGGAGGAGGATTTCCTAACCTGGGCTCAATCGTTGTTCCTTTAACAATTACCGCCCCGATTTTTGAGAGATCTATAAAACTCTCATACTCTTTACCATAACCAAAGGTTCCGGAAGCTACCACTACCGGGTTTTTCAGTTTAACTCCACCCAGGTTGACAGCTAAATTTGGTTTTTCCGCCTGATTCTTCAACCTCATATACTCTCCTTAAAAAGGGTTGTTTTACATTATCCAGGTTTTTAAATCGCTTTTTAAGTTGGGACACAACAAAAAATTAACCTAAGATTAACATTGCCCTAACAAACTACAGGATAAAATAATCTATACTGTATAATGGGTTGGTAAAAACTTAACGGTTGATCTCACTTTGGTTAATGACCGGGGTAAAATCCGGTCAATTAACTTATGTAAACTCCACCTCATTAAGCGGGAATACCGGCCCGTCCTTACACACCTTAGCATATTCCCGGTCCCTTGAGTTCAATTTGCGGGCACAACCCAGGCAGGCACCAACCCCGCAAGCCATATGTTCTTCCAGGGATACCTCACCTGGAATCCCTCTTTGTTTGCAGTATTCAACAACCTCCTTCATCATTAACTCAGGCCCGCAGCAATATATGTATTCGATTTTTTCCAAATCCCGCCGCTGATTATACAGAATATCGGTAACCAGTCCCTTATGGCCTGCACTTCCATCCATGGTTGAAATCAACAATTCTGCTCCCATAGCTCTAATTCTATCTGCGGCAACCAGCTGCTCCTTATAATCAGCCCCATATAGTATGGATATGTTTTGGCCTCTATTCATCAACTCCCTGGCTAAAAATACTAAGGGAGCAATACCAATTCCACCGCCAATGAGTACTACTTTCCCCTCCTTATCAACCAGGGAAAACCCATGGCCTAAAGGGCCCAATATATCTAACCAGTCTCCGCTCTTTGCTTTAATCATAAGACTGGTTCCCTGTCCTACAACTTTATATAAAATTGAAATGGTACCAGTTTTTTTGTCTACGTCAAATAAGCTTAAAGGCCTTCTAAGCAATGGATCCCTGGTTAATCCAGGCTTTAAATGGACGAATTGCCCAGGACAAGATTCTTGGGCAACCTGGGAAACTTTGATATCTACCTGGTATAAATCAGTGCTTAATTGCTGGTTATCGATGACCAATCCCATCTCCCGTAATGGCATCTTTATCCCCCTTTAAATACACTATCT
The DNA here is from genome assembly GCA_050949865.1 of Syntrophomonadaceae bacterium. Classification (GTDB taxonomy): domain Bacteria; phylum Bacillota; class Syntrophomonadia; order Syntrophomonadales; family Syntrophomonadaceae; genus JBMNGN01. Next base: position 198,088 of record JBMNGN010000001.1, read on the forward strand.
TACTACTTAACAAGACGGGATAAATTCTTAAACTGGGGTGTTCCTGCAACCTTTAGCAGATCGAATACTATCGTTTCGGTGTTGGTTATCACCGCACCTGAATCTTTTATTAATTCCAAACCATTCAGATAGTTTTCATCGAATCTTGAGCAAACCGCATCTCTCGCCAGATGGACTGTAAAGCCGGCTTCCTGCAGGTCTCGCGCCGTCTGAAAGACACATACATGGGTTTCTGAACCAATAAGGATAATCTGCTGGCGTCCTAACTTATTCAAATAATCTATTAATTGTGGTATATACCCAGAAAACTCAACCTTTTCCAGGTAAAAATATTCTTGGGGAAGGTTATCCGCGATCTCCCTGACAGTTGGGCCCAAGCCTTTTGGGTATTGCTCGGTTAAAATTACCGGAATATTAAATTCCCTGGCAGCAGCCAGCAGAATTGACCCATTTTTGTATACCTGTTGAGCCCTGTTCATTGCTTGCATAAGCCTTTCCTGTATATCAATTACCATGAGAACACAGTTATTGCTGTCCAATCGGTATTTATTCATATAAAATCCTCCTTGTAATTTAATATTCCAATTTATCTTATCATGTTTTAAGTATCCTCTTCGGGCACAATTCTCATATACAATACCCTTTGATAATTATAGGAACCCAGTATTTGTCCCTGCTGGTCATAGAAATAATTGACTGAAGACCCTCCTATAAATACCCTGCTCTGGTTATCGATACCCAGGCTGCGCACATAGGTCTTCAAAGTCTGGCCATCAGTGAATACTATTTCTACCTTTATCAATTCGTCCTGGGTATCCGCCCTGGTGAAAGCTGGCAACTGTTTAATATCCAATCCGCAGCCGGAGATAACTATTGCCAGGATCAAAACCATAGAGAGAATTAACCCTTTGGTTTTCAACTTCTCCGCCTCCTTCTCCTGTTTGGCAAATGAGATAGTTTGGGGGCTGAATTGGCTGGTTTATCCGGGGGCATTCTCAGCCGATTCATCCACTGTTCCAATTTCCGATCAATATGGTCATGTATGCTTCCAGGAGTGAACTTGCCATTATCCTCTTTTTTGCCTGCTGGCATACCAGTTAAGATTTCTAATCCCTCGTCAATATGAGTAACCGCCCATATATTGAATTTCTTATTCTTGACCGCTTCAATTACCTCTTCATCCAGCATCAAGTTATCTATATTTTGATAAGGAATAATAACTCCCTGACGACCATTAAGCTGGTTTTCCTTACATACCTTAAAGAAGCCTTCAATTTTTTCGTTTACTCCTCCTACTGGCTGGATTTCGCCATTCTGGTTTACTGATCCGGTTACAGCTATTCCCTGGTAAATTTCTACTTCGGCCAAACTGGAGAGCAATGCGTAAAGTTCAGCACTTGATGCACTATCGCCCTCAATACCTTGATAGCTCTGTTCAAAGGTAAGGCTTGCCGACAATGATAAAGGCCGATTTTGAGCATATTGGGCACCGAGATACCCATTAAGGGTTAATACCCCTTTACTGTGAATAGTCCCGCTCAATCGAATTTCCCTCTCAATATTTACCAAACCCTTCTCGCCCATAAAGGTTTTAGCAGTTATCCTTACCGGTTTACCGAAATGATAGTCACCTGCTTGATAAACCGCTAACCCATTCAGTTCTCCGATTCTATAATCTTGAGTATTAATCATGATAATATCATTCTTGATATAATCGTGGATGTTATCCTCTAACATAGAGGAGCGGTATCTTTTCTCTTCTATGGCTTTTATTACGTGCTGCTTGCTTACCAAAACCGCGTTTTCGGATTCAGCCCACGCATTAGCTTCATAGATTATTTCCATCAGTTGATTAAAACGGGTACTCAATCTTTTCTGATTTTCCGCCATCCGGCTTCCATAATCGATTATCTTGGCTACTCCATCAGGGGTGAAATGCCTGAGTTGTTCATTCCGACATACTGAGCTGATGAACCTGGCATAATTGTTGCAAGACTTTTTGTTTCTCGGCATATCTTCATTAAAATCTGCCCGTACCTTAAAGAGCTTCCTAAATTCCTCATCTTGAGCGTATAACAGATAGAATAACCAGGGTTCTCCAATGATGATTACTTTAAGGTTGGCTGGTATAGGCTCAGGTTCCAGGGTTTCAGTGTTACTTATTCCTATTACCCGCCCAATGCTTTCGATTTTTATTGACCGGTTCTTCAGGACTCGTTTTAAGGCATCCCAAACATAATAATTCTTAAGCACATCCAGCAAGTTTAGAATCAAATATCCCCCATTAGCCTTATGAATTGAACCCGGTTTAATCTTGGAAAAATCAGTGGTTAAGACTCCAAATTCTCCTTCATATTCAATCTGGCCAAACAGGTTGGCATAGGTCGGATTGGGTTCATAGATAACCGGGGCATGAGTCAACTTAGAATTATCCACAATCAGGTTTACTAAATACCGCCTCAAGGAAGTCCGTTTTTCAAAACTGCGCAAAAAATGAACTGCTGGATTATCGTCCTGCTTTATAAACAAATCAACGTTTTCCAATAAATCCTGATGCATTTCTTCCAGGTATTCTACAATTCCCTGAAAGCTTCTGTATTTATGATATAAGTAGGCAAAATAGGGCGCCGATACACTTCGAACCGTCTCTTGTTCTATTTTCTTTATTTTTTCTTTAACCCTCCGCTCCAGGTCCTTATACTGCCGGAAAGTTGAACTGATTATCTCCTGTACCAGAGCACTGCGTTTCATAAGATCTGCCCGTTCTTGCTCGCTCATGGCTAGATACTGTTCCTGGCTTAATGGTTCGCCATCCTTAATTGGGATACTGTTAATCACTCCATGTTGGTTACGGGTTATGGCAAAGCCGTGCGCTCTTGCCTCTTCATCCAATTTTAAGTAAATGGCATTGGTCTGTTCGAGAAACCTGTTAAGCAAGTTATTCTTCCCGTATTCGAAATCTTCACTTTCAAAGGCCTTACTCACGTGTTTTACTAGTTTTTCTATCTGGGTCGCGAGATCTTTCTTAAACTGCCTGCCATAGCCGGGAGGTAATTCAATAACCTTAGGACAGTCAGGGCGCTTGTAATTGTAAACATAACACCAATCCGAGGGAACCGGTTTTTCAACTGCCTTTTTCTCGACTACGGCCCGGGCTAAGGTGTTTTTACCAGTACCAAAGGCACCTGACAGATATATGTTATATCCCTGTTTATCAATATTCAGCGCAAACAATAAAGAATTAACTGCCCGTTCCTGGCCTATAATTTCATCTAAGGGTTGGATCTCTTCAGTGCTGTTGAATTTAAACATGTTTGGGTTGCATAATTTGCTTAACCTGTTAGCTCTAACCCTGTATTTATTACTCAACTGCTAACCACTCCTTATGTGCGGATTATATTTCTTTTGAAAACCATGCATCTTCCCGTCTAAGCCTGTATGGCTCGATATTGTCACTATAGTACTTATGTTCCATCCAGGTTTTTATCCAGGTCTGATCCGTTTGTTCTGTGGTTCTGTCAATATTTATCAACTTTCATGTATTTTCCACCATGATGCTCTTCCTGTCAAAAGCTAAAGATATTTCGTAATAAGGCCATAGTAATTATTCCTGTTATAAGAGTAATAAACAGGCTACGGGTCTTTATTGCAATAATTATGGTAGGTATAAACGCTATTATATAAATATTATTAAAACTAATATTTATTTGTCCCTCAGGCGCAAGAATACTAATGGCGGTTAACGCACCAAGGACGGACGGTCCTACATAAGAAAGCCATTTTCTTAACCCGGGGGGAAATTCATAACGGGTTAAAATAGTAACTGGTAAAATTCTGGGAAGCATACTTGCAACTGAAACCCCTAAAATTATTAATAGGGTATTAGTTTCCGTCATTAAACAACACCCCTATAGTAGCTCCAATAACCGTAGCTATAATTATATTGGATAAATTGACCAGCGATCCAGGGAACAGCCATCCAATCAATATACACATAATAGCAGAACTGACAGCTACAATCACATCGTTCTTCTTTCCAATTAACAAAACCAGTAAACTGATGTACATAGCCGGCAATGCAAATCCAAGGCCTAATCGGTTTGTGTCCCCCAATAGGGTCCCGATCATTATTCCCAGAACTGTACTGCTGATCCAGCTTATGTGACTGGTTATATTGAGTCCCGCCATGTACCAGGCGGTTGCTGCTGTATGTTTATACCGGTTAATGGCCACCGTAAATGTTTCATCGGTAATTCCATAGGATAACATTCCTGCTATTGGGGGCTTTATACGGCCTTTAATATAAGGTACTAGAGATGATGCAAAAAGAACATATCTTAAATTGACTAAAGCGGTAGAAAGAAAAATAGTATATAGAGTTGCCCCCGATTTTAACAGCCCTATAGCCACGTATTGTCCGGCACCGGTAAAGCAGAGAACTGACATCAAAGAGGCTTCAAAAACTTTTAGGCCTGATTCTCCAGCCAGCACCCCGAATGCAAACCCCAACGGTATATAACCAAGCACGATTGGAATAGAATCCCTAATTCCATCCACCAATTCTTTGCGCATATATTCCCTCTCCTGATGATAACCGGTTATAAATTAATAAAAAGCAGCTAAGGAGATTTTACCATTTGAGCCTGCCTCAATCCAGTGTTGCTTTATCCTTTTGCCATTCAAATTGTAATAACCAATTCCAGTCAACCCCCTGCAGGTGCTGGTAACATACCTGGCTGCCAAAAATACCCGATATAAATGCCATTTTAATAGTCCTTGGACAATACTCGCTGGCAATCATTCCAGTATCAAGACAGATATAAGCCAGTTCAACGCTGGCGGGTTTAATAAAATCATCCGGCGGGATATGCTTGGAGGCATTTTCAATAAAATTGGCCCATATGGGGCCGGCAATGGAACCACCGGTAATATTAACGTTTTTTCCCTTGTCATAGCCAACCCACACTGCACAACTCAGCCTGGGGGTAAAACCTACAAACCAGGCATCTTTCAATTCATCAGTTGTACCAGTTTTGCCGGCTGCCGGACGATGAAGCAGACTGCTTAGCCGGGCTCCGGTTCCTCCTGGCTCCAGAACTCCTTTTAACATGTCGGTTACAACATAAGCTACATCCGCTTCAATTACTCGCCGCTGCTGGGTTCTGTTTTCCTCCAGCACCCTGCCTTTCTTGTCTTCCACCCTCAGAATGAAAATAGGATTACAGTATATTCCTTGATTGGGAAAAACAGCATAAGCAGCGGCCATTTCCAAAGGAGTAACTTCACTGGATCCCAGGGGAAGCGATAATACCGGTTTTATATCTTTAAATCCAAAACGTTTGGCATATTGGGCAACATTTTCAGGCCCCAGCATATCGTTGATCTGCACCGCAATTACATTGTCCGATATCATGACCGCTTCCTTCAGCGTGAATGACTGCCAATGGTAAGGTTCCCGGCCATAGTCTTTAGGGCTGTAAGTATCTCCACCCGGTAATTTATAGGTCACCTCTTCACACTTCATCATATCATAAGGCTGCAATCCCGATTCAATGGCTAATGAATACATAAAAGGCTTAAAAGTAGACCCAGGCTGCCGCTGGGAAAACACCCGGTTATATGCAGATTTGGCAAAATCCCGTCCGCCAATTAATGCCCTAATATGCCCATTACGCACATCAAGGGCAATCAAAGCAGCTTGTAATTGAGGATCGTAATTCTTCAGCCCATCTGAGTAAGCAATGGCTGCCGCTTTTTGCATTTCCAGATCCAAAGTCGTATATACCCTAAGACCACCTTGGAAAACCGCCCGCTCGCCATATTTCTCCACCAGATAGTCTTTTACCATTGAAACAAAGTAGGGGGCATCAGACTGTAAATATGGAGCTTTTTTATATACTAATTCCTGCTCAGCTATTTCCCTCTTTTCACCTTCACTGATCATTCCTTCTTCAACCATCCGCTGAAGCACTGCCCCTTGCCTTTTCTTGGCTTCCTCCGGGTTAATGTAAGGGTTGTAATGGTTGGGCCAGTTAGGCAACCCGGCTAGAAGAGTGGATTCAGCAATATTTAGATCCCGGCAGCTTTTACCAAAGAAAGTTCGGGCTGCAACTTCAATTCCGTAGGCACCGTGTCCAAAATAGATAGTATTGCAATACAGGGTAATTATTTCGTCTTTCCCGTATTTTCTTTCTAACTGTAAGGCATACACCAGCTCCTTGAGTTTTCGGGTGATGGTTCTTTCATTGGTTAAAAATAGGTTTTTAGCCGTTTGTTGAGTTATAGTACTTCCCCCGGCTGTAATCTTACCGCTTTTGACATTTATTAAAAACGCTCTAATGATGCCAACTATATCAACACCATGGTGGGAATAGAAGTTTTTATCCTCAACGGCTATAATGGCTTGAATAAAACTGTTCGGTATGTCCTCCCTGCCTACCACTATTCGGTTTTGCTCCGCTAAACCTTTAATTAGCTGCCCATTAATATCTAAAATAACCGAGGCTTCCGGCACCTCGATTTCAGGCAGGTACCAGGAAAAAGCACATATTCCCAGACCAAACAATATAACTGTAATGGCCAATAAGGATTTCCTCCACATTGTTCTTTCAGCCTCCTAGATTAACCTAACATAGCTAATTATTGCCTTATCTCAAGGAATAAATTCCTTAGGAGGCTGTTTTCCGCTTTATGTCGGCTCCTCACTAACATATCCATATTTGCAATAAATCCAGGAGGCCACCATGCTGCCTTTTACCAGGGGCCAATATCACTTTCATCAACCTTTAATACCAATACGATTAATCCACGAATATAAATAGTCTGGGGAAACCAGATGAAAAAAAGCCCGCAGAAGTTGCGGGGAGATTTCGAATATCTGTTTGGGAATAGTAATCCAAGCTGGCATAGGAGCTTATCCAGCAATCACCTAAGAATACTTTATACATATATTGCTGATTAAATCTGCCACACCTTGTATATAATCTTGAGCCATTTCAATGTGTTCATAAATCTCTCTCCACTTGATAATTGTTACCGGATCCTGTTCGTTTTCAAATAAATTAGCCAATCCCGTCCGGTAAAGATTATCCTGTTTCTTTTCCAGTTTTCGTATTTCTTCGCAATAAGCCAAAATACTGTTCTTGTTCTTTTCTAGCTTCACCAACAAATTGAAGGCTTTCTCCTGAAGAGCTAAAGATTCCAACAGGACTGATATCATTTCCTCGACTCGTTCATCTGGTTGACCGGTTTTATATAAAATCATCCGGTCGATTATCCCAGTTATGTAGTCTAAGGTTAGGGATAATTTTTGTACCAGTTGAAAAGCATCTTCGCGATCAAAAGGCAAAATGAAACTGGTATTTAATTTGCGGACAAGCTCCTGGATTATTCGGTCTCCTTCATGTTCCATAGTAGTTAATCTAGCCATTTTAACATCCAGATCACTGTAATCATTGATTACATCCCGCAATATGTTTCCCCCTCTTACAACTACCCGGGAACTTTCTGTAAACAACCTGAATAATTCTTCATCTTTTCTCCCAAACAGACCCACCGATATTCCTCCCCAAGTATTCTATAGCCCTCTTAAATAATCAGGCCGCAAGTATCTGCTATCATTCTTCTTTATTATAGTACTGATTAGATCCAGGATTTGCGGTTTATCTTCCGGAAACCTTCCTTTAATCGGTAAATAATTGGAGGCGTGGTTACTTCGAAACTCAGTGCCAGATAACTCCAAGTTCTCGATAATAATCTTCAATTCCTCAAGTATTCCGAAGGGACCAGGCAATTCAAAATCCCCTCGCTTCATTATTCGGTATAATTCGGTTCCTGGTACCACCATAAGGGTAAGGGCACCTATATAATCCGGATTAATTTCGTTCAATATTTTGGCAGTGTTGATGGCATGATCAATGGCTCGTTTACTTCTCCCGGCTAAACCTAACAAAATAGTAACCGACAGTTTAATCCCTGCAGAACGGATCTTTAGCCCCGCCTCTACCATCTGTTCGTAAGTAACTCCTTTTTTAACGGTTTTTAATAGCTCCCTATCACCTGTTTCCACCCCCAGGTAAGCTATAGTAAGGCCGGCATCTTTTAGTTGACGTAATTCTGCATCGGTTTTATTGAGAATGCTCTGGGGTCCAGCATATATCCCGATATGTCTTACCGAAAAAAACGTGGTTTTTATTTTGGTTAAGATCTTTAAAAGATCCTCGGTTTCCATGGCTATTGCATCACCATCTGCCAAAAATACCTTCTCCAGATCACCATAATAAAGCTTTGCCATTCTAATATCAGCCATTATTTCTTCCAAACTTCTAACCCGGTATTTTTTATCTTTATACATATTGCAAAAAGTACACCGATTATGACTGCAGCCTATAGTACACTGCAATATATAACTTCTAGCTTCACTTGGTGGTCGAAATACATTTCCTTCATATCTCATTTTCTCATCTCCATATTCTTGGCAAATTTCTTTTCCCTTACATTTTTCGAATAAAACACTAGCAATAAATTAGACTATCCTAGTTAAAATAATAACAGGTGCGAACCAAGACAGGAGGTTTTTTATTTGGGTAGGAAGAGAAGTATAATGTCCGAACAGCTAAAGTACGAAATAGCCCGTGAACTGGGAGTAGACCAGGTTGTTGCCAACCAGGGCTGGGGCGCAGTCAGTTCAAGGGATTGTGGAAACATGGTACGAAAAGCAATTGAAATAGCAGAACGGGGACTTTCTAACCAGTAACATTCCGGATCTTAATGTTCGCACCCGCGGGGATTTATCCCCGTGATACATATTCTCCTCTTCCCAATTATATGTTAATAGCCCACTATAAACCCTAGAATTTTCTCAATCCCTGCTTATATAGCTTATCTTTCTCAAGTTACATTCGTTATTGCTATGGTAATCGGGTTAATCAATCAATTGTCTTTTTGTTCTTTATATCTTTCTATGCAATCAGGCCCGTAAAATATAATGATTATGAGTATCAGACAAATTACACTAATAACTTCCAGCCCTATTCCCAGGAGAATGCCTATGATAGCTGTTATCCAAAGATTAGCCACTATTGAAAGACCTTCAGTTTCATGCCTGCCGCCTATCCATATTAGACCGCTGCCGATAAAACCCAAGGCTGATATTACCTGGGCAGTTAATCTTCCCGGATCGCTGCTCCAGGGTAAATCCAATAACTTGAAGAACTCGGTAGAGGTTATGGATACAAGAGCAGCTCCCATACATATAATGGAGAACATTTTCACCGGAGCATGCTTAAAATTGATTAGACCGATCAAATAGCCCACAACCGCTGCGGTCAGGATTCGGAAAATATAAGTTTCCACTAGGTTACATCACCCTGTAATTTGGAGCTTCTTTAGTTATAAATACGTCGTGGGGATGGCTTTCAGTCAGCCCCGCATTAGTAATCCTTATAAACCTTGTCTTGGTTTTCATCTCTTCAATGTTTTTAACCCCGCAGTAACCCATACCGGCTTTAATCCCGCCGACTATTTGAAATATGGTATCGGAAACATACCCTTTATACGGGACTCTTCCCTCTATTCCCTCAGGAACTAATTTCTGGGCATCTTCCTGGAAGTATCTGTCGCTGCTTCCCTGGATCATTGCATCTATGGAACCCATGCCCCTGTACACCTTGTAACTCCTTCCCTGTAGTATAACTGCTTCCCCCGGGCTTTCTTCAGTACCGGCTAACAGGTTACCCAGCATTACGACGTCTGCTCCGGCCGCTAAGGCCTTGACTATGTCTCCGGAGTATTTGATTCCTCCGTCGGCAATGAGGGGAATACCATACTTGCCCGCCACAGCTGCACAATCTACTACAGCAGTAATCTGGGGAACCCCGATTCCAGCAACCACCCTGGTCGTACAGATTGAGCCGGGACCAATTCCTACTTTAATGCAGTCCGCTCCGGCCTTTATTAAGTCCTCCGTCGCTTCGCCAGTAGCTACATTTCCTGCTATTACCTCCATGTCAGGGTAGGTTTCCTTGATTTTTTCTACTAATCTGATTACATTAGATGAATGTCCGTGAGCAGTATCGACTACCAAAACATCAACTCCAGCCTTTATCAAAGCTTCTACCCTTTCCATGGTATCATGAGCTACCCCCACAGCTGCTCCCACTAATAACCTGCCCTTCTGGTCTTTAGCTGAATTGGGATACTTGTAGTTCTTTTCTATATCCTTAATGGTAATGAGTCCCATTAAATTAAAATCATCATCCACCAGGGGCAGTTTTTCTATCTTGTACTTCCTCAAAATATCCATGGCTTCGTGCATCTTTGTGCCTACCGGAGCAGTTATTAATCTCTCACTGGTCATTACATTCCGGATCGGTTGACTGAAATCAGTTTCAAATCTTAAATCCCGATTAGTTATAATGCCGACCAGTTTTTTGCCCTCGGTTATCGGTACCCCAGATATGTGATAGTGTTCCATTATATTCAAGGCATCTTTAATCGTGTTGTCCGGAGCCAGGTAAAAAGGATCGGTAATGACACCATGCTCCGATCTTTTTACCCTATCCACCATCCTAGCCTGCTCCTCTATTGACATGTTCTTATGAATAATGCCTATACCACCTTCGCGGGCAATTGCAATCGCCATTCTGGCCTCGGTAACCGTATCCATGCCGGCGCTGATAATCGGTATATTGAGCCTAATCTTACGCGTAAGCTGGGTAGAAACATCCACATCTTTGGGAAGAACTTCAGATTTACCAGGAATAAGCAACACATCATCAAATGTGAGACCTTCTTTACTGAATCTGTCTGTCATGTTCTTGGCCCCCTAAGAGAAATTTAACCTATAGTATCTTATTCCTCATTAATTTTCAAGACAGCACATTCAACAATTGTTAAATTATTAATTAATTTTTCCGATCCTGGCGGTTATTCTAGCCTCAGGACAAAACCTAATCACCCCCCATTACGGAACTAACCCCGTATTTCAAAAAATGTTCCTGCAGGGATTTTATAGTACCCTCACTGACATTAAACCTTCGGGCCATTTGTTCAGGGCTTTCATTACGCTCCATTCCTTTTACAAACTCCTGGAATTCAATCCCCGCTTCTTCCACCATCTCTTCAATACTTTGAATCCGGCTCCAGGGTGGAAATCGTCCGCTTCCATTTATATTATTCATTATTTAAACCTCCTTTTCCATTTAGCTTGCCAACTTTAAGTAACAATTATAATACTATCTGCCCAATCCACATTAGTCCTTATTAAGCAGGTACCAATATTTTTCGACTGCAACTTTTACCGCCGGTCTGGAATTAAAAAAAAACGGGCATAAGCCCGAATATGCATTTGTATAATTTTTATATAATTTTAGGTTAAAAAGAATTTTTCTTAAGCCTCATGTGGGTATTATCTAAATCAACAACTATTACTTCTCTCCCGATTTTTTTTATCGCCTCCCAGGGTATTACAAACTTCTGTCTATCCACCCAGAAATTTAGTAAATTCCCTCTATTAGGGAGGATAATGGATACTATCTGTCCGGTCTCCTGATCAACCAGCATATCCGATTCACCGACCGTCCCCATTCGCATACCATCATAAATATTGACCATTTCTTTACCTACTAGCTCATTCAATCTCACTTAAAGACCCCCCTATTACACACCTGTGTGGCCAAAACCTCCAATACCCCTGGCAGTCTCATCCAGCAGCTCAATTTCAACCAGTTCAGCTTTTTCAACCGGTTGGAAAACCATCTGGGCAATCCTAACGCCTCTTTGTAAAATATACTCTTTGTCCCCCAAATTTATAACGATTATTTTAATTTCCCCTCTATAATCTGAGTCAATAGTTCCGGGGCTGTTCAGCAAAGTAATACCGTGGTCTAATGCCAGGCCACTACGGGGTCGAATTTGGGCTTCATAGTTTTCCGGCATAGATATAGCAATACCGGTAGGTATTAATCTCCTGCCCAAAACCGGGATGGTAATCGGTGCTTCGTTAGCGGATATGAGATCAATTCCGGATGATCCGGGGGTCATGTATTTGGGGAAGGGCAAATCAAATGAATGAAGCCTTTTAACCAGTACTTTCACCATAAATCTCTCTCCCTTAAGTCTTTTATCTCCACCATCTTACAAACTCTTCTTCAACGGTTTTTAGAGCCTCTTTCGGCCCAATTGCTGCTAAAGAGAATTGCTGACGGGACAACAGGGCTTCAGCCAATTCCTTAATCATTTCCGGTTTAATTGCCTGTATTTTGTCGATTACTGCTTCAGCAGGAATTATCTCCCCATACATCATTACGGATCTCCCAATGCGACTCATTCGATTCATTGCACTTTCCAGTCCCAGATACATACTGGACTTAAGTAATTGCTTGGTCCTTAACAACTCTTTAAGGGATATCCCTTGACTGACAAAACCAGATATTTCGTTATACAGCGCTTTAAATAATCCACTGACGTTGGCGGGCCCTGTTCCGGCATATATAGTAAAAGAACCAGTGTCTGAGTATAATGAAGGCGAAGAATAGATAGAATAGGCTAGTCCCAGCTCTTCCCGTATGGTCTGGAACAGCCTGGAACTCATTCCTCCCCCCAGAATACTATTCATTACGTTCTGTATATGCCGGTTTTCGTCCCAATAGGAAGTCCCTATGGTCCCTAGGCAAATCTGTATCTGTTCCGTATCCTTGTCCACCATACTGATAAACGGCTGGTAATTTGACGGTGGCTGTTGGGGAATTCTAGCTGATTCAACCGGTTGACCTTCCAAACACCTTTCTATGATAGCTCTTATCTGGTCAGCATCTACATTCCCTGCTATTGAAATAACCATATTGCCGGGCAGGTACATCTTTTTGTAAAAATCATATAATTCGTTCCGGTTGAAACTGGTTACCGATTCCAGGTTCCCTAAAATAGGGAACCCCATCGAATGCCCTTGCCACAGGTTTTGAGCAAAGATATCATGAATCAGTACATCGGGCGAGTCCTCATGCATGTTAATTTCCTCTATTATAACCTTTTTTTCAGTATCAAATTCCTTTAAAGCAAAGCTGGAATTAAAGAGCATGTCAAATATTATTTCTATGGCTAAAGGAAGGTTTTCATCCAGGGTTCTGGCATATATACATGTATATTCCTTGGAGGTAAACGCGTTTAATTGTCCTCCAATTCCTTCAAAGATCTCAGCTATTTCCCGGGCTGTTCTGGTTTGGGTGCCCTTAAACAGCATGTGTTCAATAAAATGGCTGGCTCCCCTCAACCGGTCATTTTCATGGCGGGACCCCAGCTTAATATAGACCCCTATTACCGCAGATTTAATATAGGGAATTTCCTCTATTGCAAGTTTAGCCCGACAGTTTAAATCCCAGCAGTTTATCATCCAATAATACCTCCGTGAAACCATTATTATTTATTCGTCTAACCCCCTGGGAGTCCTTTAGTTACTCAAAAGGTCTATGAGCCTTTTTAAAAGACTATGCTTTCTTTTCACATCTTCCCGGGTAATTAAATCAATACTATTATAGAGTTTACCATTAACATACAGGTTTAAGATACCCATTTTACTACCTTTTAACACTGGAGCTTCAATGAGGTACTGCATTTCTACTTTTCTTTCAATTTTGGGATTGCCTTCCACCTGCCAGATATACACATCTTCTGCAGGATATATTTTGATATGGGAGCTGTTTCCATTGTTGATCCTTAACTCCTTAAACGGGACGTTTTTATCGATTATTAAAGTTGGACTGCTTTTAAAGCCGTAATTCAGGAGACGGGCACAATCACCAAATCGGTCCTGGGATTTAAGCGACACGGCTATTAACTGCCTGCCATTTCTAGTGGCAGAAGCAATTAAACATTTTCCCGCCGCATTGGTAGTACCGGTCTTAATTCCATCAGCTCCCGGATAAGTTCTTAAGAGGCTATTGGTATTATTGATTATCATCGGTTGTTTATATCCCGGATGTTTGAATTCTGTCTCTTTAGTCGCAACTAACCGGCTCAAATAATCATTAGCCAATAAATACCGTCCAATTATAGTTAAATCGTAAGCACTGCTGTAATGTTCATCATGGGGAAGGCCTGAAGCATTTACAAAGTGGGTATTGGTAGCCCCAATTACCCAGGCCTTTTTCGACATAAGATGCCCGAAGAACCTTTCATCCCCGGCTATATGCTCTGCCAGAACAACGGCTGCATCATTGGCTGATCTAATTAGGGAAATTTTAAGTAATTCTTCAACCGATATTTTTTGTCCTGCCCGCAATCCAATAGTATACTCGGGAGTTTGGTCCGCATTAGGGGAAACTTCAGCAATTTCGTGCAAATCGCAGTATTCTACCGCCAAAATGGCAGTCATCATTTTAGTAGTGCTTGCCACCGGCCGTCTTTCATCAGCTTCCTGGGCTAAAATTATCTGACCGTTAGTACTATCAATCAAACAGTAATGAGAAGCAGACACATAGGGTTGAGCCAGTGCCGGTACTACTGGCAATAACACCAATATTACCAATATACCCAGAAGATAAAGCCATTTCTTCAGTTTAATCATGTTGGACCTCTGTTGCTATCAGTTCCTGGACCGTAACAATTTTATATTCTTCGTCAAGCAGCTTTTGGAGCATATCAGGCAACGCTTTCACCGTAGGTTCAGTGGGATGCATCAGGATTATAGCATCATTGTGCACCTTATTCATAACCCGCTTAACAATCGTGTCAGGGCTGGGACGCTGCCAGTCAACGGTGTCAACACTCCACATTATCAAATCATAATCCAGCGAGGATACTACTGACATAATATTTCGGTTAATTTCCCCATAAGGAGAAGCAAACAATACGGTATCAGTACCTAACAGGTTATTTATTACTTCCTGGGTTTTCCTGATCTGTTCTCTAATTTCCTGTTCAGATAAGCTATTAAAATGAACATGTTTATACCCATGATTTTGAATACTGTGTCCCTCTGCATGCATCTGCTTCAGCAGTTCAGGATTTTTCTCTGCCCATTGCCCGGTTACAAAGAAAGTCACTTTGGTTTTATAGGATTGCAATATTTTTAACATTTCCGGAATGTATTCTTCTCCCCAATCAACATTTACATTTAGAGCCACTGCTTTTAAACCGCTATTCCCCTGATATATAGGTTGTTTTATTTTAGACGCCTGACCCGAGCTGCTGAAAACTAATAAAAACAGCAACAGGCAGCCACCCATCATCAATAATCCAGCGGTTGTCCCAATAAGCATTTTTTTGGAAATAAAAAATACCTTCATCCCCTTTTTTCCCTCCCTAAAATTTTTACCCATACCTTTCCCTGGGATGTTCCTGCCTTAACAATTATTGGCTCCTCAAGATTGTTGGCAAATTTAAAATCAAGGGACCCGTAATCTACAGCCGCATCCATGCCGGCTGGCACATAGGCAACCCGCCTGCTGTGAGGGTGCCGTTCGATTACTTGCAAGCCCGCCTTTAATACTGCGTTATACAGAGTGCTGGACACCTGACATACCCCTCCGCCAAAGTCGTTTTCCCGACTGCCCATCAGTATAATTGGAGCAGGCAAATAGCCCCGTTCAACACTTCTGGGCCCTACTACTTCGTTAAACGAAAAGGGCTCCTTTGGCCAGACCACGATATTATTTATACCTTGGGCGGCCAGACTAATGTTGGTATGACGGCTGAAGGTTCCTCCAATCCAAGTTTCATAATAACCCAGTGGTTGGTTGGCTTGTTCCAAATCCTCAGCCGAATATTCAGTTTGAATCAGGACTTCTTCCAATTCTATACAGGCATATTCTTCAGCAGCTAATATTTTTTCCACCGTAGCTTCAACATCGATTATCTTTCCAGGTTTAGGGGGTATTACCTTTCCGGTATCTTTATCCAGCCCTGGCTCCTGCCGAAGGGCCTGGTTTTTTATGGCCAATTCTTCTACTACCATTTGGACTTCATCCGGCAACAACCCGGATAATTCTTGCCCTTCAACCATTACTCCGGCTTTAACTCCGTATAAATGCCTTTCGATTTTGTCCAGCCAGGTATTCATTACCGACAGGCTAATCAACATGCCGATTATTAATACGGGACGATTGCTAAATAATCTAACTAAATGACCTCACCCCTTCTTACAGCCTTGCCTTTTAGAATTAATATTCGCTAGAGGGTTAGTCTATGCGGCTAAAAAAAACCCCATTATCCTAAGAGGGTACTTCTGTTCTATTCAGCTGCCTGAAGGGGTAAGATATAAAAAGGCCTAAAAATGCAAATAAACCGAGTTCACTCGGTTTATTACGTTTCTTTATATCGTGGCTCGGTCTAATTCTTGCCTGGTTTAATAGTGTTCTTTAACACTGCCTTTCTGGAAAGATTTATTCTGCCCTGTTTGTCGATTTCGGTAACTTTTACCAGTATTTCATCCCCAATATCTACTACATCTTTAACCCGGTTAACCCTTTCCTCGGCCAGTTGCGATATATGGACTAATCCTTCTTTGCCCTGAGTACCCAACACTCCCGGGATTATTTCAACAAAGGCGCCAAAATCCATAATCCGCTTAACGGTTCCCAGGTAAGTCTTGCCAACCTCTACCTCTGCAATTATGGACTCAATATAATACTTGGCTTTTTTAGCCGCTTCCTCATCATTGGTTACAATAAACAGGCTTCCATCATCTTCAATATCAATTTTACACCCGGTTTCATCTACAATCTTATGAATGGTTTTTCCGCCCGGACCGATGACTTCCCTGATTTTATCCGGCGGGATCTGCATTCGGGTTAAACGAGGTGCGTAAGGAGATAGCTCAGGATTGGGTTTTGCTATTACCTCCAGCATTTTATCCATAATATAGAGCCTGCCTTCCCGAGCCTTCTCTAAAGCAGCCTTAATTATCTCCCGGTTAACCCCGCTGATTTTGATATCCATTTGGATAGCAGTAACCCCTTTTGCAGTACCGGCCAGCTTAAAATCCATATCCCCCAGAGCATCCTCAATCCCCTGGATGTCAGTTAAAATCGCAAATTTGTCTTCACCTTTAACCAATCCCATAGCGATACCTGATAC
This sequence comes from Syntrophomonadaceae bacterium, assembly GCA_050949865.1. Classification (GTDB taxonomy): domain Bacteria; phylum Bacillota; class Syntrophomonadia; order Syntrophomonadales; family Syntrophomonadaceae; genus JBMNGN01. The sequence goes on from JBMNGN010000001.1 coordinate 215,161, forward strand.
CGGAGCTTTAATCGGGACTCCGGCATGCATAAGAGAAAGGGTACTGCCACATACACTGGCCATAGAACTTGAACCGTTAGATTCAAGGACTTCAGAAACCACCCTGATGGTATAGGGGAATTCCTCTTCAGAAGGCAGAACCGCTAATAAAGCTCTTTCTGCCAGAGCGCCATGCCCTATCTCCCTGCGTCCGGGGCCGCGCATCGGTTTGGTTTCACCAGTACTATATGGGGGAAAATTATAATGATGGATATATCGTTTGGATTCTTCTACCCCCAGTCCATCAAGTCTTTGTTCCTCACTGGTAGCCCCCAGGGTAGTTACCGATAAAACCTGGGTTTGCCCGCGAGTAAACAGTCCTGAACCATGTGGACGAGGCAAATAACCGACTTCGCAGCTAATAGGTCTTATTTCGTCCAAGGCCCTACCATCTACTCTTTCCCCATCTTCCAATATCATGATCCTGACTATTTCCTTCAGGAATTTATCAATTATTTCGCCTACCTGTTTAGTATCATCCGGGTACGCCTCGGCAAAATGCTCAAGTATAGCTATCTTAGCTTCATCCATCTGGGTCTCACGCTGTTTCTTGTCTGGGTCCCTCACCGCTTTATCTAGTAATGGGTAGGCGTATTCCCTAACGGTATTTTCCAGTTCTTCATTGACTGGTGGGTCGATAACCTGGAGCTTTTCTTTACCCAGTTCCTGAATAATTGGCTCTTGAAAAGCAACTATCTTTTTTATCTCTTCATGCCCAAAAAAGATGGCTTCGAGGATTGTCTCCTCCGGAACCTGGTTGGCACTGCCTTCTACCATCATAATAGCATCCTTGGTTCCGGCTATTACTATATGCATCTCAGTTTTATACAACTGTTCCAGGGTAGGATTGATAATCAATTCTCCGTCAACCATTCCAACAACTACCGCAGCCACCGGACCAGCGAAGGGAATGTTCGAAATATTAAGCGCCACAGATGCACCGATAATGGCGGTAACATCAGGGGTATTATCCTTTTCAACTGATAATACCGTGGCAACAATGTGTACGTCGTTCTTAAATCCCTTAGGAAATAACGGCCTGATGGGTCTGTCTATCAACCTGGCTGACAGGGTAGCCAATTCAGTTGCTCTACCCTCTCTTTTAATAAAACCACCCGGTATTTTACCAGCCGCATACTGCTTTTCCTCGTAATCAACTGTTAATGGGAAAAAATCAATCCCTTCCCTTGGTTCCTTTGAAGCAGTTGCAGTAACTAAAACAACGGTGTCACCATATCTGATCACCGCTGCTCCATTGGCTTGCTTGGCGACTTGTCCTACCTCAACTATTAGTGGTCTTCCTGCTATCTCGGTCTGGTATTTGTGAACTATATTTATTCCTCCTTTCGATAAAGGTAAAGAGCGGCTTTACCGCTCTTTTATCGGCGTAAACCAAGCCGGTTAACGATATTTCGGTATCGCTCAAACTCGTTGTTCTTCAGGTATTCCAGTAAAGAACGCCGCTGCCCCACCATTTTAAGTAAGCCCCTTCTGGAATGATGGTCCTTTTTGTTATTCTTCAAGTGTTCATTCAAATAGTTTATGCGTTCGGTAAGAATTGCTATTTGAACTTCAGGAGAGCCAGTATCATTTTCATGAATTTGATACTGCTTGATTATTTGTTCTTTCTGGGTAGGCGTCAATGCCAAACTTTTCACCTCCAATTTTAATCGCCACTGACCAAGGTACCGTCGGTGAGCTCGGCTACCCTAGGCTGTGGTTATGATACCTGGTATAACCTGCCTTTCCCAATTCACTTTACACATAGAATATACCAACCGGCGCATATTTTATACTGTTTATAAACAAAGTAATTTTAGCATAGCTATCCATAAAAGTAAATCTCTCAAGGCTCAATCCCTGCAAGAGAAGTAATAAAAGCAGCTTTTTCACAGTCTAATTTGATCTGTTTTACTAATTCCTCAACAGAAGCAAATCGCTGTTCATCGCGGATCTTTTCCAGGAACTCCAATTTGACCGTTTCTCCATAGATGTCCTGAGCAAAATCCAGCAGATGTACCTCGACTGATGTAGGATAAACCTTATGAAAAGTCGGTTTTTGGCCGATATTCACTACCGCCCTATGTTTATTTCCCCTCACCCAGGCAAAAGCGGCATATACCCCTCTTCCGGGGATACTCAAATCTTGATCATACTCCAGGTTGGCAGTTGGAAACCCCAGGCGTAAACCCCTGTGCTCCCCTTCTATGACCTTTCCTTCTATTATGGGGCTGTAAGTTAGCATATCCCTGGCACCAGTAATGTTGCCGGCCTCCAATAACCTTCTTATAGCACTGCTTGAAACAATCTCTCCCTCAAATAATACCGGAGGAATAATATGTACTTGGAAATTATATTTTAACCCGTATTTGACCATTAAGGGTGGATCACCCAGTCCTTTATGGCCGAATGAATAATTAAACCCGATAAAAACTTCCTTAACCTTAAGCCGTTTAATCAGTATCCTTTCAACAAACTCTTCCGGAGTCCATCTCGATATTTCAGGGGTAAAGGAGTTATAAATCAATATATCTAATCCAAGTCTGCCAAGGAATTCCGATTTTCTCCCCAAATTAATCAACAGCTTAGGGGACTGATCGGGATTTATGATTTTCGAGGGATGGGGTTCAAAAATAAAGGCAGCGGCTAAACCATTATTTATTCTAGCCCTATTTACCATCTCTGTTATCAATCGCCTGTGGCCCAAATGTACCCCATCGAAATTGCCCAGGGCAAGATGCAGTGGTTTATCGGACGACTGGTAATTATTGACTTCTCTAATTATCTCCATATCTTACTAAAACTCCCCGTTTTCTTTATGGTTTAAAACCCTTATTGGTTTAAGCAAACAAACATCATTGCCATCCAATACCTTGGCGATGGCCAACAAACAGCCAGCAGCGGTGTATAACCTGACTTTACCCTGGTGTTGCCCCTTCTTCCCAGGTATAATCCCCCCATTTTTAACTCTTTGTTCCTCACTAGGGGTCAGGGTATAACTGTCCATATTTTGAATTGGATAGTCCAGGGGCAGGATGTGTTTCCTTATATTAAGCCTATTACCCGCCAATGACTCAAGATTAACCGCATCATTAAGGCTAAAAACCCCAGACCTGGTGCGGACAAGCCTGGACATAAAGGCGCCGGTTCCCAGTCTTTCTCCAATATCATGACATAAGGTTCTTATATAGGTTCCAGAAGAACATAATACCCTTACAGTTAGGATAGGCAAACCTTTTGAACATGATAGTTGCAGGAGCTCCAGAGCAGTAATGGTAATATTCCTGGCCTTTCTCTCCACAGTAATACCTTTCCTGGCTAATGTGTACAACCTTTGCCCTTTATGGTGAACTGCCGAATACATGGGGGGTAATTGCTTTATATTGCCTTGAAACGACTTAAGTATATCGTACAGCTTCTCTTTAGAATACTCTACCTTACCTGTATAGGTTATATTGCCCCAAGCATCCTGGGTATCAGATACCGCCCCTAAGGTCATGTCAGCCACATATTCTTTAGTCTCATCCTGGATATAAGGGATTATTCTGGTGCCACATCCTACTGCTACGGACAATACTCCACTTGCCATAGGGTCCAGGGTTCCTAAGTGCCCTATTTTTACCCTGGTATCAAAAAGGGGTTTTAATGCCCTAATAACATCATATGATGTTATTCCCTGGGGTTTATTAATATTTAAAAAGCCTTCCAATACTGAACCACTTCCCTGACCCGCTCAACAACCTTGCGGCTAATTTCCTCTAATTCCCCGATTTGAACTGCACCAGCTGCTTGGTTATGACCGCCTCCCCCGTAATATTCAGCTATCCTGGCTACATCTATCTTACCTTTGGATCTGAAACCTATTTTTATCGTACTGGGAGCGGTTTCCCGAAATAGCATCCCTACTTCAACCCCTTTAATCATTCGGGTGTAGTTTATAATCCCTTCCGGGTGGTAATTTTGAGCATTCAACGATTCTATTACTTTCAGAGGCAGTATCATCCAGGCAATTTTCCCATCTTCGGAAAATTTTATGCTTCTTAAAGCCTCTCCCAGCAATAAAACCTCTTCTGGAGGTTTTGACTCGAATAGGTTTATCCTGGCTTCGTCAACACTGGCCCCTAATTCAATTAGTTTGGCTGCCATTTGCATGGTTCTGCTGGTGGTATTAGCATTCATAAAACTCCCTGTATCCATAACTATCCCTGCATATAATGCCGCAGCCATTTCAGCAGTTATCTCTACCTTCATGGTGTTAAGCAAATCATAGACTATTTCCGCAGTTGCAGCTGCCCTTGGATCCACATAATTATAGTGGCCAAACCCCTTGTTGGTTTTGTGATGATCAATATTGAACCAGCATTCGGCTGCCGGCAACCAACGATAAAAAACTTCCCCAATTCTCTGTTCATCCGAACAATCTAAGAAAATTATATTTTTAACCCTGGGCATGTTTTCCCTGGCTTGCTGGATCAAATCCACATTTGCCAGGTAAAAATAAATAGAAGGAACTGAATCTTCCAGGAACATCTCAACTTTTTTCCCTTTTGATTTCAGTCCCATGTACAAGGCCAGAATAGAGCCTATACAATCACCATCGGGTATGCTGTGTCCAACAATTATATAATTATCACGCATTAAGAGTTGTTCGCCAACCTCAAGCAATGAGTTCATAATTACTCCTTTTTGATTTCTTCAGCCTTAATTTCCTCCAGCAGTGTAGCTATTCTTATCCCATGCTCGATAGATTTATCCAGTCTAAACTCAATCTCAGGAGCATGTCTTAATTGGATTTCCTTTGATAACTGAGTTCTTATATAACCCTTGGCTTTTTCCAATACTTTTATGGTTTCCTTTTGCTTAATACTATCACCCAGGATACTGACATTAATCTTAGCGTGACTTAAATCACTGGCCACTTCCACTCTGGTAATGGAAACCGTAGAAAAATCAATCCGCGGATCCTTAATCTCTTTCCGGATAATTTCTGATACCGCACGCTTAATCTCCACTGATACGCGCTCTTGCCTTCGCTTACTCATTAGTATCCCTCAGTTCGAAACATTTTTTCTTAATCTATACCGCTCTATTTATTAGCAAAGGTCTATAATTCCCTCGGTACTTCTTCAAGGATATAAGCCTCAATGACATCCCCTTCTTTAATATCAGCAAAGTCCTTAATACCTATTCCGCATTCATAGTTCTCCAGAACCTCTTTAACGTCATCTTTAAACCGCCTTAAGGACAACAGTTTTCCCTCATAGACTATAACTCCATTGCGCAGTACCCTCACATTAGAGTTGCGCTGAATTTTTCCGTCATTGACATATGAGCCGGCAATAGCCCCTACATTCGGAACCTTGAAAACCTGCCGCACTTCTGCCCTGCCCAGGTAGACCTCTTTGTATTCAGGATCAAGCAATCCAACCATGGCCTTTTTGACATCTTCTATAGCTTCATAAATTATCCGGTAAAGCCGAATATCGATATTTTCCAGTTCGGCATATTTCCTGGCTTTATTATCGGGCCGTACATTAAACCCTAAAATAATAGCATTGGAAGCTGAAGCGAAGTTTACGTCAGTTTCCGTGATCGCACCTACTGCGGAATGAATAACATTTACCTTTACTTCTTCGGTGCTTAATCTTAATAATGATTGAGTCAGGGCTTCAATAGATCCCTGTACGTCACCCTTTATAATCAGGTTTAATTCCTTAATATCAGAATTTTGCATCTGCTTAAAGAAATCATCTAATGAGACTCGGCTGCTCTTCTTTTGTTCTTCAAGTTTCTTCTCACTCAACCTCAGGCTTATTACTTCTTTGGCTATTTTTTCATCACAGACCAGTACTTTCTCCCCTACTTCGGGGACATCTGACCAACCAGTAATTTCTACGGGCATGGATGGGTGGGCTTTTTCCACCCTTCTTCCTTTATCATCAGTCATAGCTCTTACTCTACAAATATTGCTGCCGCAGATCAGCGAATCGCCTATTTTGAGAGTACCTTTTAGAACTAGTACTGTAGCAACTGCCCCTTTTCCTTTGTCCAGTTGGCCTTCAAGAACTATTCCATCGGCTGGCCGGTTAGGGTTGGCCTTAATTTCATGCATTTCAGCTACTAACAATATCATTTCTAATAGATTATCTATTCCCATACCCGTTTTGGCAGACACCGGCACAAATATGGTATCTCCGCCCCATTCTTCAGGGACTATTTGATATTCTGTCAACTGCTCCATAACCCTTTGAGGATTGGCATCCGGTTTATCAGTTTTATTTACTGCCACAATAAAAGGTACATTAGCGGCTCTAATATGGTTTATGGCCTCAACGGTTTGAGGCATCACCCCGTCATCTGCTGCAACAACTAATACAACGATATCAGTGAGATTAGCACCCCTTGCCCGCATGGCAGTAAACGCTTCATGGCCCGGTGTATCTATGAAAGTAATTTTATTATTATTGACTGTAACCTGGTAGGCGCCAATATGTTGGGTAATACCGCCTGCTTCTCCAGAGACTACATCCGACTTGCGGATCCGGTCAAGGAGGGAGGTCTTACCATGATCAACATGGCCCATTACTGTAACCACCGGCGGCCTGGGTTTCAAGCTGGCTTCATCATCAATAATCTCCTCCAGGATCTTTTCCTCTTCAGAAATTATTCTCTCTACTTTCACTTCATACAAGCTGGCAACTATTTCGGCGGTATCAAAATCTATACTCTGATTTATCGAAGCCATTGTTCCTAGTTCCATCAATTTTTTCATTATCTCTGCCGAACTCTTATTCATTTTTTCCGCCAATTCACGTACGGTGATCTTGTCATCTATTTGGATTACATCGGGAGTGACCTGTGCCAGGTGATCCTCCTTTTTTCTTTTATGCTTCGGTTTTCTGAAAGGACGGCTATAATCCTTTCTAGGAACCTCATTGAGATTTCTTTGAGATTCATTATCATTACCCCGGGCAGGTTGTTTTTTGGCAGCTTTCGACTTGATTTTTTGTTTGTCCGAATCTTTAGCCACTTTATTAGCAACAAGGCTGCTCTCCACATTATGTTGCGCATTCACCGGCCTACCAGCCTTATCCTGTTCCTTCCTGATGGTTTTATCCTTATTAACGCCCACTGGTTTTCTGGCTTTTTTGGTAGTTTGAGCTCTATCTGCGGGTTCTTTGGGGGCAGCCGGTTGTGGTGGTTGTGGTTTTGGGACGATTTGTTGCGGTTTTGGTACGTCCACCGGGCTATCTACAGTTTTCGTAGTATCAGTTTTTAAACGATTTCTAACCCAGTTAGCCTGAGATTCTTCCATGGTGCTCATATGGTTTTTAACATTCAGACCCAGGTTTTGCAGGGTTAGAACCATATCTTTACTCGTTATTCCTAATTCTTTTGCCAATTCATGAACTCTTATTTTAGCCATTCAACCACCCCCATGATTTTTACCTCTACTCCTGCCGACTTTGCTGTATCGACAACTGTCTTGGCCAAATTCAGGTCATTAATAGTTATTGCAACCAGGTAGGCCTTTCCGACGCAAGCCCCAAGAGTATGTTTGTTCTCTAATTCTATCCACGGAATGTTCTGTTTTTGACATCTTGTAATAAGGTCGTTTTTACTCCTTGGTGCTATATCGGAACTACATATCAGCAGCTTTGCCTTACGGTTTTGCAAACTAGTCTTGGCTGCAAACGCTCCAGTAGAAACCTTACCTGCCTTATGGGCAAGTCCGATTATATTATAAATCCTTTTCAATCAATCACCCACCTTATATCACTGGGCTTTATTAATATGTTCCTTTAAACCTTCTATAACATTATCCGGTATTTCGCGTTCCAGTGCTTTCTGTAGTCTATTAGTTTTAATAGCCTGTTCAAAGCAGGATATAGTAGTGCAAATATACGCACCTCTTCCCGATTTTTTACCTGTGGGGTCTATTTCAATCTTGCCATCAGGCGTCCTAACTACCCTAAGTAATTCCCTTTTGTTTTTCATTTCCCTGCACCCTACGCACATTCGCTGCGGTATTTTGCGGTTCCTAATCATCGTTTTCCTTCTCCTCCAGACTAAAATCCATCTCTTCCAAACCGCTCTCAAGGGTGAACTGACTTTGGCTTTTAATATCAATTTTCCATCCGGTCAGCTTTGCTGCAAGCCGGGCATTCTGTCCTTCTTTACCTATTGCCAGTGATAACTGATAATCAGGCACAACCACCTTGGCTTTCTTCTCTTCCTCATATACAAAAACCGATATTACTTGGGAAGGACTTAAGGCATTGGCTATATACCTTTCCGGATCTTTGTCAAATTTTATAATATCAATCTTCTCTCCGCCCAATTCAGAAACTATGTTTTGAACCCTTAGTCCCCTGGGCCCTACACAGGCTCCAACTGAGTCTACCTTGTCATCCAGCGAATGAACAGCAATTTTTGATCTTGAACCTGCTTCCCGGGCTATTGATTTTATTTCTACAACTCCATCAAATATTTCAGGAACCTCAAGTTCAAATAAGCGTTTCAAAAAGTAAGGGTGGGTTCTTGAAACAAATATATTTGGACCTTTAGAGGTGTTCTTTACCTCATAGATATAAGCCTTGACTCTTTTGCCCACCTCGTATTTTTCAGTTGGAATCTGATCTCCTGGAAGCATAATACCTTCTGTTCTCCCCAGGGTTATAAATACGGTTCTGTTTTCTATACGCTGAACAGTTCCCGTAACAATTTCACTTTCTCTTTCTAAAAACTCCTCATAGATAATACTTCTCTCAGCTTCCCTAAACTTCTGAATTACCACCTGTTTGGCGGTTTGGGCGGCGATACGTCCGAAGTTGGCTGGGGTTACTTCGACATATACCATGTCCTCAATTTTACAGTCTGGGTAAAGTTCCTTGGCCTCTGAATATAGTATTTCCAACCTGGGATCGTTAACCTCGCTAACTACCCTCTTCTGGGAAAATACCCGTACAGCCCCAGTTAATTCGTTAAATTCTACACTTACATTCTGGGCAATCCCGAAATTCTTTTTATACGCTGTATTTAATGCAGATTTAATAGCATCAATCAATACTGCTCTGGGTATTTCCCTTTCTTTTTCTATTTCATTCAATGCCTGTATTAAATCATTAGACATTGTTCTTCCTCCTCTTAAAATTCTGGCTGAAGCTTAATTGTTGAGATCTTATCCCTGGGAAGCATTATTTCCCGGTTATCTATTTCAATGATAATTGATTCTCCATCAAAACCCTTTAAAATTCCCTTGAGCTTACGGGGTCCGTCATACATCTTGTTCATTTTGACTGTAACCAAATAATTTCTGAATTTGATAAGGTCTTTATCCTTTTTAATTACTCGATCAAGCCCTGGAGATGATACTTCCAACTGGTCATACTCAATCTGCATGTGATCCAAAGTATCCTTTAGTACATGGGTTGCCTTAGCGCATGTATCTATATTGACCCCTGAATCACTATCTATAAATATCCGAAGCAACATGTTCTTTTTTTCCTTGCGATATTCAATATCAACTAATTCCAGACCTATACTACCCAGCAATTCTTCCACTATAGCCTCGAGCTGATGCACTGCCGGTCTAGTCAATACAAGCCACCTCCTTGTTTTTTAATCAGTAGGTTATTTTACAACAGAAAAAGTGGGCGAACACCCACTTGTGTGTCAAATATTGCAAGCTTATGAGAAGTATAACACATTAAAATTAAATTATTCAAGTTCTCCTAAAAATAACTTAGCGTAAAATTACTTTGGGAAAAAGGAGCAGAAAAATAAATAAGAGAATCTCCCCTTTGATAAAATAGGAATTGCAAATAAACCAATCATCAAAGAAAAGGAGAAACTCTTATGGAACATATTATACAAGAAATTGCAGAAGTAATCAGGGTAGAATTTGCGGAGGAAATACAAAGACTTTTAACTGAGGTAAGAGATATATCTGAATTCATCATGGCCACCCAGACAATGCTGGATGGAATAGGGGTAAAACTCGTAGCTGAAGCCATGGAAACATTAGATAAAGCAGTAAGAGAGAGTGCGGACAGGAAACGAACCTGGGTAGTGAAAAGTAAAGGAGACATCAAGAATCTGGCCACGATATTTGGCGAAGTCAGCTATAAAAGGACCTATTACCAAAATAAGAAAACCGGAGAATACAGCTACCTTTCAGATGAATTAGTCGGGATAGCAGCACATGATAAGCTGGATACTTCACTCCAGGCGAGATTGATAGAAGAAGCCATCGATATGCCTTACAGGCGAAGTAGAAAGAAAGCAGCTGAAGCAGTGGAGCTAACCTCCCAGACGGTAATGAACAGCATCCGCAAGCTGGGCAGTGTAGATAATAATGCAGTCAAGATCAAGGACAATAAAAAGATTGTAAAGACCCTATACATAGAAGCTGATGAAGATCATGTAGCTCTTCAAGATGGGAAATGCGCAGAACCCAAGTTAGTGTATGTGCAGTGTTTCAGCTAACCTAAAAAGTCAGAAAGCTGATGGTATTGCCTGACCGGAAATTGATGGATATAATGGCCATATCTTATGAAAGGAAAGACGCTTCTGTTAAATGTGCAACTGCAGGAACAGGAGCACCAGAAGCGTCACCCCAAAGGTATGGTAATTGTATCAAACTATAAAATAATTGAAAAGCCTGAAAAAGGAGTTTTTTGTTAGGAGCGCGGAGCAGAGTCTTTGTCCATGTTGTAGTGGTCATTTAAAGGTAGTCGGCAGCCGGAAAAGAACATGTATCACTGGGTTGGGAGAAAAGAGGATTTTAATAATTAGGCGGCTAGGCTGTACCCAGTGCAGAAAAATACATCATGAACTCCCGGACAAACTGGTACCCTACAAACGTCATGTAAGGGGTAGTATTGAAGCGGTAGTGAATGAAGACCCAGCTACCAGTGTCAGTGCCGACCAAAGCACCTTGGGAAGGTGGAAAAGATGGTTTAATGATAGGTTTGATTACTTCCAAGGATGTTTAAAGTCAATCGCCATTCAATCAGGTCAAGAAAATGTGGAAGATAAATCCGGTCTTCCCAAGTCCAAGCTCCAAAGGATATGGCAGTATGTAGGTAATGCCCCGGGATGGCTGGCAAGAATTGTCCGGCCCATAGTAAATACAAATTTATGGGTATATACCCGTTCTGCATTTTGTTCATAAATACATAGCACTAAAATCATGCTGAGACCTTAAAAAGGAGAGGATCAGCATGAAAGATCAGAAGAAAGCAGAAGAGATGGCAGTGCAGCGTATGCAATTATTATCTCCACTCCTGGGTGATGGAAAATCAAGAGAGAAAAGAATCTCATCTTCCCGTTGTTTCCTACCGAAGTGTATGGAAGGAGGCCGGGAAAGATGTTTGAGGAATATTACCAACTATCTAAAACTCCGTTTTCACGAGATATTCCTACTGAAAGTATGTATCAGTCTCACATGTTAGAGGAAATCTTGGGAAGACTGGAGTACGCAGCCAAACGGCAGCTATTTGCTGTAGTTACAGGTGATAGCGGAACCGGAAAAACTACCACCATACGCAGATTTAAAGATATTTTAGATGAATCAAAATTTATGGTAATGTACTTGGCAGATTCCAAATTGACCCCGAGGCACTTTTACAAAGGGCTATTAGAGCAGTTAGGCTGTGAAGCAAAATTTTATCGCGGCGACGCCAAAAGACAATTACACCGTGAGATTGAGCTTTTACAGGGTATACATAAGATGCAGCCAGTAGTCATCGTAGATGAAGCCCATCTGCTGGATAAAGAGATGCTGGAAGAAGTACGCTTCTTGCTTAATTTCAAGATGGACGCCCAGAGTCCTATGGCTTTAGTTTTGGTAGGCCAGAGTGAACTATGGGATAGATTAAGACTTCAATCCTACGCCGCCATCAGGCAGCGGATTGATCTACAATGTAAATTACCTCACTTAGATCGTGCCCAGGTGGGTGAATATGTGAAAAGCCACCTGGCTTATGCTGGCGCCGAACATGATATTTTCTCGGACAGCGCGATAGATGAAATATTTAAATTCTCCAGTGGTACGGCCCGGATAGTAAACAAGGTCTGTACTCATTGTTTGCTTTATGGAGCCCAGAACAATCGAAGAATTATTGACGACCATATGGTGAAGCTGGTAGTTCAGGGAGAGTTGAGTTAATTCTCCCTTCCCCTTAAAGGGGAGTCATATTCTGGGCAGTAATTCCGTCAACTTCAGGACAACATATGCCGTCTATTGCCGGACGTTTTGGGGTAGCAGTAACAATGAAGGCATAAAACAAGTGGGGAAAGAGCGCTGGGAGCTTGTAAACCCACGTTATTTCAGCGGCATTTATACTAACAGCGATGAGCTTTGGTTGGAAGTAGCAGACTATATTGATGAGGCGTATGATGCAAAATTAATAGAGAAGATTTATCTATCGGGAGATGGAGCTTCCTGGATCAAAAATGGATTAGGCTGGCTCAAGGGAAGTATTTATGTGCTGGATCGTTATCATCTATCAAAATATGTAACACAAGCCACAGCGCATATGTCAGACATTACACCCTTTATGTGGAAGTACATTAATAATGGGGAACGGAAGAAATTGAAGAAACTATTTACCCAAATCATTAGCTCCACTGAAACAGATACCAAGAAGAAATCTGTGCGGGAAGCAAGAAGTTATATACTTGGGAACTGGGATGGCATAAGAAATCAATATGAACCAGATTACGTAGGATGTAGCGCCGAAGGGCATGTCAGCCATATTTTATCAGCCAGGTTAAGTTCCAGGCCATTGGGGTGGTGCAGAATAGGTGTGGATCAAATGGCAAGATTAAGGGCTTTTCAAGCCAATGGCGGTGTAGTGTATGATTTCTTATTAGCCAAAAAAAGAAGTAAATTGAGCAAGGCAAGACAGCTTAAATTGGATCAGGAAATCTTAAAGAAGAGAAACCAGATTGCGACTAATGAAACCTTTGGGAACATAGCTATTTTAAACAAAGGAAAGAAAACGGCAACGGCGCAATTCTTAAGATCAATTAGAACCGCTTAGTTATTAAAGGGGATTTTTCTTTTTTAAAAACCCAAAGTAACTTGACACGATCTAAAAATAAACTCTTATTTAAAAAGGCTTATTTGGGTAGTTTCTGGAAGTCCAGCCAAACATTGATTCTTTCTCAACAGATCCATCCCGGTCTTGTTAAGGTGGGTTCGTACTTGAAAATCCTCAATGGATAAGAATTTTTTTTCTTCTCTGGCTTTAACAATGCCCTGCGCCGCTGATACCCCAATATTGGGCAAAGCGGAGAACGGTAATCGCAGCCCTTTCCCTTCAACCAAAAATTTTTCAGCATCCGACTTGTAAATGTCTATAGGATAAAAGGAAAAACCCCGGGCATACATCTCCAAAACCACCTCCAATACCGGCAAGAGTTTCCTGTCCTTTTGGCTGGCAGATAACCCTGCCTCTTCAATTTCCATTATACGTTTTCTAACTGCATCGTAACCTTCAAGAACAGTGTATATATCAAAATCTTCTGCCCTGATAGTAAAGAAGCTGGCATAAAATTCCAAAGGATAATATACCTTAAAATAAGCTATTCGGAATGCCATGGTTACGTAGGCTACTGCATGTGCTTTGGGAAACATGTATTTTATCTTTTGACATGAGTCAATATACCATTGTGGAACCCCGCAATCCAACATCAATGCAATCTCTTGCTTGCTTAGGCCTCTGCCTTTGCGTACCTGTTCCATTATTCTGAATGCATGTTGCTTTTCCAATCCCTTTTGAATTAGATAAATCATAATATCATCCCGAATACAAATTACCTGTTTCAAATCAGCAACACCCTCCAGAATTAAACTCTGGGCATTATTTAACCACACATCAGTTCCATGGGATAAACCGCTTATCCTTATTAGTTCACCAAAAGACTGGGGTCTGGTGGTTTCTAGCATCTGCCTTACAAACCGGGTGCCAAATTCAGGTATTCCATAGGTACCAACACTAGTAAGAACCTGTTCTTTAACTACTCCTAGAGGTTCTAAACCGGAGAATATTTTCATGGTTTCTGCATCACTTAAACTTATACTATCGGCCTTAATACCCGTTAAATCTTCCAAGACTTTAAGGACAGTAGGGTCGTCATGGCCAAGTATGTCCAGCTTAACCAGTTGGTCTCCAATAGCATGGTATTCAAAGTGAGTGGTGATTACTCCGGAATCCTTATTATCGGCCGGGTGCTGCAAAGGAGTAAATTCGTATATGTCATGATCATGGGGAACTACTATTAACCCGCCCGGATGTTGCCCGGTAGTTCTCCTAACCCCGGTTATACCTTGGACTAATCTCATGATCTCAACGTTCCTGATCTCTATGTTCCGTTCCTCGGCATATTTTTTAACAAAACCATAAGCGGTTTTTTCAGCGATGGTAGAAATGGTACCCGCTCTGAATACATTCTCTTTTCCAAATAATTCTTCAACATATTGATGGGCATAGTACTGGTAATCTCCAGAGAAGTTTAAATCAATATCTGGAATCTTATCGCCCTCAAATCCCAGAAAGGTTTCAAAAGGTATATCAAAACCGTCTCTTAATAATTCACTCCCACACCGGACACATTTCTTAGCCGGTAAATCAACCCCGCATGCTGTTTCACCGGAAAGGAAAAACTCGGTGTATTTACATTCGGGGCACAAGTAATGGGGGCTTATCGGGTTTACTTCGGTAATACCGGTCAAAAACGCTACTAAGGAAGAACCCACCGACCCCCTGGAACCTACCAGGTATCCATCCTGATTGGATTTCTTTACCAGCTTGTGGGCAATTAGGTATAGAACACTAAAGCCATGCTTGGTAATTGAGGCCAGCTCTCTTTCTATTCTCTCGGTTACAATTGCTGGAGGGTTATCACCGTATAATAAACGGGCCCGCTTCCAGGTTAGTTCTATTATTTCACTTTCCGCGGACTCAATTTGGGGGGGATAAAAACCTTCCGGAACCGGCTTTAACTGCTTTATCCGGTTATTAATGATTAATGGGTTCTCAATGACCACTTTTCTTGCATCCTCAGTGCCAAGGTAGGCAAATTCCTTCAGCATCTCTTCGGTGTTTCTAAAGTATAGAGGCGCTTGGGCTTCGGCATCTTCATAACCCTGGCCGGCTTGAATAATCCGCCGGAAAATCTCATGCTCAGGATCGATAAAATGCACATCTCCGGTTGCGACTACTGGTTTGCCCAGCTTTTTTCCAAGTTCAACTATAGTTTGATTAATCTTTCTTAATTCATCCTCATCTTTAACCTTTCCAGCTCTTATCAGGAATAAATTGTTTTCAACCGGCTGAATTTCAAAATAATCATAAAAACTGGCTATTTGGTTGATTATTTCCTCAGGCTCATTTTTCATAACCACACCAAATAGTTCTCCTGCTTCACAGGCGCTGCCAACCAGTATTCCTTCGCGATGTTTTTCCAGTTCAGCTCTCGGTATTTTTGGATGACGATAGAAGTAATCAAGATAGGAAATACTAACGAGATAATACAAGTTTCGCAAACCTTGTTCATTTGCCGCTAATAGGATAATATGGTATGGATATTCTTTCTTGTCCTCACTAACCAGGTATGCTTCTACTCCATAAATCACTTTTATATTGTAATCCCGGGAGGCGCTATAAGCATTGGGAAAGGCCTGGACCGTGCCATGATCAGTAATAGCTATAGCAGGATGCCCCCACTCCGCAGCTTTTTTTATCAGCATTGTTACATCAGCTACCCCATCCATAGCGCTCATCTTGGTGTGAGCATGCAGCTCTATCCTCTTATCCTTGCTATTGTCAACCCTGGTTCTATGCCCTAAAGATTCATAGCTATCCATAAATAAAACCAGTTCCCTGACATACGTATCATATCGAATGCTGCCGCGCACAGCTATCCACTCGCCTATTTGAAGGCTATCGTCTTCAGGCCTTTCCAGGAAGGATTTAACCAGGATAGAATCATTATAATCGGTTAAAGAATAGGTCATTAGAATCCGTCCATCTTTTAGGGTATTGGCCTGCTTATCCCAAATCTCCCCCTGTACCACAACCGCTTTCAGTCCTTCCTCGAGTTCCGCGATGGGCAAGGCTGGCATTTGCGCAAGGCTCTTGCTTTTTGGTCTCTTCCTTCTTGGCTTCTTTTTTGCCGAGTATTGGGGTTCAATGGCTAATAGGTGATAGCCCCCTGACGAACTTGGGTAATCTGCATCTGTCGGTTCTGTTTCAATAGCCTCTTTTACTACTCTTACAATCGGGGTCAGACAATACTCATTATAAAACCATCCCGAGAGTCTGTCGCATATCTCATCATCGATTAACATAGTGTATAAGTCCTGGTTGTCGGCGATAATATCTATTCTATTATCGTTTATCTGTATGTTTAAAGACCCAAGCATATCAGGGTTGTTAAACAGGTAGCTGGACAAGCCCTGATGATCGCAGGTCAAAATGCGGCTAACCAGTTGGGAGTAGTTAAACGGAAACAATAATATCTTGATATGTTCCAGGAAAGGCAGCGAAGCTAGAAGGGTTTTGATCGTATTTTTAACAATTGAACTTTTGATCGGTTCTTCGATTAAGATGGAAAATTGCCAGGTTTTCCGCTCTTTCAACACCTCTACCTTTTGAATTCGGGTGTTTTTCCAAAACCGGGCCATCTCTGAATCAATATGATATACAAAATTATAAAAACTGCCTGCCACGGCATATCTCCTTTAGATAGTAGCTTAACTCAATTATCAGTTTAATCTGTCTATAGCACGCAATCCATTTATTTGAGATAATTCGTTAACAACCTCTTCCATGGAAACCCCTGAGGGTAACTGTATCAGCAACTCAACTTCAAGGTCATTATCGCCTTCTATCCTGGTTAATTGAATGTCCTTAATGGAGACCTCCAGATCTCCCAAAATTGAACCGATCCTGCCCACTTGGCCCGGCAAGTCCTTAACCACCATTACAATCCCTTTATATTCCCGCATTCCGGTAATCTTTTGTTCAAACTTGATAAAATAAACAAGTATAAACAAGATTAACCCGGTGGTAATAATAGCCGGCAAATACAAACCTGCCCCAACTGCCAGACCGATGCAGGCCACAACCCATAAACCAGCTGCCGTAGTTAGACCCCTTACCGTGGCTCCTTCACGGAGTATAGTTCCTGCTCCCAGAAAGCCGATCCCACTTACAACTTGAGCAGCAATCCTTCCCGGGTCAGCATTAACTGTCTGGTAATACTGGTAATACATATCCAGCGAAACAATCATAGCCAGGGTTGACCCTACGCAGACCAGGGTATAGGTCCTCAATCCGGCAGGTCGGTTCAGACTTTCTCTTTCCAAACCGATTAAACCGCCAAGAATACCAGCCAGGGCCAACTTAAAGATTATCTCATATACTGTCATTATCCGTACACCAACCTGACCATTAAAACACCTCAGCAGCTATAATATCTTTGATCCGCGGGATAACCTCCTTAAGGTCCACCAATTCTATATCTTCTTGCCACCTAACTTTTAATTCCACCTTTTTTTCCTGTACGGCCTTTTGACCTATGGTTATGCGAATAGGTATGCCAATAAGATCCGCATCTTTAAACTTTACCCCGGCTCTTTCATCACGATCATCAATTAACACTTCAATGCCCTGGGATACCATTTCCTGATAAAACTCCATGGCCATCCGGTATTGTTCTGCCTTGTTTTTATTCACAGGTATTATAATTACATGATAAGGGGCAATGGGTATAGGCCATATTATACCATCTTTGTCGTTATTTTGTTCAATAGCCGCAGCCATAGTACGGGAAACGCCAATACCATAACAGCCCATAACAAACGGCTGTTCCTTGCCGCTATTATCCAGGAAATTTGCATCCATCAAATCGGAATATTTAGTGCCCAGTTTAAAAATGTGCCCTACCTCTATCCCCCTGGTTGATTTGACATATCCTTCACAATTCGGACACTTGTCCCCGCTTTCCGCACACCGTAAATCAAGGAAACGCTCAGGGGTAGCCTCACGTCCCCAATTGACATTAATATAGTGGTAGTCATCCAGGTTAGCCCCGCAGACAAAATTTGACATATTGGCCACTTCATTATCGGCAAATATTCTCATCTTTATACCTACCGGTCCTAAGGAGCCGATTCCAGCTCCACATACCTTTTTAATGGCCTCTTCATCAGCCATTTTCAACTCATTACACCCTACGGCGTTTTTTAATTTTATTTCATTTAGCTGCCGATCCCCCCTGACTACAGCAGCTATCATCTCATTATCTGCATAATACAGCATAGTTTTAACCAGGGCTTCCTTGGGGAGTTCTAAATAATCGGCAACCTCTTGTATGCTCTTTTTCCCGGGAGTGTGTACTTTTCTTAATTGCTCAAAAGAGGCCCGATGGGTTATTGATGTTTCAGCTATACATACTGCCTTTTCTACATTGGCAGCATAATTACAATTCTCGCAGTAGACAATTTCCGATTCGCCGCTTTCAGCCAATACGATAAATTCATGGCTTTCATTTCCGCCTATAGCACCACTGTCCGCCTCTACCACCCTGTATTGCAGGTTAAGCCTTTGAAAAATACGGCTATACGCTTGATACAAATTTCGGTAGGATTCATCCAATCCGTTCTCATCAATATCAAAAGAATAAGCGTCTTTCATGATAAATTCCCGACCCCGCATCAGTCCAAATCTCGGTCTAATCTCATCCCGGTACTTATTCTGGATCTGGTAAAGAAGCAATGGAAGATCCCGGTAGGAATGGACACAAGAATCTACCAAAGCAGTAATGATTTCTTCATGAGTAGGTCCAAGGGCAAACCCCCGGTGGTGCCGGTCGGTAAGTCTAAACATTTCATCTCCATAAACCGACCACCTGCCTGATTTTTCCCATAACTCTTTAGGCTGAATTATTGGCATTATTACTTCTTGTCCACCTACATTAGTCATTTCCTCTCTAATTATCTTCATAATTTTGTTCAGCACCCTGTAGGCAAGGGGCAAATATGTATAGATACCCCCTGTAGTTTTCCGGATAAATCCAGCTCTCAACAGTAATTGGTGGCTGATAATCTCAGCCTCACTTGGGGTTTCACGTAATGTCGGGTAGAATAATTCCGAGCACCTCATTGGAGTCCCTCCTAAAATTGACTTATTTGCTCCAGCAGTTCATTTACTAATTCATTTTCTGGCACTTTTTTAATAATGTTACCATGTTTAAATATCAAACCAAAACCCCTGCCACCAGCTATACCCAGATCGGCTTCTTTGGCCTCGCCAGGGCCGTTCACTACACATCCCATCACCGCAATCTTAATGGGTTTATCAATAAAGCGCACTTGCTCTTCAACTTCTTTGGCTATCCGCATAAGATCGATTTCGCACCTGCCACAGGTGGGACAAGAAATCAATTCAACACCTCTTTTTCTTATTCCCAGACTCCTTAAAATTTCATACCCGGCCCATACCTCATATATGGGATCCGCAGTCATAGATATCCTAATGGTGTCTCCTATACCTTCATTAAGCAGGATTCCCAAACCCATAGCTGTTTTAATCAAAGCCCTTTCCATGGTTCCCGCTTCAGTAATACCTAAATGCAAAGGGTAATCTACCTTAGCAGCTATCATCCGGTAAGTTTGAACAGTCAATGGTACTGAGGATGCTTTAAGGGATATCTTTATACTATCAAAACCCATATCCTCCAGAATCCTTACATTATCCATAACGCTTTCTACCATGGCCTCAGCGGTAATACCCTTATATTTATTAACCAGTTTTTTATCAAGTGAACCAGCATTCACCCCTATCCTTATAGGTACATGGTGGTCCTTACAGGCTTCAACTACGGTTTTTATTTTTTTCTCATGTCCAATATTGCCGGGGTTAATTCGCAATCCATCAGCACCGGCCTTTATGCTTGCAAGGGCCAATCGGTAGTCAAAATGAATATCCGCAACAATAGGAATACTGGTTCTCTTTTTTATCAGTTTAATGCTATTGGCGGCATCCTGGTTGATAACCGCAAGCCGCACAACTTCACATCCCGCAGACTCCAGTTCATTAATCTGCTTAACGGTATTTTCAATATCACGAGTATCGGTATTAGTCATGGATTGAACAACTACCGGGTTTTCTCCCCCAATCTTAACTTTTCCAATTTTTATTACCCTGGTTTTACGCCGCACATTAAATCACCATATTCCTTATCCATCTGGCTTTTAGCCGCCACCAGCCAACTATCCTTTAATTATGCGTATAATATCGTTGTAAGTAACAAAAATGATAAGGGTAATGAGAAACAGGAATCCTACCCAGTGAATAAATCCCTCTCTTTCAGGTTCCAAGGGCTTTCTCCTTATTGCTTCCACCAAGGCAAATACAATTCTACTTCCATCGAGAGCAGGAATGGGAAGCAAATTGATTATACCAAGGTTTATGCTTAAAAAAGCAGTAAACGCTAAAAGAAATACTGTACCTCCTTGAGCTGCTTCGCCGACCAATTGGGCAATCCCTACCGGACCGGCAAGATCCCCTGCTGAAGCACCACCGGTAATCAGGATCCACAGCCCGCCCAGAAGCATAATTGTCAGTTCATAAGTTTGTACAACCCCAGTCTTGATTGACTCAATAATCCCTTGTTTTTGGTAAACCACCTGATTCATTACCCCTATGGCCGGTATCTCCGTGGCTTCATTTAATTCTGGAATTACATTTATTGATAGATTACTTTCGCTGCGCTTAATACTAAGCTCTAAAACCTCACCCGGCTGGCTCGCGGCAATTATACTGGTGAATTCTGTCCAACTGCCTACCCTCTGTCCGTTTACCATTAATATTTCATCATTTGGTCTGAGCCCCGCCAATTCAGCCGGTTTTCCCGCTACTATACTACCGATTACAGGCTGGTCTGAAGCCTGGGGAATGCCTATAAAAGTATAGGTATAGGCAAATATCAGTATAGCCAGAACAAAATTCATAAATGGTCCGGCAAACGATACCCTCATTTTCTCCAATGGAGTCCGGTTGCTCAACCCTTTAGGATCCTCGTAGTCCCCCAGCTCTTCTCCGGCCATACGGACAAACCCCCCCAGCGGGATTAACCGGATCGAGTACATAACACCGTTTCTATTAATCGAAAACAAGCGATACCCAAAACCTAAGCTAAATTCGTGCACAGGTATTCCAATCCTTCTGGCTGCAGTAAAGTGGCCCCACTCATGAACCAGAATAAGAACTGCAATAATAATCAAGGTAATTATTATGGACATTATTTAACCTCCTTCTTGGTTATTAGCTCCTCGCATATTTCCCTGGCCCAAGCATCTATTTCCATTATAGTGCCAACGTCTGTAGTGTGAATAACATCATGTTTGAGCATTACTTTTTCAACTAACCTTGGTATATCAATAAACCTTATGCGTCCAGCTAAAAAATTGCCTACCGCTGCTTCATTAGCCGCATTCAAAACGGCTGGCATTGTCCCCCCGGTCTTTCCTGCAGAATAAGCCAGGGATAAAGACGGAAACTTGGTTAAATCCGGCGGTTCAAAACTAATTGTGCCGAGGCTTCTGAAATCAAGTATTTTCGCCGGAGAATCCATCCTTAATGGGTAAGTCAAAGCATACTGTATTGGTATGCGCATATCAGGTACACCTAAATGGGCCAGAAAAGAACCGTCAGCAAATTCTACCATTGAGTGAATTATGCTCTCTTTTTGAACAATTACTTCAATCGCCTGGTAGTCAACCTGAAACAGATGATGGGCTTCAATTACTTCCAGGCCTTTATTCATAAGGGTAGCTGAATCAATGGTAATTTTGGGTCCCATATCCCAGTTAGGATGCTTCAATGCCATCTCCACGCTAATATGATTAAGCTGTTCCTGGGTATAGTGTCTGAAAGGTCCTCCTGACGCGGTTAACCAAATCCTTTTAAGATACGGTCTATCTCCCGCTAGACATTGAAAAATTGCAGAATGTTCACTATCCACCGGCAGCAGTAATACGGAATTTTCTCTTACCTGCTGCATTACAATATCCCCAGCCGCTACCAAGGTCTCCTTATTGGCTAAGGCAATTCGCTTTTTCGACTTTATAGCTGACAAGGTCGGGAGTATTCCCACTGAACCGCTAAGGGCTACAAGCACTATATCTGCCTCAGCCATGGAAGCTATTTCACACAAACCTTCCATGCCTTGCAATAACTCAACCGTATCGGGAACCGTTTCCTTTAGGTTTTTGTAGGCATTAGTATCTGTAACTGCAACTTTTCGAGGCTGATAACGCTCAATTTGCTGGTTAAGAACCTGAACTTCATCGCGAGCGGCAATTCCAACCACCTGAAATTTATCTTTATGCATATCAACTACTTCCAAGGCCTGCCTGCCAATGGATCCAGTAGAACCCAAAATTACCAGCCTTGTTTTTTCGGTACCATTCATCACATTTTCCTCCAAATTAGCTGATTAAATACACCTGCTCTATAACAGGCAACAAATATTACTACCAAAACCGGGACTATAATCATTCCCTTAAAACCACCTATCTGCAGACCGATATAAAGAGATACTAATGTTGCTAGGGGGTGCAGCCCAATATTATGGCCTACAACCTTTGGCTCTAAGGATTGTCTGACCACCGATATAACAGCATATACCACAATCAAGCCGATCCCCAGAGAAGTTTTGCCTATTATGAATTGCCATAATATCCAGGGGATAAAAAGCAGGCCTGGACCTAAAACGGGAAGTATATCCAACAGTCCAACAATTATGCCAATGGTTAGGATGTATTTAATCCCTAACAGCTTTAACGCAACCATAGTAACAACAGCAGTTGTTGATACCAGTATCGAATAGGCCTTGACAAAACCTACCAGGGTCTTGAACAACTGCCCGATTACATCCCGGGTTTTCAAACGAGCCTTATCAGGTATTACCCCAAGAAAAAATTCCCTAATCAGGGCTCGATCTTTCATAATAAAAAATGTGGCAATGGTGGAGATAATTAAGAAAATAAACAAACTGGGCAACATGGTCAGCCAGTTCACTAATTGTTCAATACTTGCATCCATTAACCTATTAACTAATTTTAATAGGGCTTCCAGGCTATCTTCAATGGAATCTTGAATCTGCTGAGGAAGATCCAGCCGCAGGTAAAACAGCTGGATATCGTTAAATGATGTCATTACCCGGTCAATTATCTCATCAGAATTAGCCCTGGTGAAAAAATATAAACTGGTTACTTCCGATACGATGGTTGTCATAATGAGCACTATAAGATATGTCAGACCACCAAAACTCAAACCCAGGCTGGTTAAAACCGCTAGAGTTCGTCTAAATCGCAATTTGGTTTCAAAAAAAACTACCAGAGGTTCAATCAATACCGCCAAAATGACGGCAATTATAAAGGGGAGAAATAGTTCAGGTAAGTAGGATAAAATCTCTCCAATTATAGGAAAAACGTAGGAATATAAAAAATGAGCGGCAACCAATAACATTACAATAATGGCGATTCTTGCCAGTAGTTTGAGGTATTTCTGTAAATCAAGATCCACGTTTTTCCCTCTCTTTTCGTGTTCCTCAAATGTTTAACCAAAATAGATATATAACTGGAACAACCAGCATAAAGCTGTCAAATCTATCTAAAACCCCGCCGTGGCCAGGTATAATACGTCCAGAGTCTTTAACCCCAAAATACCTTTTAAATCCTGATATAAATAAATCACCCAATTGGGCAAATATGCTCGAAAATAATCCCAATAATAATACATATGCGGGTTTTATAAAATCAAGGTCAACAATTAAGAAAAATAAACCTGCGGTTATAATCGATAAAAAAACCCCACCTAAGGCCCCCTCCCAGGTTTTGTTTGGGCTCAGTAACATGGTTAGCTTTCTCTTGCCCCACAATCTTCCGGCAAAGTAACCGCCTATATCGCTGCTCCAAGTGAGGATAAAGGCCAAGATAATTGCTGGAAAAGAATGCGGCAATGTATTAATCAAGAGGGCAAAACTAAATAAAAATCCTATATAGAAGGCTCCAAAAAAGCTGAGTGATACATCTTGGACTGTAACCTTTGGGTACCGGACTATCATTTCTAGTACAGTTAGGAATACAATACCTGCCAGGGAAAAAATCACTTTGTCTGGATACAAGTAATAGCCTAAGGCTAAAAGAAGCAGCAAATATCCTTCAATAACCAGAGGGTGATGGCCTTTGTTTTTCATCATACTAAAATATTCATGCAATCCAATTACCGCTAAAATGCCGAAAAATATCTGCCAGTATAACCCTCCAATAAAAAGGACGGCCAAAATTATAGGAATTCCAATAATGCTAGTAATTATCCTGGTTTTTAACATCAGTTGCTCATCCCATTTATATCCTGCTCCATTTTTTTCCTGCTTATACCTCCAAACCTCCTATCCCGGTTCTGGTAATCATTCAATGCTTTCATAAGCTCCTCCTTCGAAAATTCAGGCCACATACAGTCAGTAATCCACAATTCCGCATAAGCAATCTGCCATAAAAGAAAATTGCTCAGCCTCATTTCCCCTGCGGTTCTAATAACCAAATCGGGATCCGGCAAATCTTTGGTAGACAGTAACTGGGAAAAATCCTCCTCAGTAATCTCCCCGGCCGGCAATAAGCCATCAGCAGCTTGTTTTACCAGATGATTTACCGCTTCCAGTATCTCACGTCTTGAGCCGTAGTTCAAAGCAATATTTAGAATCATTCCTGTATTCTTACTGGTGGTCCTCATAGCCTCTTTTACTACAATCTGGCACTCATGAGGCAGAGACTTGTAGTCACCCAAGATATTTATCCGGATGTTGTTCTCATGTAGCTCATCTAACTCCTTATGCATATACTCAACCAGTAGTTTCATTAGGTAATTAACTTCTTCTACTGGCCGCTTCCAATTTTCTGTGGAAAAAGCATAAACGGTAAGAACGGGAATCCCGATTTCAGCGCAGGTTTGAACTACCCCTTTTAATGAACTCATCCCTGCTCTATGTCCTGCAGTTCTTGGCAACAACCGTTTACGGGCCCATCTGCCGTTCCCATCCATAATTATGGCTATATGACGCGGAAGCTTGGCTATATTTATATTGTTCTCACGCATCTATTATAGTCTCCCTTTCGTATTTCAAACTATAAACCCCCTTTAAAAAGGGGGTATTTTTATAACCTTATTATAAATTATAACCTATGAAATGCTAAGGGTAGCAATATCATACTTCCATAATTTCTTTTTCCTTGGCTTGAAGTATTGTATCCAGTTCCTTAATAAACTTATCAGTTATCCTCTGGATATCGTCAATTCCTTTTTTACTCTCATCTTCGGCTATGAGCTTTTCTTTTTCAGAGGCCTTAATCATCTCATTAGCTTCCCTCCGGATATTACGGACCGCTACTTTTGCCTCCTCCGCCCTCTTTTTTACCACCTTTACTAAATCCCTTCTTCTTTCTTCTGTCAATTGAGGTATGACCAGCCGAATAACATTACCATCATTGGAAGGGTTAATTCCCAGATCTGATTTCAGAATTGATTTTTCAATATCGGGAATTATGCTTTTATCCCAGGGCTGAATAACCAGCAATCTAGCTTCGGGTACTGTTATGTTAGCCAACTGGCTGATAGGGGTAGCTGAACCATAATAGTCAACCATTATCTTTTCTACCATGGCCGGATTAGCCCTTCCCGCCCGGAGTGCAGCTAAATCTTTAGCAAGATACTCTACAGTTTTTTTCATTCTGGTTTCAGCATCATTAAGTACATCCTTAATCATTTATTTCCCTCCTACATACGTACCAATATCTACTCCCATAACCGCTTTCAAAATATTTCCGTCGGTAGTAAGGTCAAATACGATAATAGGAATATGATTATCCATGCAAAGGGACGCTGCTGTAGCATCCATCACCGCAAGTCCCTTGTTCAAAACATCTATATAGCTGATGGCATTAAATTTTTTGGCATTTGGATTTTTCTTGGGATCAGAATCATAAATGCCATCAACTCTTTTAGCCATAAGAATAATCTGGGCTTCAATCTCAGCCGATCTTAAGGCTGCAGCAGTATCGGTTGAAAAATAAGGATTGCCTGTGCCTGCCGCAACAATGATTACCCTGCCTTTCTCTAAGTGCCTGATTGCCCTGCGTCTAATATATGGCTCAGCTATTTCTTTCATTTCAATAGCTGACATTACCCGGGTAGCCACACCTGCCTTTTCACAGGCATCTTGTAAAGCCAGGGCGTTAATTACTGTTGCCAGCATTCCCATATAATCTGCAGTCGCACGATCTATTCCTTTAGCGCTCCCGGCAACTCCGCGCCAGATATTTCCCCCACCAACAACTATTGCAACTTGAACACCTTTTTTTACCACTTCCACAACCTGTCGAGCAATAGAGGAGAGTATTTGATAGTCTATTCCGAACCCTTGATCACCTGCTAATGCCTCACCACTAAGTTTCAGAACCACACGTGTATACTTGGGATATTGCAAGTTACTACCTCCCCCAGAGAGCGAATTTAATCATACGCGACTGCGATATTCCTGACACTGTCAATCACTAATCAGGCTATTCCTCTGTTTTTACTATTCCTTCACCAACCTCATACCTCGCGAACCGCCTTACAGTAATATTCTCTCCTAATCTAGCAATATAGTCATGAATTAACTCTTGAACGGTTTTATCCATATCCTTAATAAAAGGCTGTTCCAATAAACATTTTTCTTTATAAAACTTTTCTATCCTGCCTTCAACCATTTTATCAATTATCTTTTCCGGTTTTCCTTCTTCCCGGGCTTGGTTTTTAAGGATTTCTTTCTCTTTGGCAATAACATCGGCTGTTACCTGATCCCTACTGATAAATTCAGGATTGCTAGCAGCAATTTGCATTGAAATGTCGTGGGCAAGCTGTTTGAATTCATCAGTTTTGGCTACGAAATCCGTCTCACAATTGACCTCTACTAAAACTCCAATTCTTCCTCCCAAATGGACGTAGGACACGACTAACCCTTCTGTAGCAATGCGTCCTGCTTTTTTTGCTGCTTTAGCCAATCCCTTGGCTCTTAATTCATCTATAGCTTTTTCCATATCCCCATTTGTAGCTATTAATGCTTTCTTACAATCCATCATACCTACGCCAGTTCTCTCACGTAGCTCTTTTACCATTTCAGCTGTAACCAACACATAACCCCCTATTTAGATTAAGTTACAAGGTTAAAAAAGGGGTAAGAAACCTACCCCTTAGAATATAGCTTTCTAAATGGCTACCTGCTCCCCTTGTTTAGCTTCGAGGACTGCATCCGCAATCTTACTTGTAATCAACTTAACTGCTCTGATGGCATCATCATTGCCTGGAATAACAAAGTCTACTTCATCAGGGTCACAGTTTGTATCTACAATGGCAACGACTGGAATATTTAACTTGCGGGCCTCGGCAACAGCTATTCTCTCCTTCCTGGGATCGACGATAAAAACTGCTCCCGGAAGCTTTTCCATGTTCTTAATTCCACCTAAAAACCGTTCCAGTCTTTCCCTTTCGTTAACCAGTTTAGCAACTTCTTTTTTGGTAAGGACTTCAAAACTGCCATCCTGTTCCATCTTTTCCAATTCCTTAAGACGAAGAACGCGTTTCTTAATGGTTTTGAAATTGGTAAGCATACCTCCCAGCCAACGCTGGTTAACATAGAACATCCCGCATCTTTCGCCTTCTTCTCTAATAGTCTCCTGAGCCTGTTTCTTAGTCCCAACAAAAAGGATTCCTTTACCTTCAGCAACCACACTTTTGATAAATTCGTAAGCTTCTTCGAATTTCTTTACTGTCTGCTGTAGGTCAATAATGTAGATACCATTGCGCTCCATGTAAATATAGGTACCCATTTTAGGGTTCCATCTCCGTGTCTGGTGCCCGAAATGAACTCCTGCTTCCAGAAGTTGTTTCATTGTAATTACTGACACCATAAACACCTCCTCTTAGTTTTTTTCCTCCGCTGATATCATCCTTGCTGAAAGCTAAATATCTTAGCACTTTTCATCAAGTCCATCAGCGTGTGTAATTACCAAAAATTAATATAGCATAATAATGCCGTGGTTTCAAGTAAAGCAATTAACAGAACATCCCTCCTCTGGCAGTGGAACTGTTATATCCAGAAGAATATGGATGGCAATGTACTGCCCCCCATTTTGTCAACACAGTTAGGCAACATTTTGTAGAATACTTTGCTGGTAATATTCAGCCGGGGTTAAATATCCCAGAGCTGAATGAATACGTTTGTTGTTATAGAAATCTATGTAAGCCTCTATAGAGGTAATTGCTTCACTGTATGTTTCATACAAGTTGTAGTAGAGTTCTTCTTCTTTGAGAGTACGGAAAAACCGTTCAATATGAGCATTATGTTCTGGTGTAGCATAGGCCGAATACAATAGAGTTACGTCACAAGTGGACAATTCCTTAACAAATTTACGGCTGGTTGGCTGGCACCCATTATCTACTTGCAGTATTAGTCTTTGATCCCTGGTCCCTTCAGGGAAACGGTTCTTGACAGCTTTGTCAAAGGCTGCTAACCACTCGTCAGCTCTGGCTCTGGAGTTGATTTCATAGCCAACGATAGAACGATCATAGCGGTCAATTATGGCCATAATATATAGCCAGCCGTAACCAGTAAGGTAGGTCTTGGTCATGTCCATTTCCCAAATTTGATTGGGTTTAGTAGGCTGACCAGGTCGCTTTTTCATTTGGACTATACGTCGGTTTTTCAACCGTTGTTGGCTCAGACTTAGTTTGTTCATAATCCGGTTAACCCGCTTTTGACTGATATTTATGTTAAATTCGCGTCTAAGTATAACGCGAATACGGCGATAGCCATAAAGAGGATACTGGTTACAGGCCATTTTAATTGCCGCGGCTAGTTCTTTATCAGATACATAATTCTGCTTGGGTTTAGGTGTTTGGTTACTCTTACGAGTACGAAGATAGAACCTTGAGCGCGGTACTCCTAATACTTTGGCAGCATCTTTGATACTGATTCCGCCTTTCCTTAGTTCAGCGGCCAATACAGCATAGCGTTCCGGGTCTACTTCGGAAACTTGCGGTTGAAGAAATCTTCCGTTTTTTTTAGTATCTCTACCTCCAGGGTTTTCCGTCCCAGGGCTTGTTCAAGTTCCTTTATTCGTAGTTCTAAGGCTTTAACCTGGTCGGTTTTGCCATTGTTCTGGAGTCCCTGAACCCCACCGGCGATAAACTGGTCTCTCAGTTTATAATAAGTAGCGGTGGATACACCATATTTTCGGCAGAGGTCTGAAACAGGTAATTCACCTTTAAGTCCACTTAAAACCAGGGCTAGGGCATCATCATCACTTATCTTTTTCTTCGGCATGGTAGCTCTCCTCTCTTATTTGGATTCTACCATAACCGTGTTGTCACTCTATGGGTATCAGTATATGGTCGTCAATAATTCTTCGATTGTTCTGGGCTCCATAAAGCAAACAATGAGTACAGACCTTGTTTACTATCCGGGCCTACCACTGGAGAATTTAAATATTTCATCTATCGCGCTGTCCGAGAAAATATCATGTTCGGCGCCATCAGCTTTCTGACTTTTTAGGGTAGCTGAAACACTAAGTCAATGACATAAAAACGCTTTATTACACTCTATTGTTAATACTTCTAAAATTGGGCCGAACCTTAAGCCCATTTCCAGAAAAATGAATGTTCCAGCAGAAAATTTCTTTTAAATTGACCATCTAATTAACTACCGCCAAATATTTAAAAACGGCCTAGCCTATACTGCGGCTGCTGGCCGGTGCCAAGTGCGAAGTGCCAAGGGATGCCAACCCGTCCCCTTGCTTTAGCATGCTTGGCGTGTTACTCTAGCTCTAAACCTGAAGTGTAAACAGATCTTCTCTTTCATTCTTTAAAAATAAATGTTTACAGATACAATAATAAGCTTAAAGCCATTACAGCCATTCCGGCAATTAGACCATAAATAGATAAATGGTGCTCCCCATATTCACGTGCAGCCGGAAGCAGTTCGTCAAGGCTAATATACACCATGATTCCTGCTACAGCAGCAAAAATAAAACCGAACACAACATCAGTAAAAAATCTAAGGAGAAAAAAATATCCTATCAATGCTCCTGCTGGCTCAGATAACCCTGACAAAAACGATAATCTGAAAGCCTTTTTTCTGCTGCCGGTTGCGTGGAATACCGGTACTGAAACAGCAATGCCTTCCGGAATATTATGTATAGCAATGGCAAAAGCTATCGCTATCCCAAGACTGGGTTCATTAAGGGCAGCTATGAAGGTTGCTATCCCTTCTGGAAAATTGTGAATTCCGACGGCTATCGCCGTGAATATCCCCATTCTCATTAATCTAGACTTATGCTTTTCACTTTGCTGGCTCATTTCCTCTACCCGGTGAATTTCATGCGGGTTTTCTGCGGATGGTATTAATTTATCAATAACTGCAGTAATCATAATACCAAAAAAGAAGGCCCCAACAGCAGCCCAAGAACCGGCTCTTTCTCCCAGAACAGATATTAAAGCTTCCCTACCTTCTGCTAATATTTCAACGAAAGATACATAAATCATAATTCCAGCCGAAAAACCTAAAGCTATGGATAAAAACTTTGAACTGGTTTTCTTGGTAAGCAATGCCAGGGCGCTGCCAATGCCCGTAGCCAGACCTGCAAAAAGCGTTAAAGAAAACGCAAATAAAACAATAGATAATTCCAAATAAATCCACCTTTTTCTCTGAAATTTATACTATATACTCCATGAAAGTATTTTACCCTTATCCTGTACCTACTTGTTACTGCTACCCCAAAACGTCCGGCAATAGACGGCATATGTTGTCCTGAAGTTGACGGAATTACTGCCCAGAATATGACTCCCCTTTAAGGGGAAGGGAGAATTAACTCAACTCTCCCTGAACTACCAGCTTCACCATATGGTCGTCAATAATTCTTCGATTGTTCTGGGCTCCATAAAGCAAACAATGAGTACAGACCTTGTTTACTATCCGGGCCGTACCACTGGAGAATTTAAATATTTCATCTATCGCGCTGTCCGAGAAAATATCATGTTCGGCGCCAGCATAAGCCAGGTGGCTTTTCACATATTCACCCACCTGGGCACGATCTAAGTGAGGTAATTTACATTGTAGATCAATCCGCTGCCTGATGGCGGCGTAGGATTGAAGTCTTAATCTATCCCATAGTTCACTCTGGCCTACCAAAACTAAAGCCATAGGACTCTGGGCGTCCATCTTGAAATTAAGCAAGAAGCGTACTTCTTCCAGCATCTCTTTATCCAGCAGATGGGCTTCATCTACGATGACTACTGGCTGCATCTTATGTATACCCTGTAAAAGCTCAATCTCACGGTGTAATTGTCTTTTGGCGTCGCCGCGATAAAATTTTGCTTCACAGCCTAACTGCTCTAATAGCCCTTTGTAAAAGTGCCTCGGGGTCAATTTGGAATCTGCCAAGTACATTACCATAAATTTTGATTCATCTAAAATATCTTTAAATCTGCGTATGGTGGTAGTTTTTCCGGTTCCGCTATCACCTGTAACTACAGCAAATAGCTGCCGTTTGGCGCAATGTACGTTCGGATATGCCAGCTTCTTCGCATATCCTCTTTTTAATCTGCTTGGCTTGAGCTGCATCGATTCCATCACCCAGGAGTGGAGATAATAATTGCATACGCTGCACTGCCATCTCTTCTGCTTTCTTCTGATCTTTCATGCTGATCCTCTCCTTTTTAAGGTCTCAGCATGATTTTAGTGCTATGTATTTATGAACAAAATGCAGAACGGGTATATACCCATAAATTTGTATTTACTATGGGCCGGACAATTCTTGCCAGCCATCCCGGGGCATTACCTACATACTGCCATATCCTTTGGAGCTTGGACTTGGGAAGACCGGATTTATCTTCCACATTTTCTTGACCTGATTGAATGGCGATTGACTTTAAACATCCTTGGAAGTAATCAAACCTATCATTAAACCATCTTTTCCACCTTCCCAAGGTGCTTTGGTCGGCACTGACACTGGTAGCTGGGTCTTCATTCACTACCGCTTCAATACTACCCCTTACATGACGTTTGTAGGGTACCAGTTTGTCCGGGAGTTCATGATGTATTTTTCTGCACTGGGTACAGCCTAGCCGCCTAATTATTAAAATCCTCTTTTCTCCCAACCCAGTGATACATGTTCTTTTCCGGCTGCCGACTACCTTTAAATGACCACTACAACATGGACAAAGACTCTGCTCCGCGCTCCTAACAAAAAACTCCTTTTTCAGGCTTTTCAATTATTTTATAGTTTGATACAATTACCATACCTTTGGGGTGACGCTTCTGGTGCTCCTGTTCCTGCAGTTGCACATTTAACAGAAGCGTCTTTCCTTTCATAAGATATGGCCATTATATCCATCAATTTCCGGTCAGGCAATACCATCAGCTTTCTGACTTTTTAGGTTAGCTGAAACACCTACTGCAAATCTTTAAATCAGCGAAATACCTATTCCTCTTTTTATTTGTGTAATATGTGTAAATCTTTCAAGTGGTAAAATAAAACCAAATGGAGGATTTGTTTATGGAAAAGAAAAAACTACAGAGGCGTAAAAACAGATTACCGGAAGGTTGGTTACAGGAATTTATCAGGCCTATGATATTAAGAGCCCGGATGACTTAAAAGGGGCTCTGGCCGATCTAGTCGTTGATACAGTCGAAAACTATGCTGCAAGCCGAATTAGAAGCTGATTTGGGCTTAAAATTCTAAAAACTAGGTAGGTGAATAATATGTGGAGTAAGATTAGCCGCTATTACCCGCCTTGGCTGGATCTCTTGCCATTGCTACTGTTTGTTTTGGTCCTTAGATATATTGGTGGCCATTATGAACAACTCCCCGCCCTAATGCCCACCCACTTTGGACCTTCAGGCAACCCGGATTCATGGTCTGAGAAAAGCATATGGTCGGTATACGGAGTTTTAATAATCGGATTTATGATTTACCTAACCGTGGTTTTAATTAATGTTGTCCTCTTGATTCGCCCCGATAATCCCCGCCAGGTGATTAACATCACCGAACGGGATAAGGATTTGTTAGGGCCAACCCGTCTAGAAGAAATTCGAGCTTTTACAGTTAGAGGTCTAATGGCAGTAAACCTGATTATGGCAGCCATGACGAGCTACCTGTCTTACGCTTCCATTGAAACAGCACTAGGGTTAAGAGCAGGGCTGGGCCCCCTGATGTGGATATTTATTGCTGCTTTAATATTTGCATCCTTATACCTGACTATCAGAACTCTTTCCATGAGCTCAACCGGTCACCTGCGAAAGAAGAGAAGTTCTTAATATGTGGGTGGCTCCGGATATACTTATTATTTATAAATACTATCCCTATCCAAGACCACCACTATTGAATGACCATCGCCAATATTGAAGCGTATAGTCTATAGGGCGGCAAGTGGCCGCCCTATCCTATTATTCTCTGAGTTCATGGCTTTTTACTTTTATAGAATAAACCCCTGTTCCTGCTGCGGTAATAGCCACCCTAGCATAAATAGCCGCAGCGCTAAGGGACACAGCCCGGCATTCCTACTGGTAATCCCCTTTTTAAAACAATATATATTAAAATACGTGAAAGAAAGGGGTAATTTACAATTGTATTACTGACTATCGCCAATTATATTGCGCCCATACTATGCACTAAAAAATTCCGATAACAGGAAATTTTCGTGGCATCAATATTCTCGCCTAAAGGTTTATTTCATATCACCTATTCATCTCTGGTTTTGGATTGCACCGTATATGCTCCGGCTCCAGCCGCAGTAAAACGAACCCGTACAAGGTCCGCTGCGGTAGTATAATTTATAACCGTCTGCTGACCAGGCAACAAATTAAATAGGGTTGATGGATCATTAATCATCGTTGCTCCATTATCCTGACTAACCTGAACAAATCCCTGGAGGTTTCCGTTAGTCGTATTGTTTATAAGGAAGGTGGCTTGCTCTTGACCGCGCATGTCAACTACTCTGGATTGATTGGGAGCACCGATTAAACTATCCGTTGTCGTAATTGAAACTGTTCCTTTGGCCCAGACCACCTCTAAGGACGGCCATACTGTACTATCTGGAAAGCGCGTGCTTCTAAAACCTATTATATTGTCATTAGCATCTTCAATGCCTCTTAGCTCAACTCCAGTGTTAGGTATAGTCCCACTATACCATCCTCGCACTAATTCGGTCACACCTAATCTTACGCTGCTAGGCGAAACTACCGGGGTATCAGGTCCTGCGATTCGAGCGGGAAAACTCGATCCTGGTGCCGAATTAAATGTAACCGTCTTTTGATTAAAAAAGTCAAGCAATCTGTACACGGATACTTGTGCCGCAAACAACCTATCATTCCTGTACATGTTGAGTACTAATGTTGCGGCTCTAATGGTACTATTAGGCGGGATCCCATGAGTCGGCTCGGATAGATTAAATTGCAATAAGCTCCTATAGATATCTGCAGCCCCCGTAAATGTACCTACAAAAAGTACATCTCCTTTGGTGCGGTTAGCGAAGTTGGTATCAGGATAAGCTGATGCAATATACACGTTTTGAATCGGATTAAAAACTGAAATAGGCACATGGTTCACTTCCTTTTTGCTTTATAGTATTTAGTTACAGATGAAAATGATACCATGTTCGCTATCGCTATTATACTGAACTGCGGTTCTAACAGCTATTATTGTAATCCCGGATTTGAACTTCGCTTTGCTCGTTCAAAGTCTCGATCTGTCTGAAAATAAATAATCCTGCCTCCTCGATTGCGCGAAGCGCAGCGGAGGCGCATAGGTAATCCCCGCAAGGGGGGCAACCAGTTGCCTAGGATTATTCATTTTCGCCAGAAATTGAATAATCCTGGCAACGTCCTACTCTCCCACAGCTTCACTGCAGTACCATCGGCGCTGGAGGGCTTAACTGCCGTGTTCGGGATGGGAACGGGTGTTTCACCTCCGCCATTGTCACCAGGAATTCTTATCTCTTATTTATATTTATTTTATATTTATCAATTCTTTCAAAGCTGCATATGAAGAAAGTTTTCGCTTTAGGTCAAGACCTCGATCTATTAGTACCGGTCAGCTTAATACATCACTGTACTTATACTCCCGGCCTATCAACCACCTAATCTTGATGGGATCTTACCCCCTTGACCTTGCGGTCTCAGGGTGGGAGAACTCATCTTGAGGTCGGCTTCGCGCTTAGATGCTTTCAGCGCTTATCACTTCCAGACATAGCTACCCAGCTGTGCCTCTGGCGAGACAACTGGTACACCAGCGGTCTGTCCATCCCGGTCCTCTCGTACTAGGGACAGATCCTCTCAATTCTCCTGCGCCTGCGATGGATAGGGACCGAACTGTCTCACGACGTTCTGAACCCAGCTCACGTACCACTTTAATGGGCGAACAGCCCAACCCTTGGGACCTTCTCCAGCCCCAGGATGTGATGAGCCGACATCGAGGTGCCAAACCTCCCCGTCGATGTGAACTCTTGGGGGAGATAAGCCTGTTATCCCCGGGGTAGCTTTTATCCGATGAGCGACGGCCCTTCCACTCGGTACCGCCGGATCACTAAGCCCGACTTTCGTCCCTGCTCGATATGTCTATCTCGCAGTCAAGCTCCCTTATGCCTTTACACTCTTCGCGCGATTTCCATCCGCGCTGAGGAAACCTTTGGGCGCCTCCGTTACTCTTTGGGAGGCGACCGCCCCAGTCAAACTGCCCACCTGACACTGTCCCTGACCCGGATTACGGGCCCAGGTTAGAACTCCAGCAACACAAGAGTGGTATCCCACCAACGGCTCCAGTAAGCCTGGCGACTTACCTTCCATGCCTCCCACCTATCCTGTACATGCATTACCAAAATCCAATATCAAGCTACAGTAAAGCTCCACGGGGTCTTTCTGTCCTATCGCAGGTAACCGGCATCTTCACCGGTATTACAATTTCACCGAGCCCCTCGTCGAGACAGTGCCCAGATCGTTACGCCTTTCGTGCGGGTCTGAACTTACCAGACAAGGAATTTCGCTACCTTAGGACCGTTATAGTTACGGCCGCCGTTCACCGGGGCTTCGGTTCAAAGCTTCGCTTGCGCTAACCTTTCCCCTTAACCTTCCGGCACCGGGCAGGCGTCAGCCTCTATACTTCATCTTTCGATTTCGCAGAGACCTGTGTTTTTGCTAAACAGTCGCCTGGGCCTGTTCACTGCGGCTCCCTCACGCTCATCATTGTTTTATGACTCACGCTATCAGAGCACCCCTTCTCCCTAAGTTACGGGGTCATTTTGCCGAGTTCCTTAACGAGGGTTCTCTCGCGCGCCTTAGGATTCTCTCCTTACCTACCTGTGTCGGTTTTCGGTACGGGCACCTTATACCTTGCTAGAGGCTTTTCTTGGCAGTTTGGATTCAGTGACTTCGGTACTTCGCTTCCCTCCCCTTCACACCTCAGAGTTTACACAGAACGGATTTGCCTGCTCTGCCTCCTACATGCTTGGACGCACTCTTCCAGCCGTGCGCTTCACCTATCCTCCTGCGTCACCCCTTCGCTCAAGCGGTTTAAGGTGGCACTGGATTCTCAACCAGTTGTCCATCCCCTACGCCTTTCGGCCTCGGGTTAGGCCCCGGCTTACCCTGGGCGGACGAGCCTTCCCCAGGAAACCTCAGGTTTACGGCGGGCAGGATTCTCACCTGCCTTCTCGCTTACTTATGCCAGCATCCTCTCTTCCTATCAGTCCACTGCTCCTTTCGGTACAGCTTCTGCCCAATAGGAACGCTCCCCTACCATTCGGCAACTTAATCAAATGCCACCTTTGGTACTGCGCTTTGCTCCTATCGCATTACCTAGGAACTTCGTCCCTTCGGTACTGCGCTTTGCTCCTATCGCATTACCTAGGAACTTCGTCCCTTCGGTACTGCGCTTAGTAAGGGAATTTGGATTCGCTTCGCGAATCTTACGCTTTACCTAAATAGCATCTCATTAAGTTGCCGAATCCAAAGCTTCGGTACTATGCTTAGCCCCGTTACATTTTCGGCGCAGAGCCACTTGACCAGTGAGCTATTACGCACTCTTTAAATGATGGCTGCTTCTAAGCCAACATCCTGGCTGTCTGTGCAGCTCTACATCCTTTCCCACTTAGCATAGATTTCGGGACCTTAGCTGTTGGTCTGGGCTGTTTCCCTCTCGACTATGAACCTTATCACTCATAGTCTGACTGCTATATTCTTACCTTATGGTATTCGGAGTTTGGGAAGGTTCGGTAACCGGATAAGGCCCCTAGCCTAACCAGTGCTCTACCCCCATAAGGAAACATATAACGCTAGCCCTAAAGCTATTTCGGGGAGAACCAGCTATCTCTGGGTTCGATTGGCATTTCACCCCTATCCACAACTCATCCACGTACTTTTCAACGCACCCTGGTTCGGGCCTCCATTTTGTGTTACCAAAACTTCACCCTGGTCATGGATAGATCACCCAGTTTCGGGTCTATAGCAACAAACTTTCGCCCTTTTAAGACTCGCTTTCGCTGCGGCTCCGCCCTTTTAGACTTAACCTCGCTTGCTGCCATAACTCGCTGGCCCATTCTACAAAAGGTACGCAGTCATCCCGTTGCTTTTAGCAACATGGGACTCCTACTGTTTGTAGGCATACGGTTTCAGGTTCTTTTCACTCCCCTCCCGGGGTTCTTTTCACCTTTCCCTCACGGTACTCTACTCTATCGGTTGCCAGGTAGTATTTAGCCTTGGAAGGTGGTCCTCCCTGCTTCCTGCCAGGTTCCACGTGTCCGGCAGTACTCGGGCTTAGTCCCTAGAGTCTTATGCTTTTCGGCTACGAGGCTTTCACTCCCTGCGGCCTGACTTTCCAGACATGTTCGCCTAAACATAAGGTTTCTAACTCTATGAACATCCTGCAGTATGTCCCTGGACTACCCCTCAACCCCACTTATGCAACGCCTGCAGGCTTCTACACATAAGTGGTTTGGGCTCTTTCCCGTTCGCTCGCCGCTACTCGGGAAATCTCTCTTGATTTCTTTTCCTCCGGTTACTAAGATGTTTCAGTTCACCGGGTCTCGCCCCTCACACCCTATGGATTCAGGTGTGGGTAGTAGAGGTTCGCCTCTACTAGGTTCCCCCATTCGGATATCCACGGTTCTATGCTCGCTTGCAGCTCCCCGTGGCTTTTCGCAGCTTGCCGCGTCCTTCTTCGCCTCCTGGCACCTAGGCATCCGCCGTACGCCCTTTGTATCTTGACCTTTGCGAGAGAACTTTTCATTGCTTTCTCAAGACGTTTCTACGCCTTTTCTTCTCCAATGAAATTGTTCCTGCTTTCTTCATATGCACTTTTCAAAGAACTTCCCTTTAACAGTCGTCCGTCGTCAGGCGTCGGATTTATGGGTTAATCGGCTGCGCCGATTAATTCAATATTACCCTTCCTCTTCAGCCTGATTGACTCCTGTTAGGAAATTTATTCCCGCCAAGCGGGATAATATCTTTGGCCTTCCCTTTCAGGAAATGCACAAATTGTATTAAAACGAACAGTCCCGAAAAATCGAGGTGTCCTTGAAAAGGATCCCGATTTTTCGAGATCCCAGAATCTTAGATTCCGGGACAAGAACAAGTGATCGACCATAGGATTTAGGAACTTCCTTTAAAAGATCCTTCTCTCCTTAGAAAGGAGGTGATCCATCCGCACCTTCCGGTACGGATACCTTGTTACGACTTCACCCCAATTACCAACCCCACCTTAGACGGCTCTCTCCAAACTTGGTTCGGTTAAGTCACCGGCTTCGGGTGTTGCTGACTTTCGTGGTGTGACGGGCGGTGTGTACAAGGCCCGGGAACGCATTCACCGCGACATGCTGATCCGCGATTACTAGCGATTCCGACTTCATGTAGTCGAGTTGCAGACTACAATCCGAACTGAGAATGGCTTTTTGAGATTCGCTCCGCTTCACAGCTTCGCTTCTCTCTGTACCACCCATTGTAGCACGTGTGTAGCCCAGATCATAAAGGGCATGATGATTTGACGTCATCCCCACCTTCCTCCTGCTTGTCACAGGCAGTCCCATTAGAGTGCTCAGCTCTACCTGTTAGCAACTAATAGCAAGGGTTGCGCTCGTTGCGGGACTTAACCCAACATCTCACGACACGAGCTGACGACAACCATGCACCACCTGTCTTGCAGCTCCTATAATGGCACCCCCAACTTTCATCAGGGTTCTGCAGATGTCAAGACCTGGTAAGGTTCTTCGCGTTGCATCGAATTAAACCACATGCTCCACCGCTTGTGCGGGCCCCCGTCAATTCCTTTGAGTTTCAGCCTTGCGACCGTACTCCCCAGGCGGGATACTTATTGCGTTAGCTCCGGCACGGAAGGGGTCGATACCTCCCACACCTAGTATCCATCGTTTACAGCGTGGACTACCAGGGTATCTAATCCTGTTTGCTACCCACGCTTTCGCACCTCAGCGTCAGGGTCAGTCCAGTCAGCCGCCTTCGCCACTGGTGTTCCTCCTGATTTCTACGCATTTCACCGCTACACCAGGAATTCCACTGACCTCTCCTGCCCTCAAGATACCCAGTTTCATTTGCAACCCCGCAGTTAAGCTGCGGCCTTTCACAACTGACTTAAATATCCGCCTACGTGCTCTTTACGCCCAGTAATTCCGGACAACGCTCGCCCCCTACGTCTTACCGCGGCTGCTGGCACGTAGTTAGCCGGGGCTTCCTCGTAAGGTACCGTCTTACATGAACCAGTTACTGCCCATGCCTTTCTTCCCTTACAACAGAGCTTTACAACCCTAAGGCCTTCTTCGCTCACGCGGCGTCGCTGCGTCAGGGTTTCCCCCATTGCGCAATATTCCCCACTGCTGCCTCCCGTAGGAGTCTGGGCCGTGTCTCAGTCCCAGTGTGGCCGTCCACCCTCTCAGGCCGGCTACTGATCGTCGCCTTGGTGAGCCTTTACCCCACCAACTAGCTAATCAGACGCGGGCCCATCCATAAGCGATAGCTTGTAAACAGAGGCCATCTTTACCCTATTACGCTTCCGCATCATAGGACTTATGCGGTATTAGCACCAGTTTCCCAGTGTTATCCCCCTCTTATGGGCAGGTTACCCACGCGTTACTCACCCGTCCGCCACTATTCAGTCGTCAGTCATCGGGCATCAGTCGTAGGGCTCGTCGAAATTCGTTTCACGAATTCCTTTCTTTCTTCCTACGTCGCCATCAGACTTGACATAAGCCTTCTGTCGTAGGGTTTCGTTAATGGAATTCGCCCCGCGAATTCCTACTATCCCGACGTCTGACGTCTGATGACCGACGACCAAACCGTTCGACTTGCATGTGTTAAGCACGCCGCCAGCGTTCGTCCTGAGCCAGGATCAAACTCTCCTTAAAATTCTTTTATACCTTTGCTACCTCAGCTCTTACTAGCGCTTCGGTTGCTTCGGCTGCTTCTTTTAAGAACTCTTTTGTCCTAGCCATGTCTTCTGGCTTTTTCCTTTGAGCCGAGTCTTCACTTTATGTGTTGACTCTTTCGCACTTGCTCTTGCTGTTCTGTTTTATCAAGATCTTTAGACTTCCCTATTAGGGAGTCTTTCTTCTTTTCCGGCTCTTTACCTGCCGAATTTTCCTGCGCTTTCTTAGGCTCCTGCCACGCGCAAGATTTATAATATCATGCCCATTATTCTATGTCAAGTAATATAATACGTTTTTATCATTACTCTTTTTAAAAATATTAATATACTTTTCTAATTCATTTATTCTTCATTCATTTATAAAAGGATACAATGCTTCACTATGGCCGGTAAAATTGACAAAGGTTTTCGGTACATCTCCCACAATTATGGTTTCCGCCAGGGGTATGGTGGCTGAAACATTAACCTTGTCAGCGAAAAACGGTACCGCTATTTTCAATTCATTATCGATCTTAAAATATACCAGATGCCTGGTCTGATTTATGCCGGCTTGCTCGAATCTATCCAGAACATCCACATGAATCTGTCCCGTATGAATCACTTTAACCTTCAGCTTGGGTCCATAACCGGCCAGCATCCTGGCTCCAAACAACTGGCCCATTGGTATAGTAATTATGTCTTCCCCAATGCTTATTAAGGATTCGGAAACCTCCACCACCGTATCAGCCATAATTTTATTGAGCATAATGGTATTAGGCTGAATCAATACAATCCTTCCAGTAGAATCTTTATGCAAGTATATCAAATCCTGATAATCGATATCAGAGACGATTTTATCGTTTACAATTTGGTTCAAGGTTTGAATACCGCTTACCTGGGCTTTTGATT
Source organism: Syntrophomonadaceae bacterium (assembly GCA_050949865.1). Classification (GTDB taxonomy): domain Bacteria; phylum Bacillota; class Syntrophomonadia; order Syntrophomonadales; family Syntrophomonadaceae; genus JBMNGN01. The sequence goes on from JBMNGN010000001.1 coordinate 256,631, forward strand.
TAGCAATTTGCAGCAGGCTGGATTTTATTTTAAAGTCAATAAATACCATCACTAGTACAATTACCGCAAGTAATATGAATACTTTTATCCTGTAGCGCCTAACTCTAGGGTTAAACAAACAACCACCCCCGAGTTAATATATGAAAAGTAGTTACATTAGGTGAATATTTTGTTTATATTTAAATCAGCCCAATACTAGATTACAAGTATGCTGTTATTAATTGCCAAAGGAGAAGATAACTTGAAAAAAATACGTGTTCGTTTTGCTCCTAGCCCAACCGGTTCCCTTCATATAGGCGGTGCCCGGACTGCATTGTTTAATTGGCTTTTTGCCAGGCATAACTCGGGTGATTTTATCTTACGGCTGGAGGATACCGATACCCTGAGATCAACTAGCCATTCTGCTCAGGCAATAATTGAAGACCTGAAATGGTTAGGTCTGGATTGGGATGAAGGCCCTGATATTGGTGGAAACTACGGCCCTTACAAGCAGAGTGAAAGACTTCATTTATATAAAAAATATATCAACCAGTTGATTGATGAAGGTAAAGCCTATTATTGTTTTTGTTCTCAGGAGCAGTTGCTTAATGATCGTAAGATCGCTCAATCAAGGAGGGAAAACTATAAATATTCTGGTCGATGCCGTTCCCTAAGCCCGGAACAAATAAACCGCTATCTGGAACAAGGGCTCAAGCCTGTAGTTAGGTTGGCTGTGCCCGGTACCGGTACAACTGTGGTTCACGATCTGGTACGCGGTGATGTGGAGTTTTCGAATGATTTACTGGATGATTTTATAATAGCCAAATCAGACGGTTGGCCCACATACAATTTTGCAGTAGTGGTAGATGACTACACTATGAGGATATCGCACGTTATCCGTGCGGAAGAACATCTTTCTAATACCCCTAAACAGATATTTATATATGAAGCCTTAGGATTTGAAAAGCCGCATTTTGCTCATGTATCTATGATTTTAGCTCCAGACCGGAGTAAACTGTCAAAAAGACATGGCGCGGTGTCTGTCAGGGAATTTCAAGACCGGGGTTACTTAAAAGATGCCTTGGTTAATTATTTAGGGCTTTTGGGATGGTCTCCCGGTGCAGATGTGGATTTAATGTCCCGCGATCAGATGATAGAACAGTTTAGCCTTAAAGACGTTTCCAAATCAGCAGCTATATATGATATTGACAAATTGCTTTGGATGAACGGTCATTATATGGCAAAGTCCGATCCTTCGACTATTGCCTCTTTACTTAGGGAGAAGGCTTTAGATCGAGGCTGGTTAACCTGTAACTCAGATAGCTATTTTCTTCAGGTAATCAACCTGGTTAAAGACCGGGCAAAAACCTTAGTTGAATTATTAGAATCTGCCCAATATTTCTTCGAAGAAATCCAATCCTATGAGGACAAAGGTTTAAAGAAATATTTCCTGAAAGGAGATGCTTTAGAGCTATTGGCTTCAGTCTTAGAAATCATTGCCGGTATACCTGAATTCAATGCTGAAGCTATTGAAAAAGCTTATCGTGCATATGCCGCCCAAAATAACATAAAGGCAGCTGCTCTAATTCATCCTACCAGGCTTGCAGTTACTGGTGTTACTGCTACCCCTGGTATTTTTGAAGTTATGGAGGTTTTGGGAAGAGATAAGTGTATCAACAGGATTAAAAAGGCTTTGGAATACATAGCTACAATAACATGAAAAAAATCATAACCTTTGACAAACCTTTCAACCCTATATTATAATGGTTTACGCACAGGTTGAAGAACTTGATTTACTGCCGGTTGGTGTAACGGTAGCACGACTGACTCTGGATCAGTTCGTCAGGGTTCGAATCCTTGACCGGCAGCCACGGCCCCATCGTCTAGAGGCCTAGGATGCCGCCCTCTCACGGCGGAGACAGGGGTTCGAATCCCCTTGGGGCTACCATTTATAGTTACGCGAGTTACGCGAAGAAACAATTACCAGGCATAATCCTGGTGATTTTTTATTTATGAAAATACTTCTACAACAAGGAGTGAGCCAAATCGCACGCACCTTAGCAGCTACCATGTTGCTGAACACTAAAGGAAAAGAGATTTACTGCCGGAGTAAGAAAGTATCGGATAAGATTATGAATTCCATATGCAATACGCCGCGCAACGAGCTGGAGGCCAGTGGGTTCACCTTTATACCGCTCATCTCTCCCGATTATTCTAACATAAAAGGTTATGCTATTTTCTTTGAGGGACATTTGGACGAAATGTAAGCGTCAAGTAAACCGTCACATGTACATTGAAGCCTGAAAAGAGTACAATCACGTAAACAAAGTTGAAAAGTTTAAAAAGATGAAAAAGTAAGCAAACTTTTTCAACTTAGAATGGAGTGGTTGTATGGATACACGAAGAGTTGCAGAAGAATACCGATTATCGCAATGGATGAATGTGATAAAGGAACAGCAATGCAGCGGGCAAAACATTAAGGAATTCTGCCAGGATAAAGGAATAAGCAGGCATGCATACTTTTACTGGCGGCGGAAAATACGAGAGGCTGCATGTATGGAGCTTTCAAGAATAGGAGAAGGGACCGTTAATATTCCTAAGGGGTGGATGCAACTTAGCCAGGGCCAAGAAATCAAATCAACGCTAGATATTGAAGTCGGCGGATGTCGTGTCACCGTGGATGAAAATACCGATCTAGAACTATTAAAAAAAGTCTGCCGCGTATTAAGGGTGCTGTAATGAGGTGGCGTGAAAAACCTGTATACATATGCTGTGGGTATACAGACATGAGGAAATCTATTAACGGCCTAATGACCCTGGTTAAAGACAGCTTTTCACTTGATCCATTTTCGGAAGCATTGTTTGTATTCTGCAATCGGAATCGGAATAGGATAAAAATCCTGGAATGGGACGGCGACGGATTCTGGTTGTATTTCAAGCGTTTGGAACGTGGGCATTTTCGCTGGCCGGTCAAGGGGGACACCACCACCCTGGTTCTTGAGGCGAAGGAATTATCTTACTTAATAGAAGGTGCGAAACTAGAGAAAAAGCTTAAACGGAAAGAAGTTTTCGAGCGGCAAATATTCTAAAATATCTCACAAAATATCGCATAATCTCCTGATATCTTGTAATTATGCCTTTTTTCTGTGATAATTTTTCCATGGAAACGCAGGAAATTTCAGTAGAAAAATTGCTTGATATAATTAAAGAAAAAGACCGTAAAATTGTGGAATTGGAGCAACAATTACAGTGGTTGATGTCACAGATCCGTCTTGCAAAGCATAAGCAATATGGGGCATCAAGCGAAAAAACTGATAGTTTCCAATTGTCTTTATTCAACGAAGCCGAATCACACGTGGATATGACCATACCGGAACCCAAAATTTCCGAAGTAAAGGCGCATTACCGCAAACGGACGCGCCTTACAACCGACAAATTGCCGAAGGATTTACCTGTTGAGGTAATTGAACATAAGTTGCCAGCTGAAAATTGTATTTGCCCGGAATGCGGCGGGGAAATGCATACAATGGGGAAAGAAACCCGTGAAGAGCTCAAGATTATTCCTGCCAAAGTGGTAATCGTACGACATGTTCAGCATGTTTACACCTGCCGAAATTGTGAGAGTACCTCTGATCATTTTCCTATCATAAAGGCAGATATGCCAGAACCCGTCATAAAAGGCGGATTCGCCTCACCCGAGACCATTGCCCATATAGCCGTACAAAAATTCATGATGGCCTCGCCACTGTACCGACAGGAGCAGGAGTGGAAGCAAAATGGCATCCTGCTTTCCCGGCAGACTATGTCAAATTGGCTTATCAAGGCCAGTGAAGACTGGCTAGAACCGATATATGAAGAGATGAAGCGCCGATTATGTGAGCATGAAGTGCTTCACGCAGACGAAACAACCCTGCAGGTGTTGAAAGAACCAGGGAAAGCGGCACAGTCAAAGAGTTACATGTGGCTGTACCGCACCAGTGGAGAGGCGAAACACCAAATTGTAATTTATGATTATCAACCAGATAGAAGACATATACATCCTGGAAATTTCCTAAAAAATTTCAAAGGATATCTTCACGCGGACGGATATAACGGGTATCGCAAACTGCCCGAAAAAATTATAGTTGTTGGTTGCTGGAGCCACGTGCGACGAAAATTTTTTGATGCGCTGAAAACACTGCCAAAGGACAGGCAAGCTGATTCCAATGCAGCAAAAGGAGTCAGCTATTGCGACAGACTGTTCCATTTGGAGAAAAATTTCGCTTTGTTGACCCCAGAAAATCGGCTTAAAGAGCGTGAAAGGCTATCCAGACCACTAATAGATGAATTTTACAACTGGATTGAACACTTGAATGCCCTGCCCAATACCCTTCTTGGCAAAGCAGTGCATTATACGCAATCCCAGCGCAAATATCTTGAACGGTATTTGCTGGATGGGCGCCTGGAAATATCGAATAACCGGGCGGAGCGTAGCATCAAGCCTTTTGTTATCGGACGTAAAAATTGGCTTTTTAACAACACGCCAAACGGTGCGAGAGCCAGCGCAGTATATTACAGTCTTGTTGTGACCGCCAGGGAAAACGGCCTGAATCCATTTGAATATTTGACGTGGATTTTTACTAATGCTCCTAACCTTGGAAAACCTGGCTATGCCTCCACAACTGAAGATTTGCTTCCCGGCAGTGCAACATTACCACAGAAGGTATTTGCACCAAAGCCAAAGGAAACAAAGCCTGAAAAATATGCCTGGGAGGAAGATTAAATGAAATTTAAAAAGCACACGGCATTTATGATTGATTTCATCTCGGATTTCGTAAACGGAGATTTGGAACGTTATTTTTTTGATTTGGATTACCCTGCCTATGTGATAGAGCATTTTCCCCATATGGAGCTTGAGAACAGCAAATTTGCGGTTAGGTTTGCTCAAACTGTAGATCGGGCATATGAGCGCGGAACTGATCTTGGTCTGTCAGATGAAGAGTTTAGAAATGAAATCTCCAAGGCGCTTAATGAATGGCTAACGGGAAAGGCCTGACATGATTTAAATAAATCGTCCTGGTAGTGTTGACGCTTACGACGAAATGGTCAAAATACTCCAGCAAAAAACAAACAACAAGTATAAGTAAGGTGGTTGGCCTTTTGGTTTTTTAGGTTATGATTTAATTGCATTGGCTGCAATATGAATTGCATCCCAAACTGAGGCAAACGGGGGGGCATACCCCAGATCCAAAAAGCCAAGCTCTTCGGCAGTCATCCCCCGGTCGATGGCACAGGCAAACACATCCACCCGCCAGGCACACTCTTTTTTCCCCATCAACTGTGCGCCTAATAATCGTTTATTTGCTGGCTCATAACAAAGTTTTATGGTTATTGGAGACGGATCTGGATAATAACGAGCATGGGAATTGGCAGTAACCGTAATAGTACCGATCTCTATTCCGTTTTCCCGGGCTTCCCGTTCTGAAATACCGGTTTTAGCCATCTCTAGGTCCAGGCAGCGCAGCATTACCGTTCCTAAACTGTTTTCAAATCGAACCTTGCGGCCCAGGATTACATCGCCTAATAAGCGCCCCTGTTTATTAGCATTGGTTCCCAGTGGTATATATACCGGACGCTTTAAGATTTTATGAATAACGGTGCTACAGTCCCCTGCAGCGTGAATATCTGGAATACTGGTCTGCATTTGGCCATTAGTAGTTATAGCTCCATTTTTCTCCTTACGGATTGCGGTTCCATCTATAAACGAGGTATTCGGCCGTACTCCGGCTGCTAAAATGACCATGTCTACATTATACTTTATGCCTGAACAAACCACCTGCTGTACATGTTCTTCACCCAGCAGGGCTTCCACATTTGCTGCCTTATGCACAATTACACCATTATTACTTAATTCCTTTTCTGCCGCGATGGCGAACTCCTCGTCGAACCCATTCAGGATGTTAGGCTTTGCTTCAAAAAGCCGAACCTTCTTTCGCTGTAAGACACAAGCTTCTGCCAATTCAACTCCAATGTATCCGCCGCCAATAATGGCAACGTTCTCAACTTCATGATTTTTAAGGGTACTTTTGATATTATAGGCATCAGAAAGAGTTTTAAGGGTAAATACCCTGCCTAGGTCAACTCCAGGTATGGGCGGAATTACCGGAGAAGCACCGCTGGATATGACTAGTTTGTCGTAATGTTCATTTCGGCATACTCCAGTAGCAAGGTCACAAACTGAGACCTTTCGTTGTATTGGGTCAACTGATACGACTTCATGCCCTAAGTGGACTTTTATCCCCATATTTTCGAATTGGGTCACGGTTCGTATCCTCATAAGATTAATATCCGGATTTAGATCGGCAATATAATAAGGCACTCCACAAGCGCCATATGACACCTCGCCGGTCTTTTCGAAAACTATCACTTCTACATTTTTGCCCTTGCGAACCAGCCGTGATGCTGCACTCATCCCGGCTGCATTTCCCCCGATTATCAAGACTCTCACCCTTAGCCCTCCTCTGCAACAATTTCGAAAATTGGTAATGTTACTTGATCATTTAAATCCTCCCATTTTAACTGAACCCGCTGTTCACAGGATAATTCGTTTGCACTGCACCCAACCACATTAGTCAGGATTGAGGGCCCTTCATCGAGTTCAACCACCGCTACCACATAAGGGATCTTATCAACCACCGCTGGGTGAAACGCCCGGTAGAATACTACAAATGAATAAATCTTGCCCTTACCCCTGGACTCTATCCAATCATAAGATGCTGATAGACATTCGGGACACAGAAAACTGGCAGGATGCCTAACATGTCCGCATTCTAAACATTTTTGCAACAACAGGCGACGTTCTTTACATCCCTGCCAGAAGGGTGCCACATCACTGCTAATTTTCGGCAAAAGGGTTTTAGCTGCCTCCCCCATTGTCTCAGCTCCTTTCAAGAATGATGGTACAGTTACTCTGCAGTATGCCACCATTATCTGTGCATAAGATGATGTTGGGGGTTTTAGTGCCCGGTACCACACCGAGCTGGCGTTCTCCGCAACTACCCCTTAGCTGCATAACCGCCTCGCTTATTGGTATAAGTCCCATGAAATAGGCCTCGGATAACAAACCACCCGAAGTATTCACCGGTAAACTGCCGCCTGGCCCAATCCGCTCAGGTTTAAACCAATCTACACTCTCACCCGGTTTAAAAAACCCGCATTCACGGAGTGTATGTTCAACCGTAAAGGTAAAGCAGTCATAAATTTCACACGCATCTACATCGTCAGGTTCTATACCGGCCATCCGAAATGCCTTTGCACTCGCTACTGCAGCTGCGCTCTTATCGTCATGATTCTTATGGCGGAAAGGCGACAAGGGTACATTAGCCTCGCCAATACCGCTAATAAGTACAGGAATGTTTCTAAGATCCCTGGCTCTTTCAGCAGAGGTTACAATAACTGCCCTGCCGCCATCCGTATTAGGCACTGCATCCAGTGAACGAAACGGTTCCACAACAAAGGGGTCGTTCCAGTAATCCGCTTCGGTCAACGGCTTTCCGTAAGTACCGGCGATAGGATTTAAATTTGCCCATGCTCTTTGGCTTAAAGCAATCTCCTTCCAGACGTGCGGTCCTGTACCCTCCTCGAACATTGCCCTGCGGGCTATCATTGCATATTTGGCCAGCATACTAAAATCGCCAAATGCAGCCAACTCATCGGTTGGGTTGTTGTTAACATCCAGTTCTTTAGTGATTATTCTACGGCCGGATCGGGCATTGTCACCATATGAAACCATAATATATTTGCAAAACCCAGCTTCAAGCAATCCGATAGCATGGGTCAGCCAGCTTCGGTAACAGGTATACTCCTGGTTCAAGGCAAATGGACGAATTCCCAGGTGTTCTGCTACAGTAAATGCGGTAGTATCATAGTCTTCACCTATAGGATCAAAATGGCGATATATGAACAATCCGTCAATGTCGTCTTTACGCAAACCTGCATCCTTGATGGCATTAGCACAGGCTTCTAGGTGGAAGCTGAGGGCAGTCCTGCCGGGCACCTTACCCTGCGGGGTATATCCGACCCCAACAATCGCATATTTGTTTTTCAAATGCTTATAATCCATCCTCTTCCCTCCCTAGTTGTGAAAATAAAGGTATTCCTCATATATTTTCCACTGTTTCTATTTATGCTCCTTTAGATTGGTAGCAAAATACTGCTTGCAGGTGTGAAAATAAAAAAAACTTCCCGGTGCTTCAAAGAAGCCCAGGAAAATACCTGTTTTTTACATTATATCATGAAATATGTTTATTTGGAACATTATGGGGCCAATTAGGTTATTGCTTTTCTATTTTTATGAATTTACGCTTCCCAACCTGAATAACCATACGGTCTTTAATTGCTAAACTCTCATCCTGGTGTTTCGCCCCATCAACCTTTACTGCACCTTGTTTTAACAGGCGCATCCCTTCACTGGTAGAACCGGCCATGCCGTTGATAACCAGGAACTTGGGCAACCACACCTCCCCTTCTTCAACCCTAATTATTGGAATATCATCCGGGATATCTTTATTGGAAAAGACTGTGGTAAACCTCTCCTCGGCTTTATCTGCCTCTTCCATTGAATAATACATAGTGACGATTTCTTTAGCCAGGATCATCTTTATATCCCGGGGATTGGCTTTCTGTTCAGCCATTAACCTGCCATACCCTTGCACTACATCTATGGGTACCCTGGTAAGCAATTCAAAGTACCGGATTATCAATTCATCAGGTATAGACATTATCTTACCAAACATTTCGTAAGGTTCATCATTTACACCTATATAGTTTCCAAGGCTTTTGCTCATTTTTTGTATACCGTCAGTTCCTTCCAGTATTGGCATCATCAAAGCAACCTGTGGTTCTTGCCCGTATTCCTTTTGCAAGTTCCTGCCCACCAAAAGATTAAATTTTTGATCAGTACCTCCCATCTCAACATCCGCCTTAAGCTCGACCGAATCGTATCCCTGCATTAACGGATACATCAGTTCATGTATTCCTATAGGCTGATTGTCTCTAAAGCGTTTGCTAAAATCATCTCGTTCCAGCATCCGGGCAACAGTATATTTACCCGCTAGATTTAATACATCGGCAAAACTGAATTTGTTTAACCACTGGCTATTAAAATGGATAATGGTTTTTCCCCTGTCCAGTATTTTGAATATCTGTTCCTGGTAGGTTGCCGCATTATTCTGAACCTGTTCTTCAGTTAGTTGTTTCCTGGTCTCCGATCTTCCGCTGGGATCCCCTATTCTAGCAGTAAAATCTCCTATTATCAAATGCACTTCATGTCCAAGATCTTGAAACTGCCTTAATTTATTCAAGACTACAGTATGACCCAGGTGAATATCCGGCGCGGTAGGATCCAACCCCAGCTTTATTTTTAACGGTTTCTGGTTCCTAATCGAGTTGAACAGCTTGGTCTTCAGTTCTTCTTCTGGGACAATTTCGGTTACTCCCCGGCGAATAAACTCCAGTTGTCGGGATACTTCCCCTGTAATATCTTCCATATAATAACCTCCTTGCCATAAAAAATATAGCACACTCGGGTTAGTATGTGCAATAATTAAGGCATAACCGCGTATATTTATAAATAATCCATTCCGGAGGGACAAGTAACAAATGGTTCAGGATAACAGTTACAGAAGGAAGAAACGCCGAAAGAAGAAAGCTATAAATTTAAAAAACTTACTAATGCTGATTGTCCTCCTGTCTTTAGGTTGTATAGTGGGGGTAGCAGGCATATTTACTGTTGCCGCCATGTCTTTACCTGCCTGGGACCCCCAACAATTATCCGGGGCGAACAGTACATTGATATACGATGACCAAAATGAAATAGTTGCTAAGTTACATGCGGGAGAAAATCGGACCGAGGTTTCTTTAGACCAGGTACCAGATACCCTAAAGCAGGCCTTTATTGCAGTTGAAGATCAGGATTTCTATAAACACCATGGTATAAATTTTAAAGGCATTGCCAGAGCTATAGTCAGAAATATCCAATCAGGAGATCTAACCGGACAGGGGGCCAGCACAATTACCCAGCAGTTAGCCCGTAACGCCTTTTTAAGCTTTGACAAGGAGTGGCAAAGAAAGGCTAAAGAAGCTATTCTGGCATTTAAACTGGAAATGAGGTATTCCAAAGATGAAATTCTAGAAATGTACATGAATAAAATTAACCTGGGCGCAGGTGCTTATGGAGTGCAGGCTGCTGCTAACACTTATTTTGGTAAAGATGTCAGCGAATTAAATCTGGCTGAAAGCAGTCTTATAGCGGGCTTAGCCCAAAGCCCCAATGGTTACAACCCTTTTCAATATTACGAACGGGCTAAAGCAAGGCAACAGATGGTTTTAAACGCTATGGTGAAGTGTAATTATATCGATCAGGACACCGCCGAAGAAGCTTATAATACACCGCTCAACTTTAACAAAAAGATCAGTTCCACTAAATATGGTTTTTTCATTGATGCGGTATTTGAGGAGGCTGTAGACATATTAGAAGAACTGGAAATCTACGATAATCCAGAAAACGCCATTTATCGCTCAGGGTTGCACATATATACTACAATGAATTCCATACTCCAAGAACATGCGGAACAGGTTTATTCTAACAACAGCAATTTCCCTAACCAAAGCACCAACGGTGAACAGATTCAATCTGCGGCGGTGGTTTTTGACCATAGCAACGGAGAGGTTAAAGCCCTAATCGGAGGACGCAGCTATGAACAAAGACGAGGCTTTAATCGGGCAACCAGTGCATTTAGACAGCCAGGCTCTTCGATTAAGCCAATTGCGGTTTATTGCCCTGCTCTTGAACAGGGATACATGCCCTTTTACGTCCTTGATGACTCTCCAATATCATTTAAGATCGGTAATACCATCTGGCGTCCCCAGAACTACGATTTCAAATACCGTGGTTTAATCCCCATGCGAACTGCAGTACAATGGTCGATTAATACCTATGCTATACAGTTATTAGACCAGATTGGAATCAGAAATAGTTTTGATTTTGCCGAATCATTGGGACTTGAATTAGTAGACACACCTGGTACTAATGATTTGAGCTTATCCCCCCTTTCTCTCGGATCACTAACTAAAGGGGCTTCTCCTATGCAAATGGCAGCTGCCTATGGAACCATTGCCAACGGAGGGGTATATATTAAGCCGCACTTGATTAAACGGATTGTAGATGCAGAAGGCAAAGAGCTATACAGCGTTAACCTGGATTATAAAAGGGTTATGTCCGAACAAACCTCCTGGTTAATGACTGACATGCTGCGGACTGTGGTTACCTCGGGTACCGGAACCAATGCCAGGTTAAAAGGAGTAATGACTGCAGGTAAAACCGGAACTACTGAGGAAAACAAGGATTCCTGGTTTTGCGGGTTTACCCCCAGCTATTCAGCAGCGGTATGGATGGGATATGATCGCAATTATCCAATGAACAACGTATTTGGAGGAGGTTTCCCAGCTACAATCTTCCGCTCCCTGTTACAAAAGGCTCATGAGATTAAGGGTAATTCTAATTTTAATCCGCCCCCCCAGGGAGTAGCGAGGGTATCAATATGTCCCGTATCAGGGAAAATACCTTCAGAAATCTGCCCCGGTGATGCTATTGTAGCTGAATATACAAGGAAGGAATACGTTCCAACCGAGGTTTGTGATACCCATGAACAAGTATATATCTGCCCTGAATCCAATCAATTAGCTGGCAGATTTTGCCCTCATTCGGAGCTTAGAGTTATGGTCAGGGCAGGAGAAAACAGCCATACTCCCAACAAGATACCCCTGGAAAGCTGTACCGTTCATACCGATTTTTCCATAACGGGGTTGTTTAAAGACGAGATATATATATGTACCGATCCGAGCCATGAAGGGAAACTCTACCGGGCCAATATACCCAAGACGGGACAAACAGGTGGCTGCCCGGAAGAGTATATTCAGAAAATCGTTCCCCCTGGTCACAGCCTGCCCCGGTGTCCACTAGAGGAACATCAGGTATCTAATAAAAAACCCAGGCAAATAATAGATGAGCTATTAGATGATTGATTGGTGACAGAGGAAGGATCAGTTTTTCAATTCGACTACGGTAACACCGTAGCTTCCTTCCTCCAGGTTCCCGTCCCGGAAGCTTTTAACATAAAAATGATCTTTCAGATAATTGCGTACAGCCTTCCTCAGTACCCCGGTGCCTTTGCCGTGAATAATATATACCAAATTTAACCCAACTAAGTTGGCATCTTCCAGATACTTTTCAATATCTATTAATGCCTCCTCGGCGCTTTTACCTCTGACATCAATCTGTTTGGATATATTTTTGGCCTTTTCCAAAAAAGTCTGATTCTTATACCTGCTTAGTTTTTCCTCCCTTGATTCACATTTATATACCTGATTCCGTTTAACACTTACCCGGAGCAGCCCCACCTGCACTAGCACCTCTCCCTGGTTGTTAGGTTCTTCAACTACATAGCCGGTCTGTTCAATCCCTCTTATATAAACGCTATCACCAGGCCTGATGGGTTCAGAAGGAGTCATAGCATACTGCTGTTCGTTGTGAATTGAATCGACGTTTAAGACGTTTAAATCTTTAATCTTTTTCCTGGCCTTTTCAATTTCGTGCCATTTTGGTAAGGTTTGTTTATCCTTAAGCAGTGATTTAAGTTCTTTTATAGCAGTATCGGCTTCCGCCTTTATGCTTTTAATATAAAGCTCCATTTCTCTTTTTTGTTTTTGCATTAACTGCTCGTGTTCTAAAAGGGTATTCTTAGTTTGTTCTTCAAATAATCGTTTTTCCTTTTCCAGCTCATTTTTAAGCCTTTCGACCTGGCGAGACAGAGAAAAATAATAATCACGGTTCTCCTTTAACTGCTTTATCATATTCCCTATTTCGGCCTGACCTTGCGGTACCAGTTTTTCTGCCCTCCCTACCAGTTCCGGATCTAAACCTAAGCGTAAGGCAATTTCAAAAGCATTACTCTGCCCCGGCATACCAATAGTTAATTCATAAGTAGGCTGCAGTGAAATCGGATCAAATTCCACGCAGGCGTTTTCAGCTTTATCGTTCTGGTAGGCAAAAGCCTTCAGTTCGCTTTGATGGGTAGTAACCACTGCCTTAGCGCCCTTCTCAAGCAAGGTTTCCAGTATTACGGTAGCCAGGGCTGCACCTTCGCTGGGATCGGTTCCCGCCCCCAGTTCATCTATTAAAACCAGGCTGTTTTGATCAACTTTGTTTAGTATCTGTATTATATTGGTCATATGGGATGAAAATGTACTCAAGGATTGTTCAATACTCTGTTCGTCACCTATATCTATAAACATTGATTTAAAAACACTAATCCGACTGTTTTCCCTGGCCGGTATAAACATCCCGCTCATAGCCATCAGGGTCAGTAGCCCGATTGTCTTTAAAGCAACCGTCTTACCACCGGTGTTGGGGCCAGTAATAACCAGCAGGTTGTATTCTTCCCCCAGTTTTACGTTTAGCGGCACTGCCCCCTCACCCAATAAAGGGTGCTTGCCGCGATTGATTTCAATAATGCCTGATTGGTTGAGGTCTGGACGATAAGCATTAAGCTTAAGGGTCATTTTGGCCCGGGCTAGAATTAGGTCCAGTTCGCTTAAACACTTCTGGTTGGCAGATAGCTCAGAAGATATAACCGCTACCTGGTTGGTTAGCTCTTTGAGGATTTTCTCAATTTCTTTGGCTTCTTCCCTTTGTAAACTCCTGATCAGATTATTATCTTCCAATACCTGTAGTGGCTCAATAAAGACGGTAGCCCCGCTGGCCGATTCGTCGTGTACTACTCCTTTTACTTCATTTCTGTATTCCTGTTTAACCGGTACAACATACCGGCCGTCCCTTTCTGTAATGAGGGCATCCTGTAGTATTTTCTGATTACTGCTTGCGCGAATAAAATTCTGCAGGTATTCCCTAATCCGGCTGCGGGTTTTACTAATCCGGTTTCTAATCTCCCGCAAGGCAGGAGAAGCATCATCCCTGATCTGCCCTTCCTCGTCGACGGTACAATTTATTCTAGCTTCTAAATCATAATTATCAATTAATTGTAAATTAAGCACTTCTAGTCGAGGGCTCGGCCGCTTTCCCAATATTTTTCTAACCATCCTGGAGCATCTTAATAAATCATGGATATCTCTCAGTTCTGAGCCGGTTAGAATTCCACCTAACTTGATTTTCCTCAAGGGAGCATCAATCAGATTTAGCCCATACAAAAAACCAAAGTCGTAAAAGCGGGTCAATTCAATAGCTTCTGCGGTTTGATCTAATAGACCCAAAACTGTGACATAATCAGTGGAAATAATATTCCCTAATGCTTTGCGCTTACCACCTTCAAAATAAGCCATATCCGCCAGTCTGGCTTGAATCTTATCAAACTCAAGCTTTTCAATCAGTTTGCTGTCCATCTTTAAATACCCCACCAAGTCAATTGTTAGGCTGTGGCCTTAAAATTTTATAGATACTTGCATCTAGTTTATCCGCTACCGAAAGTTTAATATATCTCCTATATAGCTTTAAAGCGACTTTAATTATAACAGAGTCTGTTTTGACCTATCAATAACTATAAACCTTTGAGCTTGTCATAAATCTTATCTAATCTTTCTTCTATTTCCTCCAGTTTTCGGGATAGAGAAACAATTAGCTCTTCATCACCCGCAGCTTCTTTTTGCCGTTTAAAAAATTCGTCTCGCTTCCAGTCCTCCCAGGTAACAATTTCATTATAGTTTTTTTCCTTAATACCCAGATTGTTTCTAGTTACTGGTTCTTCTCCTTCCTTGAGAATAACACTGAACCCCCCGTCCGATTCCAGAATCCCTTTTTCCACTTCATTCAAATCCCGCACCCCTTGTTTCCTAAGTTCCTGCATCAGGTCATCCACATTAAACTTCTCCTTGGCCATGTTCTCTTTAATAACCCGGCCGTTCTCGATTAATACCATCGGTTTGCCAATTATGAGCGCAGATAGGGTCTGGTTTTTCATGGCCGCATAACCCATTAGGTATTCTAACAGGGCAAGGGTTGCAAGAATTATTATGCCTTCATAAAAAGGAACACTTTTATCCAAAGCAACAGAAACTACAGTATGCCCCACACCGGTCATCACAACAAAATCAAAAGGCCCCAGTTCGCCTAGAGCCCTTTTGCCAAGTAACCTTATCATTACTAAAGCCAGGAAATACATGCCAACCGCCCTCAAAACGAAGTCAAACATATTTCTCCTCCTTTATGAGGTACCTGACTTAGTATTCTGCGTACTTTATATCCTTTATTCTCTTAGATAATCTAATAAGGTTTCTATATCCCAGGCATTTATTACATCCTCCCGAGTTAACCAACCTCTCCTTGCGCTTAATACTCCATAATGCAGCAAATTCAGGTCAGATTTGTGGTGGGCATCACTGTTGATAGCCACCTTTACCCCGTGCAGGCTGGCAACCCGGGCAATATGTTCGTCGATATCCAAACGGTCAGGGTGAGAATTTATTTCCAGTACCACATTGTGTTGGGCTGCCGCAGTTAAAATCTTCTCCACATCAAGTTCATAGCCGCTTCTGCGGTTTAGAAGCCTGCCTGTTAGGTGACCAAATATATCAACCTGGCCGGTCTTAATAGCGCTCAGTACTCTTTCGGTCTGTTTTTCCTTATCTAAGTGAAAATGGCTATGAATTGAGGCCACAACAATATCCAGTTTTTCCAAAACCTGATCACTAAAATCGAGCTGCCCATTTTTTAGGACATCTACCTCGATTCCTTTCAGAATAGTTATATCTTCCAGTTCATCGTTTAAGGCATCTATAACCTTCATTTGGGCATTTAAGCGGTCCTCGTTTAACCCGCCGCTTATTGGAAGAGATTTTGAGTGGTCGGTAATAGCCAAATATGAATAGTTTCGGGCTTTTGCAGCCATAGCCAATTCTTGAATCTTGTTAGCGCCGTCACTCCAATCAGAATGAACATGTAGGTCGCCTTTTATATCATCTCCGGTTATCAATTCAGGCAACTGATATTTTTTAGCTAAATCAATTTCCCCGCGATTTTCACGGAGTTCAGGCCAGATATACTGGCAGTCAATCTTGCGATAGAACTCTTGCTCACTATTTAGTTCAGCCAAGGCCTCAGAAGCGATACCATTAGAAATCGCCTTCAGGTGTTGTTTTGACCCAGTAGTCCGGACCATGCTTAAATAATAATCCTCAGGGGATACCATTATAATCTCGAAGGGAATACCATAGCTAACCCTGCCGGTTATGATTTCATTACTATAATCAGTTATGGTTTGCAGGTTTTTATAATTCTGTAGTTTACTGAAAACCTGTCCCCTGTCCACACAGGCTACTAGGATGTCAATGTCGGAAATCAGAGGCTTACCTCTTCTAATGCTGCCCACTATACAAGCATCAATAACCGCTTTAGATTGCAGGATAAAATCTCTTAGCTCCTGAGCAACGGGTAAGGCTAATCCTAAGGTAATCTTGCCTGCAGATTGATTAAGCATTTCAATGCCTTTTTTTATATTGTACTCGGTTTTACCGCCCAATCCAGGAAGCTTTCTTATCTTTTTCTGTTCTGCTGCTGCATAAAGATCACTAAGATTGTCTATGCCCAGGTGGTCATATATTATCTTTACCGTTTTGGGGCCTATGCCAGGAAGCGATAGCATATCCAGTACCCCTTGCGGTATTTCCCGCAGCAGCTCTTCGCAGTATTCACAACTGCCCTTCTCGATTATCTCCTCAATATTACCCTTTAGGGTTCTGCCTATCCCAGGTAATTCCTGAATACGTCCCGCTTGGTGAAGGCAATTAATATCCTCTTCTAAATGGTATATTGTATCAGCTGCCTTCCTATATGCTCTTATTTTATGATGATTCTCACCTTTGATCGATAGTAAATCTGCTATCTTGTCTAGTATTGCCCCTACTTCCCGGTTATTCATGCAGTATTATCCCATCCTATTTCTCTTTTCCTCTTCCAGGGTTTTTACCAAATCATCGTAGTCTTCCTGTAATTTATTCAATTCATCGGCTAAATTGAGAGCAGTCAAAACTGCGATTTTGGTATTAGATAAGTTTGGGTTCCGTTGCTGAGCCATTCTCATTCTTCGGTCCACATATGACGCCAGCATTTGTATGTATTCAGGATTTTCATCCCCAGTTACTTTATATTCTTCGTTAAAAATATCAACTATAACCTTATTAATTTTCTTTTCCTTCATCTGGCTTAATCACTCCTTATGGTAATCAATCATGCCTAATAATTTCGTTGTATAATGGTTGATTTCCTCTTGACGATAAAAAATCCAGAGACTGCTTCCAATGGCTGCCATTAATGATTTAGGCCTTCAAATAAGCCGTCATTAATGGAAAACCGGTCCTGTAAGAGCTGTGGCTAGAATAATTTCCACTGGTATTGGAATCAATCGTAAGGTTAATAACCAAAATACCGGTTGCTTTGTAATCACCGGTATTTACAGTTTCACAGCAATATGCTGTAGTAAAGGTTATTAAGCATGGCTTTCAAGTGAATTAATTAATCCCTAAACCAACTCCCCCCGATAAATTCTCTGATTATAGAATTGGGGGGGATACTCTCCTGGCTAACCGGCTTAAAATAGCTAAGGAAACGTAGAATGCGATTAGATTCTATAAACTCCGGGTCATGCGGTCCAATCTGTCTTAATAAGGGCTCAACATGGTTTTTTAAAACCGATAATTCATACACCAATGATGAGTTAAACATAACATCAGCGTCCTCTTGAAACGGAAAGATATACCTCTCCTCTCCTTTTCTTACCGAAGGCCATCGCCTTATAGTCTCAGCCGCACTATATCCCCTGGTCCTCTGATCCCTCACTATTCTGCGGATTAATCTGCTGTCGGTTGTAGGGATGCGGTTGGTATAATCCAGGTTTAACTGGGTCAGTGCGCTTATATAGACCTTGAATTTCATCTTTTTGGGAATAATCCAGGTCAGGCGGTCATTTAATCCATGAATTCCCTCTACGATAATTAACTCTCCTTTTGGAACTTTTATAGGGTTCTGCCCGGATATAGAGGTCCCGGTCTTAAAATCAAAAACCGGGGTGAATACTTCCTCTCCTTTAATCAACCTGGCAAGGTGATCATTAAAAAGGTCCAGTTGCAGAGCATCCAGGGATTCGAAATCATAATCCCCGTTTTCATCCCGGGGGGTAAGTTCTCGATCAACAAAATAATTGTCCAGGGAAACTGCTACCGGTCTTCTTCCATTTACCCTCAGCTGTATCAGTAAACGCTGGGCAAAGGTGGTTTTTCCTGAAGATGATGGCCCGGATATTAACACCAGCCTTATATCCCGGTTATTACATATTTGATCCGCAATCAAGGCAATCTTTTTTTCATGCAATGCCTCATTTACTCGTATTATGTCGTCTATAGCCCCCGCCTCTATCTTTTCATTCAAGGCAGCTACATGGGGTGTTGCAAGCATTCCTGCCCATTCTTTGGCCTCGTTAAAAACACTGGCCAATTTCTTTTGTTCTTTATAAGGTTGAATAGTATTAGGAGTGCTTGGTTCAGGGGTTTGAAGGATAATGCCCGGTTCATAATGGAGTATCCGGAATTTATCAACCATGCCGGTTTTGGGAACTACATAACCGTAAAAATAACCATAGTAATCTTCTAGTTTATATAGCTCAACTCGCCCAGGGCTGCTTAATTCGAGCAGTTTTGATTTCTCCTCCTGCCCTTGCTTGAAAAATATTTCCTGGGCTGCACTCTTATCCAGAGATATTTTCTCAATGGGGAGATTATTTTTGACTAGTTCCCTCATTCTTCGTTCAACTGCTGAAACCTCGGATGCTGTAATACCCTGGTTAGGAAATTCGCAGTATAAGCCATTAGACAGGGAATGCCTTATTATCAGGTTGCGATCGGGATACATGTCTTTGCAGGCTTTTATGAGTAAAAAAGCTGCACTTCGGCGATAAATCCTGATGCCCATTTCAGAGCTTAGAGAAACTAAACTTATGGAACAATTTTTATAAAATCGGTAGTATAAATCTCTGAGGGTGTTATCTACAATTATGGCAACTACTTTAGCCTCCCCATTTATTAAATCAGTTTTGCTCAAGATATTGTCTACCAGTTCACTAGCATAAGATCCAGGCAAAACCGGGAAGCACCCACAGCCGACCACATTTACCAAAATTTTGGGGTTTACCCCGGGTTCAGCCATAGTCATAATACTCCTCCCATACCCTACATTAGTACTATATTATATTATACCCTATTGACTAATACCCTGGCTCCCCGGTTTTAAAACTCTCAAGCATAGTCCAAGGACCTTAACAGTAAAGTGCGATATAACATTACTGCCATTTCTGCGCGGGTAATATGGTTTTTAGGATAAATACTATTATCACTACCCCGAACAACCCGGGCTTTAACTAATAAACCTACTGCATCTAATGCATAACCGGATATGGCTTCATAATCTGTAAAGGATTGCAAGTCAGTACCGTTGGCCAGCCCCAATCCCTGGCCGGTTGCTTCAAGGCTGCGTACCAGTAGAACCATAGCATCCTCCCTGGTAATGGGTGAACCTGGATTAAACCTTTCCCCATCACCCTGTGCTATACCCAGGGACTTGGCCACAGCAATAGCTTTATAATAATAACTGTTTTCATCAACATCGGAAAAATTCGACTCTGTGGGGCCTTCCAGCTGTAGACCTCGATACAGCATAAGCATAAAATCCCCGCGGGTTATGTAGAGAGCTGGGCTGTAAACCCCAGAGCCGGTTCCGTTAACTACCTTTTCTTTATATAAATAATCAATTGCTTGTGCTGCCCAGGAAAAGCTGGTGTCCACATCATAGAAATACTGGGATCTATCCGGAACGTCAATAATATTCACTTTCAGGTTACTGGTGTACATTTTGCCTTCATCTGAATAAGCCGTATAAATAATGGACACAGTTCCGGTATAGTTGTTATGTGGTACAAAGCTGATATCAGATATATTGGGGGAGCCTATTCTATAATACTTGGTACCCCCTGAAACAGGTGTATTAAAATCGGATAATGAAGAATAGTTGTAATAAAGCTTCCCGTAAAATGGGGAAGGCAACGTGAACTTAACCGCTGACAGAGATGAGCCAGTTGCTTTCTGAAATACCTGGCTAAATTGAAAACCATCCAGGGTAAGGACCTGGTTTCTTTCGATAGTGCATTCTACTGTCCCTCCATCGTTTTGATGGGAGATATGAATTATAAGATCCCCGTTGTGGCTCGATCCGTCTGCTGCATAACCGGTGAAATCGATGACCACGGTACCGGTTTTACCTTTTTGTGGCACAAAGGTAATATCCGATATAGATGGGGACCCACTTCGGTAATATTTGATGTCCCCGGAGACTAACGAGTCATAGCTTGTAGAATTGTAGTACTTATAATACAGTCTTCCCTCTGACAGCGGCGGAAGTTTAAATTGAATATAAGAAAGGGATAACCCGGTTAACCTTTCGAATGCAGTACTAAAATCATAGGCTTCCAGCTTCAAATCAGTATCCTTATCCATCCAATAAGTAACATTACCATCTGCCCTCCCGGCAGAAATAATGATCTTCAGGGTTCTGTCATAACTTATTCCGTGAGAGGTATACCCGGTATATTCAAGGGTTACTGTTCCGGTATAGTTGGTTTTAGGCACGAAAGTAACCTTTGACAGGTATGGTGATTCACCAATATAGTATCTGGTTTTCGCTGATACCGGGGCATCATATTGGTTTAGTGATGTATAGTTGTAATACAGTGTGCCCTGGGAGGCGGGAGGCAATTTAAATCTTACATAAGAAAGAGATGAACCGATAACCCTCTTGAAATCCGCCTCCTCAAAGGTAATTGCCGTGTTCATATCTGTAGAATAGGTTATGGTATTAATATCATCACTGCTGTCATAAACGATTATCTTAACCTTGCCTGAATAGGAATCACCATCTGACGTATACCCTGTGTAATTTATAGTTACCGTTCCTGTATATCCGGTTTTGGGCACAAACCAGATATTAGCCAGGTAAGGTGAAGCAGCTCGATAGTATTTTTCCTTTGCCGAAACTTCCGTATTTTCCCTGGAAGAGGAAGAATAATTATAATAGAGCTTGCCATGAGAAGCGGATGGCAGCCTAAAGATCACATAGGATAACGACCTGTCGGTTAGGTTTTGGAATTCACGGCTGAAATCAGATGGTTTCATTCTAACCCCGGTATTTTTCTCAGTAGAGTAAGTTATTGTACCATCATCATAGTTGTCGGTGAAAATAATCTCAAGCTTGCCGGTATAGTGAAAGCCTTGAGAATTGAATCCGGTATAGGTTATGGAAACTGTACCGGTATAATCAATAGCAGGAACAAAAGAAACCTTGGAAATGGACGGGGAACCACTTCCATAAAGCTTCATTTGGCTCGAAACAAGGCAATCGTATTTTACCGTTGATGAATAATTATAATACAAGGTGCCATATGATGAAGACGGCAGTCTAAATGTAATATAAGACAGGGACGAGTTGGTTGCATTTTTAAATGCGTTATTAAAGTCAGCGGCCTTCAAATTGATTACACTGTTCTTTTCCGCATTATAGGTAACAACTCCATCACTGCTGCCTTTAGTAACCTTTATTTGGAGAATCCCGGTATATGGAATGTCATCGACACTATAAGCAGTGTAGTTTATGGATACGGTTCCGCTGTATCCGGCTTTAGGAACAAAGGTGACATCCATAATCCCGGGGGACTTATTCAAGTAGTATATATCGTGGGCTGATACCAAATCTCCGCAATTTGAAGGGGAAATATAATTGTAATACAGTTTGCCATGGGAGGCAGAAGGTAAATTGAATTTTACATATGACAAGGGTAGGCCGGTTGCAGCCTGGAATGCAGCCTCAAAATCAGCGGCATTTAACCTAACAGGGGTATCATCCTGGGTCTTTAAGTAGACTGCACCTCCATCCGAGATTTGTTCTACGTTTATTTCAAGGGTACAAGCATAGGCGGTTCCGTCCGAAGTGCAGGCCGTATAGCTTATAGATACTTTTCCCTTATAGCCAGTCTTGGGTACGAAGGTAATGTTGTTTATGGATGGGGATTCATGCGAATAGTAAATTTTACTTGCTGATACTACAGAATCATACTTTGCAGGTGAAATATAATTGTAATACAGTTTGCCATGGGAGGCAGAGGGCAGCTTGAATTTTACATATGACAAGGGTTTACCAGTTGCAGTCTGGAATACGGCATTCAAATCTGCGGCATTTAACCTGACTGGGATTCCTTCTTTGGTAGAAATGTTTACCGAACCACCTGTCCCGATATCTTCTACGGTTATTTTTAAAATGCCAGGATAGGCAACAGCATCAGTGCTATAAGCTGTATAGTTTATGGAGGCTGTTCCCTTGAATCCATCCTTGGGCACAAAAGTTACATAGCTAATAGAGGGAGATTTATCCGGATAGTACTCATCTTTTGCCGAAACTAGCGTGTCATAACTGGAAGGCGAAGTATAATTATAATACAGCTTGCCATATGTTGCTGAAGGAAGCTTAAACACTACATGGGCCAAGGAAGAGCCGGTTGCTGCTTGAAAAGTATTCATAAAGTCGGATGCATTTAGCCTGACAGGCGTGTTGTGCTTGGTAGTACAGGTAACAGTACCGCCACTGGTAGCACGGCTGACAGCGATTTTTATCACCGCGGTTCCTGCAGGATTTACAGGATCATCAGATGGATAGGCAGTTACAAGATAAGAAACAGTTCCTTCCCCCCAGGCTGTAAACCCAAGCTTCCCGTCTCGAATCTCCGAGATGCTGATTCTATCGCCTAAAGAATACTCATTATCACCCAGGTTAAACCGGCCAAATGGAGGATTAACGCCGGTAATTGCTATTGAACCTAAACCGGCACCATGGTTGGGAAAATATTTCTCGGTAAAATCCCCGGCACTAAACAGTAGGGGGCCAGGTAAAGTAAATGTTTTATAAATGGTACCTGAAAACACTGGAGGGGTATACTTTTCTCTAACTACCCTGATGGTGTAATTAGTTGTATAAAGAGCTTCGCTACCTCGTTTTTGGTAAGTAACCGTCATAATTAATGGCTCTCCATCGACCTCGGCAATGGCCCCAAAATTAAAACTGGCTACTGCTGAGGTATATTTGGAGGTATTGTAGTAGATATCCAGGTCTTGTGATAAGTCAAGGGAGCCTTTAAAATTTAATGGTACGGTAAGGGTAACCGACACAACACCGGTAACATCTGCTGGACCAATGGCAGCCGGGTGATAAACAGTGGTTAATACCTTCTCATTATTGGCCGCGATTGATGGTATGGGTGTTACTAACACCCAGAAGAGCACTATCAGCCATAATTTCAGATGTAGTATAGGTTTCATCCAACCCCTCCATATCACATACCTAAAAAACTGGGACGCTAAGCATACATAACCAGCTTTATCTAAATTATATCATCGGTTACCTGGATAATTATTTTATTACCAAATACCGGTATCTAATAGGTTATTAAGCCATATCAAGCCCTCCAGGGCTTAATAGACATTTTATTATAAAAATGCATTCAAAAATCACCCTAATACAATTCTTATGCAGCCGTAGCAGATAGGCCGCTTACTTGTTTCCCGCTATTATAAGTTCATAAGGTTTAATAAAATTTTTCCAGAATAATATGCTGGTATTTGGTCAATATAATATCAACGGGTGCGAAATGGTTGAGCCCAGACTTATATATGCTCCCATGGGGGCGTATATGGGTCGGCCAAAGATTGTATACTGATCGATTTTTTTGGTTGGTATACAGTCGGCGGGAAGATTCTATAAGGTTAGGAAAGGTTCTATTGCAGTCGAATAATTATTTTGATTGTAATAGGATCCCAACTTATCTTATAGGGTCGAGCGAAGATCATGCATAGTGCCGCAGGCCAAAAATGGCTAACGGTTATGTGCAGCCGAGAGGTTGCCCATAGCTGTACAGGTATTATGTATGGTCGAACGAACCATCATTATGGGTAGTGACCTGCTAAGTTTTAGTCGAAAGATTATGGCCTGGTAGTAAGTTATCCATAATGGTGCAAGTTAGATCATTTCGTGCTCGTTATTTAATCCTTTCTCCATATTTTACCTATCCTTCAAAATCTGCTTAACCATTTGATTCCAATTTGTTAATATAATAATAGTTACATAATTTTGGTATTACGGCTATTAAACCGCTGGTCTGGCAAGGATTTTTCGTTTGCTGTATAAATGCTTTTACCAGAAGTGATCAAGCTTCGAAAGGGGGATAGTGTCTGCGGTGATGACCAAATAATGGACTAGGACACCATGAAAAGGGGGGGGTAAGGCCTTAATATTATTCAAAAACACTAAGGATTATATAATTAAGACTAATTTAGGGGGGAATCTATATGTCATACAGAGATAAAGAATATAAGAATATAATTGTAACCATTGAAGAAGGCAATATTGCGATTATTCAGAACAACCGTCCCAAGTCCCTTAATGCTGCTAACCGAGAACTGGTTTTAGAGAGACTTGAAGCCATTCGAGAAGCGGGCAAAGACCCTGAAATAAAGGTTATCATTCTTACTGGAGATGAAAGGGCATATTGTGCAGGGGGGGACCTTTCTGCCTTTGTTGAATACGATACCAAAATGGCCCGGGAATTTGCAGATGACGTTGTGAATGCAGGTTTATTGATATCCAATATACCTAAGCCCACTATTGCCATGATCGCTGGCATATGTATGGGCGGAGGATTGGAAAACGTATTGGCCACTGATTTAAGAATCGCTGCCGATAATGCCGTTTTTGCTCTTCCTGAAATCAATGTTGGTATTTTCCCTGGCGGAGGAGCTACCCAACGTTTGCCCCAACACATGTCTCCTTGCAAAGCCAAGGAATTAATTTTCTTGGGAGAGCGTTTTGATGCCCAAACCGCTTTGGAATTAGGATTGGTCAACAAAGTAGTTCCTTTGGCTGAGCTGAAGGAAACCACCATGGCATTGGCCAGAAAGCTGGCTTCTAAACCATCATTTTCCTTAAGAATGGCCAAAGAAGCTATAAATGCTGCCTGGAACTGCAGTCTGGCAGAAGGCTTGAGGATAGAAACCCATGGCTGGGCTATGACATACAGTACCCAAGATCAGTTGGAAGGGATGAAGGCCTTCCTGGAAAAACGCAAACCGGTTTTCCAAGGAAAATAATTTCCTATCGCTTAACTAGAAAAAAACTTAGGAGATGCTAACATGCATCTCCCTAAGTTTTTTTAAGCTTCCACGGCAAGATATCCTAAATTTCATCTTAAAGCAGCGCCCAGTTTATTTTTCAGCTCCAAAAGAATCCGATCAATATTGCTGTTAATATCTTCATCGGTTAAAGTTCTTTCTTTCGACTGGAAGGTAAGCTTGAAAGTCATACTCTTATACCCCTTAGGCACCTGTTCCCCAACAAACACATCATAGATTATCACCCTTTGGAGCAAGCCAGTATCAGCTTCAGTAATTGTATTAATCACTTCAGAGGCTGGTATTTCTTCTTTTAGCAAGAGAGCAATATCTCTATCTACCGGCGGGTACTTGATGACTCCTTCTACAGTCTTGTTCTGGTTCCATAATTCAAATAAGGTTTCCAAATCCAGTTCAAAAGCTGATACCCGCTTTTTAATATTATAATTTTCCAAGACCCGGGGGTGGATTTCTCCTATTATGCCTATAATTTTTTCCCTGCTATATATAAATGCAGTTCTACCGGGATGGTAGGCAGGTTTACGCCCAGCCTTAAAAACAACATCAATTCCCAATTTCCCCAATAGGTTTTCTAAAATGCCCTTCAAATAGAAAAAATCCATTTCTACTGGTTTAGCGATCCAATTCAGTTCGGTTGTACCACAGACTCCTGCTGCCAGAGTATTTCTCTCCAGTGGAAGCACTCCGGATGAAGGATAAAATACACTTCCCATTTCAAAAATTGCCAGGCTATCGTTTTTTCTTGCCAGGTTTTTGCTAATATTCCTGAGTAATCCGGGTAGAAGAAGAGTTCTCATAATAGACTGCTCTACTGACAAAGGGTTGTTAATTGTTATAACCTTCCGGCTCTCATCCTTTTCAGGTATTTCCAATAATTCAAATTCCACCGGGTTAATAAAACTGTAATTAATTACCTCGGTCATACTCTGGACCATTATGTTTTTTATTCGGTTAGTAAACTCCTGAACCGAAGTTAAATATCCCTGGGCATCCCCCTTGGGAAGAGTGGCTGGAATATTATCATACCCATGCAATCTAGCAATCTCCTCAATCAGGTCTACTTCTATTTCAATATCTGGCCGGTAACTAGGCACATTAATCACTAGATGCTTATCTTCCTCAGCAAAAATCAAGGATAACCGGGTGAGGTATGCTTTAATTTCCTCTTGTTTCAACCGGGTTCCCAATAAATGATTTACCCTTTCAGTTCTTAGCCTTACCTTTAGTTCTGGCACCGGATGGGGATACACGTCTACAATACCCTGAGTTATTTCCCCGCCTGCCAACTGCTGGATAAGTTGGGCTGCCCTGTTAATCGCATAAATAACTCCGTTAACATCTGCACCTTTTTCAAACCGGATGGATGAATCAGTTCTAAGGCCCACCTTTTTGGAAGTTCTTCGTATGTTTTCCCTCTGAAAACTGGCGGATTCTAGCAATACGTTAACCGTATTATCGCCGATCTCTGTGTTCTCTCCCCCCATAATTCCCGCCAGGGCTACCGGGCGATTATTATCAGTTATTAGCAACATATCCGGCTCTAATTCCCTTTCATTCCCATCCAGGGTAATAATCTTTTCCCCTTCCTTAGCGGTTCGGACTATGATTCTTTTTTCCGGTTGCAGTAAATCGTAATCAAAGGCATGTAAAGGCTGATTAGTCTCCAACATCACATAATTAGTGATATCAACTACGTTGTTTATTGGCCTAATTCCTGAATTTATTAATAACTCCTGCATCCATACAGGGGAAGGCTTTATCTTAACATTTTTTATTAACCTGGCCGCATAGCGCCTGCATAGCTGTGGCTCCTCAATGACTACCGATATAAAATCTTCAGTTTTTTCCTTGCTTTCCCGATAACTAATCTTAGGTATTTGCACTTCTGCACCGGTTAGAGCTGATACTTCGCGGGCTAAATGAATTAAGCCCAAACAATCACCGCGATTTGGAGTTAGATCCAACTCCAAAACCTCATCATCTTCCAGCTTGTTAACCCTTTCAACTGCAATTCCTGCCATAGTAAGCTTATGAGCTAACTCTTCAGCTTGTAAATCAAAATCGACATATTCTTTTAGCCATTTCAGCGAAACTCCCATACCTGCACCCCTTTAAAACTGTTTCAGAAAGCGGATATCGTTGTCAAAAAACAACCTGAGATCATTTACTCCATATTTTAGCATGGCTATCCTTTCAATACCCATACCAAAGGCAAACCCGGTTACCTTCTCCGGATTATACCCTCCGTAAGTCAATACCCGAGGATCCACCATTCCTGCCCCGAGTATTTCCAACCATCCAGTAAAAGAACAAACCCGGCATCCTGTTCCCTGGCACATAACACAGGATATATCCATTTCCGCGCTAGGTTCGGTAAAGGGGAAGAAGCTGGGGCGATAACGAACCTGCAATTCCTGGTGGAAAAACTTGCGGGCAAACAACATCAATGTTCCTTTCAGGTCGGCAAATGTAATCCGCCGGTCAACCACTAAACCTTCAATCTGGTGGAACATAGGCGAATGGGTAGCATCATCATCACGACGGTATACCTTGCCCGGGACGACGATCTTAACCGGCACCCTGGGAGCCATCTTTTCCATAGTCCTTACTTGTACAGGAGATGTATGGGTCCTTAATACTACATCCTCACTAATATAGAAGGAATCCTGCATATCCCTTGCCGGGTGGTTTTTCGGAACATTTAAAGCCTCAAAATTATAGTAATCAGTTTCTACCTCCGGTCCTTCAGCAACTGAAAATCCCATTCCCATAAAGATATTGATTATTTCCTCTGTTACCTGGGAAAGCGGATGTTTACTGCCTTTCGGCAGGGTTCTGCCGGGGAGGGTCACATCAATTGTTTCCCTCAGCAGCCTTTCTTCAAGCTCAGCCGCTTTAATCTCCTCCATCCGCTGGTTAATACTGGCTTCAAGTCTATCCTTTATTTCATTAGCCGCCTGTCCAATCCTGGCCCTATCTTCGGGCTTAATATCTTTTAGGCCCCGCAACATAAGGGTTATAGCCCCTTTTCTTCCCAGGATTTTGGTCCTGAACTCATTAAGCTCCTCGATCGAATTTATTTTTAACAACCCTTCCTCGGCTTCAGCATTGATTTTCTGAAGTTGATCCAGCATTAAGCAACCTCCTATTCCAGAAAATAAAAAAACCTCCATCCCAGGGACGGAAGCTCCGCGGTACCACCCTAATTAATCAAACCTTTCAGTCTGATTCCCTCTATATTCTGATAACGGTGAATAACCGGTTAGACTTACTAAAGTTTCAGCCCACTGCTCCCAGGTGAATTCGCCTGCTTTCCCCTAGCCGTATTTCCAGCCAATGATACAGCCTCTCTTAAGGTTACCGGCAGGTTACTTATCCTGTTCATAGCATTTATTGGGTAACAACCATTTTATATAATAAATAATAAATAATACAGCCGGATTTTTCAAATAACAGCCATAAATTGTCTGCTTGATTTACCATTTTCGGTCCACCCTCCCGCTGTAATGTAGGGCCGAACTGAATCTAATTATAGCATATCAAAATTTTTAAGACAAGAAACCTGGTTTTCTTTGCCGGTAGGCTTCACTAATTACCAGGGCGCCTGCTACGGCGGCATTTAGTGAATCAACCTCTGGGTTCATTGGGATTTTAAAGGTTTTTTGGCAATATTTTCTAATCTGCTCGCTTACACCCTTGGCCTCACTGCCTATTACAACCAAACAGTTTCCGGTAAAATCTGAAGAATAAAGGCAATCAGTTCCATCAATTGTGGCACACATAAGTTGCCAGCGATTTTTCAGTATTTCTAAATCCTCAACCGAGATATTTATAACCGGAAGGTGGAAAATCCCCCCCATGGCAGCCCGAACAACTTTAGGGTTAAAGGGATCAACACATTCGTCAGTGATCAGGACTCCGTCTACACCGAAAGCCCATGAGGTTCTAATTATTGTACCCATATTACCTGGATCGGAGATGCGATCCAGTAAAATGAAAAAACCCGGGCGGTTGAATAATGCGTTCGGATTCCATTCCGGCTTTTTGGCTACCGCAATAACTCCCTGGGGGTGCAGGGTATCACTAAGATGGCGGAATACGTTATTACTAACCAAATAACCTTCTATTCCTTGCTCGACAATCAAATCTCTATACTTTTCTTCTGAATTATCGTTGATGAATACTCTAATAATCAGGTCTTTTCTTTTGAGCAATTCCTGAAACAGTCTATAGCCTTCTACAAGAAAAACCTGTTCTTTGTTCCTGTATTTAGCCATTTTTAATTTGCAAGCCTGTCTAATATACTGGTTATCCCTGGATGTTATATACCGCATTTTGATGTACCTTCACCTAGCCTGATAATGTAAACTAACAAAAAAGTATGGCTTTCGCCATACCTCTTGTCTTAATTAAGTCTTAACCCTGCTGCTTCGCCTTGGAAAGCTCGGCTAATTGAGTAAATCCCTGGGGATCGCTGATTGCCAGCTCGGCCAGGACCTTACGGTTAATCTCTACTCCAGCCGCTTTTAACCCGTAAACCATTTTACTGTAAGTTGTACCATTATCTCGAGCCGCTGCATTTATGCGGGCTATCCATAGTTTGCGAAAATCCCTCTTTTTTAATCTACGATGCTCATAGGCATAATTGCCGGACTTCATAACCTGCTGGACAGCTACCCGGAAAAGTTTAGACTTGCTTCCCCGGTAACCCTTAGCCAGTTTAAGTATTTTTTTATGTCTTCTATGGGAAGTTACTCCCCGCTTGATTCTCGGCATTATATTAGGAACCTCCTTACGGAATTAATACAGATATTCTTTTAGTTTCAGCTGGACTGACTAACCCGGGCTTTCTCAAATTTCTTTTTCTCTTGGGGCTCTTCCCCCCCAATAGATGGCTAGCATAAGCTTTAGAACGTTTTATTTTGCCGCTGCCGGTTTTTTTAAATCTCTTGGCTGCGCCTCGATGAGTCTTCATTTTCGGCATTTAGTTTTCCTCCTTTTTTTCGGAATCCGTTTTGGGCATAAAGATGGTAACCATGTTTTTACCCTCAACTCTCGGATTTTTCTCCACATTTGATATATCAGCTAATTGTTCAGCCATTCGAATAGACAGCCTTTCCCCCAATTCGGGATGGGTAATTTGTCTTCCTTTGAACATGATGGTTAGTTTGACCTTATCACCAGCACTAAGAAACTTCCTGGCATTCCTCGCTTTAACCTGGAAATCGTTCTCATCAATGTTAGGTCGCATTTTTACTTCCTTAACCGAAATTACTTTTTGTTTCTTACGGGCTTCCTTGTCCCTCTTGCTCTGTTCAAACTTAAATTTCCCGTAATCCATCATCCGGCATACAGGAGGCTTTGCCGAAGGTGCTATTTCAACCAGGTCCAGACCTTTTTCCAGAGACAATTCCAGTGCCTTATGAATTGGCATAATACCTAGTTGCTCACCGGTATCACTGACGAGCCTAACTTCTTTTACCCGGATCTCCTCATTAATTCTCCAATCCTTACTGATAAGTGGTTCACCTCCTAAATATTTATAAAAAGTGTATCCTCTATGCAGATCCAGCACTTGCTCTCGAAATGATTTTATCACAGTATTCCCTGATATTATCCTTTAACTAAGCACGAAAAGCGGGTTCTGCACTTTTACCCGCTTCTCATTCTCGTTAGTATATGTTAGGTATTACGATACATCGCGATATACATACCGAATACCTTGCGAACCGTAGCTGCAAGGTGAGAAGCAGTGCTTCTGCTTAGTACAATGGAAGTATAGCACAATTTAAAACTTGATGCAATCAAAAAGGTCATTAAGAGCTTTATCGACTGCATGGGTTAATTGGCTCATTCCAGGGTCCTTTCATTTATCTCCTTAATTATCTCTTCGGCAAAATCTTTAAGTGGTCGTGACCCCAGGTCTCCCCTTTTCCGATGCCTTACTGACACACTATGCTCTTCCATTTCGCGATCCCCCAAAACCAATAAATAGGGGATCTTTTGCAATTGCCCTTCCCTAATCTTATATCCTATTTTTTCACTCCGGTTATCCATTTCCACCCTAATTCCTTTTTCCTTGAGTTCCAAAACCACCTTTCCGGCATATTCATGATGCCTTTCGGTAATGGGAAGAACCCTGGTCTGGACTGGAGCTAACCAGGTAGGGAAAGCCCCCCCGAAGTGTTCGGTAAGTATACCGATAAATCTTTCTATACTGCCATACACAACCCGGTGAATCATAACCGGCCGGTGCTTCTCTCCATCTTCACCGATATAATTCAAATCGAACTTATCCGGCATCTGAAAATCCAATTGAATCGTACCGCACTGCCAGGTCCGATCCAAGGAGTCCTGCAGGTGGAAATCAATCTTGGGACCGTAAAACGCCCCATCCCCTTCATTTATTTTAAATTTCATCCCTTTTTCATTCAAGGCCTGGATTAATGCAGAGGTAGCAGTTTCCCATGCCTCGTTTGATCCCATGGCCTTTTCAGGTCTGGTTGATAATTCCACATGGTAAGTAAAACCAAACCGGCGGTAGAATCGGTCAATCAGGTCAATAACTCCCTTTATCTCACTGATTATTTGGGATGGAAGCAAAAAAATATGGGCATCATCTTGAGTGAAGGCTCTTACTCTCATTAGCCCGTGCAAGACACCAGACTTTTCATGCCGGTGTACCAACCCCATTTCCCCCATCCTTAACGGTAATTCCTTGTAGCTATGCAATCCTTGCTTGTACAGCAACAATGCCCCAGGGCAGTTCATGGGTTTGACCGCGTAATCCCCTTCGTCGATTTTGGTAAAATACATATTCTCTTTATAATGATCCCAGTGCCCTGACATTTCCCATAAACTCTGATGCAGAATTATAGGGGTTCTAATCTCCTGATAACCCGCCTGCTGATGTTCTTCCCGCCAAAACTTTTCCAGTTCATTGCGCAGTATCATCCCTTTAGGCAGGAAAAATGGGAATCCCGGTCCTTCATCTAATACTACGAATAATCCAAGTTCTTTTCCCAACCGGCGGTGATCTCGTTTCTTCGCTTCTTCCAATTTATTTAAGTAGTCATCAAGCATAGCTTTTTTAGGAAAAGAAGTTCCATAAATCCTTTGCAACATGGCGTTTTTTTCATTTCCCCTCCAGTAGGCACCAGCAACGCTCATAACCTTAAATGCTTTAATCCTGCCGGTTGAAGGAACATGAGGCCCTGCGCATAAATCAACAAACTCCCCTTGCTGGTATAAGCTGATAACTGCCTCTTCAGGCAAATCCCTGATCAATTCTACTTTATATTTTTCATTTCGGTCCTCAAAGAATTTAATGGCTTCATCCCTGGAAAGTTCTTTCCTGATTATTGGATAATCGGCTTTTATGATTTTCTTCGCTTCTTCTTCGATCAAATCAAAATCCTCGGGAGTAAAAACGTGATCGCTATCTATATCATAATAAAAACCCTTTTCTATGGATGGGCCAATGGCCAATTGGCTATCCGGCCACAGCCTTTTAATTGCCTGGGCTAATATGTGGGCTGAGGTATGCCTGTAAACGTCACGTCCCAGTTCATCCTCAAAGTCAACCAATCGGACGTCACTATCCTGCTCAATTCCAGTTGACAAATCAACCGGTTCGCCGTTCAGACGTCCAATTAAAGCATTTTTTGCCAATTTGGGGCTTATATCTTCTGCAACCTGCAGCAGGGTTACTCCCCGGTTATACCGGCGTTGTTTTCCATCTTCCAACCGGACTACGACCATTTTAAGAAACCTCCCAATAAATATTTAAATGGAAATTAAAATAAGCAAACCTACCTGGAGAATCCCAATAATCATACCAATAACCCCGCCAAGCACCTCAATAAACCTTAACTCAGAAGAGGATACTTTTTTAATCATCTGTTCCAATTGAGTAACATCAAAGCTATTAATCTTTTCTTCAACCATTCTGTTTATCTCAATACCCCGGGTAATGTAATCGCGATCGCTGTGAAAAACCTGGTCTATTAAAAGATGGGCTTCCTGCCGCAGTATTTTTTCCATACTGTCCTTAATTATATTGGTTATCTGGGACGGCAGTATTCTGGGTAATATAGTATTAAGCCGCTCTCTTAGTGCTTCATTAACCTTATTGACAAGCCTGGCCCGCATTTCCGGGGTATCAATATTATCTAGAACATCGTCAATGGATAAAAGCTGTTCTTCTACCAATTTCCCTACACTGGTAGCTACTTCTGCCTTTCTCTTGGGAAGCAATCCGTGCAATTGAAATAATAACAGATTAATCGGTTTATGCGGCCAAAACAGGAGCTTAATCGCTATAACATTGGTCAAATATCCAATAAGGGCACTTAAAACAGGAATTACGGCATACTGGTACAATTGATTACCACCCAAACATATATTACGAAAAATATAGCAGATTTTATAAGCATCCGCAATAAATTTGGCCAAGCTGCAGGGTTTTGGGAATGCGTATGAGGACCCGACCTGGGCAAAGACCCTAAAAGTAGTGTCTGAGTTTTGGGAATATGTATGAGGGGACATGTGTCCTGGCCCCATAATTGACACCGGACAGACATGCTGCTTGTCGCTGGCAGGAATCTATGGATGAGCCGCAGAATACCGCAGACCAGGAGGTTTTTTCGGACGTTTGCCAAAGATCTTGATAAGCTACTATTGGTTATTGACCCAAATACGTCTAGAAACTGCTGGAAACAGGCAATATCCACTTACCTATATAACCGGGTACTTACCCGGACTATGATCGCTGTTTTCTTCAAGAAGGATTCCAGGCCAAGATTATATCGATAAGTATGTTAGCCAGCTGGATAAGGTTAACCTCCTTCCGGCTGGGTAACACCTCAATCAATCTCTAATCCTCTTTACCGGTAAGATTTAGGTTCGCTTCTGGCCGGGTAACATCTTGTGCAACCGGAACAGTTCTCTATTTTGCCTTGAAATACGTTTCTTATCATTTCCACCGGTTTACTTGATTTATCACTGCTGACATTATGAAGGATAATTTTCCTGGGGGCTATGGTGATTAATATGCTAATTAGAACGTCATCAAGGTTTATTTGATTAGCTACCATATCCTCCAGATAATAGTTCATGTATTTCTCCTCTATTTTGTGACCATTTTTATCCCAAAGATGGAATACCCCATTATCCCCCATCATTAAATTTACTTCCAGGACCTTAGGGGTTTGGGAATCTACGAAATACCTTAGCAGCTTGATAAACTCATTATACTCCTTTTCATCTTGGTATTCTTCAACCGCCAGTTCTACGGCGAACCTGATTTCATTGAGATAATCAGATAGACAAAACTTAATAAATCCGTCGATCAACAGCCGGTTATTGGTCTCCAGGTATTTGATTATCTTGCGGGCAATACGGTTCTTCCTGCCAAAGTTCATTAATAAATTTAAACTTTCATTATTATTACATTTATTTAGGAAACGGGTTGCCTTATCATGAACTGCTTTTCGTTCTTCAGCCGAGAGGTATTTATATTTTCGCTGGATCTCTTTAAAAACACATTGTGGTTCACATTTGGCCACTATGTATTCAGCGATGATTTCGGAGACCTGGTGCCTTAAAACCGATATGATATCCTGATCGCGGAAAATACTATCATTACTTTTGCCCTGGGCAGTTATGTTTATAAAGTTAATATTGTGGTCCTTTATAATCTTAACCTCTATTGAATAACCCCGCTGTTTAATCCAATTAAGTCTCTTTTCCAATTCTTCGATGAACATAGTATAATCGCTGGCCATTGCTATCTGAAGTTCGTGTTTCATAATTGGCCCCCTATGAAAAGTTAGTTTATTATATGTCAGGGTATTTTTCATTATTCAGTTTAAAAGGCTGCCAGATATTTGCTCAGGTTATACGTTATATATAGATTTGGCAGTAAATACTTGGCTCTAGAAGGGTTTAGACTTTAATAATGCAAAAAGCACGCAAATTCATGCGTGCTTTCTTGGTTTCGGATTTGATTTTTATTATTTAAATCTTAACCTGGTACCATCTGAGCGTCCCAGTTAACTTGGTTCACTGATTTCTTATCCGAATCCATTGTTAGTGATGGGTCCCTTCTACGACCTTTATACCCTTTTTCTCAATTGTTTCCTTTATCATTTCTAAATGTGGGCAACGGGGATAATCACTATCTAGCATCATGCAGGATGACAGGTGAATTACATCCAGATTGTATTTCTTCAAACTTTCGACCAGACGGGATACTCGCCGGCCTGAACAACCCCCACAGGTAAAAAATCCGATCATCTCAACATCTTCACCATATTCTGAGAATTTAAGCTTTCTACGGTTAAAAGCCTTAAAACAGGCAACTCCCGGGCATACCTCGGAAACGGTTTCACATCTTAAAACCGCAATTTGCAGGGGTTTTTTCTCACCTTTGGTTCCAAGAATAGAGAAATACTTTTCTTTGGTTTTCAAAACATCCTCCCGGTTTACCGTATCTCTGTTATCATCATTAACATCCTTTTCTACAGCTCTTCTGGCCATTCCCCGTACAAACGCCGGTACATTCTGTAATTCCTTTAGTGCTTCTTCAGTCCATTTCACTTCTTTCCCAACTTTCTTAATCAAGGGTATTTTCCGTGCTATTTTCTGGTCATAGTCAGCATCATTTTGAATGGCTGCCGGGCACAAACCGAATGCGGTATACCAACAGACCCCGTATTACCCCTGTAATATAGCAGCCAAATCGGCTTCAACATCCCCAATCGGCTTTAACCCAAACTTTTCTACCAGCAGATTGAGCAC
Organism: Syntrophomonadaceae bacterium; assembly: GCA_050949865.1. Lineage (GTDB taxonomy): Bacteria > Bacillota > Syntrophomonadia > Syntrophomonadales > Syntrophomonadaceae > JBMNGN01. The sequence continues at coordinate 292,733 of JBMNGN010000001.1, forward strand.
ATTGGGGCTCACAAAAGCCGGTAGGGTTGGACCGATTCTAATATCCTTAATACCCAAATACAGCAGGGTTAATAAAACAGCTACCGCTTTTTGTTCGTACCAGGAAAGAACCAGGGATAACGGCAAATCATTAACCTCGCACTGGCATGCTTCACTTAGGGCCATGGCCACCTTTATGGCGGAATAGGCATCATTGCATTGCCCCATATCCAACAGCCTGGGTATTCCCTCTATCTCTCCCAGCTGCTTATTATAGAACCGATATTTGCCGCAACCTAAGGTTAAAATGGCTGTATCAGCCGGTGCTTTGGTTACTAATTCAGTATAATAGCTGCGTGCAGCCCTGGCTCCATCACAGCCGCCAACCAGAAGCAAACGCCTTAATTTACCGCTATTAATGGCATCAACGATTTTATCTGCAACCTGGGTAAGGGTATTATGAGCAAAGCCAACCATAACACTACCGCCATCCAGGTCTTCAGTAAATCCTGGCATCGACTTGGCTTTTTCTATAACCGGCCCAAAATCCCCGTTTTTCACATAGGTTACTCCCGGCCAACCTACAGTACCGGTGGTAAATATATTTCCTTTATAGTTTGCTGCCGGTTCCTGAATACAATTAGTGGTCATTAATATAGCACCGGGGAACGCCGCAAATTCTTTTTTCTGATTAAACCAGGCGGTTCCGTAATTACCATATAAATGCCCATGTTTCTTCAGTTCAGGATAACCATGAGCCGGCAACATCTCACCGTGAGTATACACGAAAATACCTGTTCCTTCAGTAGCTTCCAGGATATCCTTCAGGTCTTTAAGATCGTGCCCTGAGACCAAAATACATTTTCCCGCTTTATAACCCAGCTCAACCCTGGTTGGTACTGGATGGCCATAAGCTCCGGTATTAGCTTCATCTAATAACTGCATAGTCAATAGATTAATTTCTCCGCACTTAAAAACCCATTCAACTAGTTCATCAACCTTATTATGGCCACTCCCAATTATTGTCAGGGCCTGGTGAATAAACTTATACACCCGAATATCTTCCCTGCCCAAAATCTGAGCATGGTATGCGTATGCGGCAATACCCTTCATGCCGTATAGCAGCAATTGCTGCAAAGATTGAATATCAGGATCCCTGTCATCGGTTATCTGCTTTATTGATTCCCCCTGTTCAAGCAGTTCGGGCAGTTCCCGAGCAGGCTCGAACTGTGCTGCCGGATCGTTACTGCTGAAATTTAATTTTTCCTGCAAGGCCTGCCGATATTTAACCGCAGTATAAATCCAATTGACAAACCTTTCTGGATCGAAGTTAACATTAGTCAAGGTCGCAAATAAAGTTTCAAGGGTGAAGCGGTTCATCTGTTCTACACTTATTCCTCGATTATGCGCTTCATTAAGGTAGATAGATAAACCCTTTACTGCATAAAGCAATATATCCTGTAACATAGCAACCTCAGGTTTTTTACCGCAAACACCGGAAACCGTACATGCCAACCCTTTGGCAGTCTGTTCACACTGGTTGCAATACATTCCCATAATCATACCTCCCTTAATAATTGATTGTATACTTTTTTCATCCTCTTTGTCGCTTATTATAATTTAGCTAGATATTTTTTGCAAGCAGATCTTTAATAAAAAAGGACTCCAGCTGTATAAGCCCAGCTTGAGTCCAAAAATCCCAATATTTATTCAACTGCAGGAAAAAACCCATAAATAAAACCTCTGGTGAATAATAATGACATAAACGGCTGCAGTTTATTTATATTCATAAACTCCCTTGCCTACCTTTTTCCCCAAACGGCCAGCCTTGACATATTTAACCATTAAGGGCGAAGGCCGATAAGCTTCGCCTAAAACCTGATGCAGTTCATTCATTATGTGTAGCCTGGTATCCAACCCCACCAAATCTATAAGTTCAAACGGCCCCATGGGATAATTCAGTCCCAGCCGGCAGGCCTTATCTATATCGGCAGGAGTTGCAACCCCCTCCATAACCATCTTAAAAGCTTCATTGGCTAAGACCGCATTTAATCTGGTAACAACAAACCCAGGTGATTCTTGAACCCTAATCGGCTCTTTTCCCATTTGGCGGGCTACTTCTTCGGCTACCCGGCATGTTTCATCGCTAGTATTCAAACCCTGGTTTATCTCTACCAGCTTCATGGAAGGAACAGGATTAAAAAAGTGCATTCCCACCACCCGGTCAACCCTTTGGGTGGCTGAAGCAATTTCCGAAATACTTTTAGCCGAAGTATCGGTAGCCAGAATCGTATTTTCCGGGCATATTTCATCTAGCTGACGAAATACCTCCTGTTTGGTTTCCAATACTTCAGGAACATTTTCTATTACCAAATCAGCTTCCTGGGCTGCCTCCACCAGGCTGGTGGTAGTCTTGATATTCTTCAGGATTTCTTCCATTTGTTCGGCTCCAATTTTACCCCGTTCAACGTTTTTTTGCAGATTCTGGTTAATTACAGTTAGAGCTTGATTCAAGGTGCTCTCCCGGCGTGACATCAGGTTTACCTGGTATCCCGCAGCAGCAGCCACCTGAGCAACACCCCGCCCCATAATACCTGCTCCTATTACAGCTATGGTTTTAACTTGCATGACATATACCTCCCGAAACTAAGGTATAGAACCAATTCTACAATATTCACTGCATATCCTGTTATCGCAGATATATTATTAGTTTACTATCTAAAGCACTATCTAAAGCTCCTTTAATTTGATTCATTAGCCTGGCCCCGGCACGACGACAAACCATATACTTAGCTATGCTTCCCGTTTGACAGGATTAACCAATATTGCTATATTCAAAGGACAATCAAATATTGCCCAGCTTGCAAGCTGGGCCGGGCATAACAGTTAGGAGGGGTATGCTTGAAGGTAGAGGTATTGATATTGGTTGAGAACACAACCCCGGTTCCCGATTTCTGCGCGGAGTACGGTTTTTCGGCCTTGATTTCGGTGGATAACAAAACTTTTTTATTTGATACTGGCTCCAACGATGCACTGCTGAAAAATTCTCATCTTGCGGGAGTAGACTTGGCCCAGGTCAAAGACCTGATAATAAGCCACGGCCATTTTGATCATACCGGAGGGGTTATACCCTTTGTCCAGTTAGGCAAAGTAAGAAGAATATATGCCCATTCCAATATATTTACCCCCCGGTATTCACTTACTGGCGATAAACTAAGGGATATTGGAGTAAAGTTTGACAAACTGGAATTATTAGCAAACGATATAGAATTGATTACGACCGACGGCTACACAGAAATCTGGCCATCTGTTTTTGTCACCGGTGAGATTCCCAGAATCACTGATTATGAGGATGTAGGCGGAAACTTCCTGGTTAAATGCGATGGTAAATTAATAGCAGATAACATCCCGGACGACATGTCCATGGTTATTAATCATCCTGATGGTTTAATTATTATCAGTGGATGTGCCCATGCAGGTATAATCAATACTATTGAGTATGCCCGGAAAAAAAGCGGACGTTCTGAGGTATTAGCCTTTATTGGAGGTACCCATCTAATGAAAGCATCAGAGGAAAGGCTGGCAAAAACGGTATCAGCACTTAGGAATTACAATATGGAAAAGATTATCGTAAGTCATTGCACCGGTTTTAATGCAACGGTAAGGCTGTTCAACGAATTCGGTTCGAAATTAGTCAAGGGTGAAACATCCATGTGTTTTCAATTTTAACCCGGGTTTTGATCCTTCAGCTCTTCTAACAGGCCTTTATACAGATTAATATAAAAACGACGTCTTTCAATGGTGAGGTCCATACAAAACGCTTGAAATCTGTCCATTGAAGGAATCAATTCTTTTCTTATTTTTTCCAATACTGCTATTTCCTGGTTAGTTTTATCAATGTACTGTTGAATCATTGATGCGATTTGTTCCGGGGGTAAAAATAGGCGCGAAAAAAACAGGCGGTTTCCCAAATCGGACTTTACCACATCTGATTTTAGCGGTTCCTCTAACCAGCTGGCAAATCTTTTTTTCCCTTCATCCGTTATCTCGTATATCTTAACTAAGCGGCCGTTCCTGACAACGGGAGTTGCCCTAACTAGATTTTCCCTACTTAAGTTTTTTAAGACCGGGTAAATACTGCCAAAATTAATGGGATTTGAAAAATTGGTAGTTGTATTGATGAATTTGGTTATTTGGTAGCCACTCATATTGTTCCTGGTTAAGCATCCGAGGACTACAAACTCAATCTCACTTATGATATGTACCCCCTTGCTCTCCTCCCAGTTTCCTAAAAAAGCAGGTTTTATTGTACCATGATCAGGTAAATCTAACAACCCTATACCATTGTCGTATTTTTAATATTATAGCAAAACTACCGCCTTGGGCTCAAAAGCTGATCACCCTATACAGAGCAACTACCCAAAGTGATTATTCCGAGTTGTGTGCCATAAACCCAGTGACATTGTTATCGATCGGTGCATTTTGGGTATCAGGGACAAATCGCTTATTTTACCAGTCATTATTTTATCTATTACCATATATTTACATCTATATGGTATTACGTTACAATATTTTTACATAATTATTTATATATATGTATTGCATATATTATATTGGGAAGGGGAGGATGATAATGTTACCACTAGAAGGGGTTAAGGTACTCGACCTTACAAGGTTGTTGCCTGGCCCATTCTGTTCATTGATCCTAGCTGATTTTGGTGCAGAAGTTATTAAGATAGAGCAACCTGGTCGCGGGGATTACGGAAGATGGACACCCCCTTTGATAAAGGATACCAGCAGCTTTTATCTCCTGGTTAACCGCAATAAAAAAAGCCTGACTCTAAACCTAAACGTAGATAAAGGAAAGGAAATTTTTCTACAATTAGCCCGGGATGCGGATGTAATTCTGGAAGGATTCCGGCCAGGTGTAGCTAAAAGACTAGGGGTGGACTATGACACCGTTAAAAAGGTCAATCCGCGTTTAGTGTATTGCTCCATATCAGGCTACGGGCAAGATGGGCCTTATGCCAACCTATCAGGCCATGATATCAATTACCTAAGTTACGCAGGCATTTTAGGGCTAACAGTGGCTAGAGACGGAACTCCGGTTATACCTAGCACACAGATAGCTGACATCGGTGGAGGTGCGCTGATGGCAGCTATCGGTATATTATTAGCTTTAATGACCCAAAGGAACACGGGCAAAGGCCAATTTGTTGACATTTCAATGTTGGATGGTGTAGTATCATGGCTTCCTGCTATTGCTGGAGGTTATTTCGCCACCCAGCAACAACCTGCTCCGGGAAAAGCGAGACTGGCAGGGAAATACGCTTGCTATGCTGTGTATCGAACCAAGGATGGTGGGTATATAAGTTTAGGGGCTCTGGAAAAACACTTTTGGGAAAGACTATGCCGGTACATTAACCGGATAGAGTTTATTGAGTGGCAGTTTAATGACCAAAAACAAAGCGAAATGTTTTCCTATTTAGATAAACATTTTCTTTCCTTAAACCGCGATGAATGGGTTAAACTGCTGCAGGAAATTGATGTCTGCGTTGCCCCAGTGTACAGTCTTGCAGAGGTATTCCAAGATCCTCAGATTCTGCATCGCAATATGGTTTATGAAATAGATCATCCCCGTCTCGGCATAATTAAACAACTCGGCTTTCCAGTCAAAATGTCACTTACACCTGCCGCAGCCAGGCTTTACCCTCCCGATCTTGGAGAACATAATGTGGATATCTTAACAACACTTGGGTATTCTCACAATGAAATAAGGGCTTTTTGCCAACAAGGAATTATATAGAAATTAATCGGCAAAACAAGGCCGAAATTAGTCTAGCGTATAGAAAGGTGGAATCCGTATGCGTGAAGTAGTTATTGCTGATGGTGTGCGTACACCTATTGCAAAATCGGGCAAAAATTCCTGGTTTGTAAACATACGCGCAGATGATTTGGGGGCTATATGTCTTAATGCAATAGTTAAACGAAATGGAATAAATCCAGCTATTATCGAAGATGTGGTATGGGGCAATACTTCCAGCTCTATATTAGACCAGGGCCGGAACGTTGGGCGGATGACTGTCTTAATTTCGGGTTTGCCCCTTACAATACCCGGTTGTACAGTTGATCGCTATTGCGCTTCCAGTCTGCAGGCCATACAGTATACAGTCACTTCAATAATGGCTGGTTGGGGAGACTGCATGATAGCCGGAGGAGTTCAACATATGACCCACATTCCCATGGGTTACATGAAGGATGACAACCCCCGGTTGGGTAATTATATTGATATTAGGACTACATCTATGGGGTGGACTGCGGAGTTTATTGCCCGGGACAAGAAAATATCCCGCTTGGATCAGGATGAATGGGCTTTAGGCAGCCACCAAAAAGCCGCCCGTGCAACTAAGGAAGGCAAATTTAAAAATGAAATTGTGCCGGTTGAAGCAGAGGTCCCCCAAAAGGATGGCAGCAAACTGCGCATGGTGGTTAACCGGGATCAGGGGATCAGGGAAGATTTAGATATGGAAAAACTAGCAAAACTTGAACCGGTCTTTCTGAAAGACGAAGCGGCAACTGTAACCGCAGGCAATTCGAGCCAGATGAATGATGCAGCTGCTGCAGTGTTGATTATGACCAAGGAAAAGGCCAAGGAATATGGTATAAGACCCCGGCTCAAGATGCTGTCCCATGCGGTGATTGCTACAGATCCTAAATACACCATGCTGGGTCCGGTATACTCGATACCTATCGCCCTTAAGCGAGCCGGATTAACAAAAGAGGATATAGATGTATGGGAAATTAACGAAGCCTTTGCTGCCCAAATTGTGGCCTGCGTCCGTGAGCTTGATTTACCTGTAGAGCGAGTAAATATGTGGGGAAGCGGAATTTCCCTGGGGCATCCACTGGGCGCTACCGGAGCCAGAATAACCACTACCTTCATGAATATTATGGACGATATTGGCGCCAGGTACGGGGTTGTTTCCATGTGCAATGCTTTTGGCCAGGGCAATGCGGCCGTATTTGAGCGCCTCAATTAGCATTTTGCCCATTCCATACAGTCATGAGAAAGGGAGGAATATTTATGAATATATTAGGGAAAACAGGGATTATCAGTGGAGGAGCCTCAGGGCTGGGCGAGGCAACCGCCTTGCTCTTGCACGAAAAGGGAGCCAACGTGGTAATAGCTGATGCGAATGAAGAAAAAGGCAGGACCCTGGCAGATAAACTAGGCCAAAGAGCCTTATTTGTAAAGACCAACATTGCTGTGGAAGGTGATGTTAAACACCTGTGCCAGGAAACACTCAAAACCTTTGGTACTATTGACCTGCTATTCAACGGTGCAGGAATAGGCGGTCCGGGGCGCATTATAAGCAAGAATGGGATTTATGATTTAATTAAATTCAAGAATATTATAGATGTCAACCTTATCGGCACCTTTAGTATGATTTGTAATGCTGCCTGGGAAATGTCAAAAAATGTGCCCGAGGATGGCGAGCGGGGGGTAATAATAAACGTGGCTTCAGTGGCTGCTTTTGAAGGCCAAATCGGGCAGTGTGCTTACTCTGCCTCTAAAGGCGGAATTGTAAGTATGACTCTGCCCATTGCCAGAGACCTGTCCCAATACGGTATCAGGGTATGTACTATTGCTCCCGGAATATTTGACACACCGATGCTGGGCAAGCTTCCGGGGGATGTTCGGGCATCTTTAAATCGACAAGTTCCCTTCCCGCCAAGGATGGGTAAACCAGTAGAAGTTGCTAAACTAGCCCTGGCGATTATCGAAAACCAGTACCTTAACGGCGAGATTATCCGAATTGATGGAGCCATACGAATGGGCCCAAAATAGACACACCAGGGGCAAAATAGCAAAACTAGTCTTCCCTTTTCCCCTGCTGGGGAATATTAAAATGTCCCCGTTTATGCCGGCGGCAACTGCCTCCGCCGCAACCTTTGCCTAAACCATCACAAAGACTATAACTGCCGCCCTCAATGCGCAGAATTCTGCCATTTACCAAAGAATCGGCTATTTTTTTCCTGGCGTCGTTATAAATGCGTTGAACAGTGGTACGGGCGACATTCATTTGTTCTGCGCATTCTTCCTGGGTAAACCCTTCTAGATCAATCAGGCGTATTGTCTCATATTCATCAACCGACATAATCACAAAATGCTCTAGATTCAAGGATACCTTCAGGGGTCCAAATCGGTTATTTTCCGGCAAACAGCATACCCTTCTAAATTTTCTTGGTCTTGGCATTTTTATTATCACCTCATTATAATTATAAAACAAACCGCAATGCTATTTCCCATTTTTTCGGCTGCTGTTTCAATAAATCAGGCTCATACAGGCTCCTAACCCACGCCCTGTCAAAGCCCCTCCTTTTAATAAACCAGATCCACCTCTTCCTGGCATATGTATATATATCCCCTTCATAATTATTAAGATTATTAAGCCCTGACCATCATTGATCCACACTGCGGACACCTTAAAGCCTTGCAAGGCTCCCCGCGTTGATGCTGTACTCTGGTACCGCAATTAGGACATTGGCATAAACCTCCCAAGCCCATACCAGAACCGCCCATTTTTTCTCGATTAATTCCGCCTCTGCCTGATCGGCACAAGCCAACATTGCCACCGCCTAAACCGGCAGGACCTGTTCCATCTCTTCTCGGCATATTAATAACCTCCTGTTATTGACATATGTTCATTATAATTAATTATAGTTTATTTAGGACATATGTCAATATAAGTTACTTTGGTCTTTAAAGATTTTTACTACCGTAACGTAACCGCTGTTCTTTACAGCAACATTGTTGTGTTAGGCACAACGGATGCGACTGTCCGTCACACAAAATAACTGGTCCTAAAATATAAGACCAGCTTTTCCTTTGAGTTGCATTTCACTGAATGCTTATAGGCATAAAATGCCACTTTTATTCAACCTTCAACTTTGATTTTTCTGATTTGAGCTTCCGGTGCATCGTCCCGGATAGCAATTTAAGTTTTATCACACCGTAATTATATCTCCGGCCACCGATTCAGAATATTTGCATTAATCCCGAATATTTTGGTGAAATCTTTATATGTTTTTTCGATTTTACGCAGATGTACCAGAATTTGGGGATTTTAGCTTAAGCCCATGTTTCCCAACACTAATCTATGCGCTATCTTAAATCGCCTATACACACGAAGCAAATCCTCATCCAGAAAGGACCAGGCCCTTTCTTTGATCTCTTCCGGAATACCATAGGCCGCCTCAGCTATACTGCCAGTTATGGCGGCAAGGGTGTCGCTGTCACCGCCCAGTGAAATCGCATTTCTTATCGCATCCTCAAAATCCAGGCTTTCAAGGAAGGCAACTATCGCCTCGGGTACTGTTTCCTGGCAACTCACGTAGAAACGGTAATTGGGGCGTATTTCCTCAAGGGAACGGTTTAAATTGTAACCGTATTTGCCCTCAATATATTTCTTTATATCCTCTTTTGTTTCGCCCTTTCTAGCAAGGAATATAGCGGCAGCAGTTGCCTGTGCCCCCTTAATGCCTTCTGGATGGTTATGAGTTACAGCAGCGCTGATCTCTGCATATTTCTCCACCTCTGAAAGGGTGCCAAAGGCCCAGGCAATTGGTGATACCCGCATTGCTGCGCCGTTCCCCCAACTGTTATATGGATGAACATCGGCAGAAAACAACCAATTGGCAAAACGTCCTCCATAACCTGCATTCGGGTACATATGACCATATTTCTTCATGGCTTGGATAAATGCGTCGGCACTACTACCATTCATTAGCCCTTCGGCGATTGCCAGAGTCATAACCGTGTCATCGGTGAAAAAGCATCCAGGGCTGAAAAGCGGAAAATCTTTAGTCTTTATATTGTTCCACTCATATATTGATCCGACTATATCTCCAATGATTGCTCCAAGCATGTTTACTTCTTGCTCCCTCGCTTTTTGAAGTCTTTTTCAATACGCTCTTTCCAGTTTTCTGATATTTTATGGCTGGCTCGAAAACAACTTACTGCCTCACCTATTACCTCATAATTAAGTAAAGTGCCTGCGCTGTCCGGATTATAATTTGCGGCTCTGTCATGGCTTATGCCAAACCGCTCTGCAGTAGCTATGGCATCAATATTTGCACCGAGAAAGATAAACTCCCAGCCATATTTACTTTTTTGGTGTTCAATCATCTGCCGGACTTTTTCGTAGCTAAACTCCCGGCTTGCATTTTCCATACCATCAGTAGTTATTACAAACAAAACCTGTTCAGCGCGCTCGTTTTCAGCAGTATGTTTCTGGACATTTATGATTTTGTATATAGTTTTACCTATTGCATCTAACAGGGCAGTAGTTCCTCTCACAAAATACTCCTTGTCTGTGATAGGCGCTACACCCCGAAGGTTTATACGATCATGGAGCAATTCGTACCTATCATCGAACAGCACAGTAGTCATTACAGCCTCGCCAGGCTGTTGTTTCTGCTTTTCCAGCATAGCGTTATACCCGCCGATGGTATCACTTTCCAGACCACTCATTGAACCGCTTCTGTCAAGAATAAATACCAGCTCAGTAAAATCTTTTTTCATGGGGTTATCCTCCCATCATCTTTGGTGATTCGAGGATAACATTTCGCAGGTACGGATCGGTCGCATGGCAAGCGACATATTGAGGAATTTGATATTCTATTGAAGAAGCTTTCTAATAGGGTCTCCTATAAAATGAAACATCCTATTTCCATAGGAGCATAGGGTGTTACCTTCTGACAATGTCTATAAGTTCTTGAAAAGCAATATAGTGGCAGATTGCATGTATCTAATCTTCGATAACGCTGAAAATCCTGTATATGCGTATTTACACCCCCAACAATTTTTGCTCAAATGCAAACAAGGCTTCATTGATTTCAAAAATATTATAGTTGCCATTTTCGATGAAATACTGAACGATGAGATCAAATTTACTGCTGCGAGAGAGGGCAAAACCAGCTTTAAGCAGTAAGTCTTTGGTTTCATCAAGGTTTAATTGCAATGCTACGGCAAAAGCGACTGCAGTTGGCTTGCTTGGCCGATAATTGATGCCGTTTCTTATTTTTGAGAACAATTTACGATCTATATTGGCTTTTTTATAAGTTTCTGTTTCAGTCATACCTTTTTCACCAATCAAACGGAGTAACATTTGTGAGAATGTCTCATCCATATGGTTAACTACATCATCCAGACTTCTTTTATGTTCTATTATTGGGGCTGAAATAAACTCATTTACTCCTATTAATTGATGCTTTTCTTCCAATCTGTCTCGGCGTTGAAGATGTTCCTCTATATATTTATCATCAATATACTGTGCAATGGAGGAAAACAGCTTCTCACACAATATAAATGCCGGCTTATCGTACACAACCAGATAAACCTTCATTTCATTACTCATAAGAAATTCCCCTATGACCGAAATCGCAGTTTTAAATGCTTTATCCTTGGGATATCCATAGGCACCCGAGGATATTAGGGGAAATGCAATACTCTCCAGGTTGTAGTCTTTCGCTAATGCAAGCGAGTTCATATAACAATCTGCCAGCAACTTTTCTTCATTGCTTTTACCGCCATGCCAAATTGGACCAACCGTATGGATTACGTATTTTGCAGGTAGCCTGTACCCCTTGGTTATCTTGGCCTGCCCGGTTTTACATCCGCCAAGGGTACGGCATTCTTCCAACAGCTCAGGCCCTGCAGCACGATGGATTGCTCCATCGACCCCTCCACCCCCGAGCAAGGATGGGTTTGCCGCATTTACAATTGCATCAGCGCATACTTTGGTTATATCACCACGGATAATTTCCAGTGACATTTCTCCACCTCCCCAATTGCTACGTCTTTTATAGCTTTCAATTACCTAAATTATACATAAAAAACTGACCCCCTTGAATCAGTACTAAAATTTAGATACAGCCAAAGGCCCTGATTCCTTTAATAATAAAATTAGCATACAAGACATCTCTCCAGCAGCCTGTTATAAATGGCGGTCGGGCAATAATTAACCATGGCTCGGCTGTATTAGCAGCCAAATTACCATGGTTATCGTAATATATATTCCCGACCAGGAAAACTACCACCGTTTACCCAACTTAACCGATAATTGTTCCATGCCGCCTTAAGTTTGGCCATCTTCTGTACCAACAACCTCCTCAGCCAATTCTCTAAGTTTATGGCTATCCATAATGGAAATAAGTTTTAATGCGTATTTTGGATCGGTGGCATAGCCGCAATTCTGCAGCTGCCTGGCATACTCATCCGGATCATCTTTTACGGCTAAACAGGGAGCATACCGCTGACTCCTGGTTATTAGGGAAACATAATCATCAAAGCTTTCTTCGTAGTTGTTGTAGGCTCTGAATTTAGCCAAAATGGTTTTCTTGACTCCGTTATATACTTCCCAGGTCTTAACTGTTACCGAACCAGCCGGACCGCTGCCTTTAATATTAAATAGGTTATAGCTATACTTTCCGGTGAACATATCTTTGGAAACATACTTGCCAAAACCGGTTTCAAGACAGGCTTGAGCTGTAATAGCAGCTGCCGGTAAGCCATAATCTTTTTGTATTTTGGCCGCAGCTTTGATAACCTCAAAAATGAATTTGCCAGACAATGTACTCCCCCCTTTTTACCCATATTCTATTCCTGACTGCACTTATTGGTACCATAGGCTGGGTGATATAACTGGGCGATATAAATCCATGATTATTGCATTATCCGATTGCCGAATTACCAGTTTTTATTTCCTTTATTTATTTGACTAACCAAACGTCATTGGCTTTATTTAGTCAAGCAAAAAGGGTGTTGTCCGTAAAAGACACATCCTTGCTGCCAAATAAATAGCACCGGTCCCAAGAGCCAGATTGTCTTTGGCGGTGCAAGTATTAATCTTTTTTGGTTATATACCCGGCATTCTTAAGGTTGGTTAAAATTTGCATCAAAGGTTTGGGGAGTGAAATTTGTGGAGGGCTTTCCGCTATTCTACCTTCACCTTACTGAAGAACCATACATAAAACTTTCTTGATATATAGAAAGTTACGAAAAGGGTAACCCAGGTTATATACCATTCCCAATGAATGTATTCTATTATCCGGGTGTATCTTTCACATAGTATTTCTATAATGGTCATGACTGTAGAGAAGTTAAAATAGTACAGAAACTTCCTTAGGTTGCTTCTACCTTCCGGATAATGCAGTATGAAAACCACGCAAATCGCAGGATATACAAAATACTCAAAAGTGAAACTAGCTTTATTGGCATAGCTAAACAGCCTGACCGGGTATGATATTAGCTTGTATTCAGCGACGGTCAAGCCTATTATCCAGGTTATAAACTGTTTGAAAAAAAAGACGACTATTGCTTCTCTGATGCGATTTTTGGGCACCAGCAGAATAAGCATAATGATAGTTAGGATCCAGGCTGTAGTTAGAATTAATACTTCTATGCTCATAAAAATCCCCTAGATTTTAAATTGTGCAGAGGATGTTGAAACTAATTTAAAAAATAACCAGGCATATCCAGTATTCCCCGTTTTTCTAAAAATCATCTATTAATTATTTTGATTCTTTCCGGGTCATATTAATAGTGAGAACAGCCTAAAGTGGGATAAGGGACATGCCGCCAGCAGGCAAAACTAGGGTAGCGCCCCTGATGCTGAATCCTTCCCAGCTCTTTCACAGTCCAAGCTTTTGTCCGCCTTCTATTGCGTAAATTACCCCAGGATGAGCACCTGTTATTGACCGTATACGTCCGAGGAAGCATTATACTTTTTTACATAAAGAATCGGTATCACCCTGGCAGCAGACTTTGGTAACGTTGGTTGAAGATGGGCCGCCCTGGCGGTAGTTTGTAATTGCCTTATGGAGGGCATCCGCAGCCAGGTTGGAACAATGCATTTTTATCGGCGGCAGTCCATCCAGGGCTTGGGCCACGCTTCTATTGGTAATTTGTTCAGCTTCCTCCAAGGTTTTGCCCTTAACCATTTCGGTAACCATACTGCTGGCGGCAATTGCCGCAGCGCAACCAAAAGTGCGGAATTTAATATCCTGGATGATATTGTCCTGGACTTTGATTTCTATATGCATAATGTCCCCGCAGGCAGGGTTGCCCACCTCCCCAATCCCACTGGGATTTTCTATCTCTCCCACATTGCGTGGGTTCATAAAGTGATCCATAACCTTTTGTGAATACATCATTTTATATTAGAGCCTCCTTATCTTCCCAGGGGGGACATTTCTCTTAAACTCTTGATTATGGATGGTAAAACTTCAAGAACAAAATCTACATCCTCCTGGGTATTGTCTTTACCCAGGGTAAGCCGCAGGGAACCATGGGCCGTTTCGTGCGGCAATCCTATCGCCAGCAGAACATGAGAGGGTTCTAGGGAGCCTGAGGTGCAGGCTGAACCGCTGGAGGCCATTATTCCATAACTGTCCAGCATTAAGAGAATGGATTCTCCCTCTACATAATCGAAACAGACACTAACACTGCCTGGTATTCTCTTTTCCGGGTGACCGGTTAAACGGGTATTGGGGATAGCTTCCATTATCCCGTCTTTTAAGCTTTGAGCCAGCTTAGTTAAATGGACTATATTGTTGGGTAAATTCTGTATAGCCAATTCAGCGGCCTGCCCAAAGCCGACTACTCCAGGCACATTTATCGTCCCGGCCCTCAGTTTGCGTTCATGTGCACCTCCGTGCATTAAGCTGCCGATGCGGGTTCCCTTCCTCACGTACAGGCATCCAACTCCTTTGGGGCCGTACAGTTTGTGACTGGAAACGGATAACAGGTCAACCCCTAGTTCACCGACATTTACCGGTATTTTGCCCACGGTTTGGACGGCATCGGTATGGAAAACCGCCCCAGCCTCATGAGCTATAGCGGCCAATTCTTGAATAGGCTGAATAGTCCCGATTTCATTATTTCCATGCATTATCGAAACCAGAGCCGTCTCCGGACGAAGCGCTCTTCGCAAGGTATCCAATTCTACTTCTCCATAGGAGTTTACAGGGAGCACAGTCAATTCAAAACCCTGAGTTGCTAAAAACTCACAAGCATGTAGAACTGCAGGGTGTTCTATGGCCGAGGTAATGATATGATTACCCTTGTCGCGGTTATTGATCATATAGGTAATAATAGCCTGGTTGTCAGCTTCGGTCCCACCGCTGGTGAAGATAATCTCCTCAGGCCTGGCACCAATCAAGGCGGCCACCTTTTCCCGTGAAGATTCAACTGCCCGGGCTGCCTTTAGACCTAGAGAATGCACACTGGATGGATTACCATATTGATCGGTATAGTAGGGTATCATAGCATTAAAAACCCTTGCATCAACCGGAGTAGTAGCGCTGTGGTCCATATATATTGACTTCACCTAATATCCCCCTATCTCAATAGTATGTGTCATTTCTTCCAACAGAAGATTCTATTTTCAAGGATTCCTGGGCTAGATCAGCCAGGGTATAGGAATCCAAGATCTCAGCTATTTTATCCCGTACTTTAGACCATAATACCCGGGTTACACAATAGTCATACCTGGTGCAGGACTCGGGCTCATTCTCACTGACACATTCCACTGGCGCTATAGGCCCTTCCAACACTCTGATAATGTCGCCCGCAGTAATTTCATCAGGTTTTCTTCCCAGTACATATCCTCCTTGTGAACCGCGGACACTTTTCACCAGCCCGGATCTTTTCAATGGAACCATCAGCTGTTCCAGATAACGTTCTGATAAACCTTGGCGCTCAGCAATAGTACGTGCGGCAATAGGCATTTTGTTTTCAGTCTGAGCCATATCAATCATTGCCCGCAGACCATAGCGGCCTCTAGTTGATAATTTCATCCCAAATCCTCCTTATTGTTCGACTATATATTGCTTTAAGAAGGTTAGGCTTTAGAAGTATAAAGCAATTATGTTTCTTTTCACCTCTTTGGTCGGAGATGTTTATGGCGAGATTTTTCCCGGTTACCATACTAATTAGGCAATCACCTTTCTATTATCTATTTGCCACTATTTCTATGGGAATTATATTATATTGAATTGATTAGTGCAAACTCCTTTTTATTGCCCCTGTTAACAGGTATTGTTTTTCGCTGTTCATTCATGCTCATTTTGGAGAACCCGGGGGGCACACCCAACCCGATGACAGCACTCCGTCCAATATCCTTCAATAGGCATAGCGTGAGAAAAAGAATATATAATTTTTTGTTATACATTATATACATAGGAGGAATATATCTTCTGGCATAGAATATTATAATTCGATAGATTTCATTTTGTTCCAACAAAATTCTACAATCATTATATTGACCTTCTATTATCAGTAGTACTCGGCAAGTCAATGCTGAATAAGAAAAATCGACATTCTACATAACTGACAAAAAGGAGGTGAGAGCTATTAAAATACAAAGGTACGTCGCTGAATCTGCTACAAAACCTTTATTTGCTTTAAGCAGCAGATTAAGCACTCGGGCAAAGGATTTGATTAGTTTTGCTACGCTCCACAATTTTGATGGCATTGAATATACGGTACAGGCTGAAACAAGTCAAGCATTAAAGAATGATATGGCTAACATGGAAGCCCTGGCTGCTTCAGGATTTGAGATACGATATCATTTGCAGTTTCGGAAAGTGGATTTAGCCCACCGGAATAAGGAGCATGCGGAAAAATCCTTAAACCATATCAAAGAATGTATTGATGTAATTAACGCATTGGGCGGGAAACATATAATCGTACATTTATGTTTAGGTTCTCGTTTTGCCCTCCATGACATGAAATGTGAACACGCAGTTAAATATCTTGCGCAAGCGGCTGACTATGCTGCAGCTAAGGATATTACAGCCTGCCTGGAAAATATAACCTATGGTTTTACCAACACCCCTTCGAGTTTTTTGAATCTAATAAAGAATACCGGGGTTAGTGCTACTCTTGATATTGGACATGTTGCGGCCTCACCAGTGGTTTTGGATGGGACTATTACTGATATAGCTTTTATATCTGAAGTAGCTCCATATATACTCAGTGCTCATGTGTATAACATAGAGCGCTTTGATGAGGAGCATAAAATAGGAGTTCATATTGCTCCCACCAACAAGGATGATATGAAACTCCGTTTAGAGGCCTTGAAACAGAGTAGTTGCAGTTGGTTCTTGATTGAACTAGGGGATCCAGATGAAATATTACGAACAGCGGCTTATGCCCGGGAAGTGCTTCTCTAAAAAATCACTTTACTTGGCTAAATAACTTAAAAATCAGGAGGTATTACATTGAAAACACCAAGAAGTAAAAAAACATTGACATTTTTATTACTGACCATTTTTGTTGCTACAATGTTCCTAGCAGGTTGCGGTGCTAAAGAGCCGGCTGAAAAAGATGAAATAAAAGTATTAAGAGTTGGTGCAGTTCCTGGAGAAGAAATCCAGAAGAGAAAAGAACAATATCAGCCTTTTATGGACTACCTTGCTAAAAAACTGGATATGGAAGTGGAGCTTTTTGTAGCTAATGACTATGCTGGAACTGTAGAAGCCATGCGTGCCGGTAAAATAGACTTGGCTTCTTATGGTCCATTATCTTATGTTTTGGCGGCAGATATAGCTAACGCTGAGGCATTCGCAGCAGGATATACAGAAGAACAGGGGATTTATTATAAGTCGTTTATTATTGTTCATAAAGATAGTGATATTCATAGTATCCCCGATCTTAAAGGAAAAACCTTTGCTTTTGTAGATCCGGCTTCTACCGGCGGACACCTCATACCCCGAATGGCTATGGTTGATAACGGTATAGATCCTGAAGTGGATTTAGCTTCCGTGGTTTATGTAGGAGGGCATGATGCTTGTGCAGCTGCTGTACAGAACAAAAATGTTGACGCAGCAGCTATTGTAAAACATATGTATGAAAGAGTTATAGCTCAAGGCATCCTGGTAGAAGAAGATGTAAGGATTATTGATGTATCAGAGCCATTCCCGGGTGGACCCTGGGCCTGGCGCAAAGATCTGCCCCAAGACTTGAAAGACAAGATTAAAGATGCGATTTTAAATATTCCTGAAGAAGACTTTGAGAATTTAAAAGACTTCATGGAAAAAAACACCCATTTTGAGCCAGTACAGGATTCAGACTGGGATTCCCTCCGCGAAGCAGTCAAACTTATTAACCTTGATCTTTCCAAAAACATTTAAGGCTGTGTAAGCAATGATCAGTATATCCGGATTGAGCAAAAATTATAATCAAGAGGTTCAGGCACTGAAAAGTGTAAACCTTAATATTAAGCCTGGTGAATTTGCAGTTCTTTTAGGTCCAAGTGGAGCAGGGAAAAGCACCTTGCTCCGCTGCATTAATCGTTTGGTTGAACCCAGTGAGGGAGAAGTGTCATTTAACGGCGTGCCTCTCGATAATACAAAAAAACTCAAACATTTCCG
The DNA here is from genome assembly GCA_050949865.1 of Syntrophomonadaceae bacterium. GTDB lineage: Bacteria > Bacillota > Syntrophomonadia > Syntrophomonadales > Syntrophomonadaceae > JBMNGN01. The sequence continues at coordinate 311,150 of JBMNGN010000001.1, forward strand.
TCAAAAAACCGGTATGATATTTCAAAACTATAATCTGGTTAAACGTCTTACCGTTTTACAAAATGTTCTTTGCGGAAGGCTGGCTTTTAACAATACACTATCCACCTGCTTGAAGCTTTTTCCCAAAAAAGATGTGGAATTGGCTCTGGCCTGCATTGAGCGCGTTGGCCTATCTGAAAAAGCCTATATCAGGGCAGATCAACTCAGTGGTGGACAGCAACAGCGAGTCGGCATTGCTCGTGCTCTGGTTCAGCAACCCCAAATAGTACTGGCTGATGAACCAGTAGCCAGTCTGGATCCATATTCGGCAGAAATGGTAATGGACATTTTGCAGGAGATAAATGAAAAAGACGGTATTACCATGATTGTAAGCCTTCATAATGTTGAATTGGCTCGCAAATATGCCCATAGAGTCATAGGAATCCGCGAGGGCAGGATTTTGTTCGATAAGCCGATTGATAACATCCAGAAAATAGACATTGATTCGATATATGGAGGGTCTCAGGATACTTGTGAACATTAAGCAAAGAATAAAAGAAGGGTTATTTGACCCAGTCCTGGTGGTGCAGTATAAGAGAGATCCAATCAGTAAAGTCAAATATATTGTATGGGGAATTATCCTTTTAGCCATTGTATGGTGGAGCGGGCAAGGTACTAGCTTTAGCTTGATACAACTTCAGGCTGGCGCTCATGGAATAGCTGATATTGTTAGCCGGATGCTGCCTCCGGATTTTTCCATAGCCCCTCGAATGATAAGTCCAATAATTGAAACAGTTCAAATATCTATTTTAGGGACTATGTTGGCTATATTGCTATCCATACCTTTTGGGTTGTTAGCAGCTATTAATATTTCGCCTAATTTAGTTGTTTATCAAACCAGCAGATTGATTCTAAATACCCTCCGGGCTATACCAGAAGTCATTTTTGCCCTGATATTTGTAGCAGCGGTTGGATTAGGTCCCTTCCCGGGTGTATTGGCAATTGGAGTCAGTTCCAGCGGTATGTTGGGAAAATTTCTAGCTGACTACATCGAGAATGTAGACCCCGGTCCGCTAGATGCGTTAAAAGCAACTGGTGCCAATAAAATACAAGTTATTAATTATGCAATTCTACCGCAAATTCTGCCTGAATTTGTGTCCCTTGCCCTATTCCGGTGGGAAATGAATTTTAGGGCATCAACCATTTTAGGGATTGTAGGGGCAGGGGGTATTGGATTTGAACTAATGACAAGTATGCGACTTTTCAAATATCAGGAAATGATAGTTATTCTGGTGCTGATTTTGTTGGTTGTGACCTTAGTAGATACCATAGCAAGCACGATACGAAATAAAATAATTTAAAATGATAGACGAAGTGTTCGACACCACCACAACCCCATCTGCAGGTGACCTTGAAAGTTAGAAAGGCCGTGTTTTTTAATTAGAACATGGCCTTTTATGATTGTATGACAACTAGACAGGCGGTCATTCCTAATTTAATGATTAAACGCTCTACGAAAAGTAGCAACTACTTTATTGACCTCTCCCCGCAGCTAAAGCCTGGGGGATTCATGTTTCAAACTTGCCAGGTAACCTAAGTTATTGTTTTAAATTACTCGCCATTAAATTAGCAAGCCTATGGTTTTTATTTCATTCTATTGAAGTATTCTTGTGTTACTTGAAGCTGCTTGCTTCTTATCTCTTTCCAAAGAGCTTTAGGGATATCGCCAGTACTGTTTGATACCTTCGTTCGTTTCAAAGTCCCGTCTGGCATGAGTTTGCGAAAATAAAAGTGATCGGTTACTTTATATAACTCCCAGCCATCACGTTCACAAAATCTTTTAAGCTCTGACCACTTTGGCATCAATAAAACCCATTACTTCTTCTATTGTGGATGCTAAAAGCAATTTTAAAACATAAGGGTGATGGCCTTTTCTATTTGGTGCATTATAATACAGTTTGAAATCATTCATATAATCTTTAGCATAATCAAGAAGCTCTTCCGCCAATTTTCGTATAACTTGTTCTTCTGATTCTGCTTGAACTGCTAAATCAAAACCAGAGATAGTGCCTACAAAAATTCCATTATCATAAATTACCTCTGCCGGGAACCTTAAATTCTCAACCAGCTCCTTTACCATTTGATCAGATAAAAGTAATAATACATCCCGATTCCTCTTCACAGCAATAGGCCTCTCTCTTACCACAGTATCAATATAAAAGCTGAAGTTCTTTCTAACATCAGTCGCATTGACCGTTTGCATAAAAGCCACCTACCTTCACCCCTATCGTACATTATGTACATAATGTATTCAATAGGGTCTTCTATTATTACCAGTCCATCCAACAACCATCTTCAGGCATCTATTGACAGAGCGTTGATGGTTCTTGGCGGGAGGTTTAAATTCTATTTGAATCTTTTATATGATAAAACATTTAATAAGATTATCACAGTATAAAGATTACAATAATAGTTTTTCCGCTATTCTATTTAATTTTTTTGATATGTTGGAAAAGTCAGTATTCAAATGTAAGCGTCAACACTACCAGGACGATTTATTTAAATCATGTCAGGCCTTTCCCGTTAGCCATTCATTAAGCGCCTTGGAGATTTCATTTCTAAACTCTTCATCTGACAGACCAAGATCAGTTCCGCGCTCATATGCCCGATCTACAGTTTGAGCAAACCTAACCGCAAATTTGCTGTTCTCAAGCTCCATATGGGGAAAATGCTCTATCACATAGGCAGGGTAATCCAAATCAAAAAAATAACGTTCCAAATCTCCGTTTACGAAATCCGAGATGAAATCAATCATAAATGCCGTGTGCTTTTTAAATTTCATTTAATCTTCCTCCCAGGCATATTTTTCAGGTTTTGTTTCCTTTGGCTTCGGTGCAAATACCTTCTGTGGTAATGTTGCACTGCCGGGAAGCAAATCTTCAGTTGTGGAGGCATAGCCAGGTTTCCCAAGGTTAGGAGCATTAGTAAAAATCCACGTCAAATATTCAAATGGATTCAGGCCGTTTTCCCTGGCGGTCACAACAAGACTGTAATATACTGCGCTGGCTCTCGCACCGTTTGGCGTGTTGTTAAAAAGCCAATTTTTACGTCCGATAACAAAAGGCTTGATGCTACGCTCCGCCCGGTTATTCGATATTTCCAGGCGCCCATCCAGCAAATACCGTTCAAGATATTTGCGCTGGGATTGCGTATAATGCACTGCTTTGCCAAGAAGGGTATTGGGCAGGGCATTCAAGTGTTCAATCCAGTTGTAAAATTCATCTATTAGTGGTCTGGATAGCCTTTCACGCTCTTTAAGCCGATTTTCTGGGGTCAACAAAGCGAAATTTTTCTCCAAATGGAACAGTCTGTCGCAATAGCTGACTCCTTTTGCTGCATTGGAATCAGCTTGCCTGTCCTTTGGCAGGGTTTTCAGCGCATCAAAAAATTTTCGTCGCACGTGGCTCCAGCAACCAACAACTATAATTTTTTCGGGCAGTTTGCGATACCCGTTATATCCGTCCGCGTGAAGATATCCTTTGAAATTTTTTAGGAAATTTCCAGGATGTATATGTCTTCTATCTGGTTGATAATCATAAATTACAATTTGGTGTTTCGCCTCTCCACTGGTGCGGTACAGCCACATGTAACTCTTTGACTGTGCCGCTTTCCCTGGTTCTTTCAACACCTGCAGGGTTGTTTCGTCTGCGTGAAGCACTTCATGCTCACATAATCGGCGCTTCATCTCTTCATATATCGGTTCTAGCCAGTCTTCACTGGCCTTGATAAGCCAATTTGACATAGTCTGCCGGGAAAGCAGGATGCCATTTTGCTTCCACTCCTGCTCCTGTCGGTACAGTGGCGAGGCCATCATGAATTTTTGTACGGCTATATGGGCAATGGTCTCGGGTGAGGCGAATCCGCCTTTTATGACGGGTTCTGGCATATCTGCCTTTATGATAGGAAAATGATCAGAGGTACTCTCACAATTTCGGCAGGTGTAAACATGCTGAACATGTCGTACGATTACCACTTTGGCAGGAATAATCTTGAGCTCTTCACGGGTTTCTTTCCCCATTGTATGCATTTCCCCGCCGCATTCCGGGCAAATACAATTTTCAGCTGGCAACTTATGTTCAATTACCTCAACAGGTAAATCCTTCGGCAATTTGTCGGTTGTAAGACGCGTCCGTTTGCGGTAATGCGCCTTTACTTCGGAAATTTTGGGTTCCGGTATGGTCATATCCACGTGTGATTCGGCTTCGTTGAATAAAGACAATTGGAAACTATCAGTTTTTTCGCTTGATGCCCCATATTGCTTATGCTTTGCAAGACGGATCTGTGACATCAACCACTGTAATTGTTGCTCCAATTCCACAATTTTACGGTCTTTTTCTTTAATTATATCAAGCAATTTTTCTACTGAAATTTCCTGCGTTTCCATGGAAAAATTATACCAGAAAAAAGGCATAATTACAAGATATCAGGAGATTATGCGATATTTTGTGAGATATTTTAGAATATTTGCCGCTCGAAAACTTCTTTCCGTTTAAGCTTTTTCTCTAGTTTCGCACCTTCTATTAAGTAAGATAATTCCTTCGCCTCAAGAACCAGGGTGGTGGTGTCCCCCTTGACCGGCCAGCGAAAATGCCCACGTTCCAAACGCTTGAAATACAACCAGAATCCGTCGCCGTCCCATTCCAGGATTTTTATCCTATTCCGATTCCGATTGCAGAATACAAACAATGCTTCCGAAAATGGATCAAGTGAAAAGCTGTCTTTAACCAGGGTCATTAGGCCGTTAATAGATTTCCTCATGTCTGTATACCCACAGCATATGTATACAGGTTTTTCGCGCCACCTCATTACAGCACCCTTAATACGCGGCAGACTTTTTTTAATAGTTCTAGATCGGTATTTTCATCCACGGTGACACGACATCCGCCGACTTCAATATCTAGCGTTGATTTGATTTCTTGGCCCTGGCTAAGTTGCATCCACCCCTTAGGAATATTAACGGTCCCTTCTCCTATTCTTGAAAGCTCCATACATGCAGCCTCTCGTATTTTCCGCCGCCAGTAAAAGTATGCATGCCTGCTTATTCCTTTATCCTGGCAGAATTCCTTAATGTTTTGCCCGCTGCATTGCTGTTCCTTTATCACATTCATCCATTGCGATAATCGGTATTCTTCTGCAACTCTTCGTGTATCCATACAACCACTCCATTCTAAGTTGAAAAAGTTTGCTTACTTTTTCATCTTTTTAAACTTTTCAACTTTGTTTACGTGATTGTACTCTTTTCAGGCTTCAATGTACATGTGACGGTTTACTTGACGCTTACATTCAAATCCAAAGATTTAACGCTTATACGGTTGCCACCAATAATGTAGTCGTTGTCTGGTACAATATCTTCATCAGTCTTTGCATAAAGCAAAAGACCGCTTACATTGCCGGAATGGGTAAAATCCATATTTTTTACATAAGTAAAAATCTGATACATGTTGTGGGAATGAAGTGTCCGGCTGTTGAACATTCGGTTTGTCTGCATTGTATGCGAGTAATACTTGGTGTCTATAATGAGGGTTTTGCCCTGGTACCGGAGAGTAATGTCTGATTTCATAGTAGGCAAATACTCTATGTCCCCACCGTCAACATCCCAGTCAATTAGGACGGCTGAAGCGTTAAACTTAGGATAATGCCTGCGGTAATACTCCAGTACGAATTTTTCGTAAAGCCTGTGCATGCGCTGGTCATCTAGGTAGCGGGACAGTTTTCGGGAGCCATCCTGCTCGGTCATGAGCATGCCTTCAATAACCAGATAGCATATATTTAACAGCAAAAGTCTTACCAACGCCAGGAGCTCCTTGCAGGATAATGTTTTTCTTGGTCTTTAAGAGGTTTACCAGTGTATTATAACTTTCGGCATCCATGAAAACTTCACTGAGAAAGTCATCCTCGGTGTAGGGCTCGTACAAAACTTCTTTTTCTTCGATAACATCTGCAGAGTCGTCATCAATAAATAGAGCTTCCAGTTTTTGCACGTAATCAGTATAAGGAGTGATGTCGGTAAGAGCTTTTACCACGGCTTGCCCGGGATGTTCCCATTCGCCGTTATGAGTCCATTTGATTTTGCGAATATGTTTATACTCCTCGCGCTCGGCATCAAAAATATAGTCGGATTCAACTATACCGCGGCCTATAATTTTATACATACCTTTTTTGGCATAAACGATATCACCAGGTTGAATTTCATTGGCAAACTGCCAAGTGGCCAGAGCCAAATTCCTATACGAGTATTCTGCACCGTACAGTTCTTTCATTTTGGCTTTCATGGCATCCTTGCTAGGGTATTGTTTCAGGTCACCCATTTCGTCCCATTCGATACCCATAATTTCACGAGAATAAAACTCCTCCCATTTGGAAGAACTACTGCCGGGGGCATAAATCCAGTATCGCTTTTCATTCGTATTACCCTCATTATTTATTGCTTCTTCAACATTATCGCGGCGTTCTTTTAAAATGTTCACCCATTTTATAAATATTTCACTGGCTATTTCGTCGTCCATAGGCGCAGAAAGTCCTTTTTCTGTTAGTGACCAAACGCCTCTGACAGAGCTATCTATGTACCCTTCATAAACTAAATAGTTTCGTGCAAAAGCAACTTCGTTGTCAAATTTTTTGACTGCAGTTTTACCCCGTGTTTCATTTATCATTTCATCTGGCAGGTTTAAGTCTGATATTATCTGTTTACGGGCCTGTTCCGGGGTCGCGGAACCACCAAGTTCTCTTAAAGCATTGATAAGGGGAGTAAACCACTTAAGAAAGCTGGCATTGGATATTTTTTTATTCTGAGCTTCCGAAACTGATATCGTCCACGCTGCGTGGGACTTCAGGGAAACTGTTATGCGGGCTGTCGCTCTTTTTAAAGGTTTCTTTGCATACAGAAATGAGCTCCAAATAGGTTGTCGCACTCGGAAGCTGCTTCAAGTTAGAAATCTTGGTAATACTCGCGTAATACGGAGTATTACCCTGGGTCAAGTAGCTCCTGTTCCGTTCATCAAGATTTAAGTAGGAAAAAGGGCGTATCCAGTAAAGTCCCATAGTTAAATTCCACTTGATTCCGATCTGCTTTCTGACTTTATCATAACAGGCTATAAATGCTGCTTTGGAGACTTCCGAAGGATTATCCGCATAGTTAATCCCAGCTTCAAACACGTCCCAGAGGTTGGAAATATCATCTTCTTTCCGCTTACTTTTACCGGCGAAAAACCAGGCGCTCATGTTGTTCAATACCGGAACGCCGTCAAATTCTGTTGGCACATTAGCCTTAACGTCAAGTTTAATACCGATGCCCTTCATCAAAGCAGTGCGATTCTCATTAGATATTCCTTTATTGAAACAACCAAATACGGTAAATGGGCAAATATCGCCAATAGACATACCGTCTTTTTCGGTAAACGGATAGCGCAAACTTAAATTGTCATAAACATCTTTTATCAACTCAAGAAGTTGCGGACGGTTGTGTTTATAAAGCAAAAGCTTGTCGGCAAACTCCATATAAAAAGAAGTCCAGGCAAATTGATTTTTAAATTGAGTATTTGAATCCATTATCCCTGCACCCCGTATTTCTTAGGTTTAAGGCAAGCTGTTGTTCACAGTTTGCCCATAATATTCAAGAGGCTTTGATAACTGTCCACATCATGGTACTTGACCTTGCTTGTGGATAGTTGATTGAAAAGCTTTCTAGCGCATTTTATTTTGGCCTGCTCGATAGGACGCAATTTTAGACTTTCCATGGTTCCTTTGGTTTCAGCTATGAAATAAATGTGTTTTACAGTGCCTTCATAGAAAACTATTGCCCAGTCCGGGGAGTAGTTGCCTACCGGAGTGGGAATGGCAAAGCCTTTCGGCAGCTTGGCATAGACACAGACTTCGTCAGCACTGTCCATATCTTCTGCAAAGCGGCGCTCTACGCTCTTTTCGGCAGTTCCGTCGGTAAATATATAATCCTGGATGCATTTTTTGGCCTGGAATGCTTTGGCAAAATCGCCCGCTCCTTTTTCAGCCGTGAAAATACTGCTATCATACTGCTTTTCGAGCTGATTATAAGAAATATGCTCTATAATCATGGTGGCTTTTTGTTCATTTATTAGGCGTATTGCTTTAGAAATAAACTCTTCAGGATTTTGTTTTAAATAGGCAAATACAGGTTTTTCGATTCCAGCCAGTATGGTCGCAACTGTACGGCGGGTAAGGGTGGTGCCTTCGGCAATCTTACCTATCAAGTCATATTTAACCTGACTTGTTGCAGCGTGCTTCAGGGTTTCCGTCCTGGCATTCTCCCGGATAAAACCATAGCCAAGAGCAATTGCAGTCCCATCCAGCTCGTCTGCCTGCCGGCCGACGGTGACCGTATATTGAAGCTGGGAAACGTACATGTTTTCATTGATATGTTTAATGGCTTTTTTAATCAGTTCCTGACTGTCAAACTCGACTGTGTATGCATACTGATGGTTAATATAATTCCAGAGGGTTTGAAATTCCTTTTTGTAGAAATTCTCGTTAAGGGCGTTTTCCAAAATCTTGGTCCTGTTGCCGTTTTCTATCATCCTGCTCAGTACGCTTTCATCAAATACGCTCTGGATCAGCGCATGCACTCCCTCAGCCATGGACGCCAGGGATTCAGGCAGCGGAGCCAAACAGTTGTTTTCCAGGTCTGTCCGGTAGGCTTCCGTAATATTGTCGCTGTTGTCAATATAATCGTTTTTGACGAGATAACGGTAGATGTCCCTTGCTTGTTGATCACTAAGCACATGAGTTTTCTCTCCCACCATTATGGTCTTGCCGGTAAAATATTCAATTGTTGCTTTGGTGGGCCGTTCATACAAGGCCTCTTTGATACCGGTCTGCAAATCGGCAACAAAATTCTTATAGCCTTCGCTGGCAATAACCGTCAGCACATTGATGGAGTGAACAGAATCAGCGCACTTATCCACGTCCATCCGCTCTCCCCTTTGGTTAACACACAGGCGTAATCCCCGGCCTACTTCCTGGCGTTTCTGGGTGGGACTGGCACCGCCGTGCTTTAAGGTACAGATCTGAAAAACATTGGGATTGTCCCAGCCTTCCCTCAAGGCCGAGTGGGAAAAAATAAAGCGCACCGGTTCACTAAAACTCAAGAGGCGTTCTTTATCTTTGAGAATCAGGTCATAGGCGGAAACATCGTCGCTTTCGTCACTCCCTCGACTGGTGGGGCTGTCCACCTTGCGGCCGTGTTTATCAATGCTGAAATACCCCGCGTGTGTCTTGGATGGTTCAATGCTTTTCAGGTACCGGATGTAAGGTGTGTCTTCCAGAGTGATGTAATGGTTCAGCACGTTTATATATTCCTGCTCGAACATTTCCCCGTATTCGGAATTGACTTCTTCGCCTGCTTCGTTATATTTGCGGTACTTAGCAACTTCGTCTATGAAAAATAGGGAAAGGGTCTTGACACCCAGTTCAAACAGGTATTTCTCCTTTTCAAAATGGGAAATAATCGTCTCCCGGATTTGGATTCGGCGCAGGTCTTTTTCTGAAACATTGCCAACCACCTCTCCCCGGGACAACACCACACCGTTGGTAAAGGACACCGTGTCGCTTATGGGATCAATATCGCTGATATGGTATCCTTTATACTGTTCCATTTCGTTGGATACAATATAAAGGTCATCGCCCACTTCCAGGATACGCGTCTCGCGGTTGATTGACTTCTGGTATTTGATCTCCAGTTCAATTCTGGCCACCGGCGGCTTCGTGGGCGAGATGATAATACTCTCCAGGAACAAATACCTGTCGGTACCTCTTAAGTTCTTGACTTCAAATCCTTTGACTTCGATTTTCTTTACCAGCCGCTGGTTGTAAGCATCCACCGCATCCAGGACATAGACCAGATTGTGGTGCTGGACATGGGTAGCCGAGTAATTCAGGCAGAACAGGGGATTAAAATTAGCCAGCGCCTTCTGGGTCTTGTCTCCCCCCATTTTCTGCGGCTCATCCAGGATAAGAATAGGGCGGTTGGCCTTGATAACGTCTATAGGCCTGCGGCTGCCAAATTCATCCAGCTTTTCATAAATGCGGCGGGCTTCCTTACTCCTGCCGCCTTCTTTTAAAGAAGTATTAAAGGCCTGGATATTGATAATCATGACGTTTATGCCGCTGCTGGCGCTGAAGTTGTCAAGTTCAGATAAATTCTTGCTATTGTAGACAAAAAAGCGGGCTTTTTTTCCGTAATGCTCCATGAAGTGATCCTGGGTAATCTGAAAAGTCTTATAAACCCCTTCACGGATGGCAATGGAAGGCACCACTACAATAAATTTGCCCCAGCCATACCGCTTGTTCAGCTCAAAAATGGTCTTTATGTATACATAGGTCTTGCCTGTGCCGGTTTCCATTTCCACATCCAGGCTGCAGGCGCCCAAGTGGTTGACTAAATTTTCGGACTGCTTTATGTTATTGCGAGCCTGAATGTCACGGATATTTTTCAACAGTTGTTCAGGGCTTAGAACCAGCCGTGCATTTTCAAAGCCTACGGCAGCATCATCCGGAGAGCTTGGCTCGTTAAACAGGGATAGTTGGGGATACTGATTTTTCTTGATAATACCCAAATCCCGCACATAGCTGACCCGATCCCAAAAGGGCTGCCCCGTAAAAACATTCACAACGCTGTTGACAGCATCGGTCTGGTATTGCTGTATCTTGAACTGAAATTTCACAGTAGCCCCTCCTTTTACAGAACCTTCCTAATAGTTGACGGGCTGTAGGTTGCAAAAATCTGCTCAAAGTTGGCGGCGACACTGTCATTGGCTATCCCGCTGTCGCGGAAAACTGCGTAATAGGGCTGCTTTTTGGCTATTTCCCTGACCACTTCACCGGTAACTTCATTATCGAAGCACGCCATCAAGTATCCGTCAGCTACACTAAACACTCTTTTTGCCGCTGATGACTATTTCTTCGATTTTGCTGGACAGCAGCACACCCAAATCCAGCATGACCTGGAAGAGCAAATCCTCCGGAGTGCGGTCAGGCTTGATGTTGTCAGTCAGGGACAAAAGCAATTCCTGGGTGTATTCCTCAGGCCTGTAGTAGACATCCTGCATATTGGTGGAATCCACCTTCAGAACGCGGAAGCCGATATCCAATTTGCCTGCCGCTTCCGGGTGTTCCTCCAGTATTTTCCTGCCTGCCCGACGGATGCGCTCCTTGCCGATTTCCGCAACGGTTTTGTAGCCTGCCTTATAGGCTTCGGATTTTTCGTCGCAAGGCTCAGGCAACTGCACCATGATGAATTTGCGATTGCCGCCGTCCTCGGCGTTAAGCTGCATAACTGCGTGAGCGGTGGTAGCGGAACCGGAGAAGAAGTCGAGGATTATCGCATTTGAGTCAGGAACAAGTTTCAATAAATATATCATCATAGTGAGGTTTTTTGGATTATTAAAAGTATTTGCAATACCAAGGACTTCGTTCAACGCATTTGTTCCTTCATTGGTTGAAAAATCCAAAATGCTTTTGGAATTACCCTCTGTATAGGAATTGTATATTAATTTACCATTTATGTTTTTCACGTATTTAGCATCGACAAAGGTCCTCTTTTTTACTGAATACGATCCTTCTCTTCCTGTAATAACAATTTCATGCTTGTTATTATTGAATTTTTCTAGTGACCAAGTCCAACACCCTAATCTCCCACGAACCTTAGGAGGGCGAATCGGTATATATCCTTGACTCACTAATTTCATATCAGTAATATATACCTCATTAATGTCGTTAGATGTTTTCGCTAAGTCTACATTGTAATCGCAAACAGCAATCTTATCTTTGGTTTTAGGGTTATAATAGACTGTGTACCCTAAGTTAGGTCGTGCATTTAATGTTCCTCCTTCACCTCGAGTTGTTATAGTATCATTAATATAGTAGAATTCACCGTTATCCTCAAATATTTCCCGAGCTTTAAATTCTTTATTTATAAGTGTTGGGAGTACCCGTGATCCATTAGCATAGATGCAAGATTTCCTGTATATAAGTATAAACTCATGGTTTTTTTGAATATTTAATGTATCGTTTTTTGCGTTTAGTTTATTTTGAATTATGGGACCAATGCAATTACTTTCGCCGAATATCTCATCACAAACTTTTTTTATATTTGCCTGCTCATTATCATCTATACTAATAAAAATAACCCCGTCATCACTCAACAAATCCTTTGCCAACTTCAGCCTCGGGTACATCATATTCAGCCAGTCGGTATGAAATCGTCCGTTGCTTTCTGTTTTCAGCACCAGGCGGTTGCCGTTCTCGTCAAACTGCCCGCTGTTGGCCAAATATTCGCCTGCACTTTGGGCAAAGTCGTCCTCATAGATAAGGTCATTGCCCGTATTGTACGGCGGGTCTATGTAAATCATCTTTACTTTGCCAAGGTAAGTTTCCTGTAAAAGCTTGAGAACGTCGAGGTTGTCGCCCTCTATGTAAAGGTTCTCAGTTGTGTCAAAATCCACGCTCTCCTCGCGGCAGGGGCGCAGGGTTTTAGCGATGGGGGCGTTGGCCAGGAGTATTGATTTTTTCTTGTCCGGCCAGGTAAACTGGTAGCGCTCCTCCGGGCCTTCCACGATAATATCCGCCAACTCCTGCCGCAGTACGTCAAAATCAATGGCGTGCTCGATGATGGGCGTACCGTCTTTACGGTAGCCTTTGATGACCTCAGTTAAAGTATTGGGAAAGAGTTCCGCTATCTTTTTGATATTCTCATCCACTTTATTTACTGAGTGCATTTTCAGTCTGTCCATGGTCATTCTCCTTTTTCCTCGGCCAGTTTTTTCTTTAAACCCTGGAGGCGGGTATACAGTTCAAAGCGTTTTTTCGGCTGCTTTTCTCTGCGGGATAAGCGTTCCAGCTTGTCAATCTCTTTTTGCAGTTTCATGATGGCATCCTGCTTTTTTAGTTTCTCATCAATAGTCAAATCATCATAGGAAGGAATCATATTTTCCTGCAGGGCAATCTGCTCAATGAACCCTTCCCAGATTCTGTCCAGATTTAGCCCGCGGGCTTCCAGTTCCAGGACTGAGAGTGGCATCCAGTCTGTTTTGTAAAGCTTGCTGTAATAAAGGACGAGCTGTGCTTCTTCCTGGAATTTGAGTAAAAACAGCAGTTTATGGGCATTCTGCCGGGCTATGCTTTCCACCAGCCGGTAGTCGAGTGCTGGCTTTTTCAGTTCAATTGAGAGTACAAGAATTTCAGTAGTCTCTCCGTTCTTTTCCAGGTTTAGAGTAGCCGGCGACAGCTTGTACTCTATACTGATACGCTTTATGGCCGATATAAATCTTTCTTTAAGCTCGCTGCTTAAATTCAGGTGTTTGTAAAAAGCCTCCTTGGGCATATTCCGCCCTACATAGGCCTTAGCGGGAAAATTTAACACCCTATCACCACCATAAAGCAGATCAGTTCAAAGTCATCCAGACCGGAAATATTTCCGGTCAGGAAGGTGGTTTCACCATTCCCAAAAAAGCTGTCGATATCTCTTTCCTCTTTAACGGTGATGATAGATGCCACGGCTTGCCGGAGCAGTCCGGATATGCGGTCCATTTTCCTGCCGTCGTTGGTTTCCTGGTTGAAAATATAGCAGGCCTCCATATCGGGTTCGGTTTTGCCTCTGGAGAGATGGCGCATGATATCCAAGGTGGCTTTCGGCTCTAAATGGTTGCAGATGACCTCCCCATCATCCCCGATGTAGACCATGTAAAAAGGATGGAGGCGGTTTTGGTTTTCAATGTTTATGGCTTTATTCACGTTCTTCAGGATAAATATTACACCGGGCTTTTCTCCCCGTATTACAGCGTGAATACCGTAGGGAGTCCGGTCTAAATCCGGGTGTTCTTTTATGTAGGAGAGCAGGTCCATCCTGAAATCATTCAACCCCAGATCCATAATGGATATGCCGGTTGTCATATCCTCAAGGTCAACCACTTCATTCTGCAGTTTTTCCAATTGAGCCCGACGATAGGCCAAATCGCCCTTTTCATCCTGGTTTATATAGTCATCGTCACCGGTAGCGGTCATAACGGAAATCCTCATCCGCGCTTCCACCCGTTCCTTAAGGTTTATGTAGTCATCCAGCGTTAGGTCGGGCCAGAAGTTGACAAGCTGGATCACCTTGTTTTTGCTGCCTATGCGGTCAATACGGCCGAAGCGCTGGATGATGCGCACCGGGTTCCAGTGGATGTCGTAGTTGATGCACCAGTCACAGTCCTGCAAGTTCTGTCCTTCGGAGATGCAGTCGGTGGCAATCAGGATATCAATACTATTTTTATTATTAGGCATTACCAAGTCTTTCTCCTTGGAAATGGGAGAAAAACAGGTCAAGATTGTGTTCATGTCGGCAGGGAATTTGGGTATAGTGGTTCTGCCCTCAATTGAGCCTGTAATCAGAGCACAGTCCAACCCAAATGTATTCTTTACAAAAGGGCTGACATTTTCATAGATATATTCCGCTGTATCGGCAAAGGCGGTAAAGATTATGATTTTCTTATTACCAGGATTAATGGGGTTGAAGATTTTATTCTCGATAACCCGCAAAAGCTCATTCAGTTTATAATCATATTCCGGAGTAATATCTTCAATCATCAAAATCAGTAGTTCCAAAATTTCCAGATCAGCGGATAAATCCCGCTGCCAGGAGAGATAATCCATATCGCGCAAATTGATTTTAAATTTTCTTCCAACACTCAAAAGATCAATATTCTGATCGTCCAGATCAAGGTCGCCAAAGTCCTTGACATCCTGCACAGTAATGTCCTCGCCGGACCGGAAAGCATCAATCAACTCCAGGGTGTTATGTATCTGTTCAGAGATACGTTTTATAGTCAGCTTAAAGGAATGCACCGAGCTTTCCATTCTTTTCAGCAGGTTGATGCTCATCAAACGCCGAATGCCTTCTTCACGCCCTTTTTGCGAAAGCTGCCTGGCGTGTTCTGAATCTATATCTATGTATTTGCCAAGCCTGCTGGGAAGGATATAGTTGGTTGGCGTATAAAGGGACAGATTAAGCAGTATGAGCTGTTCATAAATCTGCTCATAATTAATGGCATTATCCAGGGTGGTTAGTTTGGGACGTAAAGAGATCGGCTTGTTGCGCTCCGGAAAACTGCCTATTTCGGATATGTCATAGTAGCGTTGAATATGTTTACGGGAGCGAGCAATGGTTACGCTGTCCAATACTTCAAAAAAGTCAAAATCCAGCCGTTTAAGCAAGTTAGCGGTTGTACGTGATTCAGGCGGCAGCTTGGTCCAGGCGTTATATACCTTTTGAGCCTGCCGGAAAATTGTATCGATGTCTGTTTTAGTGTTGAGCTTTTTATTTATTAACTCTGGCTTTCCCTCGTAGGCCAAGGCCAGTTGGTTGCGCAGGTCATAAAAACGGTTGTTCACCGGGGTGGCGGAGAGCATCAAAACCTTGGTCTTTACGCCAGGGCGGATGACTTTGTTCATCAATCTGAGATAGCGGTTTTCTTTTTCCCCATATTCACCTGTAACAGCGCCGCCATTGCGGAAATTATGCGATTCATCGATAACCACCAGGTCATAGTTGCCCCAGTTAATGCGATCGAGGGGCAGACCTATGACAGAATCACCTCGTTCGCGAGATAAATCGGTATGGAATAGAATATCGTAGCGCAGGCGGTCTTTTGCCAGCGGGTTGTTAATCAGATTGCCGCGGAATGTGAGCCAGTTATCTTTGAGCTTTTTAGGACAAAGGACAAGGACATTCTTGTTTCTGTTTTCATAGTACTTAATAACAGCCAGAGCTGTGAAGGTTTTGCCTAAACCCACACTATCCGCCAGAATACAGCCGTTGTACTGCTCCAGCTTATTGATAATGGCTAGGACGGCATCTTTCTGAAAGCTGTACAGTTTTTTCCAAATTACGCTGTTTTTGAAGCCGGTTGCTTCATTGGGCAGCACATCTTCGGAAATATCCTCCAGAAATTCGCTGAAAATGTTGTACAGGGTCATAAAATAAATGAGTTCGGCGGGGTTTTCCTGGTAAACAGCCGATATGGATTCGATTACTTCTTCGGTTACATCCTGAAGGCGGCTTTCATCATTCCATATGCTGTCGAACAGGCGAATGTATTCACTGCTGAAAGGAGCCTCAAATTTATTTACCATATTATAAATATTGTTGCCTCTCTCGCAGCCAATATCAACAGTGGTAAATCCGTTCAGCGGCATGTAAGTCAGCTGCTGGTCTTTTGTTTGTATGTTAAGGAATCCACTCATAACAGAATTAGTGGCATTTGATTTAAAGGTTACCTTTTTGCGGATCCAATCCGCACATTCCCGGGCAATAGCTTTTTGGGTAAGCTCATTCCTCAGTCTTATTTCAAATTCTGTCCCATAGAGGCTGCGTTCCCTATACAATCGGGGAATGTAGAATTCTCGCTTTTCTTTAGGAAATTTCTCGGCAATGAAGGTAGGAGATGTGAAGATAAACCGCATGGATTCAATTTTCTGCAGCTGCGTTTTCAATTCCTTATAGGCATAAATGGAAAAACAGGCAGCTGCAACAGATATGCGGCTTCCCGGCACAATAACCTGTGTTAAGTCGTCCTTGACAATTTTCGTGGTATTATTGAATACCTCCAAAAAAAGCACCTCCCCTGCCCCAAAAACAGTCAAAAGTATTGTCAAAAACTTTTAATTTCCGTCATTTGTAATTCCATAATATCAGAAATATCACACTTTAAGGCCTTGAAAATTCTCTTTTGCACATCAGTCGTTAAGTCTAATATTGCAGCGACGATATTTTTGCGTGTGGTTCTGTGAAGCACTTAAGCAGTCTTAACGGCTGCTTTTGGGGGTAAAATTTAGTAGGGCCTTTAAGAAAAAAGTATAACTCATGTTTTCTATTACAAGTAGTAGTTTTATTTTTGTGGGCAAAACTATGGGCATGTGGCAAAATACGCACTGCCCACAAAATAAGCAGGGCGTTCAAAACCCCGCTATTACTTGCTTTATATGGTGGGCCGTATAAGATTCAAACTTACGACTTCTTCCGCGTCAATTAGGAAGTTGATTTTGCCCTTATTAGTGGTTGTTTGCGAACATCGGATATATAGGCACTTGCTAATTTTTCTTTTAGTTATTATTGGCTCTTTTTGGCTATATTTTGGGGTGGTCTGTCAGCAATTTGTCAGCAACTCTGTCAGCAAAAAACAACAGGTCTTAAAAAACACAAGGAGCAAGGCATTTTATTCAATTTACTCAAAACAAAATAGCGCGGCACTGCAAAAAGGAAGGAATTACCTGCAATAAAATAAAAGAGCCCGAAGGCTCTTAATTGTTCTCTTCCCAGTCCAAATAAATTCTCAAAACTTCTGGTCCTGTTGTATTATGTTCATCAGCGATTTGCCATAGATCTTCTTGAAACGATAATAATACTTTTTCAAATGGTATACCCCTATATTTCTCCGCAAAAAGCTTTTTCACTTTTTCAAGTATAATATCATTACTCATTATTAATTACACTCCCTTTCGCCCTTTTTTTCATTATTCGACAAAAAGGGAAAAATTCCTGCAAATTAAAACCGGCCTAAATTACCGGGTTGCTTGGTTAAGACCAATGTGGGGTTTTTAGTACTGGTCAAATTGACCGGTACGCCAGGAGCTCTCTCCAATTTTGGAGAGACCCCTCCAATTATTTCAGTCGCTCAAATTGAGCGATACTGCTGTAAGCTCAACTACTGACAAATTGTCCGTAGTTGTCGCCGTTCGGTGGCACCGGGCCCTACTCTGTTACCCCCAAAATGAGTGCTACTGCCTCTAATGCTCTAATGCTTCTTGCAACTTTCTCTTAGCCTCATATACATAATCATTAACAATATCAATAAAGTTGGTGATCCACTCATATTCCCAATACCAGCGCGCGGATTGCTTCTCATGGGTAGTAGGGGGGCGCTAACCTTTCTCATGCCGGTAATAGCAGCCCAAAAAGATCTGGTTTCTCGTAAAACAAGTAATTGTTCAGCCAGTGGCTCAGTGCGAAATAACCTGTCAGCAATTCGCTATTTTCTGGTTTAGGCACAAAATAAGCGGGGCCTTTTAAACCCCGCTATTGCTTGCTTTATATGGTGGGCCGTATAAGATTCGAACTTATGGCTTCTTCCGCGTCAAGGAAGCACTCTCCCGCTGAGTTAACGGCCCGATTCAGACATTATTATTATAATGGAGTATAGGTGATAAGTAAAGTTATTAATGAGATCCGATCGTGTCAAGTTACTTTGGGTTTTTAAAAAACAAAATATCCCCTTTAATGACCAAGCGGTTTAAAGATACCGGTGAAATATGTTGGAGCTGGAATATAATTGTCTGGCGAAAAATAAGATATAAAAATCAACCTTTAAGGAGGACTTATAATTTGCCTAGAATATTCGGCTTCTATCATCTACCGAAAAGATTAAAGTATTTGTTGATATGTTTCATAACCATGGTGTTGTTATCCAGCAGTATGGTCTATGTACATGCGTCCAATAAATTAAAGCCTATCTATGAAGTAAAAACTGATAAGAAAATAGCCGCTCTTAGCTTCGATATTAGCTGGGGCAATAAAACACCCATGCCTGTAATTGAAATATTGGAAGAACACGGTTTAAGGTGCACCTTCTTTCTATCCGGTCCCTGGGTTAATCAATACCCGGAAGTTGCCCAGAAAATTGCCGCCAATGGGCATGAAATAGCCAGCCACGGTTACCGTCATGTAAATTACAGTACCCTGAGCAGTGCTGAAATAAAAGAAGAGGTTATGAAAGCCCATAAAATTCTGAAAGAGGTAACTGGTGCAGAACCCAATCTGATCAGAACTCCAAACGGGGATTACGATGATCATGTAATAAAGGCCATTTCTGAAATTAATTATACTGCAATTCAATGGAGTGTTGATAGCCTTGACTGGATGAATCCTGGAATATCCACGATCATCGAAAGGGTAAGCAAAAAAGTCCACCCCGGGGCTATAATCCTTATGCACGCCAGTGACTCATGCAAGCAGACCACCGAAGCCCTTCCTACTGTAATTAAAAACCTGCAAGACCAAGGCTATGAATTGGTTAAGGTATCCGAATTGCTTAAAGAAATGCCGGATGATAAGCCATAAAATATATAACGAAGAACCGTTTAGGCAGGCACCTAAACGGTTCTTTATTCCTTGGCCTCGTAATCCTCATCAATATGTTCCAAGCCAATTTCTCTGAGTATCTCATCTATTAGCCTTTCGTCCAATTTCACAACCCCCTTTTTTTACTTATTGGGAATATTATTTTTTAGTTACCTAATAATATGAGTATACTTATGGATCGGAGCAGTCACTATGCTATCAAGAGATGCCAGAATTGCAAGATATTTATTTGCTATCATTTTTTATTTGTTGTCAGGTTTGGAATTAGTCAAAGGTGGACTTGCTACTATAAGTGGGACAGCCGGTACTATATGTCTGGCGTCTGCAGTATTAGGTTATTCTCCATTAGTTGACTACCTGGAAAATAAACGGAACAACCAGAAACATCATCACAACTAATCATCTTATGATGATAATGTAATATTATTATAATTATTTAAACAATATTTTAAAAGGCCTAAACTGGTGATTCTTTTCACACTTTTTATACTTTTAGGTAGTGCCCGTCTTGGGTGCAGCGGATTGCCCCCAATCTTTTCAGTCTCTCCAGGTGTTTAACAAGCATCATTTTGGCTGAAAAAACCATATATGTACTATCCAATCTGGAATCATAAATGAAATCCTGGTAAGCCATATCATCTATCGTTTTTGGGCGGGAAAGGCTATTTAGCACCTTTTCTTCTTTTTTATATACGATCCCAATATAATCATCCAGCAATTTAGGAATATTATCTTCCTTATTGTGAAAGACCCTGCGATGTGAAGTTACCAGGATTTTCGGATTTAAAGCCTTGATCTTCTCCACTGATTTGATTAGATCGTCCAGATTACACAACTCACCGCCATACCAGGGGCCTTGAGGTGCAAGATCAATATCACCGGAAAATAAGATACCCTCTTCTTCTATTAAAAATGCATAATGACCTGGTGAGTGTCCAGGGGTATGTATTGCAGTTACCGTTGTTTTCCCCAGGTTAAAACTATCGCCGTCTTTAATATAGCCTTGCAGGTTTACCGGATTAAACCCTACGCTCCTGGCAGGTATATCCTCAGGCATGATTAATCCATCGGCAAATTGTTCTACATCCGCTTCGCCCATTAATTCGGGCCATCTGTTTAACCCCATAAAACTGTAAAATGCTTCCGGGTTACTATACCCCTTGGCCTCCTCTTTTCCCGCTTTAATTTGTGCATTTTTAAAGAAACTCACCCCATTGGTATGGTCAAAATGATTATGGGTCAAGAGGAGCATCTCAACTGAATTAGCTGGAATGTTACTGTAAGCCTTGCCGCCGGAGCCAGCATCAATCATTAACCTAATCTGATCATCAACGAATAATGAATTGCTATAAGGAAATACTGACAGAGCAGGTCTAACCACCTTAATCCTGTTAGTTAAACTTATAACCATGATTATCTCCTTCCCCCAATTATGAACATATTATCTACTTAAAACCCCAAAAATAGTAGAGGATCGAATGACCCTCTACGCTTTAGGTAATAAATTTACAGGAAACGAAGGTAATAACTAACCTAACTTATCCATCATATCCATTATCATATCAAAGAAATAATTAATATCTTCCTTATCATTCACACCTGCTTTAAAGCCTATTTCAGGGAATCTTCCATTCCCGGTTATCTTGACATTAACCATATAAGCAGAGTGTTCAAGATCTTCTTCCAAACTCTCCATTTCTATATCTTCCCATTCATCCTGGGCAATTTCATCTTCTTCAACTGCCTTAGAAATAGGCTGAAGCTCACCGTCTTCAGTATTTCCTATAATCTGGGAGACTATCCACATCACGTCAGTGCTACTCATTTCCAGTTCTTCGCTCAATTGCATTATTTCGTTTGCTACCGGTGTGATTTTCAGTAAGTCTGAAAGGTTTACAGGTTCCCCTTTTCCCCATCTTCTTTTCATAGTAACACCTCCGCATCTAATTACCCTGAAACGAACTCGCCAAACCTGTAAAGAAATATTACTCTATTAGATTCTACTCCGTATAATTTGATTATATGTGAACCAATGAGAAAAAAACAATGTAATTACCGAAAAAAAATATCACTATAAAACCAGTTTATGTTACTTACAGGTTTATAAACCAGTAAACTAGACCTTACCACATTTAGGTTCGAATTTCAACTCCTAAGCCGTCCTTATTAACAAAACTAATGTATTAATGAAAACTTCATCACCTGGTTAACTAATTTATGGGTAACTAAAGCGGTTTCCTCCAAGTATTTTAGATGGGATATTACTTCTCCAGTAGCAAACCACTTTTGTTGAATAGGGAATTCATCCCAGTTCTCGTAAGATAAATCCCATTTCATCTGCGTGGCAATGGTGTAGGCGTCTTGTTCCCCCTTTTGCAAAATGGTTAAAATCTCCGCAGCACGGTTCTTATGATGTATTTTAAGCTGGTCTATCCTTTGGCGGTGGTTCTCAATCAGCATCCTGTGACCCGGAAGAACCAGGTTTACATCCATGGCATCGACTTTATCCAGGCTCATAAGATAATCTCGCAGCGGATTATATGTATATGACCACAGTGAAATATTAGGGGTAATCTTTTTTAAGATGTGATCACCGGCTACTAAAAGTTTATCCTTAGTCTCGTAAAGGCAAATATGCCCTCTGGTATGACCTGGGGTAGCAATGCACATAAACCTGCAATCACCAATAGTAAGAAGATCCCTGTCCTTTACAGGGTTATAACGGATTTTTTGCGTGACATTGTATTTAAATCCCGGATGTTTAGCAATCGCATCTTCAGGATCCGGAAAACCGTGAGTTGCCGCAAGGGGGACCATACGTTTGCCATCACTTCCAGAGTTTATTACCTCACCATCCAGTTGGCTGCAATATATTCTTGAAGTTGGAGCAGCCAAATCTGACACCAGACCGCAATGATCTGAGTGCATATGAGTAACAAAAAAATCGGTATCCGCCAGGTTAATATTTAACCTCCCCAAACCTTCTTCGGTTACTTCTATACACTCCTTTCTATTCATTCCGGTATCAATGATCAGATTCCTGCCCGGTGCTTTTATTATATATGAATTCATGGCCCTTAGAGGATTATTAGGAAGGGGAACTTCTAACCGGTAAATTCCACGGTAAACAGCCTCTATCACTCTACCATTCCTTTCCATTTTTTCCTCTTAATATTATAATTCATATTTGACCATTTCGGTAATTATTTATCAACATTCTTAAATCGTACTGAGAATGTAGTACCCTTATCACTGGTCTCAACATCAATCGTGGCGTTATGGCGCGCAGCGATACTGTAGCAAATAGACAATCCCAATCCAGTGCCATTTTCTTTGGTACTAAAAAATGGTATACCCAAATCTTTAATTAAGCCGGGTTCAATGCCTTTACCCTCATCCTGAACCGATAACACCACTTCATTATTTTCTGCCCGGGTACTGATGGTCAGGTTACCTCCAGTAGACATAGCCTCTAATCCATTGCATACCAGATTAAGAATCACCTGTCGTATTTCCTTTTGGTCAATAAGCAAATCCGGTATTTCGGATAGGTCAAATCGCACATGCTTATCCTGGGCCATAGCATTAGCCTGAATTAACGGTGCCAATGACTCAATAATCGAGTTTAAATCCTGCTGTTGTAAATCAACCGTCTTATTCTTGGCCAGAGACAGAAATTCTGTAATAATGGCATTGGCCCGATCGAGTTCTTCGATCATCAAATCAAAATAATCACTATAGATTCGGCAATTATCGGTTTCCCTAAGCATCTGCAGGAAACCTCGGACGCTTGTCATTGGATTGCGGATTTCATGCCCTATACTTGCAGAGATCTCCCCTACCAGGTTCAGCTGGGCAAGACGTGCCATTTCATCTTCTATCTGCCTAAGTTCGGTTATGTCAGTAAACGAATTAATCATATACTGTTCCCCATTTAATAAAAGTGGTTCAGCAGATAGCAAACCAATTCTCTTTTTCCCTTCTTTAGTCAAGTATTGAAACTCCAGGTTGCGTATCTTTCCTTCATTTAAGATCATTTTTTTATATTTATCCCGTTCAGAAGAGTTGGCCCAGAAATTAATCTCTAAGGCACTTTTACCCTGGATTTCTTCCCTGGTATACCCGGTAACATTAAGGAAGCTATCATTAACTTCAATATATTTTCCATCTGCTACTGTAGTGATGGTCATCAATGTCGGACTGGAGTTAAAAGCCTTAAAGAACTTCTCTTCTGATGCTCTGAGGGCATCTTCAGCCATTTTGCGTTCAGTTATATCGGTAATCATCCTTAATGATCCGGCATAAGTGCCATCTTCATTGAAAAACGGGGTAGCAGACACCAAAGCCCATAGGCTGTCCCCATTTTTTTTCCGGAACTTGAATTCATGCTGCTCAACTATACCCTTCTTCCGACGCCTTAGATGCATTTCCCCCAGTTTAAACCATTCAGGGTCGATAAAATCTGCAAGCTTCTTGCCTATTAAATCCTCGGGATCACATTCTAACATCTCACACATTTTCCAGTTGGCAAATATGGTTCTGGTTTTATCATCAATTATCCATATACCTTCATTGGCTGTTTCTACTATCCTCCTGTAACTTTCTTCACTTTTTTTAAGCGCCTCTTCAGCTAGAATTCTCTTGGTTATACTGCGAATAGATTCTATTGCCCCCACTATCTGTCCGTTAGTGTCGTAAAGCGGGGTAGCTTTGCAGAGGAAATATTTTTTAGAACCGTCAAAGAGATACTCCAGCTCGGCTACAATGTTGTCATAATCCCGCTTAATGAACCTGTACTCGCTCCCCAGTTCAATGGTACTATCCAGTACCAGATCAATTAAAGTTGGCCTTCTCTCCCCATAAAATACCTGAGAGTATTCATGATTTCCTTTTCCCAATATATCCTTGGCGGCAACTTTAGTAGTTCTCTCCATTGCTCGATTCCAGGTAATAATCTCCCCCTGAATATTTATCGCAAAGGTTGGATCAGGCAAGAAATTGATTATATCGGCCAAACGCTGCTGAGATTCTTTCAACTCCATTTCTGCTCTTTTGCGTTTGGTAATGTCGTAAACCACCCCGATTACTGCCGGCTTCCCTTCATAATCAAGCAGGGCAGCGTATAAATCTACCCAACGGACTTTGCCATTCTTAGTCATAACTTTTAATTCGTAGTTATTAGGCACATCTTTACCGGCCTGCCGGGCCAATCCACGCTGTTTGGCTATTTCTTTATGATCTGGATGGACCACATCCCAGAAATTCATATTTTCAAAATCGCTTTCATCATAGCTGTTATACTTTGAACCAGAGTTAACAAACTTAAATTTGGTTCCCTGATACACGAAGATAAAGGCAGGTATTGTGTCGGCCAGGCGCCGGAATTTTTCTTCACTTTCCTGCAAAGCCCTTTCCGTTTTTTTTCGATCAGTAATATCGCGGATTGACTCAATGGCCCCTACAATCTTACCATCAGTATCAAATATCGGAGTGGCCTTAGCCCATATAAATACTTCCGAGCCTTCTAAGCTGGGAAGGTAAACCTCAGCCATAACCGTATGATTCTTTTTCTCTATTTTGTTATATTCTTTAGGATCAATATCACTCTGGGCAATTACCTTGTCTATAAGCATAGGTCTTCTTTCGCCATAAAACGGGAGGGCATATTCGTAATTTCCCTTGCCTATGATATCTTCGGACATGACCCCGCTTATCTCCTCTATCGCCTGGTTCCAAACTATAACTCGGCCATCACAGTCTATAACGAAGGTAGGATCAGGCAGGAAATCTATTATATTTAAAAACCGGTTTTCAGAATTCTTTAGGGCCATCTCTGCGGTTACATACTTGGTTATGTCCCTGCCAATTAGTTGGAATTCAGTTATCTGTCCATCAGGCCTGGTTATCGCCCTTGCTCTCCATTCCTGCCAGGTAACGGTTTCAGAGTTATTTATTAGGGTAAAGTTAGCAAAAGCATTCTTTTCATTAAGTGATGCCAGGTTTTCTATTACCACGTTTCGCTCAAGGTCTGACAGCAACTGGGTAAGTTTTCGCCCCACTACTGCCTCCTTGTCTTGGCCATAGCATTGACAAAACGATTTATTGGCAAAGGTAATAGTCAAATCGGGTAAGGTGCTACAAATCAGATCACTCTGTTCCTCTATAATACTCAGAAAGTAAGCTTCGCTCTTCTGCAGGCTCTCTATTTTTCGACGCAATTCTTCTATTTCTTTTACTAGCTGGGCGTTATTACTATCCCTGTATTTCATGGGAAACCTCCGACATTATGTTTTGGCCAACCGTTATTCTAAGCTAATTTGACACTTAAAGACCAATAACCTTCGGGAATTTTGGCTATTTATGTCGTATTTTTGTGTTTGCGGCAGTATTTTTAAGATTTTTGTTTAAGCCGAAGATAGCTCATGACTAAAACTTTTTAATTAAGATTCCTCATTATCAGCTGCTATCTCTTGGATTTTAGCCATTTTCCCAATTTGGCCTTCAGGCAATGATTGAACCTGCCTCAGCTTTCTTTCAATGGTTTTAGTCTTTCTGGATGCGGTATCAATGGAAGTAGTGGCCTCTTCCAGCTTTTTACGAGTCTTATCCAAAAGATGGGCAAACTTACCGAATTCATTTTTTACTATGGCCAGCAAATTCCAGACTTCACCAGAGCGCTTCTCAATCGCCAGGGTTCTGAACCCTATCGATAGGCTGTTAAGCAAAGCTGCCATTGTAGTTGGACCAGCAATAATTACCCGGTAATCGGATTGTAAAGAGAAGACTAGCCCAGGACGTTTTACTACTTCTGCATAAAGGCCCTCGGTGGGCAGGAATAGAATAGCAAAATCTGTAGTTGCAGGTGGATCTATGTATTTATCCCTAATAGCCTTAGCTTCAAGCCTGATCCTGTTTTCTAACTGCTTCCCTGCTTCTTCCACCATAAGCTGATTGCATTGTTCAGTTCCCTCTATTATCCTCAGGAAATCCTCCTGAGGAAATTTAGCATCAATGGGAAGGAGGACTTCGTTGTCGCCAGTCCCCCGTCCTGGCAGCCTTATAGCATATTCCACCCTTTCCCTGCTGCCTTTTTTCGTTACTACATTAGTAAGGTATTGCTCCTGACTCAAGATCTGATCCAAAATATTGCCCAGTTGAATCTCGCCCCATATTCCCCTGGTTTTAACATTGGTTAGCACCTTTTTCAGGTCACCAACCCCCGATGCCAAGGTCTGCATTTCTCCTAGCCCCTTATGTACCAGCTCCAGCCTTTCACTGACTATTTTAAAGGAATCACCCAATCTCTGTTCCAGGGTCGAATGCAGTTTATCATCCACCGTAGCTCGCATTTGCTCAAGTTTCTGGTTATTATCTTCCTGAAGGGATTGTAGTCTTCGTTCCACTGTAATTCTTACATCTTCCAGTTTTTGTTGTGTGGCATTAGTAAACTCCTTTAAAGACTTTCCCAGTTCCTCGCGGTTGAACCGAGCATTTTGATCAGCTGACTCTATTACCGCTACCATATTCTTCTCCAATGTATCTCTTATTATCTCCCACTTGTTTTCGCTTGTACCAGCCATACTGGTTAACTGCAAAGAAAACATGTCTAACTGATTCTTCTGAAGATTTGATATCTCAACCATTCTGGTTAGGACAGAATCCTGGATATTACTCAAAGCCATGGCTAACTCTTCTCTATCTTGCTTGGCCATGTGGTTTAATTCTCCCCGCAATAGAGTAAATTCATGATGCAGATTCTGGTTAATATTGTCTAGCATTCTTTCAAATAATGCTACTTTAGCACCCAGCAAGGAGTCTTTATCTCTGTGACCTGTTCTATACAGATAAATTAGAATAACTGTCGATAATATTAAATTTATGGCTATGAGAACCGTCTGCATTTATTATCTTCCTCCATTTTTATTTTTGGCAGCCAGATTAAACTGCTCAAGGTTTTTTTATTTTAATTGTACCTATTGCCTACTCTTTAGTTAATGGTTTTGTGCAACCTCCGTTTTTCATACCCCGGTTTCAGGGCTTTACGGGTCAGCTCAAGTAGCCCCCCATCGCTGATTATACGGGTTACATTCTTTATTAATATCAGGTTGCTGTCTAGTCCTAATACTTCTGGCCCGATTATTTCCCTTGGTTAGGGGATAGGTCTTGAGGCTGATCGACCTTGGCAAATATGCCGGTCAAAAAAAAATAGCCTTAAGGCGCCATGCTTTGGGGCTATTCTTAGAAAACAACCTGATAAAATAATTGTCCAATAACAGTCTGTTCCAAATAATCCGGGTTGTTCAGTAAGTAGGAGCAATCAATACTCCAAGATGTTTAAATATTCATCATATACTACATAGAACAGTTTGGTTTTTTTCTCTTTTTTGGCCAGGCACAGGGTGCGGTCAGCAACAGCTAGCAAATTATCTAGGGAAATGTTATCATGAGGTACAACAAATACTACCCCAAGCTGTATATTAACACCCAGGGCTGAGTTGGAAATTTTCTTCTTGATTTCCTCGGTAACCGCTAATACTTCGTGGATTTCTAAATTAGATAATAGGATTAAAAACTCATTCTCTTTGTATCGCTGTACAAATCCTCCTGATGGTTTAATAACGCTGTTGAGAATAGCAGTAACCTCGAGCAGATATTTATCACCAATTAATAACCCAAAGGTTTCACTAAACCGTTTAAAATTGTCTAATTCAGCTATAATCAACGCCAGGCTATAGTGGCTGTTTACTGCCATTTCCCACTCGCGCCTGATTCTATCGGAAACATCTATACCACCAGGGGTTTGAGCTGTCTGATTAGTATCTATTGGCATATTAGCTTGACTGTTTGACTTTACAGAGGCAGGCCCCTCATTGTCTATTATGTACAAATCATTTATTTGAAATAGTTGAGAAATATCTGTCTCTAATGCTCGCGCAATTGCATAGGCATCTTGCAATTGAATCTTCTTTAGGGTTCCGTTTTCAATCCTGTTATATTTGGTTCTTTCAATACCGGTAATCTCGGATACCTGGGCCTGAGAAAAACCTAATTCCAGCCTGCGTTTCTTAAGCTTGTTTTCCACAACAATCACTCTCCTTGTGTATATTATACACATTTATGCCATTTTTTGGAATACCCAGTGCATATTTTGCACGTTTATTGTAATAGTGGCGGGCAAAGGCTATTCTTTATTCTAAGAGGTGTCTGGATGAGTACCTTGGGGCAACAGATTAAAAAATTTAGAAAATTGCTCAACCTAACCCAGAACAGCTTGGCATCTGCCTTACAGGTGCCCAGAAATACTGTGGCTAACTGGGAAGTTGATCGTGCAACCCCTAGTATTGAAATGCTGCAAAAGATGGCCGATTTTTTTAACACCTCGGTTGACTCACTTTTGGGACGCGCTGAATCCAATTTAATTATAATTGATAACCCTACTGAAGCTTGTGTTACAGAAGCAACCTTATTGCGGCCGGATAACATTATTGTTATGCCAGTATTTAAAAGCCAGAAATTTAGTTCCCACAAACCTGCTCAAAATGCAAAGAATAATCAAATTGCCACCACCCTCCTTGCCGAATCAATCGAAACTAATATCCAAAAATATATTTATCTCCAGGTTAATGATGACAGCATGGCCCCCCAGATAACAAGGGGGGATATTATCCAGGTACATAAACAATCAACCATAGATAACGGTAATATAGGAGTGGTCAGGCTTCATAAAAGCGGTTTAGCAGTACGAAGAATTACCGTTATTAATGAAAAAATTTTATTAAGCGCAGATAATCCGACTTATGGCCAACTAATCCTTGATAGTGCGGACTGTGAGATTATGGGGCAAGTTAGTAAGGCGATTAAAAAGGTTCGCTAAAAATATTAACCAATAATGTCAATAGCTGCAATACCTAAAAAATACTGGTATCTAATAACTAATACCGCTATATTTAATCATATAGAGATTAAATTATTTGAACAAATTGGGAGTAGGTGATAGAGTGGCAGAAAAATTCATCAGCAGGCGTAATATTGATTTTCTACTTTATGAGGTTTTTAACGTGGAAAAATTGACCCAGTACGAGTATTTCCAGGATCATAACCGCCAGACTTTCAACCTGGTAGTTGATACAGCTTACAAACTGGCAAGTAAAAAGTTGTTCCCTGTTTTCCCGGAAATGGAATCGCACCCGCCCAGATTTGTTGATGGGATAGCCCGGGTTCATCCGGCAGTAAAAAATATTATGCAGGAATTTGGACGGGGAGGCTGGATAAACGCGGCGCTCCCTTACGAATACGGCGGCCAGCAAATCCCTTCGGTTATCCAATCAATAATCCACTTTATTTTTGCTGCAGCCAATTCTTCTCTTACCGTATATTCAAGCTTAACCTTTGGCGCTGCTAACTTGATTGTATCCTTCGGTTCCCAGGAGTTAAAGGATACGTATTTAGAGAATATGTTTGCCGGCCGATGGCAGGGTACTATGGCCCTTACAGAACCGGATGCCGGGAGTTCCTTGGCAGATATTAAGACCCAGGCTTTAGATACCGGGCTGGGTTATTACAAGATTAAAGGAACTAAAATCTTTATTTCAGCCGGCGACACTGACGCGGTCGAAAATACGGTTCACATGATGCTGGCCAGGATAAAAGGAGCTCCGGCTGGAACAAAAGGGATATCCCTTTTTGTGGTCCCAAAATATAGAATAGGTAATAACGGACAACTAGTATATAATGATTTAACATGCAATGGTATAGAGCAAAAGATGGGCTACAAGGGCTGCCCCATCTGCCAGCTATCAATGGGAGATAATAACGACTGTCACGGATTTCTGGTCGGTGAACCCAATAAAGGTTTGAATTATATGTTTCAGATGATGAATGAAAAAAGGGTAAAAGTAGGAATAATTGCCGCCAGCAAAGCTACTGCCTGTTATCAGGCTGCACTCGAATACTGTAATCAGCGGTTACAAGGCCGGCGCATCATTGATGAAAAAGATCCCTTGTCCCCGCAGATTCCAATAATTGAACACCCGGATGTCAAACGCATGCTTTTATTCCAGAAGGCTATATGTGAAGGCTCTTTATCCCTTTGCCTCCAGGCCAGCCTATACCTTGACCTGTCAAACAGAGGAAATCAAGAATACCAACTGCTTGCTGATTTTTTAATTCCGGTAGTAAAAAGCTACCCGGCAGAAATGGGAATATTATCGACCAGTGCAGCTATCCAGTGTTTGGGGGGATACGGCTACTGCCAGGACTTTCCTGTAGAGCAGTATTACCGGGATATCAGGATTGATGCTATACATGAAGGCACTACCGGAATCCAGGCTAAGGATTTGCTGGGCCGAAAAGTGACCATGAAAAACGGTAAAGCCTGCCAATTGTTTATTGAAGAAATCCAGGCAACGATTAACCTAGCCCAGCAAATACCGGAATTGCAGCCTTATGCAAATCGGCTGGCTGCTGCGCTTAATCTGTTCTCCGATGTCACCTCGTATTTATTAAACATTTACAGGGCAGGTGATGCAGAGAGATTCCAGGCTGATGCAACTGTGTACCTTATGATGACAGGCATACTGGCTGTTGGGTGGCAGTGGCTATTACAGGCAATTACTGCTTTTAACGCGTTAAGTGGGGCTGTAACTGATAGTGATAGGAATTTTTATAATGGTAAACTATATACCATGCAGTATTTCTTCAATTATGAGATTCCTAAAACCTCCGCCCTGGCTGAAACCTTAAAGCAAGACAATGCGGTAACCATGGAAATCAAGCCCAAACATTTCTGTGATTGAGCTTAAATGGCGTTTTATTATTAATATATATAGTAAATGTTGCTGGAAAGAGGTTAATTATGCAAGCGAAATGCGCAAACTGCAAATGGAGAATAGCGGCAGAAAAAAACCCGGGTAGATTAATGAGCAGACTCTGGTACTGGCATACCAGGTGGTACCCGGGTTGGAAAGCATACCAAAAAGAACTCGGTAATAACCGAAGCAATTAATAAATAAAAGTATACTAGCACCGAAATGGTAAATAATACGCAGGGTTTTATTGACTCTTTGCTTAAGGCTAATTACCTGTCGGTATGCAAGGGAATTTTTTGCCTAGGTGAGGATGATCGTGTCAAGTTACTTTGGGTTTTTAAAAAAGAAAATCCCCTTTAATAACTAAGCGGTTCTAATTGATCTTAAGAATTGCGCCGTTGCCGTTTTCTTTCCTTTGTTTAAAATAGCTATGTTCCCAAAGGTTTCATTAGTCGCAATCTGGTTTCTCTTCTTTAAGATTTCCTGATCCAATTTAAGCTGTCTTGCCTTGCTCAATTTACTTCTTTTTTTGGCTAATAAGAAATCATACACTACACCGCCATTGGCTTGAAAAGCCCTTAATCTTGCCATTTGATCCACACCTATTCTGCACCACCCCAATGGCCTGGAACTTAACCTGGCTGATAAAATATGGCTGACATGCCCTTCGGCGCTACATCCTACGTAATCTGGTTCATATTGATTTCTTATGCCATCCCAGTTCCCAAGTATATAACTTCTTGCTTCCCGCACAGATTTCTTCTTGGTATCTGTTTCAGTGGAGCTAATGATTTGGGTAAATAGTTTCTTCAATTTCTTCCGTTCCCCATTATTAATGTACTTCCACATAAAGGGTGTAATGTCTGACATATGCGCTGTGGCTTGTGTTACATATTTTGATAGATGATAACGATCCAGCACATAAATACTTCCCTTGAGCCAGCCTAATCCATTTTTGATCCAGGAAGCTCCATCTCCCGATAGATAAATCTTCTCTATTAATTTTGCATCATACGCCTCATCAATATAGTCTGCTACTTCCAACCAAAGCTCATCGCTGTTAGTATAAATGCCGCTGAAATAACGTGGGTTTACAAGCTCCCAGCGCTCTTTCCCCACTTGTTTTATGCCTTCATGCACATACACTAACTTGGGTTCTGCGCATTTCCCATCTTGAAGAGCTACATGATCTTCATCAGCTTCTATGTATAGGGTCTTTACAATCTTTTTATTGTCCTTGATCTTGACTGCATTATTATCTACACTGCCCAGCTTGCGGATGCTGTTCATTACCGTCTGGGAGGTTAGCTCCACTGCTTCAGCTGCTTTCTTTCCACTTCGCCTGTAAGGCATATCGATGGCTTCTTCTATCAATCTCG
This sequence comes from Syntrophomonadaceae bacterium, assembly GCA_050949865.1. Lineage (GTDB taxonomy): Bacteria > Bacillota > Syntrophomonadia > Syntrophomonadales > Syntrophomonadaceae > JBMNGN01. The sequence goes on from JBMNGN010000001.1 coordinate 343,519, forward strand.
CCTGGAGTGAAGTATCCAGCTTATCATGTGCTGCTATCCCGACTAATTCATCTGAAAGGTAGCTGTATTCTCCGGTTTTCTTATTTTGGTAATAGGTCCTTTTATAGCTGACTTCGCCAAATATCGTGGCCAGATTCTTGATGTCTCCTTTACTTTTCACTACCCAGGTTCGTTTCCTGTCCGCACTCTCTCTTACTGCTTTATCTAATGTTTCCATGGCTTCAGCTACGAGTTTTACCCCTATTCCATCCAGCATTGTCTGGGTGGCCATGATGAATTCAGATATATCTCTTACCTCAGTTAAAAGTCTTTGTATTTCCTCCGCAAATTCTACCCTGATTACTTCTGCAATTTCTTGTATAATATGTTCCATAAGAGTTTCTCCTTTTCTTTGATGATTGGTTTATTTGCAATTCCTATTTTATCAAAGGGGAGATTCTCTTATTTATTTTTCTGCTCCTTTTTCCCAAAGTAATTTTACGCTAAGGGTGAGGATTCTTCAATTGAAAAAACGGTATTATTTAATATATAATTAAATTACATGTAAATAAATGAGGGGTAAGGATGAGTTCAGATCGTCTCTGCTTTAAACTTGGCTTAGCTGCCCGCAAATTGCAAAAATACTATAATCATCAATACTCGGCATTAGGAATTACAGCCGCCCAATCACTTGTATTATTCTCCCTTTTGCGAAAAGACGGACAGAATTTTAAGGACATAGCTGAAGAAGTTAAGTTAGACAGTTCAGCCATTACTGGTTTGGTAGACCGGTTAGAAAAAATAGAGCTGGTTAGGAGAGGGGTAGATCCAAATGATAGAAGAGCCATTTGTATTTATTTGACTAACCAGGGTAGGGATATTGCTGAAAGAGCTATTAAAATCGCCGACAAAACTAATCAGAAACTGCGTTCTCGGGGCAATAAGGAACAACAAGCTTTTCTGGAAAATTTCTTGGATAACATCGGTGAGTTGTTAGGATAATTAAAGGCCAATTCGGCTATATTATTTTGCTTTATTAAGTGACATATCATTAATTTACAAATAGATATTTAAATATTAAACATTTTACATGGAAGGAGGTTTCATAATAGGCTGCTTTGGCAATAACCACCTGTTTACGCGATCCTAAATAACTTATCAACCCGAAAAATCCTGTTAAGAACTACGGAGGTGAAAAAATGAAAAATACAATTAAGGATTATGCCCTGGGTCTTGGATTAGATGATATCGGTTTTGCTGCGGCAGAGGATTATAAAAGTCCCTTATCAACCCCAATAAATGACATTTTCCCGGGAGTAAAAACGATTATTGTTATGGCCTTAAAAGAGCTGGACAATTGCGAAAGTGAAAACAAACAGATAGCTATGCATGGAAAAATGAACGCTATGGCTTTCGCCCGGAGCTGCAATTATAGAGTGGCTCGTTTTATTCAGAAAGAGTTTAAAGCTAAGGTAATGAGTGTACAAAGTTCTTATCCGATAAGAATTGATGAAAAAACCAAATTGGCTGTAGCTGACGTTTCCCTTCGGCATGCTGCAGTAGCAGCAGGGCTAGGCAGTTTTGGGAGACATAATCTAGTTATACACCCCGAGATGGGAACCAGAGTAACCTTTAATGCCATACTTACCGATTTAGTATTACCTCCTGATCCTCCTAGGGAAAGGTTATGCAATGATTGTAATCTATGTGTCGAAAACTGCCCTGGGAATGCATTAGCTACCGAAGGCCAGACTGATTATGCTAAATGTCTGGAGTGCAGTCAACCATATGGATTTAGGAGCAATGTGAAGTTCTGGTCAAAATTTTTTAGCAGTAGTGAGGAAGAACAACAGAAGATGCTCAGGAATCCCCGTTATTTCCAAATGTACCAGGCACAGCTGGTTGGGTTCCAATACACATGTTTTGAATGTGTAAAAGCATGTCCCTTTGGCGATTGAATATCTTTGTTTTAGGAGGTAAACGATGAGCAATAATGATTTTATTGTAGAAATCCGCGGAAATATTTTACTTATGGGGCTTAACCGACCGGATAAACGGAATGCTTTAACTCCAAATATGTTTAACGAAATGGCCCGGGCATACGGGGAGTTACATAATAACCCCAATCTCCGCTGTGGTTTGCTCTATGCTGTAGGTGATCATTTTACCAGTGGCTTAGACCTGCCCCAATGGTCAGGGAGGCTGGGCAAACGAGATTGGGAACCTGGAATGATGGATCCTTATGCCCGTACTGAAGAGATGACTTGTAAGAAGCCGGTAGTCATGGCATGCCAGGGTATTTGTTATACCATAGGGGTGGAACTCTTATTGGCTTCGGATGTCCGGATCGCGGCCCGGGATGTAAGGTTCGCCTTCCTGGAGGTAAAACGCGGTCTCTTCCCCCTTGCTGGCGGAACTGTACGCTTCTTCCGGGAAATCGGATGGGGTCACGCCAATCGCTATATATTAACCGGTGATGAATTAAAGGGAGAAGAGGCTTACCGTCTGGGCCTGGTTCAGGAATTGGTGGAGCCAGGGCAGCAGTTTGAACGGGCCTTGAACATAGCGGAGCGAATTGCCAAAGCTGCACCCTTAGGTGTCCAAAAAGCCTTATCTACCGCTCGCAAAGCTAGAGATTATGGGGACGTGGCCGCATTTTCCGCTATTGTGGAAGATACCAAAATAGTAACTTCCAGTAAGGATGCCCAGGAAGGCGTGATGGCTTTTAAGGAACGGCGCGAACCGGTTTTTACCGGTGAATAGATGATAACACCTAACAGAATTGCTAGCAGGGGTGGTTGAAGTGGGAAAACTCTTTGAACAGACAGAAATAAACGGCTTAATCTTGGAAAACCGGTTTGTACGCTCAGCTACATCTGAAGGTATGGCTGATGATAAAGGAGCAGTTACTCAGAAATTGATTGAGACCATGATAGCTCTAGCTAAAGGCAAAGTTGGATTAATTATCACCGGCCACACTTTTGTCCTAACCGAAGGCCAGGCTAGCCCTCGGCAGATGGGGATTTATGATGATGCGCTTATTGACGGGCTTAGAGAATTAACAGCGGCCGTCCACAATGAAGGCGGTAAAATCCTGGTCCAGCTTTCTCACGCCGGCAAATTTGCCGCTAAACAATTAACCGGCCAGGAACCCTGGGTTGTTTCAAAAGATGAGGAATCAGTTAGTCATCAAATAACAAAAGATGATATCCGGAAGATAATCACTGCTTTTGCTAATGCGGCACAACGGGCTAAGGCTTCGGGCTTCGATGGGATCCAAATCCACTCTGCTCATGGATACTTGCTCAGCCAGTTCCTTTCTCCTGTATTTAACCGGCGCAAAGATGAATACGGAGGTGACATTCAAAACCGCTGCCGTATTCACATTGAGATACTCAGTGCTATCCGAGAGGTTGTTGGAAAGGACTATCCAATATTGCTTAAATTAAACTGCAGGGATTTCGTAGAAAATGGGCTGAGTTTGGAAGATTCAGTCAAAGTTGGCCGCATGTTGGCTGACGCTGGTCTTGATGCCATCGAATTGAGCGGAGGGTTGCTTACAAGCGGCAAACTATCCCCCAGCCGATCCGGTATTAAATCAGAAGAAGATGAGGCATATTTCCGGAATGAGGCTAAATTTTTTAAAGATAATATCGATATCCCGCTTATCCTGGTCGGTGGAGTGAGGTCTTTTCGTGTTGCAGAATTTTTAGTAACCGGTGGTATAGCGGATTATATTTCTATGAGCCGGCCATTTATCAGGGAACCTGATTTAATCCGCAGGTGGCAATCCGGAGACCTCGGGAAATCCGGGTGCATATCAGATAACAGATGCTTTAAAGCGCTCCGTTCTAGAAACGGTAACGGTATTTACTGTGTCGCAAAAGACAAGGAAATTTAAGATTTAATGGGGAACATTATGGCTCTCAAAGACAACTATATTGTTTCAGCTAGCCTAAAAAGTCCAGAAGCTGATGGTATTGCCTGACCGGAGATTGCTGGATATAATGACCATATCTTAGCGAAAGGAAAAGACGCCTCTTTTTTGTGGTGCTAATGCTGCAACAGAAGCACAAGAAGCGTCTCCAAAAAGGTATGGTAATTGTAACAGACTATCAACTTGATTGGAACCCCGAAAAGGGAGTTTTTTGTTAGGAGCGCGGAGCAGAATTCATGTCCTTGTTGCAATGGGGACTTAAGGGTAATTGGTAGCTGTTCCAGGAAATGTATTGATGACGAGGGAGAAAACAAAACCCTGATCATTCGCAGGTTACGGTGCGTTGGATGCAGACGAATTCATCACGAACTTCCTGATATGCTTGTACCATTTAAACGCCACGTCAGTAAAAGCATTGAAGCAGTCATCCGCAATGATGTACCACTTAGCGTTTTCTCCGATGAGTCTACTCTAACCCGATGGAAGAGCTGGTTTAAGGAAATGACCGATTACTTTCAGGGCTGCTTGAAATCAATTGCTATGCGCTATGGCATAGAATCTGTGGAAGATAGATCCGGTCTTCCTCAGTCCAAGCTCCAAAGGATTTGGCATTATGTAGGGAACGCTCCGGGATGGCTGGCCAGAGTTGTCCGTCCCATAGTCAATTTAAATTTATGGCGACATACCCGTTCCGCATTTTGTCCATAATGATATATATTTACACTCATGCTGAAACCATAAAAAGGAGTGATCAGCATGAGAGATCAGAAAAAAGCAGAAGAGGTGGCCTCACAGGGGGTGCAGTTATTATCCCCGCTCCTGGCTGAAGGCCTGGATAATGCCCAGGCAAAAGTAATCCGAGCCAGGATATGTGAACAAAGCGGTATATCCGAGCGTACCCTGCGCAGATACCTGGCCCAATACCGGAAAGATGGTTTTAGCGGACTCAAACCTAAAGGTAAGGGTCAGCACCGCAGCGAGGAAGCAATACCTATTAACATCCTAGAACAGGCCATTCTATTACGGCGCCAAGTACCAGGCCGCAGTATTGCACAGATAATTCAGATACTGGAATGGGAAGGGTTAGTAGAGCCAGGGCAGATCAAACGCAGCACTCTGCAGGAGAAATTAGCTGAGCGCGGCTACAGTGCCAGGCATATGAAAATGTATGCTGATACCGGCACTGCCGCCAGACGATACCAGAAGAAATACCGCAATCAGCTCTGGCATTCTGATATTAAGTATTCAATTTATCTGCCCATAGGCGAGGGTGGCAAAAAGAAGCAGGTCTACCTAGTTATCTTCATAGATGATGCCACTCGTTTCATTCTGCATGGTCAGTTCTACCCTGCCCTTGATCAGGTGATCGTAGAAGATGCCTTTCGTCAGGCCATTTTAAAATATGGTGTGCCTGAAAAAGTATACTTTGATAACGGCAGCCAATACCGAACTAAATGGATGAATAGAGCCTGCTCTAAAATGGGGATTCGCTTGCTCTATGCTAAGCCCTATTCGCCTGAAGCGACGGGTTATGAAGAGTTAGCCATTATGTAGAGTCCTATTACGAAACCTCGAATTATTGGCTTTAATTGTTGATTGACCCCGCATAATACTTCAATCTTTAAAGTGGTTAATATAACCATATTTTTAGATTGGAGGGGAAAATATGCAAGATGTGTTACCGTTCAGTGAACTCGTGGAGGCAGTTAAAACCGAACTTCTACGCGTAAATTACAAGGAGCAACGGATTAAAACTTATGTTCCCATTTGGGACGCACTAGGCAAGTACATGAGAAGAAGAAACCTGGGGTGCTTCGATATGAAGATCGGTCTGAACTTTTTAGAAGACGAATATGGTATTACGGTTTTCCATCATTTGAGCAACCCTAATGGCATTAAAGTTCGGGCCGTCAATATGCTAGGGGAGTATCAATTACATGGAATTATTCTCTCGAAGAGGCGAGTCATTGGTAAAGAATACTACACTCCAGTTAAAAAGGCATTTGATGGATTTATTCGGTCGCGTAGGCTGTACGGCATCTCGGAGAAGACTTTGCGATCAAATGAATTATACCTGAGCAGGTTTTCCGAATATCTATCCAAACAAAGGATTAATGATATTTCCGAATTAACCCCCGAGCACATCTTGGGCTTTGTCAACACCTTGGCCGGTACCACCATTGCCACTGTCCACTGTACAATTTGCTCCTTAAGGGTTCTGCTCCGTTATCTGTATGAAGAAAAACTGCTGGAGAAGGACTTATCCTATGTAGTGCCCCACGTTAAAATCGACAAAACTTCAAGAATTCCCTCCGCATACAACAAAGACGAAGTCCAAAAACTTCTTGACTGTGTCGATCGCGGAAATCCAAAGGGGAAACGCGATTACGCCATCTTGCTTCTGGCGTCAAGGCTCGGTATGAGGGCTGGCGACATCTGCAGTTTATCTTTCGGTAACCTAAAATGGGATCGCAATGAGATTGAATTGATTCAGGAGAAAACACAAGAAAAAATACAATTACCGCTGCTGCCGGAAGTGGGGACGGCAATCATTGACTATCTAAAATATGGTAGGCCAATAACAGACTGTACTACTATTTTTGTGCGCCATGTCTGTCCGCTCACCGGTTTAACACCGCCCACGATTCATAGTATTGTTACACAATACATTCAATCAGCGGGAATCAAGGTGCCGGCCGGGAAAAAACATGGCCCCCATTCCCTTAGACATAGTCTTGCCAGCGCTCTTTTGGAAGAGAACATTCCGTTGCCGGTCATTTCCGAAGTTTTGGGACACACCACGACAGATGCAACATCAATTTATCTTAAGATTGATGTTAACCATTTGCGGCGATGTGCATTGGACATTCCCGGATTTGCATGGAACCATACAGCGGATGGAGGTGTGGCCCGTGAACTCTAAACCGTATGACATCGATGGCTTTGTGGGAGATTTCAGGGAACTTTTGATTCAGTTCGTTCAGATGAAACGATCGCTCGGGTTCGATTATTATGCCGAGGCCAATGCTCTAAAACGCTTTTCAGAATTTACACTTCAGTACACCATTGAAAACCATACCCTTACTAAAGAACTGGCTGACGCTTGGACAGAAAAGAGACCAAATGAAAGGGACGTTACTTGGGAACGCCGGATCAATAATTTAAAGCGCTTTGCTCTATTCCTGAACAACCTTGGCCATGATGCATACGTACCATCATGTAAAGCCAAGATTAATCGGCACTCCTATATGCCTTATATCTTTTCGAAAGACCTAATCCGGAACCTTTTAACTGAGTGTGATAATATTAAGCCCCATCCGCTATCTAACCGGCATTTAGTATTCCCCGCCGTTTACAGATTGCTATACGGTTGCGGCGTCAGGATTTCCGAAGCCGTAAAATTAAGGCTTAAGGATGTGGATTTAAAACAAGGGATAGTTGTTGTTCGGGGCTCAAAATTTAACAAAGACCGCGTTATTCCCATGTCAGCTTCGTTAACAAGATACCTTGTAGGGTATTCTTTAAAGATCCACACTGTCTCCAGTCCCCAAGATTATTTCTTTATGAAAAGAGACCGGACTGCTTACTCTTCCAATACTGTATATCGCAACTTCCGGAGACTTCTCCAGAAAAGCGGAATATCTCACGGAGGTAAAGGAAGAGGCCCACGGCTACATGATTTGCGCCATACCTTTGCGGTTCATTCGTTAAAGCAAATGGTACAGCAAGGAGTTGAACTTTACTGTGCCCTACCCATTCTTTCAACTTACTTGGGACATGCTTCGATTAAGGCTACGGAACAATACGTGAGATTGACTGCAGAAGCATATCCGGAAATTCTGGACACAGTAAGCCAAACTTGCGCATATATCTTCCCGGAGGTGAAGATAATATGAATCCAACCGATTTTGCATATGCCATTACATCCTATCTATCAAAATATCTTCCGGGTGAAGTTGGCGCAAGTAGTAATACAATCCAGTCTTACCGTGATACATTTTCGATCCTGCTTAAGTATTGTGCTTCAGAGAAAAGACTATCTCCGGCGAAGCTTGTCATTGATCAATTGAACCGGAAATTGATCGAGGATTTCCTGATCTGGTTAGAATTAGAGAGAAAATGCAGTGTTACAACAAGGAATCAGAGGCTTGCGGCTATCCACGCTTTTTTCAAATACCTTCAACTTGAGCAACCGCAGGCCTTGTACCAATATCAACAGATTCTTGCTATACCTATGAAAAAGGCACCAGTAAAATCGGTCAACTATCTAACCCTTGATGCCATGAAAATTTTGCTGGACATGCCAGATAAAAATACCAAGGAAGGGAGGCGAGACCTAGTTCTTCTGAGCCTTATCTATGATAGCGGGGCTAGAGTACAAGAAATTGCCGATGTGCGGATTGCAGATGTTAGACTTCCCTCACCAGCAATCATAAAGCTTACTGGCAAGGGTAATAAAACCAGGGTTGTTCCGCTAATGGAACCTATGGCCAGACTTATTGAACAGTACTTAAAAGAGAATAAATTGCACCTGCCCCAATGCAACGAATACCCGTTGTTCAGCAATAGAAAAAATCATAAGCTAACCAGGTCAGGAATATCGTATATTCTCAAAAAGCACTTTGATCAGGCAAAAGAATTATTCCCAGGACATTTCCCGGATACAATTTCTCCTCATGTCCTGCGCCATAGCAAAGCCATGCATTTACTACAATCTGGTGTAAACCTGGTGTACATCCGTGATTTGCTCGGTCATGCCAATATCCAAACCACAGAAATATATGCCAGAGCCGATGCCAGCATGAAAAGAAAGGCACTGGAAAATGCTTATGCGGATGTTGTTCCCAAAGAGTTACCAGTATGGCAGCAAAATGCTGACCTTTTGGAATGGTTACAGAGCTTAGGAAGATAGGTGAATATTTATGTAGAGCTAACCGGGATTTGATGTAGCGTGTTGGCGTGTTAGAAAGGTTAGCTCTACATAATGGTTAACTCTTCATAACCCGTCTTATGTTGAGCTCAACATAAGACGGGCAAACCGGAAAGGTTTAATCGGATAGTAGATTCTTTTCTTGCTGAAGCTGTCCTGGAAAAACCTCAGACACTGGAAAAATTAAATCAACTGTTTGAGGTATGGCTTGAGGAATGTTATCAAAACAAGCCGCATTCCGGATTGGAAGGAAATATTAGTCCTCAGACTGCGAATCCCTGGTGCATACGAATGTAGGTTATGTCCACCGCCCAGACCTGATCAGGGTGATCAATCTTTTGGCCTCTCAGCCGATAAGGATGCACATATTGAGCGTGAAACCGCTTGCTCAGATTAGGGCCTGGGCAGATTCCCTGAATCCCCATGGTTCGCATGAGTCTTTGTACTCGTTTGCGATTAATTTTACGTCCCCGCAACTGCATTTCCGCTGTAATCCGACGGTAGCCATAGAAGGGGCAGGCGGTATATATTTCATCAATAAGCCGCATGTCGTCAAGGTCTGCTTGGGGTATTTTAGCTTCTCCAGGTTCCCGGTACAAGCTGGTTCGGTTAACATCTAACAAGTCGGCTTGACGGGAAAGGTTGATTTTTTGATTGTCAGGTTCAGCCATGTTCTTGCGTTCTTGAATCGTGCTACTTGAGGCCAGATTTTTTTTTGAGCCAGTCAATCTCATAGGATTGCTGTCCAATGATCTGTTGATAACGGCGTTCTTTTTTATCGCAGTGACAGAAAAGCTTTAAAGTTTTTAGATCCTGAAACAATAGCCAGTGCATTTCTCCACTGTGAAGAAAGAAAGGTAGATAAATCTGGATGTATCAGCTTTGCCGGCAAAAAATACGAGGCAGGCCTGAGTTTAATCGGGTGTAAAGTAGATGTTATCTATGATCCTGCTGACATTAGTGAGTTAACTATCGAATACGAAGGCCACAAGCCATTCAAGGCCAAAGAACTAGTTATCGGAGAACGGAGCGCTCCCCGGCCTAAACTGCCCGAGCACTTGCAGCTAGTTCCGGCTGATTCTTCCCGGTTGCTCAATGCTGCCGCCAGGAAGAACAAGGAGCGTAAAGAATACCAAACCCCTGCCATCTCCTACCGTAAAGTAAAAAAGGAGGAGTAAGGTATGTTTGAGACATTCTATCGCATGGAAAGAACACCGTTTTCCAGGGATATTCCTACAGATCAATTGTATCAGTCGCATATGCTGGAAGAGACCCTGGGGCGCTTAGAATACACCGCCCAGCGCCAGATGTTTGCAGTATTAACTGGGGATTGCGGAACTGGGAAAACTACCACCATACGCAAGTTTAAAGAAACCCTGGATGCATCTAGGTTTTTGGTAATGTACCTGGCTGATTCCAAACTTACCCCCCGGCATTTTTACAAGGGTCTGCTGGAGCAGTTGGGATGTGAGGCCAAGTTTTACCGGGGTGATGCCAAACGTCAATTACATAGAGAGATCGAACTTTTACAGGGTATCCACCATCTGCAGCTGGTGGTGATTGTAGACGAAGCGCATCTATTGGATAAAGAAATGCTAGAAGAAGTCCGATTCTTACTAAACTTTAAAATGGATGCGCAAAGTCCGATGGCTTTAATCCTGGTAGGGCAAAACGAACTCTGGGAACGGCTTAAACTTCAATCTTATGCAGCGATCAGACAACGCATTGATTTACAGTGTAAACTGCACTATCTGGATCGGGCAGAAGTGGGTGATTATGTAAAACGACACCTAGCTTACGCCGGTGCCCATCATGATATTTTTTCAGATAGTGCAATCGATGAAATTTTCAAATACTCAAGCGGAGCGGCCAGACTGGTAAACAAGGTTTGTACGCATTGTCTGCTTTACGGGGCTCAAAATAACCGAAATATCATTGATGACCATATGGTGAAGTTAGTAATCAAGGGAGAATTAAATTAGTTCTCCCTCCCCCCCAAGGGGCAAAGATTTAAGGTCATAATGTCCATCAGCATTTGGACATTTTGCACCGTCTATTGCCGGACATTATGAGTTAGCAGTAACACTATATCGCAAAACGAAAATGGGCTTAAGTATAAGAAGATGATATTTATACAGATATCAGAAAAGCAAAAACCGGCTTAAAAGCCGGTAATTTTTTGCTTAGATGGTGCCCGAGGCCGGGGTCGAACCGGCACGAGGTTTGAGCCTCGCGGGATTTTAAGTCCCGTGCGTCTGCCTATTCCGCCACCCGGGCATGAATTATGCAATTATAAGCAAATTAGTATGGAGGGCGGGACCGGATTTGAACCGGTGAATGGTGATTTTGCAGACCACAGCGTTAGCCTCTTCGCCACCCGCCCGCAACTCAAAACCTTGAAATTCAAGGGTTTGTTTGCTTTCGCGCAAGGATTATTATATCAATTGTCTAGTATTATTGCAAGTAGTTCACCTAAGGCGGATCGTGTCAAGTTACTTTGGGTTTTTAAAAAAGAAAAATCCCCTTTAATAACTAAGCGGTTCTAATTGATCTTAAGAATTGCGCCGTTGCCGTTTTCTTTCCTTTGTTTAAAATAGCTATGTTCCCAAAGGTTTCATTAGTCGCAATCTGGTTTCTCTTCTTTAAGATTTCCTGATCCAATTTAAGCTGTCTTGCCTTGCTCAATTTACTTCTTTTTTTGGCTAATAAGAAATCATACACTACACCGCCATTGGCTTGAAAAGCCCTTAATCTTGCCATTTGATCCACACCTATTCTGCACCACCCCAATGGCCTGGAACTTAACCTGGCTGATAAAATATGGCTGACATGCCCTTCGGCGCTACATCCTACGTAATCTGGTTCATATTGATTTCTTATGCCATCCCAGTTCCCAAGTATATAACTTCTTGCTTCCCGCACAGATTTCTTCTTGGTATCTGTTTCAGTGGAGCTAATGATTTGGGTAAATAGTTTCTTCAATTTCTTCCGTTCCCCATTATTAATGTACTTCCACATAAAGGGTGTAATGTCTGACATATGCGCTGTGGCTTGTGTTACATATTTTGATAGATGATAACGATCCAGCACATAAATACTTCCCTTGAGCCAGCCTAATCCATTTTTGATCCAGGAAGCTCCATCTCCCGATAGATAAATCTTCTCTATTAATTTTGCATCATACGCCTCATCAATATAGTCTGCTACTTCCAACCAAAGCTCATCGCTGTTAGTATAAATGCCGCTGAAATAACGTGGGTTTACAAGCTCCCAGCGCTCTTTCCCCACTTGTTTTATGCCTTCATGCACATACACTAACTTGGGTTCTGCGCATTTCCCATCTTGAAGAGCTACATGATCTTCATCAGCTTCTATGTATAGGGTCTTTACAATCTTTTTATTGTCCTTGATCTTGACTGCATTATTATCTACACTGCCCAGCTTGCGGATGCTGTTCATTACCGTCTGGGAGGTTAGCTCCACTGCTTCAGCTGCTTTCTTTCCACTTCGCCTGTAAGGCATATCGATGGCTTCTTCTATCAATCTCGCCTGGAGTGAAGTATCCAGCTTATCATGTGCTGCTATCCCGACTAATTCATCTGAAAGGTAGCTGTATTCTCCGGTTTTCTTATTTTGGTAATAGGTCCTTTTATAGCTGACTTCGCCAAATATCGTGGCCAGATTCTTGATGTCTCCTTTACTTTTCACTACCCAGGTTCGTTTCCTGTCCGCACTCTCTCTTACTGCTTTATCTAATGTTTCCATGGCTTCAGCTACGAGTTTTACCCCTATTCCATCCAGCATTGTCTGGGTGGCCATGATGAATTCAGATATATCTCTTACCTCAGTTAAAAGTCTTTGTATTTCCTCCGCAAATTCTACCCTGATTACTTCTGCAATTTCTTGTATAATATGTTCCATAAGAGTTTCTCCTTTTCTTTGATGATTGGTTTATTTGCAATTCCTATTTTATCAAAGGGGAGATTCTCTTATTTATTTTTCTGCTCCTTTTTCCCAAAGTAATTTTACGCTAAGCCTAAGGCGAAACATCCTTTTAGTGATCAACTTAGACTGTATTGCTATTATCAATAAAAAAGCGCTACCTTGTCAGTAACGCTTGCTCACTTATTATGGAGCGGAAGACGAGATTCGAACTCGCGACCCTCGCCTTGGCAAGGCGATGCTCTACCACTGAGCCACTTCCGCTGATAATGGTGCCTCGGGGCGGAATTGAACCACCGACACGCGGATTTTCAGTCCGCTGCTCTACCGACTGAGCTACCGAGGCTTTTAGAGAATAAGATAAAATATGGCGAAGCTGAAGGGATTCGAACCCTCGATCTCCGGCGTGACAGGCCGGCATGTTAACCGCTACACCACAGCTCCGCAACGTTGATTATTATAACACCAGCACGAAAGATAGTCAATATCTCCAGGTTAGTTTTTCCCCTGTTCAACCTTAAAGGTCTATAATTTCTTTATTATATTATCATAATATAACCGAATTATGAAGTGCTTGTTTAGGAAATACTAATTAATAAGGAGGTGATCTTATGCCTACATCTATGAATACAGGTTCTGATAAGCCTAATGGGCGACCAGAAGGAGCCGATAACCAAGACAGGGGCCATAACCGCTTTATATCGACACTCAAGAACTTTTTTAGCGAATTAAATCCATTCCGACAGAACAAATCTTAAGCTTCAACTATACTAGGCATTTATACTATGCATTTAAACCAAACTATTGTTTGGTTTAAATTTTTTTTGCCTTAAAAACCGCTTAAGGCCCAATATATGATTTGATTAATCCCTTTAAAAGGTCTGCTCTTCTGTCAAAATAATTATTCCATGCCAATTATTATGGTTAACCAAATAACCAAATGCTATACTGTTAATGAATATATGCAGGAGTGATTTTAATGAAATATCTGATAATACTCGCCGACGGTATGGCAGACCATAAGATACCGGAGCTTGGAAATAGGACGCCTATTCAGGCAGCTAATACCCCTAATATAGATTTTTTGGCCAATAGATCAATCATTGGCAATGTAGCTACAATTCCTGAAGGATTTCCTCCCGGAAGTGATGTGGCAAACTTGTCGGTCTTAGGTTATGATCCCAGTCTGTATTATACCGGGCGTTCACCGCTGGAAGCTGCCAGTATGGGCATAGAGTTAGGAGAGTCAGATTTATCCTTGCGCTGTAATCTGGTTACCTTGAGCGAAGCTCCCAATTATACAGAAAAAATCATGCTGGACTACAGTGCCGGGGAGATTGAATCCGGAATTGCAGCCCAGCTAATTCAAGAACTTGAAAAACGACTGGGAGACGATACCTTTTCTTTTCACCCCGGTATAAGCTACCGCCATCTGGTAGTTTGGAGAAATGGCTTGGGAAATGAGGTTAAGCTTACACCCCCGCATGATATTTCTGATCAGGTCATTGGCCCCTATCTGCCCCAAGGCCAGAACTCTGATAAATTAACCAGGCTAATGATAGAAAGCGAAAAATTACTGGCTGGCCATCCGATCAATCTCAGTCGAAAAAAGAACAGTTTAAAACCGGCCAATTCAATCTGGTTATGGGGTGAGGGCAAAAAGCCTAAGCTTCCTAGTTTTAAAACCAAGTACGGTCTTAGAGGCTCAGTGGTGGCCGCCGTAGATCTGGTTAAAGGTTTAGGGGTTTGCGCAGGACTATCACCAGTTGCAGTTAAAGGGGCTACTGGCAGTATACAGACGGATTTTTCCGCCAAGGCCAGGGCTGCTATTGAGGAGCTGAAATCGGGGCAGGATTTTGTTTACCTGCATATTGAATCTCCCGACGAGTCCAGTCATCAGGGCAGTTTAACCGATAAAATATGGAGCATTGAACAGATAGACGAGAAGGTGGTAGGATTAGTTATCGAAAGCCTCCAAGCTTTCCCTGACATCCGCATTATGTTACTGCCCGATCATGCCACACCGCTGGCTACCAGAACCCATAGCCGGGATCCGGTTCCGTTTATGATATTCGATAAAAACCACCCGGTTGTTGGTGGGGTCGGAAAATACAATGAGTTCTCCGCTTTAAATGGAGTTACCATAAGGTCCGGTCACCAATTAATGGATTATTTCATTGGCCAATAAACTGCTGTTAACGATTTTCTCCCAATAAATACTGTTTAACTGTACTTAGCATCTCCTCTTGGGTAATAATACTGCTGAAACGAACCGGCTTCTGGTCAAGGTTCCTCAGGTTCCGGGGAATTGGTTGCCCGGTAAATTCGGATAATACGTTTATCAATTCAAAGTCATCTTTTCCCTGGATAACTTCCTGGGGAAGAAGAGCAGAAGCCACACTGCCGCCGAATTTGAAAGGACTCGCGGTTGAGGCTATTACCGTTTTAGTATTATCACCGGTGGTTGTACGGTATTGTTCATAAACATTGAATGCTACCGCAGTATGAGTATCAAGCAGGTAATGGTGGTTTTTCCAGACTTTGCTTATGGTCTCAATAGTATCATTATCATCGGAAAAACCTGCCCAAAAATAAGCTTGGATTTTTTCTCTGACCTCTGCACTAACCTCATATTTCCCAATGTTGTTTAGTTTATCCATCCACTCTACAATCAAGGCCGGGTTATGCCCGCTCATCTCATAGAGTAACCGCTCCAGATTGGACGATATCAGAATGTCCATGGAAGGGGATATTGTCCTTTCGAATCTGCGGTTACGATCGTATATCCCGGTATTTATAAAATCAGTTAAAACATTATTCCTGTTAGAGGCGCATATTAATTTATTAACAGGTATCCCCATCTCTTTGGCATAAAAAGCCGCCAGGATATTGCCGAAATTACCCGTTGGCACCACGATATTTATAGCTTCATTACTATTAATATGGCCCCCGGCAACCATATCAACATAGGAAGAAACATAATATACTGTTTGGGGCAATAAACGTCCCCAGTTAATTGAGTTGGCAGAAGATAATTTTATTTTTTCGGCTAACAGTACTTTTGCCAGATCATTGTTAGTAAAGATTCTCTTTACCCCGCTTTGGGCATCATCAAAGTTGCCTCGAACAGCAGCAACATATACATTATTTCCCTCCTGGGCAATCATCTGTTGTTTTTGCACCTGGCTTACGCCATCATCAGGGAAGAACACTATTATTCGGGTTCCTTCAACATCTTTGAATCCCTCTAAAGCAGCTTTCCCTGTATCACCTGAAGTAGCAACCAATATAGCTATCTGGCTGTCCTCTCCTGTTTTGCGCATACTGGCAGTAACCAGCCAGGGTAGAATTTGCAGGGCTATATCTTTGAAAGCGCTCGTGGGACCATGCCATAGTTCTATGGCAAATGTGTTGTTATCGATCTTTACCAGTGGCACTATATGTGAATCATCAAATCTGGAAGAATTGTAAGCCCGGTTTATGCAATGGTTGATTTCATCTGCCGAAAAATCAGTTAAAAACAGCTGCATTATCTCAAGGGCTCTATCCTGGTAAGTACACGGCTCAAGTTTAGCCAGGAGTTCTGAGCTTAATTGAGGAATATAATCAGGGACGAACAACCCTCCATCTGGAGATATGCCCATTATTATTGCTTCAGCACTGTTGATCTGTGACCATTGTCCTCTGCTGCTCTGATATTTCAAATAAAGACCTGGTTTCCCAAACTATATAATTTAATATAATCTGGCGTCTATCGGCTCTAGAACGGGTAGCTGAAAGGATTTTTCAGGGAGTGCCCCATTGCCAGTAGGGAGCTCTAATGCTCTAATACCAAGGCAAGACTGCGGGGTTTACCTGTTATTTAATCTCGCATTTAATCTAAACTGCTAGTATTTTACCTTGTTACCGGCAGTTATCCCACGCTACCAGAAACACAGGTGTTCACCTACCTTTCTTAGCTAAGTAATGGTCTTTTTAATTCTATCGTTATCAATGGTTCGGTTCTATTCCTTATATAGTAAGAATGTTTCTAATCGCTTGGGGTAAATTTCCCGGTATTCATTAACCTACCGCAAAGCCTTGGTCCTAAACGTACATCTCCATTACTTGCATGGTCTTATATCTAAGCTTAAGGCTTTCAAAAGTTATCTCTTCTATTTCTTCGATCTTTTTGGCTTCAATATCCAGGTGTTTTGCAATTACCCGTATTTCTTGCTTTTCATTGTCCGTGTACTCTCCATCCGCATATCCCACCCCAACCAGGTCGGAAATCAGTAGCAATTTCTGCCTCCTTTTGCGCAGCGGAGCTACTATTTTGTCATATTGTTTCTTGTCAGCATCGGCGAAACTTCTTTTAAGCGTATCTTCAGGAACCGCGTGAGCTATAGCCACATTTCTTATATATTCCTTCTCCTTGGAATGAACCTTCCCGTCAACCCCGGCAAACTTAACCAGAGTCTCAATATAAGCAGTTTTTTCGTCGATATTTTTAATAACCTCCACAAACTTAACCCCTTTCATAAGAGATATTCTATACCTAACCTATTCCCTATCTTAGGTTGATATCCTTTTCCTTATTCGTTTACGTAGCCTCGGTTCTTAATCTTGATTCCGCTATTCAACAGCATCTGCTGGATTTCTTCATGACCGGGCATTTTACTGGTATTGATTCCTAGGCACGGTAACCCTGCTGCTTCTGCAGCGCTCTTGATAAAACGATCAGCGAGCTGTTTTTTTCTTCCTTCCGTCCCACTGTCACTCAAAACCAGAAGGACTGGTTTCATTTCGGGCAACTCCAGAACAGTCATGTCAACACTGAACTCCCCAATCTTGGCCCGGTGTTCCTGGTAGTTCTTGGCATCGGGGTTGAGAATAAGAAGATCTGCCAGCCTTACTTTGGGAAAAACTATGTAACTAGATTCCCTAAGGACATCTCCCAAGGCTTGATACAAACCCAGTTCTTTGGCCGATAACAAGTATTCGCGTTTCCGGTAAGGCATATCCTTCTTATCAATCCAAGCGTTACTGATGTCTATTACTTTACCTGTTGCAGGTTTTTTCTTTTTCACAGTCTTTTGCTGGTTATAGCTATCCCAAAGTAGTTTGCCTGCGACGAGTAACAGCAACAGGACTATTAGCTGCGCCAATCCTCTACCTCCTATCATATAATCTGATTAATTTATAGTATACTAAAATTACCCTTATAGGCAAAACCCGAGTGGATAAAATTACTTCAGATTGCTTAAACGATTTTGGGGCAAAAAGAACCTAATCATTACGGCCTTTTTTATAGATGGAATATGACAGAGTCTATTTTGGCTAAATATTTTCCACTCCAAGTAATTGAATAACTTTATTCGCAAACAGACTACTCAAAGTCTCGCCTCTGGCCAGAGCCGGGCTTTATTTTATCAAGGCAGTTTTGTTTGGGGAAAAAAATAGGATAATTGCAATCCCAGCGAGCGCAGAGAATATTGAGCCGATTATTATTCCAATTTTGGCCTGGTATAAATCAAAACTAAGCTTGGGTTTTGGGTTGCTTTGTGTCTAAAGCCATTTTTCTTTAACGTTCTAAGGTTTATTTCTGGCTGCAACTATCCCGATAGTACAGCCAATAAATGCTCCCGCAGCTATGCCAAAGGTCTTAAGATAGGGTTGGCGTGTTATTAAATAGATACCAATTTCCATAAGAATGCACATTAAGGCCATAGATGTTAAGATAAGCAAAAAGCTTTTTTGTTTTTCATTTAATTGCATACAACTGTTCCTTTACCGTGAATAAGATTAAAATATAGACGTACTTGGCTGAAAACCAAACCTTTCAAAACCATATGGTTATTCCCGGCTCAATTGGTATAGAATCCTTAAGTTATCAAATAATTCGGCTACAGTAATTAACCCAACTCCCCCGGGTACCGCACTGGCATACCTGGCTTTACTCTTTGCGGCTTCGTGCACATCGCCGAACATCTTGCCTGATTTATCGAAATTGATACCTACATCAATAACCGCAGCTTCATCTGTAATCATATCCTCGGTTATATAGTTCATTTTACCCATTGCAGCTACTACGATATCGGCTTGCCTGATTTTATAGGTGAGGTTTGCGGTTTTGGAATGGCATAGAGTTACGGTGGCGTTTTCAGAGGTCATCATGACTGCCAAGGGACTGCCAACCGTTACACTCCTTCCTATTATTACAACATTTTTACCTTCTATGGGTATGTTATGTTCTTTTAACATCCTGATTACCGCTTTAGGGGTGCAGGGTTTAATCCCTTTCTCCTGATTAAGTAATCGGCCGAGATTATAGTTATGTACCCCTTCAACATCCTTAGTGTAATCCATAGTGTTTACCACCCGATTGGAATTGATGTTTTTCGGTAGCGGCCTCTGGATCATTATTCCGGTAATATCCGGATCATTATTGAGCTGTTGTATAGTTTTTATAATTACATCTTCACTGGTATCTCCAGGAAGCTCGATTAAATGAACTGCCACTCCGGTTTCTGCTCCAAATTTCTGTATACCTTTAACATAGGTCTCAGAGGCAGGTTCTTCCCCTACCATTACAATGGCCATTCCCAGCTTGTAGGCAGCCGCATAATTGCGAACAGTTTCTTTGATCCTTTCTCTTATTTCTTTACCGTAAATAAGCATACTGTTTCCTCCGGTTTTACATTCTTATTTCCTTAAGTATTTTAATATCATAATCCAATTCCTCGGCAGGGGTTTCCAGTATGAACGGCAGGTGCTTGAAGAAATCATTTTTCATTAAAGCCTTAAAACCATCCACACCTATAAATCCCTTCCCAATATGAGCATGCCGATCCCTTTTGGAGCCTAATTCCCTCATACTATCATTGGCATGTACTAAATGGATTCTGTTCCGTCCGAAAGATTTGTCCAAAGTGCCAATTATGCTGTTGATTCCTGACTCATTTGAACAATCATAACCTGATGCAAAAACGTGGCAGGTATCAAAACATATTCCCAGTTTTTCCGGGTATTTTATTAATTGTAATATCGTTTGTAATTCCTCAAAGGTCTGGCCTATTTCCTTACCCTGTCCGGACATGGTCTCTAATAGTATTTTTACCTTTCCCTCATAACCTTTAAGTACCCGGTTAAGGAGTCCGGCTACCCGCTCTATGCCTGCTTCCAATGTAGAATTGGTGTAGGAGCCGGGATGCAATACTAGAAAATCAGCATCTATGTAATCACATCTTTCCAAATCCGACTTTACCACTTCCAATGCAAACCGGTACAGGTCTTCCTTAACTGCTGCCGGGTTGCAGACGTACGGAATATGAACGAC
Source organism: Syntrophomonadaceae bacterium (assembly GCA_050949865.1). Lineage (GTDB taxonomy): Bacteria > Bacillota > Syntrophomonadia > Syntrophomonadales > Syntrophomonadaceae > JBMNGN01. The sequence continues at coordinate 363,625 of JBMNGN010000001.1, forward strand.
TACTGGCTTTATTCCATGCCCGGTAATCCTTTCTTTAAAATAACCAACCTCTTCTTTAGTTAATTCTCTGGCTTTTCCTCCCCGGGGATTGCGGAGAAATATCTGCAGCGATTCCAGCCCCTTTTCAATCACTTGATCAGCGGTATGCTTAAGCCCTTTTCCAACCCCTAAGTGAGCTCCAATCCTTGGCAATTTATCCGCTCTAACCATCCTCCTTTCAAAACGCATTTTCAATATGATTAATAATCCATTTACTATTGCTCTTTAGTACGGTTACAACATCGAACCTTACTTCGGAAAATCTTTTTTGCTCGTTGTTAATATAAATGGCCGCCGCCTTTTTTACGTGCTTTATTTTCTGATATGTTATAGCTTCTTCGGGGTAACCAAATTTAATACTGGTCCGGGTTTTAACTTCTATAAAAACCAGGGAATGTTGGTCCTGGCAGACAATATCCAGCTCCCCGAACCTGGTCCGGTAGTTCCGGTGAAGAATACTGTAACCTTTAACCTTTAAAAATTGTACAGCTTTGTCTTCTCCCAACTGGCCGATTTGTTTTCTCATATACCACCCTGGCTTTTCTTCCTATATGCAACTTTGCAGTAAGGATCATTCAAAAAGGGATGCCTGAAAAACTCCTGGTTTTAGAGTTTTAACCGGCTCAAAACTCTGTCTGTGCAGGGAACATGGCCCTTTTTCCAGCAACACCTTGACATGCTGACTGGTAGCATACCCTTTATGCTGGGCAAACCCATACCCCGGATATAAAGCATCAAAGACTTCCATAGACTTATCCCTTTCTACCTTGGCTATTATTGATGCCGCAGCAATAGAAATGCTCAACAAGTCACCCTTTACAATTGATCTTTGTTCGACTGCCAACTCCGGCAGCCTCAAGGCGTCGATCAGTATGTAGTCAGGCAAAGGAGACAGGTGTCTAACAGCCAAAACCATAGCTTCTCTTGTTGCATGTAAGATATTGATTTGATCAAGATAAGGAGGGTAAACATATGCGATCGACCATGAAATGGCGGTGCTCTTTATTTCATCTGCCAGTTTTGCCCGCTTTGCCGGGGATAGCTTTTTAGAATCGTTAACCCCGGGCAGAAAAACATCAACCGGAAGGATTACAGCAGCAGCCACAACCGGCCCCGCCAATGCTCCTCTTCCCACTTCATCAACGCCTGCTATACACCGGTAACCTCTTAAAAAAGCCTCGCTTTCATACCGCTTAAGGGTGTTTAATCGCTTTAATTCTTTTGCGTTTGTGGATTTATTTGAGGATTTCATAAGGACTCCTGATTTAACTTCTATCCCTTAAGTTTTTCCATTTCACTGATCATATAACCTACGACTTCACCCTGCAATAAAGCACTGGCAATGCCTTTTGTGCCAAAGGCATCCCCAATTAAAGTAACGTGAGGGTGATGCTCTTTCAGTTCAAAATACAATTCGTTATTAGGCTGAAACCCAATCGCCTGTACGATGCAATCGGCTGTAAGCTTCTGAAAATCGTTTTTGTTGGCTATTATTTCCACTTCGTTAGCCCCTATTCTGGTCACTGTACAGCCAACCCGCAAGATTGCTCCCTTATTCTTTAGACGGTTCAACAAAGCCCGGCGGTTCTTTTTTTCCATCGATGGCGCCAGGGTCAGGTTGGATTCTACAATGGTAACTCTATTATTTTTGGTTAACAAATAGTCGGCAACTTCGCATCCGTTGTCACCGCCACCAATGATTATAACCTCTTTACCGCGGATATCGATTATACCTTCCAGTACTGGGAGAAGATCCAGGCAGAAGCGAGGGTCATAGCCTGGTATTTTTGGGGTAATCGGTTTACACCCGGTAGCAATAATCAAATAATCGGGATGGCCATTCTGGAGATCTTTTAATTCGAAATTACGGTTTAAGGCTATATGTATTCCGTTTTTATTAAGCTGGCGAACCAGAAAATCCCTAAGGGATCGAATCCTGTGTTTATATGGAGGATTAGCCGCCACATTAAGCAATCCGCCTGGTTTATTGTCCCTCTCATAAAGGCTTACGTCAAGCCCCTGTCGTTTAAGGGATAATGCCGCCTGCATCCCAGCCGGACCGCTTCCTACCACCAGGGCACTAGATACAGCCCTTACAGGCGATAGAAAGTAGTTGAACTGCCTTTCCCGTCCAGTCCACGGGTTGACCGTACAGCGAACCTCTAATCCTTTAAGAGTGCTGTCAATACAGTGATTGCAAGTAATGCAAGGTCGAATATCCTCTACTCTGCCATCCTGGGCCTTATTGCACCATTGGCTGTCGGCGAGAATGCTCCGGCCCACAAATATAAAATCGGCCTTTCCCTCTTTAATAACCTGTTCCCCAAGTTCTGGGGTCCTAATTATACCCCCAGCGATTACCGGAATATCGATGGAGCGTTTAATTTCTGCCGCCAGATATACCCTCCAGCCATCCTCGTATTCCGAAGGTTCAATACTTTTAAGCCCGGATTCATATACCCCACATGAACAATTGATAAGGTCTACGCCGGCTCCTTTCAATTGACGGCAGATCTCTTTGCTCTGGTTAATATCCAGGCCGTTTTGCACAAAATCGTCAATATTTAGCCGCACTGATACTGCCAATTCCGGAGTCTTTAACTTAATCCCCTTAACTATGTCAAGCAGTATCCTCATGCGGTTGGGCAAATCACCTCCATATTGATCTGTACGTTGGTTGCTGTAAGCTGATAGAAACTGATTGATCAGATAGCCATGGGCAGCATGAATCTCAACCCCTTCAAAACCAGCCGCATTAGCATAACTGGCTGCTAGGATGAATTTGTTTATGATGCCTTGGATTTCTTCAATAGTCAATTCGCGGGGAACCTCTTTTATTATTGGACATGGTATTGCAGAGGGAGCCACTGGTTGAACTCCCGTCTTGGCCTGGGAGGTTTGTCTGCCGGCATGAAATAGCTGAATAAACGCCCTGGCACCATAAATCTTAATAGTCTGGGAAAGCCGCTCCAATCCTGAAATATACCGGGGATGGTCGATATTCAACTGCCGGCATGATTGTTTTCCGGTAGGGCTATCGACACAGGCCGCCTCAACTATTATTATCCCAACCCCTCCTCTAGCCCGGGCTTCATAATAGTCAACCATGGATTCGGTTACTTCACCGGACAGATTACTATACCCCACCAGCATAGGCGCCATAACCACGCGATTTTTTACCAGCAAATTTCCGACATATGTGGGAGAAAACAAATGAGAAAATTCCCTCATAATTAGAACCACCTTTACCAGGAACTGATTATAATTATAGCATAATGTCAAAAATGGCATTTAATTTATACTCTTCATTTTGTCACTTGCGAATGGCTGCCCAAGTTGGCTGATGGTTGAGTTTAACACTGATTGAAGTACGGGCAGGTGTTCCTTAGTTAAAAAGGCTTCCTTCCCTTCAAGGATATCCTTCATGGCTCTTTCCACAGGTATTACCCTGAAGTACGATTTACCGTTTTCCAAGTATTGATGAGAATAGGTAGGTGTGTATGAAACCTCATCCAACCAGGTTTCCTGAGCAACAAAATCCTTGGTAATTCTTATTTTTAATACTATTCCGCTATTGCGCTCCAAACCTCGTTGGTGACTGATAAAATTGCCCATTGAATAGATTACAAACCTATCTTTTCCATTGATATTGACTATCTCCATAGGCTGAATAACATGGGGATGGCTCCCCAATATGATGTCTGCTCCCGCCTCCAGGAATTCATAAGCCAAAGCTCTTTGTTCCTGAGTTGGTTTAGGAGCATATTCTACCCCCCAGTGCAGGACAAGTACAATAACATCGACCTGTTCCCTCAGTTCCGCAATATCCTGCAGAATAACCTCCCGGTCGAGAAAGTTGAACTGGAGATGTTCTTCCGGTACAGGTATTCCGTTAGTTCCATAACTATAAGCTATATACCCTACCTTAACCCCCCTGATGTCTTTGATTACTGGCTTTGGGGTGTTATCTCCTGCCTTATAAGTACCAACCGTATCCAGTCCGGCCTTTCTTAACACCTCAAGGGTTCTAATCGCTCCCTTATATCCCCGGTCCATGATATGGTTGTTAGCTGTAACGATTAGATCAAATCCTGCATCTTTCAGGGTATCAGCCATAGCATCGGGGCTGTTAAAAAGCGGGTATCCGGAATAACCTGTTTCCGGCCCCGCCATGGCTGCTTCAAAACTAATGGAACTATAGTCCCCTTCGTTAATCAAATCTTTTACTTCTGCGAAAAACGTGGGAAAAGAATAGGAACCATCCTCTTGAAGTCCCGACCAATTCTGGGTATTATGCATAAGACAGTCTCCAGCTGCCGTCAGGGTTATAGTCTCTATTTTCGGGCCTTCCTGGATTTCTTCATTGGACTGTTCAATACTCTGTTTGCCAGTCTCTCCCCCTGATACCAAGACCAGGGAATACAGGCCATGGGAAGAATAAACCCCAATCAACAATAAAACCAAAAAGAGCAATAAGGAAACGTTCGAACGTTCGCCCCTACTCATATCCTAAACCATTACCTGGAAGATGTTTAAACTGAAATCCCTGGGTAATAATCAATCGTACCGTCTCCTTATGCTATTCATTATAATACATTATAAGCATTATTTATCTTACATCTATTTTTTTATTTCCATTTCCCACCAGTCCTTTTTATCAACCGTGATATTTACATTAAAGCCTGACTCCTGGCAAGTTTCATTACATTTTCCTTTGAAACCTCACTGCTTCCCACCACTTTTATTTCCGTGGCTCCGGTGTCCATTATTTTTTTGCACTTGAGCACCGGCATGGGACAGCTCAATCCCCTAACATCCAAAGTCTCCATAATTTACCTCCTTAGTCTTCTCGAAAACTCCATCCAATAAATCCCACCACTAATATGCCGACCACGCAAGCCAACTGACCGTAAGTACCAACCCCGGATCCACTGGCCGCAAACATGAAATTATGACAAAAAGCTGCTCCCAACAATCATCCCAACTACCACTGCTGCTGCATCAGTATCGCCTTCGCCGGACAATACCAGTTGCCGCAGCGGGCATCCCCCTAGAAGGGTAGCTGTTAAGCCAACCAGAAACAACCCCAGAAAGTTCCAAAGGTGCATGGTATGAGCTATCGGCTGACCAGACAAACCTGGATTAAAAAAACCAAAGCAAACATTTAATAACAAGGCACCTAAGAGTATCCCAACGAATCCCAATAAGAGGTAGTTATCCCTGATTAAGATATAATCTCTTATCCCGCCGCTCAAACACAGGCGGGTTTTTTGGGCAATAAATCCAACTAACAGTCCTGCAATCAGAGAAAGGATAATAGGCGCATGCATTGACCCCGGTCCACTTTGGCTAAAAAACAAGGGGCCGCCAGACTCTGGATTAAATACGGTTTCCTTTATCAAAGGAACGGTTTTAACCTGGGTCGGTACGAATACAGCCATTCCAGTTTTGGCGGGCTATTGCTTCCAATAGTTTTCGCTTTCTTTTTATTTCTCTAAGAGGAAATCCATCCAGATAGAAGAATATATAAATGTAAAGCATAATACATATAACTTATAGTAATAATAGCAAAGGGGAGAATTGAATGACGAAAGAAAAATGGTGGATACTCGGGGCGGGGTTACTTATTGGGGCCATAGCGTCAGTTCTTGTGAAATTGGGTAATCCGCCTAATATGGGATTTTGCATTGCTTGTTTTGAACGGGATATTGCCGGGGCAATCGGCCTTCACCGGGCAGGGGTTGTACAATATGTGCGTCCTGAAATCATTGGCATTATACTGGGAGTATTCCTGAGCTCAATTATTGCGGGAGAGTTTAAATCCCGGGGTGGCTCGTCCACCTTTGTCCGCTTTATAATGGGAGCCTTTATGATGATAGGGGCCCTGGTTTTTCTGGGCTGCCCTTTGCGGGATGTTCTGAGAGTAGCAGGAGGCGATCTAAATGCAGTGGTGGGCTTGCTTGGATTTGTTACCGGGATTGGAGCCGGGGTATACTTTTTAATTCATAAAAAAATTTCGGTCTCCTGGAACCAGGAGACCCGCTTGGTTTATTTATTCATTTACCTGCTATTAATCAATCCAGGCTTATTCTTCCGATAAAGCCTTTACGGAAATCGCGCAGTAATGAAATAGAGCTTTTTTCTAAATCGGGGGCTCCACCCTTCAACAGGTATCCCCTGCTTCTGGCTATATCCTCCAAAAGCTGGTCTTCTGTACGCTCATGATCATCTAATCGGTATTTAGCCGTCAAAGCATCCGGGTGTTTTGATTTAAGGACTCTCAATAAGTATATAGCTACCTCCTGAGTATTGTAAGCATTTTCCCCCACAATGCCTAATAAGGCCAGTTTCAAGCCCTGCTCTGCCTCCTTGATTTTGGGCCACATCAAACCCGGAGTATCCATAAACTCTATATCCTTCCGGATCCTTACCCACTGTTTTCCCCGGGTAACTCCCGGCATGGCACCGGTATTAGCAACTTTTTGCCCCACCAGGCAGTTTAAAAAGGTAGATTTCCCCACATTGGGCACGCCGACTACCATTACCCTGACCGGCCTGAGCCTGCGGTTTTTCTTAATTAACTCCTTTTCCTGATCCGCAAATGCCCTGCTTATAGCTTGGACCACCTCTCTGGACCCTTTGCCGCTTATGGAATCCATAGCCTGAACTGATGAATAACCCTCCTTTTTCAGCCTAGCAAGATATATCTTTGTCCATTCCGGTGAAGCTAGATCGGTTTTATTCAAGACCACAATGATTTTCTTCTTTTTAACCAGAGTTTCTATATCCGGGTTCCTGCATGAAAAAGGAGCTCTGGCATCCAACAGTATTATTACCAAATCCACAAGTTTTAGGTTGTTTTCGATTTCCCGGCGGGCTTTTACCATGTGTCCGGGGTACCAGTTGACTCCCATGGCTGCCTCCCATAACCCTTAAAATGTAACCAGTAATTAATATAAAAAAGAGAGAGAATACCTGCGCATCCTCTCCCCTTAAAAAGCTGTTTTTAAAACCTTCCTTTTTCCTTAACTCTGGCCTTTTTGCCAGTTAATTCACGCAAATAGAATAGTCTGGCTCGCCGAACCTTACCCTTTCTTACCACTTCAATCTTGGCGATCTTCGGACTGTGCAGGGGGAAAGTTCGCTCGACTCCAACACCGTAAGTATTGCGGCGCACGGTAAAGGTTTTGGACAGGCCTTCGCCTCTGATTTTTATTACCGTGCCTTCATATACTTGAATCCGTTCCCGGGTTCCTTCAACCACCTTTACGTGTACCCTCAATGTATCACCAGGCCCAAATCGCGGCAGATCTTTTTTAATGTATTCTTCTTCAACAGACTTAATCAGGTCTTTCAACAAAATTACCTCCTTCCGCCAGGTGTTCAATACATTTTCAGCTAATGCAGCGGACCACCTTACTTAAACAGAACAAAAGTATTATATCATAAGGATAAAGCGAATCTCAACCGCTAACCTTACTTAAACCAAAATTCACCGAGCAACCGGTCCAAAATAATCGAAATCGCACTTCTTACTGAAAGGTGATTATAGTCTGCCGCCGGTTTAACCGGCTCTAAAACATAGCTGCAGTTTAATAAGGTTTCTTTTTCAATACCATACCCGGTTCCGAAAAGGATCAGGTACACCCCTTCCTCTTGGAATATCTTATGTCTCAACCACTTGAATGAAACCGGATTGGAGTAAGTTCTAGCATCGGTAGCAACGGTTATTACCGGCAATCCAGTATGTTGTTTGATAGTATCAATTACTTCCTCAAGGCTAAAGCTTAATTCTATTATGTCCAGGGCTACCTTGCGATCAGGGTTGTAGACCCCACCAAAACCGTTCTGCCAGTAATCCAAAACCTTCCGAACTATTTGGTGCTGACTCTCGTTGGGATGTACGATAAAAAACTTATCCACATTATAGGTACGGGCCACCCTGGATATATCATGAATATCCAGATTGGTTACCGAAGTTGTAACTATATCCATGCGTTTGTTGTACATCGGATAGTGTAAAAGAGCTATATATATCCTAGCTTTTCTTGTCACTCTCATCCCTGCCAAAAAGTATTTCCTCAAGCAGTTTTTTTTCTTCCAGGGTATATTTTCTCCTGAGCAAGAGCTCCGGACGCTTTAATAAGGTTCTTAACAACCTTTGCTTTTCTCTCCACAGCCTGATATTTTCATGATGCCCGGAGACAAGGACTTCAGGTACCGCATAACCCATATATTCATAAGGTCTGGTATAATGTGGATGTTCTAAAAGAGAACCGGAAAACGATTCTTCAGTCGCAGAAGTCTCATCCCCTAATACGCCGGGCAGCAGCCGAACTACAGCATCAACTAGAACCATGGCTGGCAATTCACCGCCGGTTAATATGTAATCTCCTATTGATATCTCCATATCAAAATTACTGACTGCTCTTTCATCTACTCCTTCATAATGCCCACAAAGCAGAATGAGGTGAGGTTTTGTTGCCAGTAATCTTACTATCTCCTGATTGAGGGGCTTGCCCTGGGGGGATAAATATACCAGGTATGATGCGGGGGTTTGGGTGCTTCTTACTGCTGAACCGATCACATCGGGTTTCATGACCATGCCAGCCCCCCCGCCATACGGATAATCATCGACCTGCTGGTGCTTATCCTGGGCAAAATCCCTAATATTAACCGTATTGATAGTAACCAGGCCCTTATTCCGGGCCCTTTTGACTATACTATAGTTAAAAGGAGATTCAAACATCTCCGGAAATATCGTTAAAATATCGATTCTCATCACATCACCATAAACACGGCTGGACATTTGCTCCCTTAATATAATTGCAGCTTGCCATCATTCGATTAAACCAGGCAGGAGCCTGATCTTCATCATTTTCTTCTCCAGATCTACATTCAATATTACGTCCTTTATTGCTGGGATAAGTACCTCTCCAAATTGCTCTGAATTAATTACATATACTTCATTGGCCCCTGTTTCCAATACCTCCTGCAGGTATCCCAAAAAGCCTATTTCCTCATCATATACAGCTAGCCCTTCCAGTTCAAAATAATAATAGTAACCTTCAGGAAGCTGGTAAGTTTCGCTTCGGGGAATCTTAATTAGGGCATTTTTGTACGGCTTGGCAGCTTCCAGGCTATCTATCCCCCTTAGTTTAAAAAGGTACCGGTTTTGGTAGGGCTGAACCTTCTCCACCACCATTTCACACTGTTGAATTCCTTTATCTATAATCACCCTGGAAAGGTCAAAAAACCTTTCCGGGAAATCGGTTAAAGGGAATACCTTTACCCTGCCGTTTAACCCATAAGTGCCAAGAATCCTGCCTATGGCTATAAGCTCACCGGAATCCATTTGTTATCCTCCCGAAGGTATATCCTTCCGATAAACTCGTATCCCACCCTTGACGGGTGGGCTACTTTAATATTATCTTAGGATTTCTACTACTACCCTTTTTCCTTCTTTGGCTGCAGCCGCCTTAGTCAATGTTCTGATGCAATTAGCGATTTTTCCCTGTTTGCCAATAACTTTTCCCATATCATCAGGAGCTACCCTGAGCTCCAAAATAATAGACCTTTCACCCTCAATCTCGGTTACGCCGACCTCATCAGGATTATCTACCAGGGATTTGGCGATAAATTCAACTAATTCTTTCATATGTTCACCCCCGTGCTTGTACAACTATTTTCGTTTTTGGGCAAATTTGGCCATAATACCCTGTTTTTGCAAGAGGGATTTGGCTGTATCAGTAGGCTTTGCCCCCTGACTTAACCAACTAATTGCCTTCTCTTCGTCGATCCTGATTGTAGCTGGGTTAGTTGTTGGATTATAAAAACCGATCTCCTCAATAAATCGACCGTCACGAGGGGATCTTGAATCAGATATCACCACCCTGTAGAATGGATTCTTTTTGGCTCCCATTCTTTTTAACCGGATTTTCGTTGCCACATACTCACCTCCTTCAAATACTACAAGTACTAAAATCTCTTTAGATTAGTTTCAAAAAGGAAATTTTATCGGTGGAATCATACCCTTTTTTCCTCTTTTACCACTTATTTCAGAAAGCTGTTTCATTAGTTTTCTGGATTCCTCAAATTGCTTTAACAAGCGGTTTACATCCTGAACCCTGGTACCGCTGCCTCGAGCTATCCGTTTCTTACAACTGCCATTAATAATTGCTGGGTTTCTGCGCTCGGCTACGGTCATTGATTGGATTATAGCCTCTACCCGAGATAGCCCTTTTTCGTCGAATTCTCCTTTTAAACCTTTCAACTGCTTTCCCATCCCCGGGATCATTTCCAGCAAGTCCTGAATTGGCCCCATCTTCCTTACCTGCTGCATTTGCTCCAGAAAGTCCTCCAGGGTAAATTCCTGCTGCCGGATCTTGCGTTCCATTTCCTTGGCTTTCTTTTCATCTATGCTGGCCTGGGCTTTTTCCACCAAACTAAGGATATCACCCATGCCAAGTATCCTGGAAGCCATTCGTTCAGGATAAAATATCTCCAAGGCATCTATTCTTTCGCCCGTACCTATAAATTTAACCGGGCAACCGGTCACCGCTCTTATTGAAAGAGCCGCTCCTCCACGGGTATCCCCATCTAATTTGGTTAAAATGATTCCGGTTAACCCCAGCTGGGAATGGAACGTTTCCGATACATTAACTGCGTCCTGACCAGTCATAGCATCCACCACCATTATAACCTCATCAGGTTCGACAGCCTCTTTAATCTGGGCTAATTCCAGCATTAATTCCTGATTTATGTGCAGTCGTCCCGCTGTATCCAGGATTATGACATCACGGTTGTTTTTCCTGGCGTGTTCTAAAGAGGCCTTAGCAATATCTACCGGATTGGACTGGCCCATGGAAAACACCGGTACTCCCACCTGTTCCCCCAGTACCTGCAGCTGTTTAATCGCAGCCGGACGATATATATCACAGGCTACCATTAACGGTCTTCTTCCTTGTTTTATTAAATTCTTGGCTAATTTGGCAACCGAAGTAGTTTTGCCTGCCCCTTGCAGTCCAACCACCATTATTACCGCAGGAGACTTGGAAGATAAATCTAATTTGCTCTCTGAACCTCCCATTAAAACAGTCATCTCATTGTGGACAATCTTGATGATCTGCTGACCAGCTGTCAGGCTCTGCAATACCTCTTGCCCAACAGCCCTTTCCTTAACCCTGGAGATAAAATCCTTTACCACTTTAAAGTTAACGTCGGCTTCAAGAAGTGCTATGCGCACATCCCTCATTGCCGCTTTAACATCCTCTTCAGTTATCTTGCCTTTATTCCTGAGCTTCTTAAAAACATCTTGAAGTTTTTCAGATAATCCTTCAAAAGCCACGTTACTTCTCCTTTATCCAGGTATTTAGACTTCTTCGATTATTGCCTGCAAGGTTTTAATTACTTTGGTTAACTTCTGTTTATCCAGGTTATCATCGGTGGTCAATACCGTATAAACCTCTTCCAACTGTTTCCTGGTGTCTAAAAACTTCCGCAGCAAACCTAGCTTACTTTCATAAGTCTCAAGTGAATTTTGGGCTCTCTTTATTAAATCGTAAACCGCCTGCCGGCTTATATTCATAAGGCCAGCTATCTCGGAAAAAGACCAATCGTTTTCACAATATAAATCCAGAACCGCCTGTTGTTTTTCAGTAAGCAACGGCCCATAAAAATCCTTAAGCATAACTAACATAACCATTTGTTCTGGTTTATCCAGTTTCCTTCTTCCTCTCGTCAAGGATATTTACTTTACCATCACCTTACAATAATTAGGTTTAAATGTCAAGCCAAAGAGTTGAGTTGTTGAAACAAGTCAACGGGGCAATAAAACAGCCAGGACCATTTTTTACAATAGTATTTGAGGACATTGAATTTTCTTTTCTTTTCTTTACTTTGTCTTATGAAATGCCTTACAATATAACCCAACGGTTATTATTTCAATATGTATTTAAAGGAGGCGTTTTGCCATATGGAGGGGGAGAAGATTGCCTTATTAACCGACAGTGCGTGCGACCTGCCTCAGGAAATCATTAAAATGATGAATATTAATGTTGTGCCGCTAAAAGTAATTTATCCGGATAAGGTGTATTCGGATCGATTTGATATTCAACCAGATGAAGTGTACAGTCGAATGCCTGAAGAAATACCCACCACTTCAATGCCCTCACCAGAAGAAATAAGATCCCTTGTGGAATCAATTCGCCAACAGGGATTTACCCATCTGATAGCATTGCATATTTCCAGTGGACTTTCGGGTACCTACCAGGCGGTTAAGATGGTAACCCGGGATATTGACAATATGGTAATAAAGGTAGTTGATTCGAAAACTTTATCTATGGCCACCGGTCTGATGGTACTGGAAACCGCCCGTAATATTGCCAGAGGATTATCATTCGATAAGATAATTGACAATATTTACGAGTTACAGGCGAAAACCCGAGCTTATTATGTCCTTGAAACCCTCGAGTACTTGAGGCTTGGCGGACGAATAGGAAAGGTAGCCAGTATGCTAGGGGAGTTCTTGCATTTGAAGCCGATAATATCGGTTGATGCGGAAGGCAAATACTACACGTATTGCAAAGCTAAAGGACGCCGTAAATCCATCGAAAAATTAGTACAAATAGTTGAGGAGGCAATTAGGGAAAAACCAATCCGTCTGGCTTTAATGAATGGCGGATCTGGAGCTGAATATGAAGCATTTGTGGAAAGATTCCGCAAAATGCCTAATATAGTTGAGTTAATAACCTCGGACATTAGTCCAGCTCTGGGTGTGCACACCGGGCCCGGCCTCCTGGCGATATGTTTTACAGAAGTCTAAACAGGGGTTTTCGGTTAGGTTATGTTTAATGACACGTTATTAGATTACCTCTCCACGTCCCCAGCTTTTTAGGCCGCTTTTTCAAATTCGATACCTCTTAATCTACCTGCAAGACATTCACTTGGTTAGGTGCCATTTACCGTAAACCCCTGTACGGCGGTTTTTATTGGGAAACTGGGATAGCCACCGGGACAAAGTCCTAATAAAAAATATCTTTGTTATATGGACCTGGAATACATCAAGGACATGGAGGGAACCACTTTAAATGGTTACTTCCATGTCCAATTTGCAGAAACAAAAAAGATTTGAATCCATAGTTTCAAATCTTTTTAATTCGTATGGTGGGCGATGACAGGCTTGAACTGCCGACCCCCTGCTTGTAAGGCAGGTGCTCTCCCGACTGAGCTAATCGCCCTGATGGTGACCCCTGGGGGACTCGAACCCCCGTTACCGCCGTGAAAGGGCGGTGTCTTAACCGCTTGACCAAGGGGCCCTGCATGGTGGGCCTACCAGGACTCGAACCTGGGACCAACCGGTTATGAGCCGGTAGCTCTACCAACTGAGCTATAGGCCCGGGATTACCCCGCAAGTGTTAGTATATTAAAAATCCATTCAAAGGTCAAGAGAAAATCCCAAATTCTTGTGCAATATTTCAGCTCGGACCACTGGGGTTAGTATATATTATTAAAGTTTTTAGTTCTAATTGTAACCCTCCAAAGCAAAAAGCGGTAACCTAAGCTACCGCCGATAATTTCCTGGCTCCTCGAGTAGGATTCGAACCTACAACCCTCCGGTTAACAGCCGGATGCTCTACCGTTGAGCTATCGAGGAATGTCTCTCAACGAGAATTATTATATCTTGCTCAGATTGAGATGTCAACCTGATAAACAATACTATTCAATATAATCCTTCAGCTTTTTACTCCTCGAAGGATGCCTGAGCTTTCGAAGCGCTTTAGCCTCAATCTGACGTATCCTTTCCCTGGTTACTCCAAATTCCTGCCCTACTTCTTCAAGGGTCCTTGGCCGACCGTCATCAAGTCCGAATCTCAGCCGTAGAACTTTTTCCTCTCGCTCAGTCAGGGTATTCAATATCCCATTAAGGTGCTCACGCAACAATACAAAAGAAGCCGATTCCTCAGGAGATTCCGCATCTTCATCAGTAATAAAGTCCCCCAAATGGCTGTCATCTTCTTCCCCAATAGGGGTTTCGAGCGAAACCGGTTCCTGAGCAACCTTCATAATCTCAATAACCCTGTCAACCGGAATATCCATTTCTTCTGCAACTTCATTAGGAGTCGGTTCCCTGCCTAAAATCTGCAGTAAACCCCTTTGAATACGTGATAATTTGTTTATAGTTTCAACCATATGAACCGGAATTCTAATGGTTCTGGCCTGGTCGGCGATAGCTCTTGTTATCGCCTGCCTTATCCACCAGGTAGCATAGGTGCTGAATTTAAAACCTTTACGGTAATCAAATTTCTCTACTGCCTTCATCAGTCCCAAGTTACCTTCCTGAATCAAATCAAGAAATAACATGCCTCGACCAACGTATCGCTTGGCAATGCTTACAACCAGCCTCAGGTTGGCCTCAACCAGTTGTCTTTTAGCTTCTTCATCGCCATTCTCAATCCGATGCGCTAGTTCAATTTCCTCATTAGCAGAAAGGAGGGATACCCGTCCAATTTCCTTCAGGTACATCCGTACCGGATCGTCCACTTCTATTCCATCCGGGATGATTATTTCCTCAGCTTCTATGCTTTCTGCCTCAATATCATCTTCTCCATCCGCTTCGCCGTCTGACTTGACGCTTATGCCCAGGGATTGAAGGTGTTCAAGGATATCATCTATATGATCAGGTTCAAGATTGTAACCGTGCAACTCCTCAATGATTTCATCATAGGTCAGTCTTTTTTTCTTTTTTCCTTTTTCGGCCAGAGTGCTAATCGATTCGGCCACTTTTCCATCCAGCTTCATTTTGTCCCCCCTTCCCGGGCATCAATCAAAAAGGTATTATAATCCAAAATTAGCTTTATAATACGATTGAACCCTCCATTTTCGCTAATATCATTGATTTTACCCATAAAATCTTGAATGTTCTCTTTTCGTCTCTTTTTTTCAATCTTGGATAAAAACTCATGAAGTTCATAGGGCTCTAATTTATAGCCTTCATCAGCCAGCAGCATAATTTTGGCTAAAGTAGGTCCGTATTTTTCATTATTCAATTCATTACCAAGAAGCTGCATCTTATTTCCCTTACCTTTAAGTTTACTTAGAGTATCTATTATATGATAATAGTCATTATTGGAGAATATTTTAAAATTATAATTCTTCTCTATATAATCAAAAAACTGCTCATCTATAACCATTTGCGCTATTATTTTCTCTTCTATGCTATAAATACCATAGTTAATATTATCTCTATTTATTTGCGTTTTATTCCTTTTTATTCCTTTTAGCTTTCGACCTTGTTTGTTTATTTCTTTTAAAACCAGTCCTTCTTCGATTTGCAGTTTTCTAGCCAAATTCTTTATGTAAAAGTCTTTCTCAATCTCGCTGGTTAAGTTTAAAATATCATTTCCAACTAAATCTAGTAATTCCACTTTTGCTTTAAGATCATGTATTGCATGGTTTCTTATATAATTGTTGATTTTATACTCTATGTTGGTCACTTTATTATTCTTTATATATTGTAAAAACTCCTTTTTTCCATATAAATCCACATATTCATCCGGATCTCTATTATCAGGCAAAACCACAATATAGACTTTTAAATCTTCATCAAGTAAGACCTGCATTGCCCTGGATGCTTCTCTTTGTCCTGCTTCATCTCCGTCATATATGATTAAAACCTCGTTGGCATACCTCCGTAAGATTTTGGCCTGGTGCTGGGTTAATGCCGTTCCTAAGGATGCTACCACGTTATTAATTCCTGCTTGGTGGAGCTTTATGCAATCTATGTATCCTTCAACCAGTATTGCCTGCCCTTGCACACGAATAGATTCCCGGGCCTGATATAATCCGTATAGATTCCTACCTTTTAAAAAAACATCGGTCTCTGGAGTATTCAAATACTTAGGCATACTATTCGATAAAACCCGTCCCCCGAAACCAATGATATTGCCACTTGTATCGAATACCGGGAACATAATCCTATTTCTGAAATAATCATAAAACGTATTATTCGAGTTACTGCGGTTTATCAGTCTAGCTGACTTAATATATTCCTCTGAAAAACCCTTTTTAAGTAAATACTCACTTAATCCGTTCCAATTATCTGGTGCATAACCTATCTGAAAATGCTCAATTATTTCAGGGGTTATTTTACGCCGGCTAAGATAATTCAAGGCAACAGGGTGGGTGGAGAGCGATTGGCTGAAGTACTCGGCCGCGGCCTTATTAATCTCAATTACCTTTTGTTTATGGTTTAGCGCCGGGCTGCTGCTGATTTTCTTAGAAATTGCTATTCCAGCTCTAGCCGCCAGCATTTCCACAGCCTCTCGGAAACTAATTCGGTAGAGCTTCATTACAAAGGTAAACATGTCCCCCCCGGTGTGGCAGCCAAAACAGTAAAACATATTCCTTTCAGGGGTTACAGTAAACGAAGCGGTTTTCTCCTGATGAAAGGGACATAATCCCCAGTATCGGTTTCCCTTCCGGGTTAGTTTAACTGTATCCGATACGATATCAATAATATCCAACCGCGACTCAATTTCTCGAATAGTATCTTCTTCGTAATATGATTTCATAATCATAATCCCCATAATTCTATTTATTACACCTAAATTCCTTCTCAATTTCGCAATTATGTCAATTATTGAATTATAGCAGCCTATTCAAACCATCTTTTAATAAATGTCATTATTGTTGATCCTTAGGGCGTCAGGTACTAATGATTGAGGAACATAAATATTTTCGAACATGGAAATGCAATAGGCATCACTCATGCCCGATATGTAATCAGCCACCGCTCTTTCAAGCCCCTCTTCATCCATTATCTGACGATAAAGGGGACTCATCTTTTCCGGATGTTTTTTAAAATAATTGTATAGGTGTTCAATTATGAATGTAGCCCTGCTGCGTTCTGCCTGACATACCGCCCCGTTATAAATGGCTTCAAACATGAACTGCCGCAAACCTTTAAGGGCACTATCAATGGGTTGACTCGGTTCCACCCTAACAGGATGGTGATTTTCTTCCATCAATCTGCGGGTATGCATAATTGTGTCTGTAACCAGGGTCGCTATCCTCTTGCTGTGGGTACGGCCAAGTAAATCCAGGTATTCCCCAGGTATGTCATTTATGCTCATCAAACCAGCTCTAATTGAATCATCTATATCATGCTGCACATAAGCGATTTTATCACTTAGTCGGATAACCTGCCCTTCAAGAGTAGATGCGCACTTTTCGTTAGTGCCATAACCACTATGATGAAGAACCCCGTCAAGCACTTCGGCACTCAGGTTCAAGCCGTTCTTTCCCTTATGCTGCTCTATCCGGGTTAGAACCCGTATACTGTTTTCATTGTGTCTGAAACCCTCTTTTAAAAGGTTATTAAGCACCTGTTCTCCCGCATGGGCAAATGGTGTATGCCCTATATCATGGGCCAAGGCAATAGCTTCAATCAAATCAATATTCAGGTTAAGACCAGCTCCTATAGTTTTGGCAATTTGATTGACTTCCAGGGTATGAGTAAGCCGGCTCCGGTAGTGATCACCAGGAGGGGCTATGAAAACCTGGGTTTTATGCTTTAATCTCCTAAAGGATTTGGAGTGAACCACCCGATCCCTATCAACCATAAAATTGGTGCGGATTTGATCTGGCTCCTCCGGGTACCTTCTTCCCTTGGAGTTAATGGCCAGGGTAGCATAGCCACTCAACAGGCTCTTTTCTCTTTGCTCAATCTCTTCCCGAACATTCACTTATGATTCACTCCTATTTTAAGATTATTTAAGATTAGGGGAAGCTTTTCCAAACCCTTTTTAAAGTAGAAACAAAACCACTGCTTTTATTATATTAACCGCATTAATTTGTAGAGTGTTCCTAGGCGGCAGCTACCGATAAAACTAATAACAGCTTTTTTACTATTATGGAATAGTTTTTACATGAATAGGTATATAAATGACTGCCTGTCCCCTAACTTTGGTCTAAAATTGTAAATTAGAATAAGCTGTAACTATTGGGCAAGCAGATGTTAGCTGGGCATCCAAACAGCACATTCGTGAAGAATTCAAATGTGCTAAAATTTGCTGTGGTTTATACCCTTTAGTTCCACAAAAAACCGGTAATCCCTCCTGTTCTTGCAATAATAGATTAAAACGAGGTTTTAAATACCGTTGCCAGAGAACCCAAGCTTAATCGTAAAAATCTGCTCTGGCCACCTTGACCATAGATATATCCTTTGATATATTTGTATTATTACATGTAGTACAAATGAGGCTGATAGCTTGCACTTAAACATCGACACGCGTTCCAGCATTCCTTTATATCAGCAGATAGTTGATGGCATTAAGAGTGCCGTTGCCAAGGGAATCTATAATCCTGGAGACAGAATCCCTACTGTACGTGAAATGGCTTCCCAGCTGACCATAAACCCCAACACCATCGCAAAAGCCTATCACAAATTAGAGCAGGAAGGGGTTATCGTGACTATGCGCTCGCGCGGCACCTTTATAGTGGAACGCAAGGATGCACCCGATGAAAATGGGGTTAACGAAGTGCTAAAACCATTACTAGAGCGGTTAAGGGTAGAGGCATTCCACCTGGGAATAGGGACCAAAGATTTGAAAAAACTGGTTTTTGAGACCTTTGAAGAGTGGGAAAAAGAACGGAGGGATATAGAGAAATGAATTCAAAGGCCATCGATATATGCAAACTCACCAAATCCTATGAAGAAATCATTGCTGTCCATGAAATATCTATGTCCATACCCCGGGGCAGCATTTTTGGACTGATTGGACCCAATGGAGCCGGCAAATCAACCCTCCTGCAAACCCTGGTGGGAATACTCTTGCCTGATTCTGGAGATGTTCGTATACTGGGTAAAAGCATTCGGGAATTCGGCCCCCAGGTCAGGCAGCAAGTGGGCTATGTACCTGACATCCCCCATTTATATCCTTTCTTCACGGTTAATGGCATGTTCACCTTGGGGCGCAAGCTGTATAAAAACTGGGATGAAAGAAAATGCCGGAGCTTATGTGATTACTTTAAAATTCCAACCCGCAAAAGAGTCCGCAACCTATCCCGGGGCATGAAAGTAAGAGTGGCCCTGGTTCTGGCTTTATCCATCCGGCCGGAAGTGTTGATACTGGACGAACCCACCGCCGGTTTAGATCCGGTAGCACGCCGGGCCTTTCTAAAGGCCATAATAGATGAAGCTGCTGAGGAAGGTACCACTATACTTTATTCCTCCCATAATCTCAATGACCTGGAACAAACAGCTGACCATATAGGGGTAATCAACCAGGGAAGACTGCTTTTTACTTCTCCCCTGGATGAATTAAAAAACTCGATTCACAAAACCCAGATACTTTTCAGCACTGATAACATCCCGGCAGCAGCCCTGAAATCCCTGCCCGGAGTTATAGAAGTGACTCAACAGGGTAAAGCCTATGTCATCACTGCCAGCGGAGACAGGCAGGCCTTCAGGGATGCTTTGTCCGCTTTAGCCCCGGCTATTGTTGAACCCATAAACCTCAGCCTGGAGGATGTCTTCATTACTTACATGAAGAAGGAGGGATATAGCTATGACTATGCCATCTAAGGATATTATCCTGCCAGTTAACCCAGGCCTGTTATGGAAGGAATGGCAACAGAATCGCCTGTATTTTTTGGCTGCTTTTCTTGTTATGACTTACGACACTATTATGAAACCTCTGGGATATTGGATTAAAGGTATGCTGGGATCAGCTGCCGGTGCCTACACTATGATTGGCGCACTGGACCAGATCAGCAACGTCCTTTCTGCTGCTGCATATCATAACACCATGGAACAGATAGGACCCTTCATAGTCCTATTGCTGGGAGTCACTATTCTGATCCAGGAAAGATCAGGAAGCCTGAACTATCTGATCAGCACGCCGGTAAGCCGTAAAGAAATTATTGTGGCCAAATCCTGTACCGGGAGTGCTGCTATAGCGGGTATTATGGCAGTCAATGCCCTTTTTTTAATCATTACCGGGCTGATGTGGCCAGTTGATTATAGTACGGTATTGGTTATCAAATGGACTGTACTAACCACAGCGATTTTTATTGCCATTTTCAATCTGGGCCTTATGGTAGCTTCTTTTACCGGAAATTGGTTTTCAGCTATAGTTTTATCCATGCTCCTGGCCAATTTGCCTTCCATGCTGAGGAATTTGCTCATAAACTCTACTACTATGGAGATATTTAATTTGTCCCCGGCTTTTATCCATAGAGTCAATATGATGGCCCATTATCTGACGATACCAGCTTACATAACACGGGATAGTGAATACATGAGGAATGCTCCCCTAGCTACTCAACTCTACCCCGCTTACCCCCTGGAGACTATGATATTAGTATTATTGACAGCTCTGTTGCTGTTGCTGGCTATAAGGATATTTCAAAACAATCCCCTGGAGAATAACGGGCAGATGTTGATGTCCAACCGCGCTGCCCACATAGCAGTGATTATTCTAGCCCTCTTACTGGGCTGGGGTACTGCTTTAAGCCGTGCTGAGAGTGCTATAGCCGGTTTTCTAATCACTATGGTCTTGGGCTCTATAATCGCCTATCTAGCCATAGTGCTGCTGCAGACCCTGGTATATTATATCCGGAGAGGAAGATAGGAAATATAACTATAGAAATGTTGAGAGGCGCTTAAAGTTATACCCTTCCCTTGCATTGTGCAACTATTAATCATATAATAAAGACCATAACTTCTTGCAGAAATTCACCGCAGAGGTTATCGCTGTGTGATCGAAGACATTATTTCTTAGTTATTATAGTTGCGAACTCACAAACATATGGCGGAATCCGATTCGCAGTATATAATCACAAAAGGCTATCTTACTAATGGGATTAAACGGGCTTTGACATACAGGGCAGTATAGACAGTTTAAAATTGGAGGTTATAAAATGAGCGTTTTTGAAAAAGCCAAAGAATTAGCCCTAGAAATTAAGCAATCCCGGGAGTATCAGGAAGTGCGGCGGACAGGACAGGATATCCGGAATAATGACGAGGCTCGGCAGATAGTTGAGGATATCCAAACCATCCAGGCTCAAATTGAATTTGCTCAAAATACAGGCATGCAGCCTTCTGAGGAACAAATAGAAGAATTTAATGCCATAACAGCAAAAATGCAAGACAACAGTCTTATTCAGGCTTATTTAAAAGCCCAGGAAGATTACAGCAGACTTATGCAGCAAGTAAATAACAGTATTAGTGAAGAGATCAATAGGTAAGCATAACGAGCTAATCCTACCTAACAACAAACCGGTTTTCGTCCTGTACGAAAACCGGTAAATTGTTTTTTCGTCCAGCCAAATGCCTTTAACCATGCCTATTACCTGGTAGGGGAGAACCGGGAATAATCTGGCGGTACAGCATTTCCGGAAAAAAGAATCCAGAATTCTCTTTATTTATTCTTTATTTATATAGATAAACATATAAGCTGATGCCTTCTTTTCTAATATTATAGTTTTTTATAAGGAATTTCTTGGAGATAATTTTCAAGCTCCTCTTTAGTGTATGCCGCTTGTTTCACAAAAGTCTTAAATAAAAATTTCACCAAATATTTATCAAGTCCCTTCATCTCTTTTATTTCATCGTCAATTTCTTTATTGGTAGCCTCGCGATTCATGTCGATGATTAAAGCTATTCCTCCGGTTTTTAGTACCCTATGCATTTCATGCAGGGCCTTAACCGGATTTTTAAAGCTCTTAAACGCAGCGCTACAAAATATAAAATCGAAAAAGTTGTCATCACAAGGCAGGTTGGAGGCATTGCCCTTCTATAAAATCCACTTTAACATTGGCTTCTTGGGCGTTTCTTCTTGCGATTTTAACAAAATCAGGGCTTATTTCTACACCTGTTATGTTAAAACCTCTCCTGGCCAGCTCGATAGATAAATAACCCGGACCAGGTGCAACTTCCAAAATATTAGCATTTGAACTTACACAAGAGGTGACTTCATCGGCATATCCTTGTATTTCCGCTAACCTGCTCTTTAGAGTGTGTTTGTCATACCATTTTGCCACTAAGCCATAAATACCCACATCTTTGTTTTTTCTCATATTTTTAATCACAATATTTCACCCCTCACTCATTTTGGACTTATAGGAATCACGGGAATAGGTGCCTTGATTCTTCGAATTCGAAGGATTTTATGATCCCTGTTTATTGAAGAATCAAGGCACCTGTTGATTCAAAGTCTCACCTCTACCCATCGGCGAGCCGTAATACTGTCAGCTGCAACTTCGCAATCCAGGGCCATAATTCTTACCCCCTGCTCCCGGGCACTTTTTAAGGCCTGGGCAAAGGCAGGATGGGTTTTATGGTTGGGGGCAAAATACCGCACATCCTTCATTTGAATGATAAAAAACAGATAAGCCTCATAGCCTTGCTCCAGCCAATGGCAGAGAGCACTTAGATGCTTAATACCTCTTTCAGTAGGGGCATCAGGAAATAAAGCTGCTCCTTTTTCCTCCAGGGTAACCCCCTTGACTTCCACCAGTATTTTTCTTAAATCGCTTTCCAAGTAAAAATCCAGCCTGGAGCTGCCGTATTTGAATTCGGGTATTACCAATTTTATGTCCGGGAATACTTCGCTTTGGGTCAACCACTCATGGAAAACCTTATTAGGCACCTGGCTATCGATATTGACAAGTCTTTGGCCCTTGTACACGGCAATTAAATCATACTTGGTTTTTCTCTTAGGGTGGTTAACCTCCTGAATGACAATATCCGCATTAGGGATTAACAGTTCCTGGCACCTGCCAGTGTTTTTCACATGGCATATTTCTGAGCAGCCGTCAATTTCAATGTGAGCTATAAACCTGTTGGGACGGGATAGAAATTTGGCTTGCTTTATATTTTTATACTTCATTATTTATGCGCATCCTCAAGTCTTTTTTGATGTTTTTGCTACTCAGACTCTACCATAAGCTGATAAGAAAATAGCAAACCAGCCCCAGGTGTATTGGTAACCTTAACATGGGATTATTACTATGCCCCCTCGGCCCAGTTAAGCAAAATGGCACTTTTTTCATAGTTTTGAGCTGATCATATTGGAGCAGATTATAAATCTGAGGGTTTAATGGCGCATGTATGGATACTATGTCCGAACTTTTTAATAACTCGGCCAGCTCTACCCTGGTATACTGTTCATCATTATTCCGGCCGGAAGTTGATTAGTAGAGTACCCGGCAGCCAAATGCCCTGGCAAAGAATTCATTAGAATGTTATCAATTAAATACTACCGTCAATTGGTTCAGAAAAATAGTATTGTCTTTTGGTCCTATGTATAATAGGTAGCCAAGAAAGCGAAGGGGTAGTCATCACGGCGGCTTTCCACCAGATGGAAGTATACTCGGCCTGCCAGGTGTATATCAGGATTCTTGCTCCAAAAATATTCACTAACCTTGCCCGGATGTTCTTTTATTTCCCGGGCATTGGGAATAAGGAATGTAAATCACACTACGGGTGTGAATCTAAACCCTGATAACTAAGCTGGTTCCAACCTAAAAGCCCTTGGCCTTCGTGGTGCAAAATCAAATAAAACCATCCCTAATTCTTTAACGGCTAGGAATCAAGGGACCTCTGTTCCCGTGATTTGTTATTCCATTTCCCCAAATAAAGGGGTTTGAGAAAACTCAGATACCCGGTAAACAGCTTTTTCCAGTCTTTCATCCCGGGGCAGGGCTGCTTCGTCCCGGACATATTCCTCAAATTTCAGGTACTCGGCTCCGCCGATGGCGGATGTGCGCACTTTGAGCATATAGATAAGGTTAAAGCAGTTCAAAATGGAATTCTGCTTCAGGTCGGACAAACAGATCAATTGGGTCCTATGCCTTTTGGCTATTTCAAACATAGGTTTTAACAAATGTTCCGATGATATGGGCCCAAAGGGATTATCCATTATCAAGACCCGGGTGGCCGTATCCGGGTCGGCTCCCAGTTCTTCCATAGTGCGTGCCCGGGTATAGGCCATTAAGGCCGACAGCAGGGAAAAGAAGATTACGAATTTTTCCCCGCCGGAATTCTCCCGCACCGCATCTTCCCATATTTTGAGCCGGCTGTTCTGCATATTGAGGTCGATTTTGAACACCTGCACCGGAATGTGGGCATGGCCCAGGTAAACGTTGAGCAATTCCCGGCTGGACATTAAACGAGCAATGGTCTTGCGCAGCTCATCACTGCGGTTTTCCTGCCTGCTTTTCTCTCTGACCCGATGTATGCATTCATCAATATATTGAGCCACCCGAAGGCGAGCCGAGTCGTGACTATCCAGTTGCAAATCGATTTTAAGCATTTGCACCGGCCGGGAACGGCCGGCCAGGCGCACCTTGGAATTCTCCGATATTAAGTCAATTTCTTCCATCAACCGTCTTCCATGCAGGAAGCTCTGCTCTACCATATCCTGTTTATTGCGCTCCAAGTTGGCCAGCTGGGCTTCACAAATGGCAATCAGATCAGCCAGCTTTTCCCCTTGCAGGCTCATACGCTCAAAGAGATAGAAAAAGTCTTCATACTCGGCCTGGGCCCTGTCCCACAAGGGCTCTAGGCTCTTGAATATATTATCTAGGTTGGAGTTTTTATCCCGGAAATCTATCTTACAGTCATTATACATATTCCTTATTTGATTAATATGGGCTCCGTTTTCATTCTGCAGATTTCGGTATTCCCTTTCCCAGCGGGAGGCCTGGGCCATGAAATCGGCTTCAACCACCAAATCCTTTTCCGCTTCCATGCTCTTTATATCAACTGCCTGTTCGATGTTCTCCCGGGTCCTTGAGCAGCGGGATATTTGCCGGGCCAGGTCCTGCTTTTCTTCTTCCAGTTCACCCATCCGGCGGTGCAGCCTTTGGCGGCGGCCCTCAAAATCTCCCCGGATTTCCTGGGGTGGCAGGGGCTCCTCGTAACCCAGTCTTTTAACTTCATCTAAAGCATTGCTCAAAGCATTCGCCGCTGCTGCCTCAGCCCTGGATACAACCTCCTTCTCCTTTTGCTTTACTTTCAACAGTAATTCCAGACTGGTGATTTGTTCCTGGAGGGCATCGGCCTCACTTTCGTCATAACGCAAGTCAGCATAATCCTCTTCCGTCACTTTGAGTTTACTCAATTGTTTTTGTTTCCCCTGTAACTCTTTAATCAATTGCTTCTGCCGCTTTTCCAGTTCCCCGATTTCCTGATTGTATTTGCCTTTTAAGACCATCAGCCTTTGTTCCAGTTCTTCCAGACTTCCTTCTAAAACTGGAGCTGCCGGGGCATCCTGATATAGGGGGTATTTCTGTTCCAGCCCATTCTTTTCGCTCTGCATCTCAGCTATCCTGCTTCTTCCCTTGGCAATGTCCTCCTGCAGTTGGGCCAGACTTTTAGCCAGGGCTGCTTTATGTTCATTTAATCCTGCTATTTCCTGTTTAATTTGATTCAGTTGATTCAAACTCTTCTGATAATCGGGCTCCCTATTCATAAATTCCCTGAAAGCATCCAATGCAGCTTGGGCCGGGGGTAGTTGAAGGGCCAGTTCTTTACTCTCCTGATCCAGCTGATCCTGACGGGCCATAGCCTTGCTTTTGGCTTCTTCAACGGCGGCTAATTGCTGACCCAGTTCCAGATCCCGGTCTTGTGCAGCTTTTATGCTTTTTTTCAGCTGGCAATAATAGTCAGCAGTATAATCAAAAGCCTGATAGCTAGCATAACCCCTTACTGCTAATTGGTGAGCCTGAGCATAATGCTCACTCTGCTCGGCAGCAGCCTGCCTCTTTTCTTCCATTTCCGCCAGCAGTTTAGGCATTTCCTCATTGTCAAATACCCGCCCTTCATATAAGCAGGCCAGGGCTATCTCCTCCCGGGGCCAGGCCATCCGGCCCTGGTTTTCCAGCTTCAGATTCAGGTCTTCATAAGCCATCAGGGGAATAGCACGGCGCATAACCATATTAAGGCCAGCTTGGGCTATCTTATCCATTTCCGCTCGGGGCATAATAAAGGCATAAGGTAGAATGGGATTGGCGGCCAGCATGGCCTGGCGTATTTCCGGGGTTTGATTCTTGAGATAGCTTTCTCCGGTATCAAATGGAATATCCAGCTCGGCCAGAAGAGCAGCTATTTCCGGAGGACTATGCAGGTACCCATCCACAATTGAGGTCAGGGCTTCGCTGAGTTCATTGCGGGTATGCACCGCGTCCTCTTCCTTTTTCTTTATCTCATTGATCTGCCGTTCAAAAAGTAAAGATATCCCTTCCCGGTCGAAGATCCTTGATGGATCAAAACCATAACGCTCAAATATCCCTTGAACTTTCTTTTCCTTATCCCGGTATTCACTCCGTTTCCGCTCATAATCCCTTAAAATTCTATGGTTTTCCGCCTGGGCGACCTGAATTTCTTTCCATTGCCGATCCAAATCCTGCTGCTGCCGGGTGAGGTCCGCCTTTTCCAAACGCCTTTTTTCCTGCTCGTCCAGCAGTTGCTGGCAGCTTTTCTCCAAATTGCTGTCGATCTGTTCCATTTCTCTTGGGTCTAATTCCCCCAGGAGGTTCCGGCTCCATTGCCGGCCCAGGCGTTTCTGCAGCTGTTTTTCCTGATCGCTTAGGATTCGGATTCGTTCCTTCAGTCCGCCCCTAGTCCCCTCCAGAGCACTGCGGCGGCTTTCCAGTTCACGCAACTCTTCCTGTCCTTTTTCCAGCCTGCCACTCTGCTCCCGCTGTTGGATTTGTAATTGGTCCAGCTGGGCATTCACAGATTCTAAGAGTTCTTCCAACTTGGTTTTAATAGTGTATTCCAGGCTTTGGGCCCGCTCATCTTTATCATACTCCGCCCGGGCCAGGGCCAATCTTTCGTTTACCCCCGAGAGTTCAGAGTTAGTCTGACGGATATCCTCGGCCAGTCCGGCGGCTTCTAAAAGTTTTTGCTGCCACTTGGCCTCTTCCAGCCTGGCTTCTGTTTCCTGGCTGCTCTTTTCTGCTGCTTTCAGCTCTTCAGCCTTAATCCGGTGTTCTTCCAGGCATATTTGGTATTGATGGGATCGCTCCTCCAGATTAAGCCTTTGTTTTTCCTCCCGGGCTTCCCTTATAGCCTGCTCATTGACTTCTTTTTGCTCCTCCAACTCTTTAATCTTCTGACCCAGATAGAGGTGGAGGGCCGCCAGCTTGGCTGCCAAACCCTTCTGTGCTTCCAGGTTTTTTAATAGCTTTTCCAGTTCACCCAATATGTTCTGAACACGACCCAGAAATCCGCTGTAAAGCTGTTTTTCCGCAATGAAGCGCTCGTTTTCAATCACTTCCTGTACCAGACCTTCCAGCATCTCCTCCAATTGCCTTTGATGGGAACGTCCTTTAAACATGACCTTTTCCACCGTCTTAATGATCCAATCATCCAGCAATTGGCTGGAACTCCGGTACTTCTGAAACAGATCCTCCAGCCCGTTTTCACTGTCATTTATTCGGGTGATCACATTGCGCCATTCATCCTGGGAGATACCGAATTCAGCCAGGCGCCTGGCATAGCCATTCCGCTCATCTTCCGGATAATACCCAAAAAGATAGGAATTCTTTCTTGCCTGCTCCGCTAAAATCTTGCGGGCTTCCCGAAAGGGCTTAAGTTCCAATACTCCTCCATTGCGGGTAGCTACTGGAATGTGCATTATATCATAGGAATTGGCGCCTCTATACTGGGAGGTAAAATTAAAATACCGGATCTGGGGTTTAGCCCCTTCCCCCTCCGCCGCCTCGGCTGAAGTTATGCCAATACCGGTCAGGAGGTAACCACCCCCGCCATCCAGTTTCCATTCAATCATTATGTATGTGGGCTGGCTTTTTTTGCGGAAAAAACTGGCGATATTGCGACCCTGAATTCTGGCCCCGGGAACGATAACCTGCAAGAACAGCTGTACCAGAACGCTTTTGCCTCCGCCGTTGGAGAGGCTTAGGAGGGCGTTTTCGCCACCGTGGAAATTGAAGGTTTCGTCTACAATATGGCGGGTATCGTGATTATAGGAAAAATTGATGATCCTGATCCGGTTAATATTAGGCATGGGCTTCTCCTCCCCCTTCAAAAAAGGCCTGAATCTCTTCCACCCGGCTGTCACTCAGATAATAATTCAACATCAGGTCATCCAGCTTGCGGGTACAGCGAATCTCTCGCTCATTGTCTACCAGCCGGATCAGGTTATGGCGCTCCAGCAAGCGGCAGGCAATGAGAATGGTTCCGGTCTTGGTCTTGCGGGCTTTTTCTTCATAATCCTGTTTGCTTTCCCAGAGTTCCGCGATTTTGACAAAGTTTATGCCATAACGCTCTTCCAACCCGGCAACTCCTTCCTGGTCCAGCAGAGCCAGCCCCAGTCGCTTATCCAATTCCTCCAATAATTTGCTGACCCGCAGGTAATCTCGTTGCTTGGGATTGCGGTTACGTCCTCCGTAAAACAGGTAAAGCATCAACATAACTATATAGCAGAGCAGGTAGCTGTCCAGGAGCCTGGCATCTGATGCCACCCATTCCCGCAGATCCTTGCTGACAAAGCCCAAAAGGCTGTTAGTGCTGTCCGGAACCAGGTACAGGGTGCTTCCGGCCTCCACGATGGTGAATTCCATTTCTTCCTCCATCTGGGCCAGGATGGATCTGACTTCCTCATTGCGATATTCCAAAAACAAATCCCCATCGCTATCCCGGTCCAGCTGGCCTCGATCCAAAAGTATTTTAAATATCTTTAAGGCAGTAGTTAATGAACTCATACCATATCTACCTCGATTAAGAAGTTACTGATAAGGATATGACGGCTATATACCGCGCCATTGCAGGTATAGGACACATCCTCCTCCATCATCTCTTCATCTGGTTTTGTTATATGAATCCGGCTGACCCCGTACATATCCGGCTGCTCAAATGCGATTCGATGCAGACAATAGTTCAGGTCCAACTCCCCGGTAGCATTGGCTACCACTTCATCATGTTCCTTTTGCCAGGCCAGGATATCAATGGATTTCAGGTCATAGAGTTTCAGCATGGATTTAAATAAGAGCTCACCCTGCACCACTTGAGTAAAAAGCTCTTCCTGGCTCTCCAAATAGGCATAAAAATCGCTGAAGCGAAAGGATGATCCTTTACTGCCGGCCATTTTTAAAAGGGCATGGACCAAAGCCACCTGAGCCTCATTAATTCTATTGATTTCCATCCATTCCTGGTCTTCCTGCAGCTCTTCCAGTGTCACCCCTTCAGGAGTATCATCTTCATTCCGGATGCGGGCTTGCCGATCATAGAGAGGCAACAGACTCAAGTTTTTGTCCAGGCTGGGCTTCAACAAGGGGTTTAACAATTGCCACAGCCTGAGGATGGTTTCCTCCCTGCACTTTTCCAGGGGAACCAGGATTTCCTGCTCAAAATTATAGACCCGGGCCAGGGACAAAGCAAATGAATCCTCAATCATTTCTTTATAAATCTGGGCCAGGCTGTGCCGCTCCAGAATAACCTGTTTCTGTTCATCTATGGTATCGATAATATTTCGGCGAATAATGGCAATATCCCTACGGGCCTTCTTCATCTCTTCATCTAGCTGGCCTCGAGCCCTTTCCTCTTCCTGCAAGCGCTGCTCCGAGAGCGCTATCATATCCCGGATTTCATTCATGGTGCCGTACTCTTCCTCCAACAGGGCATAGGTGCTGCTAACCAGATTCTCGTATTCCCGGATATCCACTTCATAAATATTTTCCCGGATCTTCTGGATGAACTGGCTGATATCATTTCGCTTCTGCCTGATCATCTGCCGCAGGTTGGCGCTCTGGCTGATGGCCTTTTTATAGTTTTTGCGCTTAATCAGCTCGCGCAGTTTCAGTTCCTCAATGGTGAAACTTATTTCCTCTTCCACTTCCTTGGTGCGAAAAAGCAGGTCATAACCCTGGTTGGTAAGCTGATAAGTAATGGTGTAGCCATTTTCACTATCCTTAAGCTTGTCATCTATTAATCGAATGCGAATGGGGCTTAAACCTTCTCCATACTTCATCACTGGATAGTATCGGGCTTCTCCCCCATTTTGCAGAATATCCTTGATGATATATTCCGCCAGGGGGCGGAGTTTCTCGGTAGGAAAATCCGGTTGGTAGGCAGGAATAATCTCCCCCAAGAAAGCGCTGATGCTGTCCATGGTGCATTCCTCATCCTCGCTTAGGGTTCTTTCCATAATGAAGACCAAAACCGAGAAAATGATATTGTCCAGGTGGCCCCGCTCAAACAGCCGCTCCATGTCCATATTACGATTATAGCGGTTGACGATGGAGTCAATAGCAGCCATTATCTGCATCCTTTTCTCGAACCCTTCGAGAAATCCTAAATCTCGCATGATAAACCCCGTTCTAAGTTAGAATGCCGGCCAAAATCTGATAATTGATTATTTCCTGGGGTATATAGCGGCCCTGCTTCAATAAATCCATAATCACTGCCGGATCAGAGCCCAATAGTTGAGCAAAATCCTCCACCGCCGCCGGTATATCCCTTTTATCCGGAGACTCCGGCATTTCCCGTCCCCAGGCCAAGTCCAGCATCAGCAGGTACAGTGGAACAAAGGGCTCAATAGACAAAGCGGGATTGGCCTCCCGGGTACGGAAGAACAAACGGATACCCTCCCGGTCCAGATCCCCGAAATATGTGAATTTTATAGTCTGTCCGGCCTGCCTCTGCAGCATACCCCGGGCGTAATCCTCCAGAGCTCCTTTTTTGGTTATTTTATTGCCTTCCCCGTAAATAAGCAAGTCCACCCTTTGACCAGCAATATGATTCCGGCCAGTAGCCTGCATCAGCTTCCGGAAGGTAAACCAGGTGTCCTTGTTCTCCAAGATCAGTACCGACATTTCAGCCGATTGGCTGTGAACATATTCAAAAAAGGGCTCCGGGGTATCATAATAATGGAGAAAATCTTCTCCCAGGCCATTGAAGCGCAAAACCTCCCGGAGCAGAGCAATGTTCTCATCGATAAGCTTCTCCCGCCCCCAGATGGAAAAGGAACGCTCCTTGCGGGACATAGGCTCTTCCAGCAATTCCGCCTGATGCCATAAGTACTGGCTTAAACCCTCCACTAACTCACGGTGCTTCTTATATAGCTCCGGGCGCTTTAAATAGGCAGATATGTTCAAGCGCGGGTTAAGCCGGCGGATACTTTCTAGATACTCGCTGTAATCTTCCTTAGGTCTGATAATACGGTATTTATTAAACAGAGGGGGTATGCGCCCATTCTTCCCCGAAGCCTTAACCGGACTGAGCAAACCACCCTCCACCATTTCTTCAACTTCAGCATGAAAGAGCAGATAATCTCTTTCCCGGGAGATCTTCTGCAATTCGGTCTCGGTGATGAACTTGCCGTAGGTGTATAGTTTTTCGGGTGGGATCATGGTAATTCTCCTTTAATGCATGCTGCATCGTAAACGGGGGTATCCATGATAGTGTAGAAACCTCCCGTTTCCCCTTTTGAACCATTCGGAATTTCCGAATAGTTGAAAGTATTGCTGCGCTTTCTCCTTTTTAAGTGCAGTTATGCATCACATCACCCATCTGCTCCAATAATATTAGACTGACCCAAGAGCAGCAAATTTGATAAAGATACATTCTACTTCCCATTCAGCTCTTTTAAAAATATTTCTAATTTGAAATTATTCGAATATGTATTTTGCCATTACGATCTTCTGCTTGAAGACTGATATATAAGCGCAGACCGGAAAATGCAAATAATTTTTCCTCCAAGGATATGTAATAATTGCTTACATATCCAATGAGTTTGTGGCTCTCATCGTATATGGGCATAGGTTTTGTTGACGTACTTATCTTGTTGTTTTTAATGGTGTAGGTTTCGGACTTTTTATATTTTTCATTACCTACTCCCCCATATGTATAATAATACTATATAAATTCATATGGCCAACATCTTCATTTTGTTCAGCTTATTGAAGATTGCGGGAAAAGCAGATACAACAGAATTATCGGCCGATAATAGCAGTTCATAAGCTCGCACGGCGCCCTAGCAATTTATTCAGCAGCTTTTTACTATCAGAGTTTGGCGACGGAGAACTGCAGGATTCATACTACAGATGGTATAACAGTAGCTGATCCGTTTATCGGCGGTGGTATACAGGTTATTGAAGCTAGATGGCTGAGGTGCAAA
The DNA here is from genome assembly GCA_050949865.1 of Syntrophomonadaceae bacterium. Taxonomy (GTDB): domain Bacteria; phylum Bacillota; class Syntrophomonadia; order Syntrophomonadales; family Syntrophomonadaceae; genus JBMNGN01. The sequence goes on from JBMNGN010000001.1 coordinate 395,811, forward strand.
GTTATCGCTTGTGACATAAATCCTTAGGCCTGCTGGTTAGTGCAAAGAAAACTGGCGGATTAAAACTGTAGGATTACCGTACAGCTACCTGCAATTTGATAGATAATACCCAAGGGAGGGGCAGTTTGGAGGGTACCCAAATGTAATATTTGCGGGAATGAACACATTTAAATTATAGTGATAAGAGATAAGATAGTGGTATAATTATCCAGCAGGAGGAAATACTGAATGGACATCAATAATAAAAGAAGCCTCTTATTATACATATTTATTGTATAACAATAACATTTACTAGTGGACTAATTACAAAGCAATACGCTGTGGCGGGGCGCTAGGGTCTTTAGTTTATAATGATAGAGGGTTTTTAATAATTTAGTGTTATTGGGTTTATGGTAAAGGATTTTAGTAGAATAATGTAACTCATTGGAATATGTGTATAGTTTAAGGAAAAAGAAGGATGTAATTGCTTTCACGAGAGTTAAAAAAAGGGAAAAATATTATTGTAATTGTATTACTAATGATTCTATTGATTATACCCTTTTATAGTCATGTTTATTATATGAGCCTGTATTATATAATAGTTGTTCTCGTCTGTATTCCTCTTACATTTTATCGAATCATCAACAGTGATTCCTTCGAAAAGAGATTTTATTTTAAATGGAAAAAGAAGAGAGAAAAGGGGCGCTTAACTAATATGATTAGCGAGGGCTTGCGAACTATTATTGTTATAGTAGTTATCGTATTTGGCAGTCAATTTATTCTAAATGGCTATACACCTAGTTTTATCTTATCGGAGTTACCTATAAACGTAAGTATGGGGTTGATGTTTTTTCTGTTTATTCTTGGTGCTATAGCTGGAGTTGCTGCTTGGGGCGAAAATGAGAAAAGATATCAAAAGATTTATTTAGATTCAGCAGATTAGGAGATAATCAATCAACTAACTGAAGACCGCACTGCCAGGTACCAACTTATCAACCCCCATGATTAGGTAACCCAACCGAGACTCTACCATTTATTGTAACAAACATCTGTTCTTAATGTATATAGTCGTAAGAATACCTTTTGTTAGGAAGGAACGTGCTTCTGAAGAAGCAGGGGGACGTTCTTTTTGCTTCCCCCTTATAGGTTTAAATAAAGCAACAGGCTAAGCTGCAGTAGGATAATCAGCGGAATGCCATCACTTGCTAAACCATATCTCTACTTATAGCTTACCGTGATATATCTGCCTCAATCTAGATGCAGTACCATGTAATTATGTAAACAAATCTGAGCTAAAGCTTCTATACTATTATCAATTGAAAGCCTATGGAGTATCAGTCACTGATACTTTAAACCAATACAGAATATTGTTATCCCCATTACCCCAGTCCACAGACAGTATAAATATGTACTTGCCGGTTTCTTCAGGCAGAAGCATGGTATTCTGATTAATGCAATTCTTTGGTAGGTCCAGTTACAACTATACCGTACACTTTAATACCGTAGGTTTTAATACTCGGTTTTACTAGTCTTACATCAATGACTATCTTGTTCCTCCAAGCAAAGTTCAGGGTAAGTTTATTGGGAGCATACTCGTTAAAGGATATGACGCCAGTCGCGCCTTGCGTAAAGAATTCTTTCCACATTAACAATCTTGGACTTTTCATCTATGGTAAAAAATACAATATAGTTCTTTACCAGCAATTTACGATATCCCATTACGGCAAGCCGTTCATCAGTCACTGGAGGGTATTTTTGCGGCATGACTGTCAACCCCATGATAGCTTCCTCAAGGATACCTATCATCTTCAATGCAGTCATCGGTGCTGACAGTTGTGCAGATATATACCGGACAATATCTCGCAGGTCGTTTTCGGCTGGTTCCGATAGTTCAACCCTATATTCTGCCATCACTTATCTCCTGCTTGATGTCTTGGATAACATCTTTAAGCGGACGCTTTCTTCCCTCCTTAATTGCCCTCCTACCCTCATCAAGAAGATGATACAGTTCCAGTTTGCCGTTTAGCATCTCGTAGACCTCAATGCTCATAACAGCCAAATCTCCCTGCCCATTTTTTGTAATAAAAACCGGTTCTCTACTTTCATGGCAGAACTTAGAGATTTCATTGTAGTTGTTCCTTAAGTCCGTGCTGGATCTAATATTTGGCATAATACTAGCCCCCTCGTATAATCTAAAGATATTATACAAGAATTTCTTTAGATTATCAAACGCAAGCCATTTGCCCATATCCGATGCCAATTTTGAGAAATAATTACGGACTAGATTAACCAGTAATGACCAACCGGCTGGGTCGTAACCATTTTATGTATAAAAAATCAGGTTCGCTTTTAGAGGGCAGGATTTTTCATTATTTTACTTAAGTAGAGGAAGGAAATAAAAATTAATACAAATGGATGCATGTGTTTTATCTTTCCCTGGAATTGAGACTGAAAAAATATTTGGGCTAAATACTGTTTGCTTGATATGTGTAACCGGACCGGAGAAAATATTGAACCAAAACATTTCCCCCCGAAAGTATTGTCAGGGGAATAAAATATATGGCACAATGTATCAGTGTGACTAATTCCATGGGGTAACAGCATGAAATATAAAAATATATACCAGCGCAAATTAGTAAGTATTGAAGACGCCTTGAAGGAGATTAAAAGCGGGCAGGAAATAGCCTGTTCCCTTATAGCCTGTGAACCGGTGACCATGCTCAGCCACCTGCATACTATCAAGGACCGGGTGGAGGATCTATCAGTGGTTACCGCACTGCTGATGAATGAATATGAATTTTTTATGAATCCTGAAATGAAAGGGCACTTTCTTTTGAACAGTTGGTTTTACACTGCCGGGGCCCGCAAGGCTCATTCATTTGGTACCGTTTCCTATATTCCCCTGGAACTCCACCGGGCAGTATCCAGCCGTTCGTTTTACCGTAAACCTGATGTATTTCTGGGTTGCGCCAGCCCAATGGACCAGCATGGTTACTTGTCCTTGTCAATAGATTCTGTATGTGAAAAAGATCTGATAGAACAGGCGGATAAAGTGATAATAGAAGTGAGCCCTAATTTTCCCCGAACTTATGGTGATACTCATATTCATATTTCTGAAATCGATTATATAATTGAAACCGACCGCATGCCCCCTGTTATTCCAAAGGTTGAAACAAGCGACAAGGAAAGAGCTATTGGAGAATACGTTGCTGATCTGATAGAAGATGAATCCACCCTGCAAATCGGTTATGGCAGTATTCCCATGGCCATCACCGCCTGCCTTGCTGGCAAAAAAGATCTGGGAGTACACACCGAATTGTTCAGTGAAGGGCTATTGGATCTTTACGAAGCTGGGGTAATAACGAATCGAAAGAAGACGATCTGGAAGGACAAGTTCGTGGCTGATTGCGCCTTAGGAACGAAACGCCTGTATGATTTTTTTGACAACAACATGGCGGTTGAATTTCAGCGGGGCAGTATAGTTAACGATCCCCAGATCATCGGGCGCAACCATAAGATGGTGGCTATAAACTCTGCTCTTGAAATCGACCTGACTGGACAATGTTGTGCGGAATCCATCGGTCCTAAGCATTACAGCGGAACCGGTGGCCATAAGGAATTCGCCCAAGGAATTCAGTATTCACCCGGCGGCAAATCCATTATTGCTTTCCTATCCACAGCCCGCAGCGATACTATCTCACATATCGTGCCTTTATTGACCCCGGGGGCGACGGTTACAACTTCACGGGTAGACGTGGATTATGTAGTAACTGAATACGGCGTAGCCAGCCTTAGAGGCCGTTCAATCAAAGAACGAGCTAAAGAACTGATAAACATTGCTCATCCCAACTTCAGGGATTTTTTACGTAGTGAAGCGAAACGAAATTATATTTTATAATCGAGGGAGTAACCTAGGTGATGTTCACCTCTCGTTAATTCTTTTCGGAATCTATCTTCTTAAATAACTTAAACAAATCCGGTGCAGCATTCTTAAACCTAACAGGCTTCAAGTTTTTATTTGTAACTGCATGTCTGGTAAAACCAGTTACCAGCTTCTCTCCCGTACTTTTTCTGCGTATTTCATATTGTATTACAATGGTAGCCAATTTCACTTCTTCAACCACAGCAGTTATCTCCAAAAGGTCATCATATACAGCAGGTTTGATATACTTGCATCCGCATTCTATAACCGGGAGCATTACTCCCTCCTGTTCCAAGCGACTGTATGGGAAGCCCATATTCCTTAACAATTCTGCCCTGCCCACTTCAAACCATTTAAAGTAATTGCTGTGGTAAACTACTGACATAGCGTCTGTGTCAGCATATATTACCCGGATTTCCGTTTTATGCCCAATCCTTGCCATCGATATCCCTCCAGGGAAGCGAGGGGAAGTTCTTTTTGTTCCTTGCTTCCAGTACTTAGTAGATTGATTTCCATTTCCTTTCTACTTCTTTTCTCAGCCTCAATGTTTTGGCAAGCTTCTTTCCTGCTTCCGCTGCTTGCTTTAATATTATTGCATCATTTAAGGCCTCTCCCGGCTTATATAACCCAAAAGCTTTTATTGTGTCTATCACCCTATAACCCAAGGCCTCTAATGGTTTTACCATAGCTTCAACAGTGTGTCCCATATCTGCTTCTGAGTATTGCTCGCATACAGCTACAACAACTGCATATTTAATCCCCAGCACCTCATTGATTCCCATCCATACAGAACGGTCATCTTCTGCGAACACTTCAAAACAATAACACCTATCAATAAAAGCTTTTACATCTGCTGTTACATTGTAGAAGTAAGTAGGTGAACCTATTATAATAGCATCTGCTTCCAGCAGCCGGGGATATATTTTCTGCATATCATCATCAATCACGCATTTATATGTATTTTTGCAGCCTTCACAACCGTTGCAATCAGCTATAGCATAATCACTCAGAAAAATTACCTCAGTTTCTATGCCTTCCTTTCTCGCTGCTTCATTAGCTGCTTGGACAATAGCTGCAGTATTTCCGTTCTTCCTCTTGCTACCGACAATTCCCAAGAGTTTAATGATAAGCACCCCTTTTTTGATCCCTTTTCCTGTCTGAACATGGATGGAGGTTCTCGCTCCTAAATCCTTTTCGGAGCTTCAGATTATAGCGGCCTGGGAACAGCAGAAAATATTATCTAGATTTTACTTTATTAATAGTGGTAATAAAAGACATTATACCCAACATTTCCTCCTTTTCGTTATAATCTGATTATGTAATTCTTCTACACGTACGTCATAACTTTTGATACTTTATGGCTTTCCTACAAAACAGGGTACCGACTCTAAAAACATATGCGTCAGTACCCTGGTTATATTTTTTATTAGAAAGAAGTTCTTTTCCTTCAATTATGCCTTGTTGATTATAGCGGCCTGGGTTGCTGCTATCAAAATAGACCAATCACTATTTTTCGCTATTATGGAACACTTTTTTAAATCTTCAATTTTATAGTAGTCGGGACTAAATGCACATAATAGCTTTTTTATTCCGTTCCTACTTTTAGAGCTTCACTCATGGAAACTTCGTTAACTCTCTTTGCACACAACAGCTTGCTTAGCTGGTAGGTTAACATAATAACCACGAAGCAGACAACCACATAAAGGGGGCTAATAATGGTTGGCAGCACTAAATTGATCATATTACCAAGATAGCCGTATATTGCGCCCATCGACGCCGCCATAATAGGAATGCTGAGAATAAATCCAGCCACTATGACAAAGGTAGAGCTGTTTAGTATCATGGATTTGATCTCCCTACGTCGATAACCAAATACCTTAAAAAGTGATATGGTGTTTCTATTTTCCTCAATAATCAACGAAGTTACAAGATAGAGAATAATCAAGGCCACAATACTGGAGACAATCGTCATTAATGCTACCATGGAAATCATCTGCCCAAAAAATTCGTCCATTGCGTTAGGCATCTCACTCATGGATTTTATTCCTGATAGCTTTTCACTAGGAATATCAAGCTTAATTGTACTAAAAACCCCCATATAGCTGTTTTCTGGAAGCCCCAGTTTTTTGTTGAATTCTGTTATTGGCACATATATAAACTGCTCAACGTAGGAATCAGCGATAGCGTCAATATGAAAGGTGTAGGGCTTCCCATCCTCTTTGTTGATGAAAGTTACAGTATCCCCAGCTTTAATGCCCAGTCGATTGGCCAAAGCCTTGGTAATATTTGTTTGATTGTTAGGAATAGGATTTCCTTTACTATCCTTCAGAGTCACAATTCTTGAATCTGACTTTATCCCAGTTATATAAAACTCAATTCCCTCATTGTTTTCAGGATAAAACTTCCCTGCATTAAAAGCCTCTGCCCCTTCCGGCGCCTCACCGAATTGTAGATCCCTGAAGGCATATTCGTATTCAAACTGGTATACATCCGAGGTGTTAAATACATGGTTCATAGAGTTCAAGATAGTGAAACCAAAGAGCATTAAGACAGAGGCACTGGTAACTCCCAGGAAGAGAAATACAAGCCGTGAGATGCTTCTAAACTGCTCCCGTAGCTTAAACTTGGTGCTGAACTTAAACCTTTCTAGTTTAAAGGCTCGCTCCAGTGCATTAACCTTGGTTTTTTGCTTGTCCCCCTTCATAAGCTCCGCCGGAGAGCGCTTCAGTTCTGATCGTATAACGAGATAGCTGCTGAGGCCTAAAAATATTGTAGGCGTCAGTATTCCAATTAATACATTTAGAAAGCTTAATTTAATGCCTGGAACAGGAACATTATAGTAGGAAATCATAGCCATAACCATTGGCTCGATAGAGGGTAGTGCCAACAGGCTTCCTATCATTCCACCTGCAAAAGCCAGCAGCAGCGGGATAGCCATATAGTGGCGCGTTAGCTCTCGTCGCCGGTAACCTTGGGCATAAAGTGTCCCGACAATCACCGATTCCTGGCGGATCATGCGCCAGAACATGATGCCGATAATTAAGCAAGACAAAAGAAACATTGCGGCTGGTAATGGTACGCTCATGGTTTTCATACCGATAATAGACGCCCAAACCACTCTTGCCCGTTTGTTGTTCATAATGTCAATCCAGTCAGATACTGTTATACCTTCTACCCGTAAACGTTCCCGAAATTGTACCGCCTGTCTATTAAGGCTCTGGGTTCTGTCATTAAACCTGACGGAATAGATGCTGGCAACATTATCTATATCTGAAAATTCCTCACGATTTATAACCGCCACACCGAAATCATTGGGCGAATACAGTATATCATTCACGTTCTTTAGAGGATAGATATAGTGGGGCAGAGACACAAAACCCACAACAGTGAAGGTTTTATCTGCCATCTCTATTTGACTGCCTACAGAATAACCGTTGGCTTTGGCAAAGGCAGGGTCAAGTAGAATCTCCCCCGAACTTTTACTGTTAAAATAGTTGAATAATGATCCTTTAGATATTTCTGCTTCCTTAATAATCACGTTTGTAGAAGCTCTTTCATAACCACTGCGAGCAAATTCTTTAAGAGCTGCATTGATGATACGTTCTTGTTTATCCTTTTCTAAACTATAAAATCTTGTATTGATGACTTTCACCTCATTTTCTCAGATATGTAATTGACCACTATGGTCATTTGCTATTATTGTATATCATATGACCATAGTGGTCAATTAAATTTTGTTAAGAATTTGTATATCTTTAAGAATGACATCTTTCCTTATTTTCAAAGTATATGTTTTCATCCTATAAAAACTCCAAAAGACTTTAATCTATCAATACCCCATTAATTTTACTTCCCTGCAAATTAATTCCAGCCAATAAATAAAATTTATCTCTTTCACTGAGCCCCTAAAAAACTGATCAATAAATGTTTGATTATTAATGTTTAGTTTTTATTCAAATACCTATTTTCTATCAACACTTCACTGGATAATATTAAATAAAAGGTATTGTCTCTTAAACCACTAAAAGACAATACCTTTACTTTATTTTATACATATACTCGCTGTATAAGGCTTATAAACAATGTCTATGCAACTCCTAAGTTAAACTCTAATTTACCCTTGATGCTTTATAGCCGCTTGGGCGGCGGCCAGTCTGGCAATTGGAATTCTATAAGGCGAACAGCTTACATAGTCCAACCCAATTTGGTGGCAAAATTCAATTGAGCTTGGTTCACCGCCATGTTCTCCGCAGATCCCGATAATCAGGTTATCCTTTACACTTCTCGCTTTTTCTACTGCCAATTTCATAAGAAATCCTACCCCTTTGCGATCAAGCACTGCAAAAGGATTATCTTTTAGGATTTTATTCTCCAGATAGATGGGAATAAACTTGCCTTCGGCATCATCACGGCTAAAACCAAGGGTGGTCTGGGTAAGATCATTGGTGCCGAAAGAAAAGAATTCAGCATGCCGGGCAATTTCATCAGCGGTAATACATGCCCTGGGAAGCTCTAGCATGGTGCCCAGAGAAAAATTAAGCTGGTCTATTCCTTTTTCCTTGATTAATTCTTGATATAATTCCATAATTTCAGATTTTAGTAGTATAAATTCCAGAGAATCCATGATCAGAGGGATTTCAATCTCGGCGAATGCATTAATACCTTCATTTTTCAGATCAATCAAGGCCTCAAATATTGCTCTTACCTGCATACGATATATCTCAGGATAGGTTAATCCCAGCCTGCATCCGCGATGCCCAAGCATAGGATTGGCTTCAGAAAGACTATGTATCTTTTTAAGCAGCTCCTGTTTATCAATCAAGAGCCGGCTGTTAATTCCTTTATGCTTCATTTCAGCTATTTCCAATAACAGAGATTGCTGATCCGGAAGAAATTCGTGTAACGGAGGATCGAGCAAGCGAATAGTTACCGGAAAAGGAGCCATGGCCTTCAGTATATCATAGAAGTCCTCTTTCTGGAAATTGAGAAGTCGATTCAAGGCATTTTGGCGGTCGGCAAGGTTTTCGGCCAGTATCATCTCCTGAACTATGGGAAGCCTTTCGTTTGCCATAAACATGTGTTCTGTACGACACAATCCAATGCCCTCGGCTCCAAATTTACGTGCTTTGATAGCATCTGCAGGAGTATCGGCATTGGCTCTAATTTTTAATGATTTTATTTGATCAGCCCATTTAAGCAAGGTTTCAAACTCATCAGATAGGGTTGGTTCGATCATCGGTACTTCACCTAATATAACATTTCCCGTGGCACCATCTATGGTAATTATGTCATTTTCTTTGATTACCATCTGATTAACTGAAAACTGTTTATCGGTTATATTAATCCGAATAGTTTCACAGCCACACACACAAGGTTTTCCCATACCGCGGGCAACTACGGCAGCATGAGATGTCATCCCTCCACGGGCAGTCAATACTCCTTCGGCATTAATGATTCCATGTATATCGTCAGGGGTGGTCTCATTCCTTACTAAAATAACTTTTTCCCCATTCATTCCTAATTTCTCGGCCACATCCGCATCAAAAACCACTTTGCCTGAGGCAGCTCCAGGGGAGGCAGGGAGTCCCCTGGCAATAACATTGAGATCAGCCGAATTATCTATTTGTCTGTGCAGCAATTGATTAAGCTGTTGGGCGTCTACCCTTAGAAGGGCTTCCTCAATACTTAGGATCTTTTCATTAACCATATCTACTGCAATCTTAACCGCTGCTTTGGCGGTTCGTTTACCATTCCTGGTCTGAAGCATAAAAAGACGTCCCTTTTCAACGGTAAACTCAATATCCTGCAGATCGCGATAATGTTTCTCCAGTATATTGCAAGTATTTATAAACTGGTCATAGACGCCGGGGAGTTTTTCTTTCAGCATGGTTATCGGCATAGGGGTTCGAATTCCAGCCACTACATCTTCTCCTTGAGCATTGACCAGGAACTCTCCATATAATTCTTTTTCCCCGGTTGAAGGGTTGCGGGTAAATGCCACCCCAGTTCCGCTGTCCTGCCCCATATTTCCAAAGGCCATAGACTGGATATTTACTGCAGTCCCGAGATCATCAGATATTTTATTCATCCGCCGGTATACTATGGCTCTCTGATTGTTCCAGGAATCAAAAACCGCCCTGATTGACATTTTTAGCTGCTCCCGGACATCCTGGGGGAAAACCATGCCGGTTTTCTGTAAAACTATGGTTTTATATTCTGCTATAATTGACATCAATTCCGAGGCTGGAAGGTCATGATCAAATATGATACTCAATTTCCGTTTATACTTTTCCACTACCTCGTCAAAAGTGGAATGCTCTATACCGAGGACCACATTGCTGAACATCTGTATGAAACGTCTGTAGCAATCATAGGCAAACCGGTCATTGCCAGTCTGCTCTGCCAATCCCAGCACTGATTCATCGTTTAAGCCCAGATTAAGGATGGTATCCATCATTCCTGGCATAGATATAGGAGCTCCGGATCTGACAGACACTAACAGCGGTGTTTCTTTATCCCCGAATACTTTGCCAGTCTTTTCTTCAAGCCACTTAATAGCGTCAAGGACCTGTTCCAGCATTCCTTCGGGATACTCCTTACCGAGGGTTATGTATTCTCTGCAGGCTTCAGTAGTTATGGTAAAACCCGGAGGAACTGGCAACTGAATACGGGTCATCTCAGCGAGGTTAGCTCCTTTTCCTCCTAGCAATGCTTTCATGTCTGAATTTCCTTCTTCAAATAAGTAGACATATTTTTTTTTAGACATGACTTAACCTCCTGTAATAGATTTCTAGTATTTTGCTGGCACTTTCTTCAACCGCTCTGTTAGTAACGTCAATGATTGGACACCCCAATTTTTTCATAATTGCATTGGCAAAATCCAATTCTTCTGCAATCCTTTCCGGATTAGCGTAACTAGCCTGTCCTTTTAATCCTAGAGTCTTTAAGCGTTCAGCCCGGATAGTGTTTAACTGCTCCTGATTAATGGTTAATCCAATCACCTTGCCTCTTTCTGCCTTAAAAAGCTCTTCGGGAGGAGTAACCTCTGGAACTAGCGGAATATTAGCTACCTTGAGCCGTTTATGGGCCAGATACATTGAAAGCGGGGTTTTAGATGTACGGGAAACGCCAACTAAAACTATATCAGCCAGATCAATACCTCTTGGGTCTTTGCCATCATCATAGCGAACTGCAAACTCTACCGCCTCCACCCGGCGGTAATACATCTCATCCACTTTCCTCAGCAATCCAGGTTCATTCCTGGGTTCTAAGTTGCTTGCTTTTTTGATCTCATTTATTAAAGGACCAAGGACATCTATACACACCACATTTTTATCCTGAGCTTCTTTTCTTAAGTGTTCTGCCAGTTCTTCTATGACCAGCGTATAAGCAATAAAAAAGCCATTCATCGAAGCCTGGTGTACTATTTCGTCTAAGATATCAGTATCAGAAATATTGGGAACTCTTCTAATCTCCATGCTGCCAGAATTAAACTGGCTGGCTGCAGCTCTTACGACCATCTCTGCAGTCTCACCTATCGAATCTGACACAATAAACACCCCGGGTAAGCGACTAGCCAAGAAAAAACCTCCTCCTAACATAAGCTAAATAGTTTCATAATGAACGGCAACTTTATTTTTAAATTATATTCACAACTTTTTATTACTTGCCAGATCAAGAAATAACCTGGCTATATTCGTCTTCGATATCTTCCCAACCACATCAAGTTTTTCTTCTCCACCTTCATCAATAAAACACTTGACTACCGGCAGACTATCAACTTCGTGTTCAACTATCTTTTTAACTGCCGAAACCACAGTCTCATCAACAGTTGCGGTAATAATATTTGGCATACGGGTCATTATAACACTGACCGGCATCTGGTTAATCTCAGCCTGGCCAAGGGTGGTTTTCAAAAAATCCTTTCTGGATACTACCCCGACTAAATAGTTATCGTTATCAACCACATATATACTTCCGGTATCTTCCAGGAAAAGGGTCACAATAGCATCATATATACTGCATTTCTCTTTCAGAATAACCGGCATAGACTGTATATCCTTTACCCGGTACTGATTGAGGATTTTCCTAATTTGACTCGCTGCCCCTTCGTTTTTTAAGGTATACCCTACCCGCGGTTTAGCATCTAAAAAACCGGACATGGTCAAAACCGCTAAGTCGGGTCTAAGGGCGGCCCTGGTAACATTCAATATTTCGGCAATTTTCTCTCCCGTTATCGGCTCATATTGCTTTACTATTGAAAGGATCTTTTCTTGCCTCTCATTTAGTTCAATCATAATCACCATTCCAATTTATGCTATACTGTTTATCGCAAAAACCATCTAATTATATATACTATTATAAAACATTTAAATCCTGTTTTTTATTTCTAATCAAATTATCAGTCTTTTTTATATCTAATACAAGATCTAATACAAGCCCATGATTTTTCTTGCCATAGAGAACTATAGTCCCGGTCTTTAGGATAACTGGTTGATTAGTTCGTCGGGTATAGACATATTGCTGTACACGTTTTGCACATCATCATGGTCTTCCAGTAATTCTATGAGCTTTATAACCTTGCTGGCCGTGTCTATATCATTTATTTCGACATTATTCTCAGGCAACATTACTATATCAGCTTCCTCGACTTTATATCCGCCCGTTTCAAGGGAATCCTTTATTTCCATTAATAATTCAGGAGAACTTATAATCTCAAACTGTTCGCCCTCATCCCGGACATCATCAGCACCATATTCGAGCACCTGGTATAAAAACTCATCTTCATCGCAATCAAGCCCTTCTTTGCTAACCGTAATTAATCCTACCCGATTGAACATCCAGGCTACACAGCCATTTTCACCAAGATTGCCATTATTCTTAGCAAACAAGTGCCTGATCTCGGAAGCCGTTCTATTGCGATTATCAGTTGCAATATTCAACATAATGGCGACTCCACCCGGAGCATAACCCTCATAAACCAGTTCTTCCAGGATTTCACCATCTAATTCCCCGGTACCTTTTTTAATGGCCCTGGATATATTATCATTGGGCATATTAACTCCTTTGGCTTTCTGAATAGCTAGCTTAAGTTTGGAGTTTGATTCAGGATCCCCTCCCCCGCTCCGGGCAGCAATGGTAATCTCTTTTGCTATTTTAGTAAACTCTTTCCCTTTCCTTTCATCTGTGCGGGCCTTTTTATGTTTGATATTAGCCCATTTTGAGTGTCCTGCCATCCAACTTCCTCCTTTAAACTATATGGTTGACAAAAATCACACTAACAAAAACCCCACGGCACGTTTAGAACCGAAGGGTACGTTTTCACTTTATACTTTTACCATATTCCCGGGACTAGCCTTTTAGCACCATTCAAAATATCTTTAAACCAGTTTTTATAAGGCTGGATTGAAAACTCCTCTTTATTTTTTATACCACTGATTAGGAGAAAATAACTACATAAAACAATTAATAGAGCACTCCAAGAGGTGATAATGGCTGGAACCAAAATAAAGCCTGAAAGTATTGCCAGATAAAGCGGATACCGAATTTTAAAATAATCTCCTATTAATGCGGCCTTTTTTAAAACGCCTAGCGGTCTGGAATCCAACTTAATTCCCCCATTTAATCTCTTCAGGGATTTTACATATTAGCGGCATTCGACGTTTGTGTTCACTAACTTCAAACATTCGCTGAACCTTATTAACTACCTCCGGATCACCTTTTTTCGTACTCAGGAAACTGTCTAACTGCTGGTAAGTAATGCCCATTTCTGATTCATCTGTTTGACCTGCCCAAAGCCCTCCTGAAGGTGGTTTATTTATTATCGCTCTTGGGATTTGCAAATATCTTGCAATCTCAAAGACCTCACTTTTCAGCAAATCGCCCAAAAGCTGTAAATCCACAGCACTATCGCCAAATTTGGTTGTATAACCGATACTAATCTCACTTTTATTAGTAGTTCCCAGTACTAAATAATTGTGGGCTTGAGCAAAATAATAAAGGGTTAACATTCTCAACCTGGCTTTAAGATTGCCCCTTATGAGTTGTCCAAGTTTACCCTCAACTTTAATATGTGATTCAAGCTGAGTCAATAAAAGATGATAAACATTGTCTAGCTCAGCTATTTCATAAGGAATATCAAATTTCTCCACCAAAACAGTACTGTCTTTCCGGTCCAGCATATAGCTTTCGATAGGAAGCAGGACAGCTAAGCAACCTCGCGGAAAAGCCCTCTTAGCTATTACAGCTGCGACAGCTGAATCTACCCCACCACTTACTCCAATGACTACTCCCGATGCCTTGGTTTTACCCACCTGTTCCTTTAACCAATCGGTCATATATTGTACTATACTATCTAGATTCACTTAAAATATATCCTCCTTCCCATGTACAGCTCTATTATATCTAATTCTGATCTGTCAGGACGATAGTCGATATTCCCATTCCTAGTTTATCAACTATCTCAATAACTAATCTTCAGCAGCAACACTCCCTTATTTAGTGAAATTATAGACCATTTCGACATTAATATATTCTACATTAATTATCTTATCAAATATTCTAATTTTCAAGAAGCCAGAAATCCTTCACCAAAGTACCTGGTGTTTGTACCTTCCATTTCAGGTTTATCCTTATTTTTCCATAAAGTCTATTTTAAACCCTGACCTCTGATAGGCGCGATTTCCATATTACCCCAGACGGCCATCTGATCTTTTTGGATAATTAGTATCCCTTGGATTCCCGGTATACCTTTTACCAGGTCAATAGCTTTAATAAAATCATCCGGGGTGCTAACTATATTGCCGGCGGCGGTAGCAACCGCATCAGCCAGTGGCGTTGATTGTGCTTTAACCACTACCGCATCAGCTTGCCCAAAACTTAGGCTGGGACCCACAGTGCCTGATGAGGTGCAGATCCCTAAAGGACCTTCTTCCGGATAAACTTTTATCCCTATTTTATGGCTAAAAGGGGATTCACCAGCAAAAACCGCTATATTTCTTTCCAATTTGGTATTAATATATATATCCCCGCCGTTTTCCACCAAGACTTCTTGGGTATAATTCATTAGCTCGATTCCAATCTCCTGGGCTACAACTCCGGCTACTGCTGCCATAGGTCCAACATCAGCCATCAGGGCCGCATCACTCATATATCTGATTATTTCCGGTGCCCCGGGCTGCAACTTGATTGGAACCAGGGAGGTCTTAAAGTCAGGATGTTGTGCTATATAATCCTCAATAATCTGTCTAACCTGTCTCAGTTTCTTTTCACATAATGACACAAGGCTATCGGAATAGCTCATAATATCTACACCGATAGCCAAATCACTCTCTTTAACCTTTACATTATAGTAATAAAGGTCCTTTGCGGTATATTTTAAACGATAATTACGTTCATGATATGGGTAATTTTTAATCCCCAGGCTAAACTGCCTCCTTGATATCAAAATGGAGCGTAATTGCCCTGGTAGGGCAGCATTCAACACACATACCACAGACTACACATTTTGATTTATCAAAAGATACTATCATGGTATCCCGGTCTATTGCCAGGGCTTCTGTGGGGCAGAAGGATGAACAGGCTCCGCATTGAATGCATATGCTTTCCTGCCATATAATGGTTTGGCTTAACTGTTCAACGATTACCCCCAGATTTTTTAAGAAGTCAATTCCTTCCTGGTATTTTTCCTTAGTACCTTCTAGTTCTACAACCAGATATCCTTCCTTTTGGGGATTAATATCCGCCTTTAATATATTAATCACCAGATCAAAATTTTTTACCAGGCGGTATATTATGGGCTGTTCAGACTGGGCGGCGGAAAAATAACAAACGATCCGGTTTTTCATAATTAATCCCTCCTATTCCTGCCGTTTAAAAATAATCCATTAGGATTTCTAACCGGTATTGATTTAAACTCAATATCCGCATCAGCTGATGGAATAGGCGCTGCTGGCATGGTCAATTCAAACCTGCCAGCCTTAATCCATTCTTTCAGCATCAAAGCAATCTTTTTAGCTCGGGGATAACTGGATTGGGGAGTAGTGACAACCTGTTTCCCGTTGATATTTACCCTCCCGCTTTTGAGCTCCTTAAAGTTAACAAACCCCAGGTCTATAGATTTACAATAGGGATACCCTTCACTATAATCTACTACCGGACAGAAGATATCTTCGTCCTTCACTGCGGCATAGTATAGTATTTCCTCATCAAGAATCGGTATCGGCACTCCTATGCCGACCGCCATCGTAACCCCGTAGCCAATATAACTTAGACCAACCAGCCATTCCGGAGACATCTGTTTAATATCCCCTATAACTGAAAGGGTTCCAGCCGGGGTTTTGGGTACCCCGTTTTCGGCTCGCAAAACATTGGGGTGATGCTGGGTTCCATTCCAGGCAACATATCCAATTCCTCCGCCCAAAAATATCCGGGTTCCAATACCAATGGTTTTGTAATAAGGATCATTTAACAATGGGCTTAACTGTCCTGAGGTGGAATACCCGGCATTCCCCAAGCGCGGTTTAAGGATTCCCAAGTAAGTGTATAGTACCCTGTCGCCTAGATTGACTGCACAATTGTAATTTTGGTAAGCATTTCTGGGATTAAATAAAAAGGCTTCATTAACATCGTTAATAGTAATTACGGTATCTACCTTTTTATTTGGATAGCAATCAGTTCCATAGCCAATAGCTTCAAGCCTGATGTTCTTGCCTGCTACCAGGTCTTGAATAACATGGCCTCCCCCGTAAGAAAACCTTCCGGGGTAAACCTTGTTTTCGGGATCGGTTTCCGGGAGCTGGGCAGCACCGAGGTAAGCATCCACAGCAGCTATTCCGGTATATGCTTCAACTCCATTTAACCAGACTTTTTTCATTTTAATCCTCGGATTGGAGTGACCGAAGTTTATAAAAACCCCTGAAGAGCACATGGGGCCAAAAGTACCCGTGGTTACAACATCTACGGTTTTAGCCGCTTTTTCATAACCTTCTTCCTCTACCAGGTCAATGATTTCTTCTGCGGTTACGACCACAGCTTGACCTCGCCTGATTTTCTCGTTAATTTCTTCGTAAGTTTTTTTGTAAGCCATTTTGCCCTCCCCTAACCAAGGAGCCTTTTTACAGCATGGACCGCCTTTCTTGCATCCTCACAGTAAGCATCGGCTCCAATTTTATCAGCATACTCCTGAGTCATTACCGCTCCTCCAACTATTACCTTGCAAGTCATTTTTCTAAGCCTTAGTCCTTCAATTACTTCCTTCATACGCGGCATAGTGGTAGTCATTAGAGCACTCAATCCAACAATATCTGCTTTTTCTCGTTCTGCAGCATCAATAATATCCGCAGCTTTTACGTCTTTTCCCAGATCAATAACCTTAAGGCCGTAGTTTTCCAGCAGAATTGATACGATATTTTTGCCTATATCGTGAATATCCCCTTCAACCGTGGCTATAACCATAACCCCTCTTGATTTTTCTGCTTCTTCCGATAAATGGGGTTTTACTTTTGAAAAAGCCTTTTTCATGGTTTCAGCCGACATTACCAACTGGGGCAGGAAATACTGTTTCTTTTCGTATAATTCCCCGGCTTGCTCAATCCCGGGTATTAAGCCTTTATTTACAATATCAATAGCCGGTGTGGTTTTTAAGGCCTCGGCAACCAGTAATTCAATCCCCTCTAAATCTCCTTCCAATACTGCTTTAGTTATTTTATCATGTATCGCCGTATCAGTTAATCCAGTTTGGTTATCAGGCCGCCTATTTTCAGGATGTATAGTTTTCTGGTAGTCCTCAACCAGTTCAGGAATGTTGCACTTCTGGCATATAACGGGACGGGTACGCTGTTCGAGATCGTCCACATATCCTGCTCCATATCTTTTGGTGTATTCCAGACAGTTAATATCCCGGTTGAGCAATACTGCAGCAGCCCGGAGAACATCCATGGTTCTGGTATCAAAAGGATTAATGATCGGCAGATCCAAACCTGCCGCCCAGGCCATTGCCAGGTAAGCAGAATTTAAAATATCTCGAGCCGGCAGTCCGTGAGAAACATTGCTTATACCCAGTACAGTTGCTACCCCAAGCTCCTTTTTTACCAGCTTAAGAGCTTTTATAGTCTCCATAACCAGGGGTTGTTCTGCTCCAGCTGTTTTAACCAAACAATCAATTAATATATTCTCTTCGTTTATACCATAATCCCTTGCCCGCTTCCATATCCGGCTGGCGATTTCCAATCTCCCTTCAGCCCGGTCCGGGATCCCGGTTTCATCCAGACATAATCCCAGAACCGCAGCACCATATTTTTTAGCCAGCGGCAGTATTTGGTCAAGTTGCTTCTCTTCTCCAGAGGTTGAATTAATAAGCGGTTTTCCCACGAAGTTTTTTAATCCTTCTTCAATTGCCGCAATATTGGTTGAATCAATAGAAATAGGAACATCTACTGCACTTTGAATGCCAATTACCGCTTTTTTCATGGCCAGAGCTTCATCTATACCAGGTACACCCACATTGACATCAAGAATGGGAGTACCCGCGTTTACCTGTTTTTTCGCTTCTTCTATAACCATATGCATCTTGCCTTCGGTTATATCTTGGGCCAGCTTTTTCCGAGCGGTCGGATTTATTCTCTCTCCAATAAACGATAATGGATAATCATGATTAATAATAATATGCTTGCCGCGGGAGGCTAAAGCCAACATTTTAACCTTAGGCCTCTTGTTAGGCTTCAATCCTCTTACCGCATTCGCCATGGCCTTTATGTGTTCCGGGGTCGAGCCACAGCAGCCTCCAATAATATTAACCCCAGCCTCTTTAAACCTGAGAGCATATTCCGCCATTTCTTCCGGGCTGTCCGGGTATACGGTATGACCATCTTTAATTAGAGGTAGCCCGGCATTAGGCTGTACTGATATATATACCTGGGAATATTGGCTCATTTCCTTAATTATCGGCAGCAATTCCCGGGAGCCTCCTGAGCAATTGGCTCCTACAGCCAAGGGTTGTAAGGATTCCATAATTATTAAAGCGGTCAAGGGTGAGGTCCCCATTATAGTACGGCCGTTGTTATCAAAACTCATATGGGCAATAACCGGCAATCTAGTATGGTGCTTGGCTGCAATCAGGGCAATACGCATTTCACCTATATCGGTCATGGTTTCAATGGAAATCAAATCTGCTCCGGCCTTCTCGCATGCCATCACCTGTTCGGAAAAAACCTGATACAGTTCTTCAAAACTGGAATCACCAATAGGGGCCAATATTTTTCCGGTAGGGCCAATAGAAGCAGCTACCAATGCCTTACCCCTGGCAACCCGGGCTGCAATCCTTACCAACTCGCCATTTATTTCCTCAACTCTGTCCGCCAGGCCATACTCAGCCAACTTAATGCGGTTGGCCCCAAAAGTGTTGGCTTGAATAATATCAGCACCGGCTTGAATGTACTGGTAATGAATATCGCTGAGTATTTCAGGATGGTTAACCCCAAACCATTCCGGACACTGCCCTGGGTCCATTCCACTGCTCTGCAGCATGGTGCCCATAGCGCCATCCAGTATAGCAATCCTTTTTTTCAGCAAGGCCCAAAGATCTATAAGCACCCCAACCATCTCTCCTTCAAAAAGGTTAAATTAAAAAACCCCTAAAAAAGAGGTTTTTGGGTTATCCCCTCTCATCTCACAGAATTTAGCACTTTTCCTTAAAATCCGTTGGCTACCCTCCATCTCTGTTGGATAAGAGTCAATTCATATTAATACTATCAATTAGTCGCTATCTGTTTTAGGTTTATTAGGATTAATATCGACAGCCTTTTCCAACTCATTTTTAATACTTGATACTTCATCTTCTAACTTTATTGACTCCTGGATTTCTCTCTTAATACTGGTAGTCGCCTTTTTAAATTCACTAGTGGCTTTCCCAATGGAGCGTGCAACCTCTGGCAGTTTTCCAGGACCCACTACGATTAGGGCAATTAACAGAATTAAAACCAACTCCCATGGTCCTATGTTTCCTATAAATCCCAGCATTATAAACCCTCCTGTGGTTGCAGAACGAACATACATTTTAAATAATTGTACTTGTCTTTAATTAGATTAGCAAATAAATTTGTCTTCCATTTCCCTCCCGGTGTTTTATGTTTCTTAAAAAAAGGCAAAGATAGGTCTGCCGACCTGTCTTTGCCTTTCGCCTTTTCTCACTAACTGGCTAACTGTTATATTCTTTTATCTTAACTCGGTAGGTACAAAAGCGTCAATTAGACCTATTACAAAAGCTGCGAGCAAGCTTCCCACAACAGATACGGTAATTTGATTTGGAACAATAAACTGAGATACGTAAATTACAATAGCAGCAGTTATAAAACCAACAATACCTCTGGAGCGCGGAGACACCTTGTCACCCAGAGCCAGTTCTACCAAATAGCCGATACCGGCTATTACTAATGCTGCTATTAAAGCACCAGTAAATCCTGCAACTTCTACTCCCGGAATAAGGTATCCGATTAACAAGAGAACCAGTGCTGAAACAATAAATCGTACTATTGTACCAATCATGCTAAATCTCCCTTCAATTTAAAAATCTTTGTGCAAAAGATTGATCTGTAATTTATATCATTATGATTTCAAAAAAATCCTTGAAATATACAACATTTTTCTTTCCGATAGGTTTCATTAGAAGCAAGTTTATACAATTAGCAAGGAGTTAAGCGGAGATTAGCCGGTTGGTTAAATAAATAATGAAGGAAAACAAGAGGCCATCCCTTCGGGACAGCCTCTTTTAAGAAGAACTATTTTTTCTTGCCTTTTTTCTTAGCCGCAGGAGCTTTGGGTTGTGGTTTCTTTTCTACAACGGCTTCTTTCAGGGATTTCCCCGGTTTAAATGCAGGGACTTTAGTTGCAGGAACTTTGATTTCTTCACCTGTTGCTGGACTTATAACTTTTCTTTCTTTACGGTCTCTAACCTCGAAACTACCAAAGCCTATGATCTGTACTTTTTCTCCATTAGCCAATGCCTGTTGAATGGTTTCTACGGTTGCATCCAAGGCTTTAGCAGCATCCTTTTGGGTCATTTCTGCTTTCTCGGCTACAGATTTAACAAGTTCCGATTTGTTCACGACAAGTCCTCCCTTTAAGTTTATTACCATAAATTATGATACTCAATTATTCCCCAAAAAAGCGGTAATTCCTGCTTTCAAAGATAAATTTTTTAATCCTTGTTTAAAAGTTTATCCCGGTGACTATTTCTAATATTCATTTTCCCAAATCCGAATAAGTTTTATGCATCAAAAACCCTATTTATCGGCAATGCATAAATATATTTTGTGCTAATTTATATCCTGGTCAGGGCTGTTAGGTTCTGGCACGGTAGAACAGCAACATTTTTAAAAGCCGAATTCAGTAAACCGCACAGATAATCGATGACAATCTGCTCTGTTCCCTGGTGGCCAGCGTCGATGAGAAACAACCCATTCGCTTCAGCTTTTTTTATGTCATGGTATTTTAAATCACCGGTTATTAAAACATCTACTCCTTGAGCAACGGCCGCATCAATCATGCTTCCCCCTGAACCGCTTACTACCGCCACCTTATTCACCATACCGGTTAATTCTCCACTGACTCCCACTTCTTTTAAACCCAGGCAGGTTCTGATCCAGACGGCCAATTCCTCTAAACTCCTGGCTTCATTAAGGTATCCTTTTCTTCCCAGGCTGTAGACAAAACCTTGATTATTTAGCGGATACAAATCATAGGCTACTTCCTCATAAGGATGGGCTTCTTCCATGGCTTTCAATACCCTCTCCAGATCCTTTTCGTATACTACAGTCTCCAGTCGGTATTCCCGGACCTCTTCCAGAGTATTGGCAGCTCCTATGAACGGGTTAGCATCCTCTCCGGGGCGAAATGTGCCTATCCCTTCAACCCTAAAAGTGCAATCCGAGTATTTTCCGATATTTCCTGCACCAGCCTGAGCAATTGCTTCCCTGACCTGATTAACATGGTTAACCGGAACGAAAACCGCCAGTTTTATAAGCTGCTCCTGCCGGTGCTGGTATAAAGGTTCTATCCGCTCCAGGCCGATTTTTTCGGCCAGGATTTGGTTTAATCCATGAGGAGCCGCATCCAGATTGGTATGGGCACAGTAGACACTTATTTTGGCTCGGATCAGTCTGGTGATTAATTTTCCCTGAGGATTATCATAATTAATGGTCTTAATGGCATCGAATATTAGCGGATGGTGGGAAATAATCAAATTTACCCGGTTCTTGATTGCCTGTTCCACTATATAGTCGTCAATATCAAGACAAACTATAATCTTTTCTACCCGCTGCTTGACTGAACCTATGTGCAATCCCACATTGTCCCATGGTTCCGCTAGATAAGCTGGAAAATGATGTTCCAATTTTTCAATAATATCCTTAACCATCACCTTCATACAATATCTCCTCCAGTTCAGCAATGATTTTCCGGTACGGTTCCAGCCGTTTTACCTTATCTTCCTGGCTATACCTTTGAGAGTGGCCAATATTGTTTAATAAGAATCTGTACTTTTCATATATTGCCCTCAGGTATTCCTTCTTATATTGGCAATTAGATTGCAAAATAACCGGCCCGATTTCTCTTTCTAAAGGAGATAGGCTATACGGGGATTGACCGGGCATACTGCTTAACACCACAAAATACCTGTTTTTTACCCGAACCAGCCTTTCATCAAGAATCGGCCAGCCCTTTAAAGCAAGAAAGCTTCGAAGTACCTGAACCCTGCTCATCGGTTGAAAAATATACCTCTTGAAACTATTGGACTTTCGCCAGTCATAGGATAAGATACTTACGATGTTGTCTGCTCCCATTCCAGCTATGATTATACTGCCAACTTCACCTTCGGCCAGGACTTGAAGGCCATCACCTTTTCTGGCTTGCACTTTATTCTGGCAGGAATTGTCTGCAATGGTGACCAGGACTCTCCTGTATGGCTCTTCTGATACGTCTGTGACAATGGCCCATGGTATCAAACGGTTTTTCAGCAAATATACCGCTAGCTTGGCGTGATCAGCCCCAATATCAGCAATCGGTTCTCCCTTGATGATCATATCGGCTATTGCCAACAGTCTTTCATCTTTCAGAACAATCCCCCACTAACAAGAGTCCTGGTTTGGCACCAGGACTCAAAATCGAATTAGTTATTATGGCATATATTATTAAATGCTAGGTAGATTTTTCAGGCTTTTTTCCAGGGCTTCATCTGAAAACTCAACATCTTCAGTGATCCCTGACAGATAACCATCATAGGCGCTTAGATCCAGGTGCCCGTGACCGCTCAGGTTAAATACGATGCTCTTCACCGCACCTTCCTCTTTTGCTTTGAGGGCTTCATTAATCGCAACCCTTATGGCATGTGAGGATTCTGGCGCAGGCACTATTCCCTCGGTTTGAGCAAACATGACTGCAGCTTGGAAAACCCCGTTTTGAAGAACTGAAGTAGCCTCTATCAACCCATCATGATAAAGCCTGCTTACCAAGGGCGATTCACCGTGATATCTAAGCCCCCCTGCATGGATACCCGGTGGAGTAAAATCATGTCCCAGGGTATACATTTTTAACAGCGGTGTAAAACCTGCTACATCACCATAATCATAGGCAAATACCCCTTTGGTTAAAGTAGGGCATGCGGCTGGCTCAACGGCTAATAATTTGACCTTTTTGCCGGCTATCTTATCTGGTATAAACGGAAACGCAATCCCCGCAAAATTGCTTCCCCCTCCGCAACAGCCAATCACAATGTCAGGATAATCATCCACCATCTCCATTTGCAGTTTGACCTCCTGGCCGATAATCGACTGGTGCAGACACACGTGGTTTAAAACACTGCCCAAAGAATAATTAGTATCCTCACGGTTCATTGCATCTTCAACTGCCTCGCTGATAGCCAGGGCTAACGTGCCTGGGGTGTCGGGATCGTTTTCTAAAGCCTTCCGGCCGCTGTTGGTTAACTGACTGGGACTTGGCACGCACTTACCTCCATAGGTTTCCATCAGAATCCGGCGGTAAGGCTTTTGGTAGTAGCTGACTTTAACCATGTAAATCATGGCCTCAAGCCCGAAATATTTGCAGGCTAAAGCCAATGCTGTCCCCCATTGCCCAGCTCCAGTCTCAGTGGTTATTCTTTTAATCCCCTGGATCTTATTATAATAAACCTGGGGTAAAGCTGAATTCAGTTTATGACTGCCTACCGGGCTCACCCCCTCGTATTTATAGTAAATACGGCAAGGGGTATCTAATGCTTTTTCCAATCCCCGCGCTCTGAAAAGCGGTGAAGGTCTCCACTTTTTATAAAATTCTCTTATTTCCCGGGGTATTTCAATAAACCTCTCTGTAGATACCTCCTGCATAATCAGCTCTCTGGCAAACAGAGGCTCCAGATCACTGGGAGAAAGCGGTTTTTTAGTGACTGGATGAAGACCGGGGTCTAATGGATTGGGCATATCAGCCTGTACATTGTACCAGAATTTCGGGATTTTATCCTCGGGTAAGATAATCTTGGTAAGCTCTTCTCTACTCATCTAACTCATCTCTCCTCTCAATTCTCTTCGTAGTGACAGGTGTAGTATAGCATAATCATACGGTTAAAACAAGTTACAAGCGACTTTTATAGGCCTGATTTAACTTCCTGGCTCCTGTGTTAATTTCATAGCATGGATAACTAACAGTTGATTTTTCGCTGGATGAAAACCTATAATTAATAAAACACAAAGGGGAGCTGGTTCGGCCGGCTGAGAGTGGGGTTAACCCTTACCCTTGAACCTGATCTGGATAATGCCAGCGTAGGGAGAGATAGTACGAGATCAGTCCAACTGCTCCTATGCATGTCATTATGAGCAGTTATTTTTTTGGAAAGGAGGCCTTTTTATTCCGCAAGCAAATTTGAGCCTGCAGATAATACCCATCGTCCCGGAGAATGAAGTTTATAGCCTGGTAGATGAGGTCATTAAAATAATCCAGGATTCTGGCCTCAATTATGTCGTCGGACCCATGGAAACCACCATTGAAGGAGACCTGGATACATTGCTGGAACTGGTTAAAAAAGCCCATGAAACCTGCATTGAACTCAATGCTACCCGGGTACTTTCCGTGGTTAAAATCGATTACAAGCCAAGCGGAGTGACTATTGATGAAAAAATCGCCGGTTATTATAAGTAAAATTGCACCCACTTCCCTACTAATTTCACTTTTCATCGTATGGGAATCAGCAGTGAGAATAAGCGGTATACCGGCCTATATTATGGCCACTCCCAGCCAGGTGGCCAGAGTTATAATTGAATCCAAATCTCTTATCTGGTATCATACCCAGATTACTATGCTGGAAGCCCTCACCGGCTTCCTCGTTTCAATTGCCCTGGCTTTTTTAATTGCTTACTTGCTAAATAAGTACTATTGTTTGAAAAGAACTATATACCCCTTGCTGATTTTATCCCAGACGGTTCCCCTTATTGTGTTGGCTGTATTATTTATCATCTGGTTTGGGTTTGGCCTATTTCCCAAAATACTGGTAGTGGTTTTAGTCTGTTTTTTCCCCGTTTCCATCAACCTTATTAATGGCCTTGAATCCGTGGACCCAGACCAGTTGAACCTGTTCCGTTCCATGGGGGCTAATTACTGGCAGATTTTTAAAATCGTTAAACTGCCTTCAGCTATGCCCTCTTTTTTTTCCGGATTAAGAATATCTGCAACTTACAGCATTATGGCCGCTGTCATTGGGGAATGGATGGGGGCTCAGCGCGGTCTGGGCTATTACATGACAATACAGCAAAAAGCTTTTGCCATGGATAAGGTCTTGGCATCCGTGGCTGTAATCTGCCTGTTAAGCTTGTTGTTGGTTAAAACCATTGAGCTGCTGGAATACCTGATTATCCCGTGGAATAGGTATAAAAACCGGCCAAATTAAATCTTAAAAGGAGTGATTGATTTTAATGAAGAAGAACCTTCCCTTAATTATCATAACCTTGCTTTTCCTCTTCTTGGTGGTTGGTTGTAATGACAGCCAAACCAGGCCAGATGAAAGCCAAGATAAAGTGAGTATAATACTGGATTGGGTCCCAAACACTAACCATACCGGCCTTTATGTGGCTCAGGACCAGGGTTTTTTTGCTGATGAAGGTATTGAGGTTGAAATATTAAATCCCGGTGAAGCCGGGGCTGCACAGCTGATCGCCGCCGGTCAAGGGGATTTTGGAATCAGTTACCAAGAAGAAGTAACTATTGCCCGTTCTCAGGGCATTCCCATAGTAGCAATAGCCGCTGTAATTCAACATAATACCTCCGGTTTTGCTTCGCCTGCCGACAGGAATATCCAAACCCCTGCCGACTTTGAAAACAAGACATATGGGGGCTGGGGCTCCCCGGCAGAGACCGCAGTTTTAAAAGCTTTGATGGCCAAGCATCAGGCAGACTTTGGAAAAATCAACCTGGTCAACATTGGAGATGCCGACTTTTTTGTAAGCCTGGAAAAAGATATCGATTTTGCTTGGATTTATTATGGATGGACCGGAATTGAAGCTGAACTGAAGAATATGGATTTAAATTTCATAAAACTAAGAGATGAACATGAAGCGCTTGATTTCTATACTCCAGTAATAATAGCCAGTGAACAAACCATTGCTGAAAAGCCAGAATTAGTAAAGAAATTCCTTAAGGCAGTTGCCAAAGGATATAGCTTCGCTATTGAAAAACCAGATGAGGCAGCTCGGATTCTTCTTAGCCGGGTGCCGGAATTAGATCAAGATCTGGTGATAGCCAGCCAGAATTACCTGGCCAAGGAATACCAGGCAGATGCACCCCGGTGGGGAGAAATGAAACCGGAAATCTGGAAAAAATACAGTGATTTCATGTACGATAACGGGTTAATCGAACGGTCAATTGAGGTGGAAAAGGCGTTCACCAATTATTTTCTGCCTTAATACCGTTGCCGTTCCATAGGGGTTAGGAGGATTACATGGAGGTAATAAGAGTAAATAAGGTCAGTAAAACCCTGGATAATGTTCCTACATTAGACCAGATTTCTCTATCCCTGCAATTAGACGAATTTGTAGTGATCTTGGGCCCCAGCGGATGCGGCAAAAGTACTCTTTTCAATATAATTGCCGGATTAATCACTCCAGATAAAGGATCAGTAGTGATTAAGGGGGAGGATTGGAGCGGGCGCACCGGCCGGGTCAGCTATATGCAGCAAAAAGACCTGCTCCTGCCTTCCTGCAATGTTATTGATAATGTATCCATCCCGTTGTTGTTAAAGGGTTACAGTAAAAAAGCAGCTCGCAAGGTTGCCGGGGATTATATGAAGGAGTTTGGCTTGGACGGTTTTGCTTTGTTTTATCCCCGGCAGCTTTCCGGCGGCATGAAACAGCGTGCAGCCTTGCTGAGAACCTACCTGTTTGCCAGTGATATCCTGCTTCTTGACGAGCCTTTTGCATCCCTAGATGCAATTACCCGAAGGAAAATGCACAAATGGCTGATAGAAATACGCAGGCGCTGGTTATCTTCCATACTTTTTATTACTCACGACATAGAGGAAGCTCTGCTGCTGGCCGACCGCATCTATGTTTTTTCCTCCAGGCCGGCCAGGGTAAAAGCCGAATATAATCTATTGGACATTAATAATGAGCAAAGAGAAAGAATTAAACAGGAAATAACAGGTATACTGGAAGAGGAAGCCATTGATTAACCTTGCCCCATAGCTCCCTCAATAAGACACAGTGTAGCCAAATGCCAACTAAACTACTTTAAGGGCATCTTCTTTACGGTCATAGTCTTTTATTGAAGTTTCCCATCGCTTACAACGGTCACCCCAATAAGCCAGGACCTTATTATCTCTTTTAATACAAACCACTTCACACATATTGGGGCAGCCTTTACATTCAAAACTGCTGGTTTTAAATTCCCCGGTTAAGATAAAATCCCCACCCTTGAATGAGGTTGGCTGGTCAGATTCCAGCCTTTGTTCTCTGGCTAAAATGGCTGAACCTATGGCTCCCATCACATCATAGTGCTCCGGCACCATTATCCGGTGCTTTAAAACCCTTTCGAAGGCCTTTCTTAAGCCTAGGTTGGCTGCAACCCCTCCCTGAAATATAATTGGCTCTTCTATTTTTTTCCCTTTGCCTACATTGCTAAGGTAGTTTCTCACTAAGGCTTCGCATAAGCCCATGAGGATATCTTTTTCCGGATAACCCATCTGTTGTTTGTGAATCATATCTGATTCGGCAAAGACTCCGCATCGGCCTGCTATTCTAACCGGCTGATCTGATTCGATGGCCTTTTGGCCAAAGTCTTCAATGGCAATATTGAGACGGGATGCCTGCTGATCGAGAAACGATCCGGTACCGGCAGCACAGACCGTATTCATGGCAAAATCGTAAACAATCCCATTTCTTAGGATTATTATTTTGGAGTCTTGTCCTCCTATTTCAATAATGGTGCGCACCTCTGGGTAGTAATAAGAGGTAGCTACTGCGTGGGCAGTGATTTCGTTTTTTACAATATCCGCCCCCAGTATTACTGCCGCTAAGTACCGGCCGCTGCCGGTAGTCCCAACTCCAACTATCCTAATACTCTCTGTGTTTTCCATTATCTCCTGGTAGCCTTCTTTAATAGCCTTGATTGGGTTTCCCCGGGTCCGCAGGTATACCTTTTTTACCAGTCTGCCGTCTTCATCCAGCAAAACCAAGTTGCTACTGACTGAACCTATGTCAACCCCCAAATAGCAATGCAAGTTTTTTACCTCCTTAAAATTTCTATACTACCTTTCTATCTTTCAATTGACGCCTTAACATATCAGTAAAGGCTTCCAGACGGGTATGCACCCCTGCTGAACCCGACTGTTCGTCAAAGTAAATGGTCATACAATGGATGTTTTCCTTTTCGCTTACCCGGGATAGAATGGAATGGGCTACGATTTCCGGCATACAGGTCATAGGACCAATTTGAATTATTCCATCATATTTTTTTCTGGCGAAATCAACCGAATAACCTACCGTTTCCTGTCCGTGCCCTCCTACCCAATAGCTAAGGTATGGATAGGCACAATTGACTATATGACGGTGGTTTGATTTTTTAATTAACCCCCCTAATAAATGATCATTAATCCATTCACTCAGGTAGATAGCTCTGGTAACCTGCACATTCAACCGGCCCAAATAGCGTACAATATTGCAATTACAGGCCGGTTCTAAAATAGTATATATCTCACCGACCAGGCCTATTTGCAGTATTCTTTCGGAAGCCTGGGGCAGGCTTTCCAATCTGTTTGTCCAGTACTCGGCTTCCTGCAGGAGGGCCTTTTTGTTCCGGGCATTGTCCAGGGCTATTAATGCCTTATCATAAACTTTTTCTGCCTCATCCTTATCAATTGTCCGGGGCAAAATATATTCAAACTTTCGTTCCAGTTTTTCCACCGCATTTACCTTAAGCCAGGCATAACTTACTGCCTGGAGCAGTCCCCGAACTGATACGTTTTCGCCCAGCGCTTTAATTTGTTTTAACAGGTCTGATATTCTGAAATCAGGGGCTTCAAGGATTATCATGTCAAACTCGTAACCCAAATCCCGGATTATATCCCGCTCAATCTGTGCATAATAACCAAACCGGCAGGGGCCCCAACCTCCTGCCATCAATACCGTATCGGCCCCTAATTCAAGGGCTTCAATAAAATTGCCCACATTAATCTTTAGGGGAAGGCAGGCAAACTCCGGTGAGTACTTTACTCCTAATTCCAGTGTCCTTTTGGTAATCGGAGGGGGAGGTACCACCTCCAGTTTTAAACCCTGTAATAAAGCCTTAATTGGTATATGGGCATTCCCCATGTGAGGAAAGGTTATTAACACTACTACGTAACCTCCTTCGGAGCAACATATCACAAAATGCCTCCAGCCTGGTTATTAATCCGCCCTCCCCAGTATGCTCATCAATGGTAATTAGCATGAATGCTTTATTTTTGATTTTCCTCTCAATTATTTCCCCAACCATTGAGTCCGGTCCGCAACCGAAGCAGGCAACATATATTATTCCGTGGATTTCACTGTGCCTGTCCATACATAAGGCGCTGCCAACCATCTTACGCCCCAGGGTCCAGAATATACGTTTGGGAAGAGTAGCTGCAGCTGCTTCAATGTTATGGATGGGGATTGATTCCGGCAGGCAAATTCGGCAGCCCATCTCCCTAAGCCGCTTAATAATATTCATGCTGACTGTATCATCATATAACGAATACCCATGCCCCAAAACCCCCAGGTTAAGCTGGCGGGCGTTTCCTATTTCTACCCGATGTCCCTCCCAGACCTTAATAGCTTCATTTAATGTATAACCATCTGCGGCCAGGGTCTGGCAAAAATATAGTTCTTCTAAACCATGCCGGTAGGCTTCTTTGATTTGCCTGGTTCTCCTGCCGAATATCTTACCTATCCTGATTATTTCAGATTCCAGGGAGCGATAACCCCGGGAAACATCAACCAGGCAATCGATCACCGGCGGCAGGTTGGGAAAGGCCGCTTTTACCATATCTGGCACCCCCATAAATTTGGGACATATATAGCTTTTAGGTTCAACACTGACAATTCTAGGGAGGAATATGTAATCCACCTGTCTGTTACATAATTGCCAAACATGGCCATAATAAACCTTGACCGGCAGGCAGGTTTCATCCAGGGCTAGCTGAATTCCATTGTCCAGTATTGTACGATTGGTATCTGAGGAAACCTCTACTTCCACCCCTAAATCCCTGAAAAAGGTTTTCCACAAAGGATAATGATAAAAATAGAATAACCCTCGGGGTATTCCTACTTTCACAAGTATTACCTCCTTTTCTTAAAGGCAGGCTCTGGCTGCCTTCTTTGATCCAAGGGATTTAATATGGACGGCCGGTAATTCTGCAGCGGTACTGGGGAACGTACCAATATGTGTTTTAGAGCTTTATAATTAAATGGTATCAGTGGCCATAGATAAGGAACACCGAACGACTTCGTAAAGGCTATATACAAAAAGCTAAGGACAGAAGTCGTAATGAACCCGGTCAATTGAAATAATCCGGTTCCAGTCAATATAAATAGCCGAATGACTCGGTTAGCCATAGCCATTTCATAACTGGGAGTTGAATATGAACCTATTGCAACTACGGCCGTATATAGAATAACTTCAGGTATTAAAAGACCAATACTGATAGCTATATCTCCGATTAATAGCGCGGCTATTACCCCTAGAGAGGTAGCAAGGGGCGATGGGGTATGAATGGCCGCCATTCTCAATAAATCCAGGCTGACATCGGCAAAAAGGAACTGTACAAACAGGGAAACCTCCCCGACTTTTTTGGGTCCGATATATTTTAATGATTCGGGTAACAACTCGGGTGATAAAGCAACCAGCAACCACAAGGGAGTTACAAATATGGAGGCAACAATAGCCAGAAACCTTACCCATCTGATATAAACTCCAACCGTTGGGTTTTGACGGTACTCTTCAGCATGCTGAATATGGTGAAAATAGGTTACCGGGGCTATTATTACACTGGGAGATGTGTCAACCATTATGATCACATGCCCTTCGAAAAGGTGGGTTGCAGCAACATCAGGTCTTTCAGTATACCTTACCCGGGGAAAAGGATTCCATAAACTTGTTTGGGTAATCAGTTCTTCCACTGATTTCTCCGCCATGGGAACCGCATCAATAGCAATGCCCTCAATTCTTTTTGTAATATCTTCGACTATCGTCGGGTTAGCGATATCCTCGATATAGCACAGACATACATCGGTTTTGGATCGTTTTCCCACTCTAAACAGTTTAATTCTCAGCTTAGGATCCCGGACTCTCCGGCGCAAGAGAGCCGTATTAAAAACTATGGTTTCGGTAAAACCGTCCCGGGAGCCCCTGACCACTCTCTCGATATCAGGTTCCTCTGGATTACGTACCGGATAGGTCCGGGCATCAATTATATAGGCTTCATCATTTCCATCAATAATTAAAACAATAGCCCCTGACAATACCGAATAAAGCAATTCATCAATATTGCTTTCAGTAGTAAGTTCAATATAGGGCAGGCTCTTTTTCAACATTTGGTTAAAGTTATTGGACAGGATAATATTACGCCGAAATCTGAACAAGAATATCATTAATTCAGTGATAATATCATCTTTTATCATTCCGTCTATGCAAATTAGGGCACATTTTTTTCCAGCTACCTGGCTTTCCCTAATAATAATGTCAAAGTTATCTTCCTCTCCTAACTCCTGCCTAAATATTTCTAGATTTCTGTCATAGCTGCGGCCAATATAGGTATGTTTACTATTAGCCATGAGGAATTTCACTCCTTTCAAGTATTTCTTGAAAGCATCTGCTGGTAACGAATGCTCCATAACTGACCGTATCTCTATAATTCATTTTTCCTGGATCCCCGCAGCCAATCACCAGTAATTGGGGATGGTTTTTTAATATTTCTACCGTATCGCCTTCCAGCAGCTTATGTTTAGGGGGCTCTTCAATTCCATCCTTATCAACCGGAGCATTTACTACCTGGCCTTTAGCATTAACAGAAAAATCCACTTTAATACCCCTTTCAACCGGGGTATTGGAAGCTATAGCGACAACCCCTATAATATTTAAGCAGTCGTCATGATTTATCAGATACTCAATAAGATTTTCCCCAGGGCCCCGACCCTTCTGGCCATTATCGTCTACCATTACCACTACCGGTTCATACGGTGCTTGGAGAATAAGTTGTAAGACTGTGTCCTCGCTTAAAGCAGACGGGGGTTTACCGCTCAGTTTGAGCATATAAAGATTCAGGTCATGAGCAGCAATTTCGACGGCCTCCTGTGCAGTTGAGTCTCCATCAGTTACAATAATTACTCTTCTTTTGGCCATAATATTTAACTTTGCTAACCTTTGGGATTAAAAATAACTGCAGCAATAAAGCCGAACAAAATAGCAGCCGTTATGCCCGCTGCAGCTGCCTCTACTCCACCGCTCAAGGCTCCAATAATGCCCTTTTCTTCCGCCGCCCTCAGGGTTCCCTGGGTAAGGAGATGTCCAAACCCAGAAAGCGGGACGGTAGCGCCGGCTCCACCTATATTTACCAGGGGTTGATAAAGACCTAACCCGCTCAGAATAGCCCCCACACTGATATACCCAACTAGAATGTGCCCTGGTGTAATTTGGGGTTTAGTTAAGTCCATAATCAGTTGCCCAATCAAGCATAATAATCCACCTATTAGAAATGCCATATAAAGTGGTATCACTAATTGTTTTACCTCCTAAAAAGTTTCTAGTTTTCTATTGCAATTGCATGCGCTATTCCAGGAATACTTTCTCCCTGCCAGGAAGATGTTGGACTCATTAAGGCTCCTGTAGCAACCAGCAGCATTTTTTTAATATCACCGGCAACTATCTTTTTAAGCAGTGGCCCACACAGCATAGCTGCCGCACAGCCGCAGCCACTGCCGCCTGCCGCAACATCTTGTTTCAAATCATACATTAGAACCCCGCAATCACTGTAACTGGGTTTAGGCATTATACCTTCCTTAACCATCAACTGTTCAGCTAACGCCATCCCAACTTTGGCCAGGTCACCGGTAATGATCAAATCGTAA
Source organism: Syntrophomonadaceae bacterium (assembly GCA_050949865.1). GTDB lineage: Bacteria > Bacillota > Syntrophomonadia > Syntrophomonadales > Syntrophomonadaceae > JBMNGN01. Next base: position 429,327 of record JBMNGN010000001.1, read on the forward strand.
TAGTCTGGCAGTATATTCATATCTTGCAGGTGGGCTTTTATCGTATCAACAGCCGCGGGAGCCATGGCGCTGCCCATGTCCGACATATCGGTTTGCCCGAGGTCTACTACCTTTCCTATAGTAGCACTAGTAATGTGCGGGCCAACACCTGTGGATTGAAGCACCACGCAACCAGATGCCGTAGCCGTCCACTGGGAACTGGCTGCCGGTTGAACTCCCTGTTCAGTAGGAAATCTGAATTGCCTTTCAGCAGTAAAATGATGACTGCTGGCAGCTGCCGCAACCCGTTCAAAAAAGCCCCCGTCTATTAATATACTACCGATCAATAATGCCTCGGCCATTGTAGAGCAAGCCCCATACAAGCCTAGAAATGGTATATTTAACTCCCGGGCAGCGAAATTGGATGAAACCACCTGGTTTAATAAATCTCCTGCCAGGAGAACTTCAACATCTTTAGGCTCGAGATTTTGCTTGCGCATGGCTAATTTAATAGTCTCCCTTAACATTTTGGATTCAGCTTTCTCCCAGGTTTTCTCCCCAAACAAATAATCCTCTATTATCAAATCAAAATCATTCCTCCACGGTCCCTCACCTTCTTTAGGACCAACCATTGAGGCCCAGGATATGACAACCGGAGGATTTTTGAATTTAATTGTCTGGGCTCCCTGTTTTTTAGAAGGCATGTTAATCCCACCTTATCAACTGGTGACAAATACCTTGATTAAACCTATTAACACTGCTACTGCAAACCCGAAAACCAGGGTCGGCCCGGCGATGGTAAATATCCTGGCTCCAACCCCAAAAATGTATCCTTCTCTTTTAAACTCCATGGCTGATGCCACTATGGCATTAGCAAAACCGGTAATTGGTACAATAGAGCCTGCCCCAGCCCTCTTGCCCAGTTCGTCATACACCCCAATACCAGTAAAAAAAGCCGCCAGGAAGATTAGGATTACCGATGCAGCTGTAGCTGCATCTGTTTGAGACATTCCGACGGTTCCAACCAAATAGTTGATAATTACCTGTCCTATTACACAGATAAGCCCTCCAACCACAAACGCCCATATGCTGTGCAGCAAAACCGGTGGTTTTGGTTTGATTGTTTGCACCAGCTCACCATACTCTTCTTTGGCTATCTGCTTAAGCTGATCAGAATCTGGAACACTCATAAAAATTCGCCTCCTTGCTAGCATATTATTGTCCAACGCCCACCTTATTATTCCTAAAACCCGCGCTATTATCAGTTCCCTTCTGCGCGGGTTTTAGTACTTCTCTCCTTATCCATCGCTAATAATTTAGCGATGCTTATAATCTAAACCCGGAAGTGCTAAAAAACCCACGCTATCAATCAGTTCCCTTCTGCGTGGGTTTTAGTACTTCTTTCCTTATCCATCGCTAATAATTTAGCGATGCCTATAATCCCAAACCTAAAACAGACAACAAAAATAACACCTTCCTGGCAAAGGTGTTATTTCTGGCCTATATTATTAGTGATTATTCTAGATAAGCAATTTTAACATGAGCTTTATACTGGATTATTTTGTTATTCTGACAGTTGGCTGTCCAATTATATACCTCTACTCCGGATATGTTTTTCAAAGTTCTAGAAGCATCAGAAACTGCGTTTTCAATAGCTGCCTGCCAGCTTTGATCTGATTGACCTACAAACTCAGCCAATTTTACCTGCACTATAAAATCCTCCTTATACTAATGTCTAATCCTATTGTGTTTAAGTAAGAGGAGTTTTATGCAAGGCAGACAAAAAACGCTTCACGTTTTACCCTGTAGGAACCGATTTAATGGCTGTAGTAAATCTGCAATAACATGATCGGGTTTATCCTAGAATATCTTTGAGTTTATTAATGGCACTCTTCTCAATCCGGGATACCTGAACCTGAGATACCCCTAAATCCAGGGCAATAGATGATTGAGTATCATCTTTGAAAAATCTTCTTAATATGACTTCCCTTTCCCGCGCATTCAGTTTCCTTAAGGCTTCTCGCAGGGCAATTTTCTCCAGCATGGATACATCCGCATCATCATTGGTCAGTTTGTCTAATAATGACAGATGCTCTTTTTCTTCTCCGGGGAAAACATCTTGAATGTAGGCTGGGGAACGACAGGCCTCAATAGCAACTACTATCTCTTCTTTTTCGATACCAATAAGTTCTGCAATTTCGGAAACCAAGGGCTCTCTTCCCAGTTCCCCTCGTAGTTTATCCTGCGCCCAGCGTATTTTGGCATAAACCTCTTTGACTCCTCGCTGGACTTTTACCATGCCATCGTCTCTTAGAAACTTTTTTATTTCTCCTATAATCATGGGTACCGCATAAGTGGAAAACCTGACCTTAAAACTGAAATCAAATTTATCGATGGCCTTTAATAATCCAATCGATCCAACCTGAAACAAGTCTTCATATTCATAAGATGTGTTTTTAAACCGTTCTAGAACCATGTAGATTAACCCAACATTATTTTCGTAAACCTTGGCTCTGGCTTCCATATCACCAGCCTGGGCCTTCAGGATTAACCCTTCATTCTCTTCGAATATACTATCAGAGGACATGGCCAACCCCCCATTCAAGCATATGCCTGTTTTCCCTTGGCCATAAAACTGCGCTTCAACCTGACGCTTGTCCCCTCGTTGGGTTTACTAACAACCACCATTTCATCCATAAATGATTTCATAAAAGTAAATCCAAGTCCCATTCGAGATGGTTCAGAGGAATAAGAAGGTTCAAGGGCTTTAGGTATATCCTCGATTCCCTTTCCAAAATCGTCAACTATTATTTCCAGGATCTCGTAATCAATATTATAAACCGATAATTCAATCTTCTTACCGGGTTGGCTATCATAACCATGGATAATGCTATTGGAGACGGCTTCTGAAACTACCAGCTTTATTTCCTCAATTTCTTCCAATGTGCAGTCAAGTTGGGCGGCAAAGGCACCTACACAAGACCGGGCAAAAGAAATATTCTCCGGCAAACTCTCAAACTCCAGGCGAAAATAGTTCCTCACATTCATAGCTTCCAGCCCAGAGGGCTGTTTCACCTCCTTATTAGGAAATCTTTATAACCTCTTGTTCAGTGCGGTACATCGGAACCAGCTTATTTATACCTGAAAAATATAATATCTTTTCTACTGAAGGTTTGGCCCCAACAATATACATATTGCCATTATTAGCTGCGATTTTTTTATAGCGGCCAATAATGGCCCCCAAACCCGAGCTGTCAATAAACGTAACTTTTTCCAGGTTCAATATTAGATTTCTAACCTTATTTTCTTCTATTTTAGCATCTATTTCTTCTCGCAGCTTTTCGGCAATAAGCATGTCCATTTCCCCCTTAACCCTGACCACCATTGTATTGCGAACCAGTTTTATTTCTACACCCATATAGTTCCGATCCCCTCCCTGTTTAACGATACCCTCAAGATATAGATTCAACAGAGAAGGGATAGCTCCTTCCACAAAATTCCATTTATAATAGATAGGTTTCGGCAATCATTTTCATAATCTGTCTAACTAAGCCACCACAAGGTACTGCGTTAGCCGCAATCAGATTGACTCTTTTGACCTCTTTCCCCTCCCTGGTCACAATGATTTCTCCAAGCTTTTGCCCCTCCTGAATGGGAGCATTGACATATTCAGAAAGGTTTTTCTCAATGGCTAATTTAGATTCCTCTCCTTTTATCGAAATAGAACCCACGTTTTCCTCAGCTATAACATCAACACTGTCCACCGTCCCTTTGCCAACCTGGACTATACCACAGACGTTCCCCTGGGTAAAGAAAGTCTTATAAGAATATTGTGCAAAACCGTAGTTTAACAACTGCATGGAATCCCTAAAATGGCCATTGGCCTCGGGGGTTGCCATGACTGTTGCTACCAATCTTAGGCCATCTCTCTTCGCCGATGAAACCAGGCAATACTTGGCTTCATTAGTCCAACCCGTCTTAAACCCGTCTGCTCCCTGGTACCACCATAGCAGTTTGTTGGTATTAAACAACACAAATTCGCCCTGTCTCAGGTTGTATTCCTTAATACTGGTATATTCAATAATCTTAGGATGTTTTAACGCCTCCCGGGCAATAACGCACATATCGTAAGCTGAAGTATAATGATTCTCAGCAGGCAGCCCATTAGAATTAACAAAATTGGTGTTTTTTAAGCCCAACTGTCTGGCTCTCTCGTTCATCTTGTCAACAAACCCCTTATGGGTACCTTCAAGATGCTCAGCAACCGCCACACAGGCATCATTTGCCGAACCAACCGCTATAGCGATCAGCATGTCTTCATAAGTCATTTCCTCACCCGGTTCCAGGTATATCTGCGATCCCCCCATTTTCCAGGCATTCTCACTGGTTACAACAGTATCTTTGAGCCCTACTTTTCCTTCTTCCAAAGCTTCAACGGCTAATATGAGGGTCATGAGTTTGGTCATACTGGCAGGTGCCAACCTAACATGCTCATTCTTGGCCAATAATACTTCTCCTGAATCCGGATCCATCAGAACATAAGATTCAGCTTTCAAATCCAGTGTGTCTGCCCTTACGGCTTGTGGATTTGCCAGCATTAAGATAAAAACACTAATAATAAGCAGGCTTATACATTTGGTTAACTTCATAACTAAAGCACCCCCTTTAATACCTGATAGATTATATTTTAAATCCAGAAGTATTATGCTTCTGGCTCAGTTAGAAAAAGTTGGGGGGAAGCAAGGGGACGTTCTTTTCGCTTCCTAATAAAGGGTTTGGATAATAATAGGATCATTTTTTACGGGTTCATCAGTTAAGTTAAAGGCATTTTTTAATCTTTCTTCAGTGCTTTGGGCTCCCTGCCAGTGGCTTGAATGGATAATGGCCAGAGGTTCGCCCCTTTGTACAAAATCACCTTGCTTTTTCAACAGTTCAATCCCTACCGAGTGATCTATTATATCTCCGATTTTTTCCCGTCCGGCTCCTAAAGACATGGCTAATCTTCCTACCTGCAATGCATCTATACTATGTATATAGCCCGTTTTTAAAGCATTCACTTCTTTCTTTATCAGAGCCGGGCGAAGTCCAAAATCAGGATCACCCAAATCCAGACATCCCTCTTGGGCTTGAACCCATTCTTCAAATTTTTTCAATCCCTGCCCAGAAGCCAATACCTTTACGACAATATGTCGTGCCTGGTCATATGTACCTGCTTTTCCGCCCAAAAGAACCATATTGGCAGCCAGGTGAATTGAAAGCTCTTCCAAATCAGCAGGACCTTTTCCCTGCAGGGTCTTTATTGCTTCCCTAACTTCCAGGCTGTTGCCGATCATCATTCCCAGCGGCTGGTTCATGTTACTGAGTACCGCAATCACATTTCTGCCTGCCCCTTTACCAATAGCAAGCATGGTCCTGGCTAGCTCAATTGCTTCTTCCCGGTTTTTCATAAAAGCTCCCTGCCCTACTTTAACATCAAGAACAATAGCCTGCGCGCCGGAAGCAATCTTTTTGCTCATTACGCTGGAGGCAATTAGGGGGATGCTATCCACCGTACCAGTAACATCCCTTATCGCATACAGTTTCTTATCTGCCGGAACCAGGTTTCCGGTTTGTGATATAAGGGCCACCCCAATGGAATTGACCTGCTCAATAAATGCATAATAGTCCATTTCCACCTTAAAACCAGGAATAGACTCGAACTTGTCGATGGTACCTCCGGTATGGCCTAATCCCCGGCCGGACATTTTAGCTACTGGAACCCCGGCTGCTGCAACTAGAGGAAGTACTACAATAGTTGTTTTGTCGCCTACTCCGCCAGTGCTGTGCTTGTCTACCTTGATGCCCGTGATAGGCGATAAATCCATTACTTCTCCGGAATAAGCCATAGCCAGAGCCAGATTGCGCGTCTCTGATTCATCCATGCCGCGAAAATACACCGCCATGGCAAAAGCTGCAACCTGATAATCAGGCACTGTCCCATCAGCAATACTCTTAACCAGGAAATTTAGTTCCTCCTGGCTTAAACTTAATCCATCTCTCTTTTTTAAGATTAAATCTTGAAAATTCATACCTTATCTCAACTCCATAATAAAGCTTTTTCCTGGCCTGCCCTGGTAAGGAATTCCAAGGTATTCAGCTATAGAGGCACCTATATCCGCAAAGGACTCCCTAACTCCCAAATCAACATCAGGTTTAAGTACCTTGCTATAAACTAAAAGGGGTACTTCTTCCCGGGTATGATCCGTACCGACAGTTGTAGGGTCACATCCATGATCCGCAGTTAGGATCAGCAGGTCTTCAGGATTCATGCGGTGCATGATTTCTGGAAGACGATAATCGAACTCTTCTAAAGCCCTGGCATAACCGAAAGGATCATTTCTGTGACCGTAGAGCTGATCAAAGTCAATAAGATTGATAAATATCAGCCCATCCCATACTCCTTCCATAACGTTGAGGGTCTTGTCTATGCCATCTTGGTTGCCTGAGATAGCAAAGGAATGGGTTATTCCCCTTCCGGCAAAAATATCCTTGATTTTCCCTATTCCTATTACCTTTTGCCCGGCCTTTAGAATATCATCCAGAACATTTGGAGGAGGTGCCAGGGAATAGTCACGGCGATTCGAAGTCCTGACGAATCTGCCTGGCTCGCCAATAAACGGCCGCGCGATTACCCGGCCTACACCGTGCTCCCCCTGAAGCAAGTTCCTGGCTTTAACACAGATTTCATATAGTAACGGGAGGGGAATAACCTCTTCATGAGCCGCAACCTGAAAAACACTATCTGCCGATGTATATATAATCGGAAAGCCGGTATTCATATGTTCCTCTCCGAGTTCTTCAATAATTTCAGTACCTGAAGCAACTTTGTTGCCCAGGGTCTTTACCCCTATTAGGCTTTCAAAATGGGCGATGAGTTCGGGAGGAAATCCGTTTGGGTATACCGGAAAGGCTTTTTCCAGGATAACTCCCATCATTTCCCAATGTCCGGTAGTTGTATCTTTGCCCTTGGAGCATTGCCTCGCCCGTCCAAAGCTGCCAATTGCCCTAGCAGTAGGGGAGACCCCGGCTATGTTTTCAATATTCCCTAAACCGAGGCTCTGCAGGTTGGGCACCTTTAATCCTCCAACGGCCCTGGCGGTATTCTTCAGAGTATTACAGCCCTGGTCACCGTACTGTTCCGCATCTGCACTGGCTCCAATACCTACACTGTCCAGCACAATCAAGATTGCTTTCTTATGCATTTGTAAAATCCTTTCTATATATATTACTATTATGCCCGGGGGTGATATCGCTGGTATACTTCTCTTAATCGGCTTTTAGTTAAATGAGTATATATCTGGGTAGTAGCAATATCTGCATGGCCCAGCATTTCTTGGACAGCCCTTAAATCAGCTCCGTTTTCCAACAAGTGGGTGGCAAATGAGTGCCGCAGGGTGTGAGGGGTTACATCCTGGGACAGCTGTGCTTTTTTCGCATAATGGGCCAATATCTTAAAAAACCCCTGCCTGGTCATTGGCTTCCCGTTAGAATTCAAGAATAGGGTTCTATCTTCCCGGTTCTTTTTGAGCAATAACCCTCTTGCCCTGGTTAAGTACCTTTCTATCCAATCAATAGAAGTCTGATTAACGGGTATAATCCGTTCTTTATTTCCTTTCCCCACACATCTTAAAAACCCTACCGTTTTGTTCAGATTATCAATTTTTAAGGAGAGCAGTTCAGACACCCTAAGTCCGGTACCATACATCAATTCAAGCATTGCCCGGTCGCGTAACCCCAGGGGGAGTATAACGTTGGGTTGCTGCATCAGCCTGTCCACATCTTCATGAGAAAGTACCTGAGGCAATCTCCGCTTGATTTTGGGGGTCTCCAAATCAATTGCTGGATTAACCTGCAAGTAGTCTTCCAGGATCAAAAATTTATAGAAAGTTTTAATGCTTGACAGGCAGCGGGCCATTGTGGCATGAGCTACTCCCTGCTCTAATTGCCAGGTTAAAAAGTTCATTATGTCATGTTTAGCGACTGCACCAGGTTCTCTTATGTTAGTTTCCTGTTGAAGAAACGTGCTAAACTTTTCCAGGTCTCGTCTGTAGGCAGCCTGGGTATTATCAGATAATCCCTTTTCATATTTTAAGTAATTGACAAATGCTTGAACCGTCTTTTCCATAGGCTACCCCCCGTTTGCGCTGAATGACACCAGTCTTCTATACACAATTATCTGTTATCTTCATGATAAAATTTTTGCAGCTTAATTACAAACTGATCTAAGGCCCGATCAAATTTAGTATCTCCTTCCACTCTCATCGGGTTACCCGATGGATGTTCATCTTCAAACCACCCTCCCAGGGCAGGAATATAATGGTGAAAAAGACCGGTTAAGGCTGGCGCGGCTACAGCAAAGGCAATAATCAAAGTAATTACAATACCCATCCTAATGCATTTTTTCTTCCAGTTGCGTATAACGATTAACACTTGTCTCACCTCCTAATGTTAGATTATTAATGATAGCAGCCAGGGTGAAAGATAGGCTTCAACAAAAGCCCCAGCGAGAAACAACAGCAGAAAAAACAGCATAAGCATAGTGTACCTTATAACCGCAGTGGTTAAAGGGACCAAATTTGATTTCCTTCCCTTTACAATATATACTGTAAAATTCATGGCTATAACTGACCAGATTGCCAGAAATGGAACATAAACCAGATTCTGGGGCAGTATTGATACTATACTAAGCAACCATCCTGCTCCGGCTTTCTCACTTACCAAAAAACCTACAGTAAAGCCAAGGGAAAAACCACGATAGAAAATAACTGCCAGTATCAGCGGCAATCCTATTACAGTCAGCCCCAAAAACCATACTCCAACCACTACTCTAGCCTGGTTTATAAAGGCCCCCCAAAGTAAGCTTTGCTCTCCGGTGTTACCCTGAACGTAATTATCCACCAACTCTAACAGGTGAATCCTTACTTCCCCATCAAGACCCGTTACTTTAGAGTTACCTAAGATTATCCCGGTCAATAGAATTATTACGACTAGTGAATACTGAATTATATTCTCTTGAATATGGGCTTTGATACGGTTTTTGGGATTCATTTAGCGCTCTCCTTAGTGGTTTGCTTAAAAACATCCGCGGCCGGTTAGACAAGATTATCTTTAGAAATTATATTTTAAGGCAATCACGTTTATGCCCATAAAAAACCATATAACAGCTGGGAGCCGCTATGGATTAAGGTTGGGCATTTTCGTAAAAAGTTTATAGATCAATTTAAACCGGCGGAGCAAATCACAAAGCATTTTCCCTCCTATACCTGGTATTGCTTAGCTTTGATAGAATAAGTAAGAATAATGTTATAATGCAAATAGAGTATGCATTATTGAGGGGGAAGCCATTATGTTTAAAAAATTCCTGGTACCAGTTGACGGCTCCGACTCTTCCAAGCTGGCCTATAAAAAAGCCCTGGAACTGGCAAAATTGACCAACGCGGAAATCGTCCTGCTCCAAGTTGCATATGATCTTGAATATTACTCACGAAAAGGGGTATTATTTGCCCGGAATTATTATAATGAGAAAGAAGTTAAGGAGCACAGCACATCCATCCTAAGCGATATAAGGAATAGTGCAGATGAGGGAGATGTGATAATAACCGAACTCATTTTATTAGGGGATCCAGCCCGGAAAATCATTAATGAAGCAAAAAAGAGCCAGTATGATCTTATCATAATGGGAACCCGGGGTAATGGCCCATTAAAAGGTGCGGTTCTGGGCAGCGTCTCTCATAGAGTTATCACCAACTGCAATTGCCCGGTTATGGTAGTAAAAAATCCTGATGAAGATGAAAGAGAGGATGAATCGGAAACCTAATCAAAAGTATATGATTGTTGGGTTTTTAATATAAATCCCGGTAAGATTCCCGATTCAAATAACTTCCAATAAGCGTCCTGGTATATTATGGGCTTAATAGTTTTTATTTAGGTCATAACCTGAATGATCAAGCATCGCCGGCCCTGTAAAAATGCTCGTTACTAATATGCGAAATTAGTGTAGGTTCCCCTTAGATAATAAATAGTGGTTGCCTATGGCTATATTTTATTAGTTCTAGTCCAGATCTTTTGCTCTTGAGCGGCTTTTACCAGCTCATCCCGAAAATCGGAATGGGCTATGCTGATCAGCATTTTGGCCCTCTGCCAGGCAAACCAGGTATACAGGATAGTAGTTTAAAAATTATTCCAAAATCCTCTCCCTATCCGTAGTGCTTTTCCTCATAATCAAAGGCACTTACACAATCCTTTTCAACTTCCCGTTTATTGGTAGCAGCTTTTTCCTTGGTGAACTCCTTGTACCATTCGTGCTGGATAATTAAACTCATTATTTCATTGGTCCCGACCCAAATCATGGAAAGCCTTAAATCGCGGAGGATTCTCTCAATGGGATAAACATCAGTATAACCGATGCCACCCATAACCTGCATAGAAAGGTTAGCCACATCCCAGCACTGCTCAGTTACAAATTTCTTGGCCTCAGATACTAAACGCCGGCAAAGGGACGGATCGGCATTGTTGCCGACAGCTTTGGCCACCGAATGAAGGAAACCCCTGCAGGTATCAAGCTTGATAAGTGCTTCCGCAACCTTGAAGCTTACTCCCTGGAATCTATTTATTGTCTTTCCAAAGGCCTTGCGCTTAGTTGAATATCAGTAAATATTCATGCCCAACCTTCTTTTAATAACAGGTTGGCAATAAACTGGGCGGCCAGGATATCTTCCATAGAATTCCGACTGGCAGCCACTATTGCGATACCTGGATTATCATTCCGAATTGAATCCCGGGCTCTTTTTACTGCACTCAGAGCCGGCTCTAAGCCTTTCTGCCGGTAAGTCCTGGCTACGGTTCCGGTAATGACTTGCCTGCTGACTCTAAATGCAGCATCAAATGCTGCTCCACCGGTTTCGGTTACCGCAATTACCACCTTATCTTTGAAATCAACCAGTTTGGGGACTTCAGCCCCAATGTTGGGTATAACCGCCTCAATCTGCCCATGTTCAGCCTCAATGCCTTTAATTACCTGAGTGCACCTGGCCAGCCGTTCTTCATCTTTCCCAATGCGCGGTTCAGCAATTATTATTATTCCAGTCCCGGCCTGGGCAGATAAACGGCCGGCTTCCCTGCCTATTTCCATCGGTGCAACCTTAACCGGAGCCCGGGTCACATCAGGACTGCAGCCCAGGACTGCATAGGCGCCGGCATCCAAAGCACTCTCCAGGGTTGTTGACATATCGATTATATCAACAATCATTACCAGCATGCGGTCGCAAGCAGCCTTATAGGCCCCGCTGGCATCACTGGTAATTATTAGGCTTTTTGACCTTTCCATAGCGCCCACCTCCTCCGGGAGATATTAATAAACGCCCGGCTCTCATTCCTTCTATCAACTGAGCTACCGGGTTTCCGGTTATTCGCGCAATAGCTTTTACAGGAGCATTCTCCGTCACATAAATTTCGTTAGGGAAAACATTTAGCAATTTTTCCATAGCCCGGGGACCGACTCCCGGAAGATCCTTTAGAGGAACCCTGTAGTTATAAGGGGGACGGTCCAGCGGATGATGGGGCTCCTGGAAATCTCTTATTAATGCTATCCGATCATATACCCCCATAACCAGATTATTGCTCCCGCAAGTATGGCACCAGGTAACCGGCGGCTTTTCACTGGTTATTGTCGAACAGTCAAGGCAGTAGCTGCGGTGATATTTGCCCAGCAAAGGGTCCATACCGTAATTGGCCGTGACCCTGCGTCCGTGTTCTTTCTTGAAACAATACCTCAGTTCTTGAAAACTCTTATCCTGAACCCTGAATTGATTATATTCCCTTCCGATATTGGCTGCCGAATGGGCATCGGAATTGGTAAGAAAGGTAAAATTCCGGGTTTCCTCTATCATATCGGCCATATCCGTATCCGCGCTTAGCCCCAGTTCTAGAACTCCTATATGGTTTATATCCTCTCCAATTTTTTCCTTTATATTACTGGTCCAGAATCCGTATATCCCCTTATGGGGGGTAAAAGCGTGCGCCAGGCATAATATGCCGTCCAGTACGGCTGCCAGGTTGATAAGGTCAACTACGGTAGCTTTGACCTTCTGGGTGGAAAGGACCAGATTATTCACCCTAGTTTTTAGATACTTCTGTAACTTACGAATACTGTCCATATATGGTAAATAGATTATCACATGAAACCCTTCGGAAGTTTCGACTTCACACCCGGTGATCAGCAATATACCATTGGCAGCCAACAGGCCGCCTTTTTCCTGTTCAATTAAGTGACCGGCCTCAAGCAGTTCTTCAATTTCGGCTGAAACCGCTGTGCTTCCAGCATCAACAACCCCTACAATACCCAGACCTTTGCGAGGGGCATAGCTAAAAATAATACTCTTTAAGTCCAGACTTTTTGAGGCAGTTATCTTGATACGATTATTGCCTGCCCGGCCAATATGAACGTGCAGGTCTCCAAATAAATGCTGCAAATACTCATCTCCCCAGCCAATAGGCATATTGAATGCCGATTATGCTTTTGCCGTCTTTTATCTTGCCTTCAAATATCATATTATATGCCTGTTTAATCGGGATTTTGATTGTTTCCACCATTTCATCGGGATCGGGGTGGGCTGCCCCGGCTTCTAAACCAGTGGCCAGGAATAAGTAAATCTTTTCACTGCAAAAACCTGGAGCGCTGTAGTAAGATAGTATCTCTTTCCAGGAAGCGGCTTGCAGCCCGGTTTCCTCCGACAATTCCCTTTTGGCACAATCCAGCGGTTCTTCGTTGTCTTTAAGGGTTCCAGCGGGTATTTCTATTAATACCTCTTCTGTCGGCTTGCGGAACTGTTTTACCATCCAGATCTGCTGCTCATTATCCAAAGCTACTATCGCCACTGCTCCTGGATGTTCGATAATCTCCCTCTTGCCCAGGTTACCACTGGGTAACCGAACCGTATCTACTTTTAGCTTAACAATACGACCGGTAAAGACCTGTTCTGAGTCTATGGTCTTCTCTAGAAACTCCATATAATTCCCTCCTGCATAAATCCTTTTCCTTATACATAAAATGGTTACGAGGTGAGTAGATTAATGAATTACTGCCTGATGGTGAGAAACAGCCGGATAATTTTTGCCGGCCGGTATAGTGAGCTAAAATCTATACTTAATAGCTATCCCCGCGGCACAACCTTGCAACAATTCATTCAACTCCATTTAAACTAGGCTTACCCAGTGCAATTTTTCCTTTCTTAACAGTCGTTTAGCTGCAATGGCTGCTGCCCCAAGGGTGCGGAAAAACTCAGTTTCCTCTTCCACTCCCCGCCCCATGGTGGTAATCTTAAATGGGCTTTTTTTAAGCAGTTCGATTACAGATGAACTGTCCTCCATGCAGAATTGATACCTGTCCGCTATTTGGGCAGCCGTGATCTGTCCCAAGATATAATCGGTTTTCTCTTCATCCATTACCGGAAGGGGCACTACTGCCTTAACCCGACATACCCGGGAGAGAACCGTAAGGGTATGATGGCTTATTCCATAATGACGCTTTCTCCTATCTGCAAAACTAATACGGGGAACTGCCATAGGGGTACCATTTAAAACCTCAACCGCATTTAGGATATCCCCCTGTTCAATTCCGGTAAAGCCCCATTTGGTGCCTGTACCTACAATACCTGGACCCATGCCGGCAATTATTACATCAGCTTTTATTATCTTTTGGGCAGCCAATAATCCGGAATAAATGTTTACAGCTTCCAGATCCCCCCCGAAGGCATGGCCTATGGTTACCGTACCCTCAAGCATCCCCTGGGTTTTTAACCAGTAGACCGATTGACTGAAACTGATGGGCAAAGCTGCACCATCAGTCATCACATAAGCAACCCTCAGCCGGTATTCGTGCAGCTTGATGCACAACGGGGCTAACATGGAATGAAGGGTGGTTACAATTACCGGGGTCTTTTCCAGGTTATCCGCTTCCGCCATTAAATTGTGGTGCGGGCTGTCTTCTTCTTCAACACTCAATACCTTGACCTGCATTGGAGTATAACGGAGTTTCATAATATGACCTCCGGGAGTCATGGGCCGTTTTTCGGAGTGCAGATTGGATATAACAAAGTGATATCCGCCGGTCCCCAAGTTCAGAGACACTGCGCCGGTGTTAACCAAAACCTCATCTCCCGTATTAAGAGGGCCGATCATATCCGGGTAGGAAATGCATTTTTCTTCACGGTCTTCTATCCTAATGAGATAATACTCTATACCTGGCCTGGCATATAATTGCCGCAAGATTTTACCCCGTTTAATCTCTATCATGCCTGATAACCTGCTTTCTCTTTAACTAGCAGTTTCCATAATCGATATAACCAGTTCTGTTGCCTTTATCAAATCCGTTATATTGATATTCTCATTACAGGTATGTACATCTTTCATTCCTATTCCCAGGTTGGCACACGGTATTCCTCTATGGTTGATTATATTGGCATCGCTTCCGCCACCTGCGCCAGCAAGACTTGGTTTGATGCCAATCCTTTCAGCGGCTTTTACCGCCAGCTGCACCACCTCTGATTGGCGGTCAAGCATTATTTCCGGGTATAAAAATTTAATATCAACCTGCGCTTTTCCTCCCCGGGCCTCAACCTCGGAGATAAAGGTCTCTTTTAACAGTATGGTTAGCTCATCCAGCCGGTTTCTCTGGTAACTCCGGACCTCACCCTTTATGCTGCACCAATCAGGAACAATATTTCTGGCTATTCCGCCTTCTATCAAGCCCAGGTTACAGGTGGTGCTTGTATCCAACCGTCCACAAGGCATTTTAGATACAGCCAGGGCTGCCAGCTGAATAGCATTTATCCCATCCTCCGGATTCATCCCCGCGTGAGCTGATTTTCCCTGAACAATATATTCGATTTCATTCTGGCACGGGGCCTGGATAACAATTGTCCCGGGAGGACCGCCGGCATCTAATACATATCCCATCCTGGCTTCAATTCTTCCAAAATCAAATTGTTTTATCCCCAAAAGCCCCTGTTCTTCAGCAATGGTAAATAACATTTCTATTGGGGGGTGATCGATATTGCTTCCGATTAATACATCACAGGCCTCAAGCAAAATAGCTATTGCAGCCTTATCGTCGCTTCCCAGGATAGTATCCCCCGAGCTCCGGATTACATCATCCTCCTTAATCGCTTTGACTCCCCGTCCCGGTTCAACCGTATCCATGTGGGCAGCAAATAATAATCCCGGTTTGTTTTTATTCCCAGGTATTTTCACCAGCAGATTGCCTGCTTGCAACCCCAGAACCAACCCTGCCTGGTCCTCTACTGCCGTTAGGCCGCGCAGGGCAAATTCGGACTTTAAAAACTCAGCCAGTTCTCTTTCCTCTCCAGAAACGGAATCTATTTGAACCAGCTGAATAAACCTTTGTACCAGCCTATTTTCATTAACCATTTAAGCTAACCCCTTCCCAAGTCATCTATAGCCCTAAGAATAGGGACGTTCTCAATAATCCTGGTAATCGAATACCTTTCGGCTAAAATATGAATACCTATCAATAATATGACAATAAATATTTTAAATATCAATGCCAGGCTTATGGCGCAGGCAAATCCCAGGGAAATACCCAGGACATTGGAACCTGAATCGCCCATCATCGCCCGGGCTTTCAAATCGGTATAGAAATAGCATATCACCGCACCCAGAAGAGGTGATATCATAACCCAATCCAGCCTCCCTGCCGCTCCAAGGGCTAAAACCAATACCCCCAATAAATAAACCTTTATAGCCCTGCCCGGCCTCAGGTCCATCAGGTTTAAAGCATTGGTAAACAGTGCGATCAGGAGCAGGTTGATAACTATTTCTGACAGCTGCCTGGAAATCGATAAGGCTAAAAAAAAGGCGATCATTCCACCACCTAATGCCTTTAAACCCCCGGTAGTCATCTTGCCTTTTAACAGGAGCCCTATATGCCCTTTAAAGCCGGTAGTATCCCTGCTTCCCAGCATATCATCAATGAACCCTAGAAACGAGATACTGGTGATACCAAAGAGAAATAGCTGATGGGTTGGAGCAAAAATACCAGCCAGGGAATAGATAATATAAATTAGGATAACCGTAATGGGGAAGCTTATTCCTGCACTCACAGGGATCTCGGCCCCTTTATAGTTCTTCCTTATTGCTCCGCCATCCCTTAATAAACCCAGGGTGAAGTACAGAACAATAGCTTCGATAATAAAAGCGGTTATTACTGATATAATTGTAATTCCCCAATACATGATTAGATTAGCCTCCAAAAATGCTGCCGAATAACCTTCACAACATCCAGGAACTGTTTCCCCCGGTGGAGAAACCCCTTTAGATCCCTGCCCGTCTCATTATGGGTCATAAAGGTAGGGACCTCTTTAATCCGGAACCCTGCTATAAGCGCCCGGATGGTCATATCAAGCTCTACTCCGTATTTCTCTCTAAAAGGAGCTACCCGCTGCACTACTTCCCGGGTCATAGCCCTCTGACCGCTAAGGGGGGAAATGAACTCAGCCCCCCCCGCTTTTTTAATCGCCCACCTGGCAGTTTTTTTTACCAGGCCAAAACCGCCTTTCTTTCTGGCTGGAGGAAATGAGGCTATACATAAATCAGCTTCTCCATTTAACACCGGTTTAATTATCTTTTCTGCCTCTGCCGCCGATTCAGCCAGGTCGGCATCCAGGAATACAATAATATCAGTATTTACAGTACCCAGGGCTGCGTTCATTGCCCCTCCTTTACCGAGATTGGCAGGCAGGTCAATAACCTGAACCCCTTCCTTTCTGGCAATCTCAGCGGTATTATCAGAAGATCCGTCATTTACTACAATAATCGATTCTATCCCGGGAATCGTTTTAATCGCCTTCAAGGTTTTTGCTATCTTGGCGGCTTCATTATATGCCGGTACCACAATACTGATTGACTTCAAGCTATCTCCCCTTAAATGAGTTAACCGGAAGTGAAGGGATAAATTTCTGGGCTGTCTCCTTAATCCCGTAATGCCCCTGTTCGCCGTCCATGGCTAAAATCAAGGATATCTGCCCGGGGCTGAGATCTATATTGTCAATGGTGCTGATATTGTTCTCCTGATAATGGGTCATACAGGAATAGGTAACCAGGGAATGTTCTACTCCAAAAACCCGGTGGCCGGTTTCGCTCAAATGTTTGATCAATGCAGTATCGAATGACTGGGCAAAGAAATTGGCCAAGTTATTACTGCCGCCAATAAGGATAATTCCATTTACCGGTATGGTGTTGGAACCGCTGAACTTAACCAATCCGTTTTCCTGAAGGAATCTGATTAATTCCGGACTACCATTATTAGTAATAATAGCTGCTACACTGGCGGCAATCTGTTGCTTCATTTCTTCAACTGTGGCTTCTTCGCCCATATCATAAAACTCCATTACCCTGGTTCTTAATTCACTGTCATCCAGGCTTAGATTAGAAAGTATTATGGTTTTAGAAACTACCTGAGCTCCGGCTATCGATAAAGCATTAATCATACCGGCCGGTATCTCATTATCACCGCTGACAACTATCGCCACCTTATAATCCATCAAACGATCTTCAACCAGGTAAGGCAGCAGCGACTGGCTGTAATTTTCATAATTGCCTAAAATTTTACTTTTATACTCGTTTTCTGCCATTAAAGAGGCTTCTTTTTCCCTTAATACGTAAAATTGCTCTTCCAGGCTATTGATCATCTTCTGTTGCTGGTCGACCATGATATCATTGCCCACAATGGTGCTTCCTATTAGAATACCCAGCCCGAGAGACAAAAAAACGGCAATCAGGGATGCTATATGGTATCTTAAATCGATCATCTTCTCACCTCTTTACATGCTTAGAAGTAATTTAATCTGCAGTAAGATTAACTTAAAAAACGGTTTTGTCGCCGGCGAAACCCATAAAATGATAATTATTGGCAACATAGCCGCAATCAGCAGTTGGATTAAATTCTTTGAAGACATGCTCTGTCTATACAGCTGGCTTACACCTCTGGCATCGACCAGTATTGATCCGACCTTCAATCTCACCAGAAATGTGCTTCCCATCCCTTTGCGGCCTTTTTCCATAAAATCGATCATGTTGGAATGAGTCCCTACAGCAACTATTAGGCTTGCTCCAAGTTCCCAGGCAAGAATCATGGCTACATCCTCACTGGTGCCTGGCATAGGAAATGTTTGCGCACTGAGCCCCATTGACTGTACCCGTGTCAATCCGGGAGCCGATCCGTCAGGATAAGCATGGACCACAATCTCGGCTCCGCTCAGCAAGGCTTTATCCGAAACACTGTCCATATCCCCTACTATAATGTCCGGCTTAAGTCCAAACTCCATCAAGGCATCGGCACCCCCATCAACCCCGATTAAAACCGGCTTTTCTTCCTGTAAATAGGAGCTGATGATCTTCAAATCCTCTTTGTAGCTGCTGCCTCTAACTACAATCAGGACATGACGCCCCAAAATACTGGTTTTCAGGCTCGGTACTTCAAGGTTTCCCAACAGGATTACTTTTTCTTTTTTAGCATATTCCAGGGTGTTTTCTACGAAATCATCGAGTTCCTGCTGGATATTGACCATGGCCTCCTGCAGCTTTATATGTACATCATTAAGGGTTAATAACTTGCCCTCAGCAATCAATTTATTATTAAGATAAGCGCAATTACCCTTTACCTGAATGATCATACCCTCTCTTACTTGTTCAAAGACCTGTTCCCCAACTTCATCCAGGACTGGAATACCTGATTTAAGTATTTTATATACCCCTTTAGCCGGATACCGTCCGGTAATAGAAGCCTGGGCGTTGATAATCAATTGGGGCCGGATATCAATCAATGAATTGGCAGCTACCTCATCGATATCTGCATGATTGATTATGGCGATTTCATGCCTTTTCAGTCTTTGAACCAAGTTCTTGGTTCGCTTATCTAACCGAGCCCTGCCTCTAATCAACATTTGACACCTCATTGGCAAATAATAGACTTTTATGACATCTATTCAGCCATAAACAGATTACTCCAAATTATATTACCATATAGTTGTTCCTAAACAAAATTAAGCAGTCAGGGGATGACAATGAACAGGAATCGTCTCCCTCACATCGTCATCCCCCATGAATAGTCCAACCATCATTATATTTTACTAAAGCCCCACCCCTGCCATTGCCAGGTGCTATAGCTGCGCAGGAAGACCTGGCGCAGCGGGTATAGATTACCCGCTTTTGGGCCTTCCAAAACCCTTAAATCTATTTGGCCGTCACCGTTTACATCCTGTAATTCCATTTCAATTATTGGCCGCTCCAGAGCTGAAGAACACCAAAGCGGTTTAACCCGCCCGCCTACCAGTTGGTAGATAAACAGGTGATTACTGTAAACTCGATCAGGCCCTTTTATCCACCAGGGCCTGGAGGTCCCAAAGCTTCCGTAATTCCATAAAACCATCAAGAGCTCCTGCTTTCCATCACCAGTAATATCGGCTACCGCAATTTGGGTTATTGTCCAGTCCGACGGGGATTCCCACAGCACTATACCCGCTTCTTCCACTAATAGCCTTCCATCACGGTTCAAGGCAAAAGTTTCAGGCTGCAAATCACAGTCCGTATCCTGGTGGATCTGGGCCGGCCGGGGGGTTGGCCAACTTACCCCTAAACTCATAATCAATGCAACAGCCACTATCACCGCCAGCATTACCAGCAGCCTTACCCGGATTATTGTCGCACCTGCCATGGCATAGTTATCCTACATTCTCCGTTATTGATGACGAAAGACTGAGTCCAGACAGGGGCCTGGGGATGCTCACCGGTCTCCAGCATTTCCCGCCATTTTTGATCAGTTAAACGATCTGCGGCTGGCCAGGGGAATTCATAATACGAGTAAACTGCCCCCTTGGCAATACGCAGCTTTCCTTCCACCGGCACTACTGCATATATAGCCTGAACAAAACCGGTAGCCTCTTCCAGCACCAGGTCGGGGGGAGCAGTGGCCACATCAGCTACCAATGCAGCCGGATTGTCGTTTAGTAACTGGTTCCGCCCGCCCTGTTGGTCTCTTAGAGCCTCCATCCAAAAGTGCTCTAATTGCCCGCCAAAGGTCTTTATCAAATCATATTCCGCTTCGGTCAAAGGTTCTTCCTGAAGCTCCTTTTCGGAAATAGTTTTTAAATCCAGGGCCAGCTTTTCCATACGGTTTAAACTCTCAAAATCCCGTTCACTTATAAGGTTCCGGGCCTCTAATCCATCCCGGGTCATAGCCGCCAGTGATGCCAGCCGGGCATAAAGGCGGGGGTTGGGTTCTACATAGCCTCGATCATCAAACTCATCCAGGCCGCCCCCCATTTCGGCATAGACCTGTTTGGCGTAAAGGATGCTGTCGTGCTTTAACTCGGTCCAACTCCCCAGGAAGGTATTCAATTCTTTCCGGGCCCAAGCCTGGTTGCACATAAATGAAGGGTATCCCTCTGCAACCTGCCGGGTCAGGGGAAGCAAGGTGTGGAGCCAATTCCAGTATAAATCCTGGTTCCATTGGGAAGGTTCCATCTCACCCAGGTATTTCTGCAACTTTTCCATGTTTTCCGGGTAGCCCTGATACTGGTAATCGCCCATATCCTTAAGAATAACCTTGGCTTCGGCAGAACCCAGAGCAGCCGGAACATCAAGCCCTTTAGGCAACACCCGTCTCTCACCGGCAGGATTTTCTCCTACCTCCCGGTAGATTAAGCGCTGAAAAATATCCGCATCTACTGTATAACGCTGCCCCATGAACCTGAAACCCTTAATTTCATGTTCCCGGTCCGGCTGGATTGAAGCATCAAATATGGGAATGGAATTAACAGCCGGTCCTTTAATAGTACGGACTTCCTCCATAAACCTTTGCCACTGCTCCTGATCCGTAGAAAGCTTTCGGAGAGTGAACTCTGGCCCGTAAACCCGGTTAATGATCTCCAGATACTCTTGATAACCCGGGTCATCACTGGTTCCCACAAAGAATTGGGTAGTATGGTATATATCTTTCCAGGCAGTTTCCCTTTCATCATCCTGCAGCGCCAGGGCCATCAATACCGCAGATCGGGTCTCATCTTGGTCCTTAATGCGAAAAGTCATGCGCCCGTACCACATCATGACCTTAAAATAGGCTTTAAGTTGTTCACTGCGGGTGTAATGGCCTCGGGGGATATACTGGGTGTAATCTTCTTTTAAACTTTCCAATACATCGGGGGTCTTACCCATACTCATAAGCGGAGAAACAGCTGTTGCCTGATGCTCATTGATCAAGTTAAGTTCAGCGTTTACCACGCCCTCAACTTCTTGCGGTATGGTGGATTTAGGGTCTAAAATCCGGCTGGCTACTGTAAAAAAGGCCAGATTGCGCCGGGCAGCATTCTCCCAGGCCGTATTTTTTAATGCATCAAGCTGTTCCATAGAAGCCTTGAGCATGCCTGAATTAAGTTGTTTCAGGCTTGGGATCAGCTTTTCCTCCTCTATGGTCTTAAGCAAATGTTGGAAGAAAAGGTGGTAGTTGTGCAGCATAGCATCGGTAGTAACCAGATTGGGCACCGCATCATAGCGGTTCATTTCATATACCCAAAAGAATTCCAAATTTTTTTCCGGCAATACTACGAAACCGTTTGCCACCAGGGCTTTCCGGGCATCTGCGGAAAAGATAAACCGGGTGCCGTTTTCCACGTTGTTCAATTCAGGCTCTATGGCATATGGCTTTAGGCTTGGTTTTTCCTCTACCGCCACCTCTTTATAAGGAGCAAACTCAGAAGCCAAAGCTGCTTTCCCGGCAGTTAAAGGCTGGTCCAACTCTCCCTGCCTATTACATCCAACCGGGATTCCTATTATAAACACCAGTAACACTAGCCCGGCTACTCTCTTCATTATGTACCGCATCTTCATACCCCTCCCTGTTTTTGTCTTACGTTTCTAGTCTATAAAACTTTCATATATAAGGGCAAGGATGCGAAGTTGGATAATGGGGAGGTGGTCCCCGGTATGGAGTAGGGGGAATCCATACCGGGAACCTCGGATCGGAAAGTCCTATGTGTAACTGTAACTAGTAGTCTTAAATCATTAAACGTTGTGGATCAACCTGGTTAACTAATACCTCCAGGATGTAATCCTCAGGCGGCGGAGACTCTACCGCCCTGGATGTATCTAATTCAAATCCGGTTTTATCCTGGATCTCCTGAGGGGAAACTCCCGGGAAGTATTCAGCCAAATACATTCGCCGGGTCTTTTCATCAAACCGCATTACTCCAAATTCACTTACAACTGCTTGCGGTCCTACATCAGGAAGGCCTAATCGAGCCCGCCCATCAGGTCCGTCGATCCAGCCCGGACTAGTAACGTAATCAACCTTTTCTACAAACCGCCGCTTTTCATGCTGCATTATTATTACAGTATTAACATAAGTGGCGATTCCATTGGCTCCTCCGCTTCCAGTAAAGCGGGTCTTGGGATGATGATAATCACCAATCGAAGTAGAGTTAAGATTGCCATAAGGGTCTATCTGGGCTCCCCCAAGGAATCCCAGATCTATTTTATTCTTTTTCCAGGCATTACTTTGAAAGCCAAAATACCGGTATTGGGGCCATAAAGCCGAAGCCCGGTAGGCAATCCTTAAATCGGAAACACTGGTCGGAAGCTCCTGGGGCCAACCATCTATCATTCCCGTTTCAAAAATAAGTACGGCATTAGGGGCTGTAGTATTCTTGGCCAAGCTCGCTCCTATCAATGGCAATCCGGTCCCCACAATACAGGTTTGTCCATCTTGGATCTGGCGGGCTAAGGCAATAGCCATCATTTGCCTACTGGTCCACTTAGCCAAATCAATCACCTCCTCTTAAGTCCCGGTATATAACCATAGCCGGGTTTCACCCGGAGGGCGGTTAACCGAGAGGCTCCGAGTTTATCTAAATAGGCATTGTGATCTTCGCAACTGTAGACCCATTCCTGGAGGAATTCCTGAAAAAGATCATCATCACCGCTGGCCTGATCATACATGCGGTAAAACATTCCATCATAATCATAATAATTGGTACACTGGGAAGGATGGGCGCCAAAAGGCACATGTACTACCGCATCTGGTACCAGATTGGGAATCTGATTCAGCCACGGCTCACTTCGCAGAACATCTGGATGAACTATCTCCTCGCAGGTCACAATACAGTGGGTTGCTGCCATAGCAATATCTACATCTATAAAAACCGAACCATCGATCCGGGCCGTTCCGTCTTCACAGGCTCGTTGCACATGGATAATAGCCACATCTATTTTCGGAGTCGGTACCAGACATACTTTTTCGCCCGGGTTAAAGGGATTGTCTTGTACTATTAGTTTTTGGTCGGGTATCTTCGGGTCTTTCCTTCTCTCCTCTTCAGAAATGCCCCACTTTTCCACTAGACTGGAGCCAAGCATATTCTTTACTGCAATATACGGAAACCCTAGGGCAGCAGCATGGTAAAGAATCGGCTGGACATCCAGGGAGTAATCTTCCCATAATATTCTCTTCTCTTCAATGTATTTCCTAAAACGCCTGCAAACCTGAGTATAACCAGAGTTTGCCGCATAGGAATTGAAGAGTACTTTGACACAACCGGCGCCGATGAGCATATCAACATCGCCGCCAGCCGGACCGCCCTCAACATATAAGTCCTTTTTTCCCTGGCGAATTATTTCGGCGACTGCGGCGTAAGGCTTTTTATTAGTCACGAATCCACCCAGGGCGATGCAGTCTCCATCTTTGACAAATTCCTTTATCGCTGCTTTCATAGTCATTACCTTACTGGCTAGACTCACATAACCTCACTCCAATCCAGAAATAAACCTTTACAATTATAATTAGACAAGAATCTGAGCCTATTGCGTTATTGTTGCCGTACTTTTTTGGTTATAAATCTTATAAATCTATATTGCAATTTATGTGCCAGGATATTTTATACAATTAACGGTTTTCTTCCCCGATTATCGCCCATATTAAGCCTTTCTTTCCAATAATAGTCTGAAAATAAGCCGGCTTTGATAGAATTTTGAATTAAAATAATCTAATTTTGAATTAATAGCAATTTTAATCCCTCTCCCCCTTTTTACCTCTAATAAACCCTGATAAAGATGCTAGTTAAAAACCCCCGCAGTTTGCGTGGGTTTTTAACTATGAACAGTAGGGGAACTTCTGTTAATCAATCAGTTATCTTTGCAATCCGTTTAAACAATTGATTAATAGCGCTTTGAGGATCTAACTCAGCCCGGGCTACCTTTTCACATGTTTGGTCCCACAAACCATCGGTCTTCAAGCATGCCAAAGCCTGGTTCCACAACAAGTTTATAAGTCCCTGTCGTATTTCGCGTTCCACGATTTTTTTCCTAAAGGCAAGCAATCGGTTTTGGGCTGCCAGATACCCATAGTGCTTTTCAATGCAATCTACTAACTCTTTTATACCTTTACCACTCCGGGCAGTGACAGGAATAACTGGGATCTGCCAGTCGGCATCCTTTGTTTTCCGTAAACCCAGCATATCGTTTAGTTCAGCCACTGCCATATCAGCCCCCGGCAAATCTGATTTATTGACTACGAATATATCCCCAATTTCCAAAATACCCGCCTTCATAGCTTGAATATCGTCGCCCAGATTGGGGGCGTTTACTACGATTACGGTATGGGCATAATCTCTGATCTCCACTTCGCCCTGGCCGGTGCCAATAGTCTCTACAATTATCCTCTGGTATCCGCTGGCATCTAATAGATTAATAATGCTCCCAGCAGAAACGCTCAGTCCTCCCAGGTGGCCCCTGGAAGCAAGGCTGCGGTAATACAGGTTGGGGGAAGTATGCTGCATTCGAATTCGATCTCCTAAAATACTACCGCCGGTAAAAGGACTGCTGGGATCTACTGCCAGAATGGCAACTTTAAATCCTTTTTCCAGGTATACCCTTGCTATCCCACTAACCAGGGTGCTTTTTCCAACCCCCGGTGCACCGGTAATGCCGATAATGGCTGCCTGCCCCACCCGATTGTAAAGGCTGCGTAAAACCTCCCATCCCTCCGGATGGCTGTTTTCCAGTTTGGATATTACCTTGGCCAAAGCCTTTATATCTCCGCTAAGGATGGCCTCTGCTATACTCACCTTAGATCACCCTTTAACCTAATATTCGGGGTTCTCAATTATCATTGCATCTGCATGGCCAATCGCACCACATATGGCAGCTACTCCATAGCGCAAGCCCCGCCGCCGGATTTCGTATGCCAAATTCATCAATAACCGCGCCCCGGTAGCTCCTATCGGATGGCCAATAGATATAGCTCCTCCATTCACATTTATTTTTATTTAATAGAGTATAAAGAATATCAATTCTTATCTGTCTATTTGAATATTGGGTAAAAGCCATGGAAAGGAAAACGATTATTAAGAATGCTACTTCGGTAATTTCAAATACTCCCCCGATAGGTTTTCCAGCCAACCAACGGATAAGCACATCTGCTGTTATCAACAAAGAAATAATAAATAGTGCCCCCCCACCCACTGTTGCAGAAGCACTATATATTTTCTCCAATAACCTTCTCAATTTTCCTCACCTCTCTAATTTTCATATATTTAATTTTCCCAAGAGCAATTTAATAAATCTCTACCGTACTAAACAAACGCTGATCGGTGAATAACCAGTGCCGGTCCACTTTCATAATGTTCCAGACAATCTATGCCATTTCACAGCCATTTCACGGCAACTTGTATGGGACGTTTTGACCGGTCCTTCTAGTGGGGTTACAGGCTCAATCTTAATCACCTCAGCTTTCCGGACGCTAAATTTCATAGTATGGCTAGACCCTCTAGAAACATATCTTCACTCCCTGTTTCTATTACAGTCACCATATAATTAAATCCTTAACCCGGATACAATCCCTATTAAAATAAAGTAACTACAACAGGCTAAAGCAACTAAGCCGTTTAGGATCAAACTCAAGATGTTCCATTTTGCGAAATCCTATTTCCATTATTTATTAATTATATCTTATCTCTTTATCAAAATTTCGTTAATTGAAATTTAAGTTCCGTTGGGCGGTTGGTGTTAAGATTTACCGCTGGGAAAATCTAAATTTATGGCTACATCCCGTTTCGCATTTTATACGTAACATATGGCTAGGGTTAAAACATGATCTTCGGGGATGCTATTTAAGCGATAATCCCAAGACAGGAGGCAATGATATGACTACAGAATTCCATATAGAAGACAGAACTGCTCCTGCTTAATTAGCTTATAACAACTAGAGTAAGAAAAATAATTGATATAGCCGACTGGTTACAGAAATGAAAGAAATAAAGCACCCCTTTGCAAAAGGAGTGCCTGCTAGACAAGATTTTATTTAAGTAGGGGAATACCGGAGGTGATACTGGATAACCAATTTATTTTTACAAGCCCAGATCCTCATTTACCACCATTATATTAATATCGCTAAGTTGCGGCGCGCGATCTATTATTACCGTAATCCGGCAAATCCGATCAGGAGAATCGCATTCACTGCAAAAACCAGTAACCGCACAAGGCGACTTCCTGTTTAACCTGCGGGCATTAGGGGGAGCAGCATAGTTTTTTATTCTATTTATTGCAGCCTCGGTATCTTCAACTATCTTGTTCCTCCCGGCAACAATAATCACCTTTTTTGGCCCAAAGAACATAGCTGCTGCTCTATTTCCATAAGCATCAATATTAACCAACTGTCCTGAAAGGGTTAAAGCATTAGTACTGGTTAAAAACAGATCACAGGTAAGCTGACGCCGTCTTATCGCCAATTTTTCCTCCGGGGATAAATGAGGAAGGTTATGAATAAGGGTCTCCTTTCCCATTTCTTTGATCGCTTCCTGCAATTGCAATTGGGATATGGTTACTGACCCGCCGAATCCAACAGTATTAGCATCCTGGGCAGCAGCAACGATTTGATTATAAGCCTCCCGTCCTGTTAAGCAATAAACGGCCTTAAAACCGTTTTTCCTTAACGCTTCCACTACTTTTTGGCATTTCTGCTCATATGTCCACTTAATAAGTTCCTCCCTCATATACAAAACCTCCTCCAATTCAATATATCAATAATTAAACTATGTACACCCATTCTTGGCGCACTTATAAAAGTTGGCCAAGACCATTGCTCTTGGACCGGTTACCACCAGTTATGACCTTACATATTGTTAAGCATGTCACCTATTTTCTTTATATGTCCCCGTTCTTCGTTAATCAAATCCTCGATGACCTCTTGAGCTACCTTGGTACCCATGTTTTTGAATTCCTGGAAGAAGACAATAGAATCCTTTTCAAAACTTAACGCAAAGCGGAGAATATCTTTATCACTTTTTATATCCTTAACTAGATCTTCAACCTGGTTGATGTTGAAAATATGGCTGTTAACCAAAGACCTGACATAGTCTTCATACTCTCCGGCATAGGTCTCTGCAGGCAAGAAGTTATAATCTAGCTTTTCTCCCAACTTGGTAAAATTCCGAATATGTTTATCTTCCTCCTGGGACAGATAAATAAGTATTTCCTTTAATTTAGCATCCTCGGCTATCTGGGCAGCTTTTTCATAAAACAATTTACCTGATTGTTCCATCTGCACTGCTATTTCAATTATTTCTTCGCCCTTAAAC
This sequence comes from Syntrophomonadaceae bacterium, assembly GCA_050949865.1. GTDB lineage: Bacteria > Bacillota > Syntrophomonadia > Syntrophomonadales > Syntrophomonadaceae > JBMNGN01. The sequence continues at coordinate 456,983 of JBMNGN010000001.1, forward strand.
TGTGTTATGATCCAGCCCATTACCATCGACTCCTTTGCTGTAAATTCTGAAGTTTAAGTAATTCTAACACATCCAGCAGCTTGTATTAACCATATTGCTAAAAGTTAGCAGACTAGGACATCCGCCCTTCTATATAAGACCCAGTTTGTTGCTAATCTTTTCTGCTTCGGCTAATAGATTAGGAATAAAAGATCTAAGTTTATCTTCATCCAAACGAAACCTGGCCCCAAAATGCTCAATACGGCAATAGCTCTGCCGTCCTTATTTTTAATCGGCACCGAAATAGAGGCTGCCCCAGCTATTCTTTCTCCATAACTTATGCTATAACCATCTTTGGCTACCTTTTCTACTTCCTTCAGCAGTTCAACCGGATCGCTTATGGTGTTCTCGGTAATCGATTCCAATTTCATCTGGCTAATGAAGTTCCTCCGGTCTTCTTCTTCCATACAACTAAGAAACACTTTACTTGCCGCCCCCGCATTCATTGGAGCAGTAGAACCAATGCCCGAGGTATATTTAAGTTCATGCTTGCTTTCCACTTCAGTAACGCACAACCTTTGATCCCCTATTTGGGTATGCAAAACTACGGTTTCACCGCTCAATTTGTTTAAGGCATTCAAAGAATCTTGGGCCGCAACCATAAGAGCAGTAGGCGATTGAATAAACCGGTATAAAAACTTAAAAAACCCAGGACCCAGGGAATACTTGTCATTGGCTGGGTTACGGAAAACCATATTTCGATTGAGCAAGGTACCAAGCTGACGGTGAACAGTACTCTTGGAGAGCTTCACATCCCTGCTTATTTCCATCAAGCATTTATCGCTTTCAGCCAGTGAATAAAGAATGTCAATAGCCCTATTAACCGATTTGATTGAATTATCCATTTATTTTCCTCCATGAGTTTCTATATTCGGAACCTGTGTTCCTTATGCAAGTATTAATAGTATACATTGTTTAAAAATTTTCTACTAATTTTTTTCACTAATTAAATAATAGAGTAGGGAAACCACTTACATGGCTTCCCCCTCGTTACCTCCGAGATGTTTGTTTTCCAAACTCGGCACCGTTTTTACTTCCGTAACGTAACCGCTGTTCTTAACAGCAACATTGTTGTTTTATGACACAACGGTTTAGACTTCCCGTCGCACAAAATAAAAAGCCCGGGGATCCCGCGGCTTTTCTGAATAATTTTAGACCTTATTTTTTCAGTCAACTCACTCGGTTCTCTAACCTTAGCCGGTCAGCAATTATAGCAATGAATTCGGAATTAGTTGGCTTTCCCTTTTCTCCGCTTATGGTATAGCCAAAAAACTTGTTAATTTTATCGATATCACCGCGATCCCAGGCCAATTCAATTGCATGACGAATAGCCCTTTCTACCCGGCTTGATGTGGTATCATATTTTTGAGCTATGGTTGGATAAAGCTCTTTGGTAACCGCCCCTAGAAAATTCATTTCCTCCGCCACCAGCATAATAGCATCTCGCAGGTATTGGTAACCTTTTACATGGGCAGGTACACCGATTTCGTGAATTATTCTTGTAACTTCAACCTCCAGGTTTTTCGTCGTTGACGGTTTTCCAGCGGCAGGAGCATAAGCGGTCCTGCTTTCCGTAGCCGGCTTAATATCCCTGGCCACTTGCCTGACCCTATCACCTAAAACCTGTATATTGAACGGTTTCAAAATATAATAGTCGGCTCCCAGCTGGACTGCTTTCTGGGTAATATTTTCCTGGCCAAACGCGGTTAGTATTATTATCTTAGGCCGATTTTCCAGGTTCATCCTGTTGATGTTTTCCAGAACCCCTATACCATCCATATATGGCATAATAAGGTCGAGAATTAATACTTCAACCTCTTTTTTTTCGATCAGTTCCAGTACTTCCATTCCATTAGAGCAAACCCCGACTATTTCAAAATCTGGTTCATTAGTAAAATAGTCGTTCAGTATGCCGCAAAACTCCCGGTTATCATCCGCGATTAGCACTCTAATCTGTTCGGGTTTACCAAACATAAAATTTTATGCCTCCTCTCCTCGATTAGTATCTATTCTAGTACGTTATAAACGCTTTTCGACGGTACTGTTGGTATTTCCTGCTTTTTTATTAATACAAAATTAACCTATAATCTATCATTGTTTGCATAATGCTTCATCAATATACTCCAAAACCTCCAGGTTTAACCATCGGTTTAGGGCCAAGAATCCGATATTAAGCCCAAAATTCGGCAACCATGGGATTTAATAATTTGTCGAAGTTTTAAAATTCATATTGCCGCCCGGTAGTTCAGCCAACATATTATCCATAAATACTCCATAACCGCGCTGGGGATCATTTAAAAAAACATGGGTTATGGCCCCTACCAACCTGGAGTTTTGTACTATGGGACTACCGCTCATCCCTTGTATAATTCCTCCGGTTAATGTTAATAACCTGGGATCAGTCACCCTGATTATCATTCCTTTTCCGTTCTCCCTTTCCGGGTATACTTTCTCAATCTCAATGCTAAATGCTTCAATGGTATCTCCATTTACAACCGTGTACATCTCAGCCTGGCCTTCTTTTACCTGATGGGCATAACCCACCTCAATAGTATGGCTGTTAAAGGGACCCCTTACATCACCTTCGGTCTGGCCAAAGATTCCATAATAAGTGTTCTTGGTAATACTGCCTTTTATCGGACCATTACTATTGAATATCCCGATCTTTTCTCCAGGTTTGCCTGGCCTGCCTGGTTTTACGCTTTGAATCGAGGCACTGACTACCTGGCCTTTTAATACATCTATACCCTGTTTAGTATCCCCATCTATAATAATATGACCTAATGCGGCGAATACTTTGGATTGCGGTTCCCAAAAAGTCAATGTTCCAACCCCTACCACCCCGTCCCGCACAAACAGTCCAATTCTGTACCGGCCGGTTTCCCCGCAATATACTGCCTGTACCGGCAGGGAAATAGTTTGTCCCTTTCTTTTGATTTCCAGTACTATTTCCCTATCCTTATGTTCATCAATTATCATAGCCAGATCATTTTCCGAGTTTACAGAGCGGCCATCAACCCTGAAAATCAAATCCCCTATTTCTACCCCGCTATCCCTGGCAGGATACCTCTTTTCTCCCCAGTTATCAATTACCGGGGCAAATCCCACTACCATAATCCCCCGGGACTGCAGCATGACTCCTATGGAATGACCGCCAACCACCACCCTGCGGTTGGGCACTGATTCAATAGCCATGGATTTTAAGGGTATATATCCCCAAAGATTCAGTTTAACATCAACTTTTCCCGGTTTTATTGCTACTATTTCATAACCAGCATCATTTTTAATAATGGAAACCGGTGGATCCTGAGGTGAGGCAAATACGCTGGTCGAAAGGCCTGTCACCTTCATATCCAGCTTACTTGCCAGCTGGCTGGGTAAATCGATAACAATATGGCTGGATTCACCCACAACCATTCGCTGATAATCCGGTAAGCTGAGCACGGATATAGCCTGGGGAGAAAAAGATATAGCCAGGATAAATGAAGCTAAGATTAGTCCAAGCAGTGGGCGAAGTTTATTCAAAAAAAACTCACTCCTGAAGATTAATTAAGTTTAATTTTCCCCGCTCGGAGTTTAAACTATACTGATCTTCAAAAGTTGAGTTTTTCATAATTTTAAAATTATTACTTGGATGCTCGGGCAAGCATTTCCCTGGCATGCTGCAAGGTAATTTCCGAATAGTCCTTGCCGCCCATCATTCTAGCTATCTCCTGTACCCGGTTATCATAATCAAGGGCCAATACCTTAACCACCGTCCTGCTGCCCTGAACCTCTTTTTGCACTAAATAATGGACATCGGCATAACTGCCTATTTGAGGGGCATGGGTTACCAAAATCACCTGGTGGTTATGGGAAAGCTCAGCCAATTTTTTGGCCATGGCAGTCAATGCAGTTCCACCAACCCCAGTATCGATCTCATCCAGAATTAAGGTGGGTACCTGATAAACATCAGCTAATGCCTTCTTAATAGCCAATACAAACCTTGATATCTCACCCCCTGATGCAGTCTGGGAAAGCGGCCGCAGCCCTTCCCCAGGATTAGGAGAAAAAAGAAAATCCACTTGCTCTAACCCATAAGGGCCTGGCTTATCCAGTTTGGATATCTTGACTGAAAAGGTGATGTGGGGCATCTCCATCTGGTTTAGTTCCGCATTCACCTTTTTTTCCAGTTCCCGGGCAGCCTCATATCTAATCCTGGTGAGCTGGGAAGCATAATTGAAGTATTCGGTTTTAAGTTTTGCAGCCTCTGCTTCCAGGGCTTCCATTTCAGTTCGCATATTTTCCAGGGCTTCAAGTTGTTTTGAGGCATTATCCAGGTACATTAAAACCTCACTGAGGTCATTGCCATATTTCTTTTTTAATCTGCCCAATATATAAAGACGCTCTTCCAGATCATTTAAAACCCCGGGCTCAAAATCAAGCGATTCCTTGAAAGCAGCTAAAGTAGAGGCAACATCTTCTATTGTATAGCTAACCTCTTCTAGGGCATGAATAACTGAGTCAAACGCCTCATCACCTTTTAGCTTTTGAGCAATCGATAAGGCTTCCGATATTAAGTCATAAGCACTTTTACTAGTTATTCCGCTGTATAACAGGTTAAGCAGGGTCGCGGTACCTTCGGCCAATAATTGGGCATTCAAAACCCGATTCCTGGTTGATATAAGTTCCTCTTCTTCACCTGGTTTTATATTAGCCTTCTTAATCTCCTCAATCTGGTATTTAAGCAAATCTATTTTATCCTCCCGGTCCTTTTCCTGATCCTGGATAATAGTTATCCGCTTCTGGATTCTCTCCAGCCGGTTATAAATATCGCTGATGCTTAACCGTAGTTGATGGGTATCTCCAAAGCCATCAATATATTTAAGATACATATCGGGCCGCAAAAGAGAAAGTTGATCATGCTGCAAATGCATATCTACCAAATAACCTGCTAGCATCCTGATAGTGGCCACCGGCGTATTTCTCCCGTTAATCCGGGCAACGCTTCTTCCCCCTGAGGAAAACTCCCGGGTGATAATTACTATATCTTCTTCATCGTCTATTAAGGAATTATCTTTTAAGAAAGCCTTGGCTTCATTATTGTTTTCGATACTGAAAACAGCCTCAATGATGGTTTTTTTATCCAGGTCCCTAATAAAATCCGCCTTAATCCGGTCACCGGTTATGCATCCCAGGGCATCAATCAGGATTGATTTCCCCGCTCCGGTTTCTCCGGTTAAAACATTAAGGCCGGACTGAAAATCGATGCGCAATTCTTCAATTAATATAAAATTCCTGATATAGATTTCCCGCAGCATTGGCATGAGTCAGAAGACGGTTCTTTGACTCACTCCACCTCCATGGTCATTAATTCACAAGGATTCCATTAAGATGAGAGCAGTTCAGTAAACTCATCAATAACTTTCTTGACTGCATTTTTCGGCTTTATGGCTACGAAGATAGTATCGTCACCAGCCACCGTTCCCAGGATTTCGTTCCGGTTAGTGGAATCGATTACTGAGGCCACCGATTGAGCAGCACCTGGGAGGGTCTTGACTACAATCAGGTTTTCGCTGGAATCTATACCGATGACCGAATCCTGAAATATCCGCTTCAACCGTTCAGAGGCTCCGGAAATGTTCTGGTTTTCAGGATGAGCATATCGATAACCCCCGCTTTCAGGGATCTTTACCAACTGCAGTTCCTTAATATCCCGGGATACCGTAGCTTGGGTAACATTGAATCCATGGCTGCGCAGGGCTTGGCACAGTTCTTCCTGGGTTGTGATCCGCTGGTTGGAAATAATATTAATTATTTCGATTTGCCGCCTGGTTTTCACTGGAATTCTCCTTTTTTATAGATAACCATTAACCGGGGAGGGTTATTGATCTGGTTAATAAAACATACTTCACTTATTTCAAATTTAACCTGGGGTAAACAGGTCAGATGGTTTCTAATTATTTCAACTTCCTGTTTCCCTCCTGGATGGCCAGGATAAAGGACTATAGTTATTATTCCCCCCGTGGTCATAATTCGGTTTATAGCATCTAGAGCTTGTACAACCTTGATAGGATCAGTTTTGATACTATGATCCCCTCCCGGTAAGTAGCCTAGATTAAACATGCAGAAACGTGGTTTTCCTTCTACATATAAATCTATCTTACTATGACAATCATTTATGAACACTATTCTTTCTTCCAGGCTGTCCTGCCTTAGAAGTGCGCGAGACCTTTCAATCGCCTCGGGCTGGATATCAAAAGCATATACCTTGCCTTTCTGCCCTACCAATCGGGCAAGTAATAAAGTATCATGCCCGTTGCCACAAGTAGCATCAACGGCAATATCGCCGGGTTGAATAACCTCCTGGGCCAATCTTCTAGCTATAGTGACAGAATTGACCAAAAAACCTTTATCCATTGAAATAACTCTCAATCCGTCTTAACCTGGTTTCAAAAGTTTCAAAATAAGGCTTTTTCTTAAGATCAGCCAGTCTTAATGTATAAGGGGATTTTTTAATCTCAATGGTAGAACCCTTATTCAGATCTATTTTAACCTGACCGTCAAAACACAGCATGCCATCATCCCTTGGGATCAGCCGCAGAATTCTTCCGGGGCCAACCACCAGCGGTCTCCTGCTTATATTATGGCAGGCAATGGGAGTAATAAACAGGGCTTCCAGCCCTGGATCACTTATCGGCCCGCCCGCAGATAACGAGTAAGCGGTGGAACCGGTAGGGGTAGCCACAATGAGTCCATCCCCCCGGTACGTACCCAGGCTGGAACCATTAACCTCCAGGCTTATGCTAATCATTCGCATTGAATCTGATTTTACGGCTACCTCATTTATGCAGGTCTCTTTAAATAACACCCGCTGGTTATATTCAAAAACAGTGGACTCGAGGAGCATTCTTTCTTCAATAAAATAATTTTGCTGAATCAGCCTTTCTATATATAGATCAATTTCTCCCGCTTCAATATTCGATAAAAAGCCTACTGTACCCATATTGATACCCAGTAAGGGAATCCCCTGCATCCCATATTGCCGGGCAGCCCGAATAATCGTACCATCCCCGCCCAGTACTAAGATTAGATTAGGGGCACCAGTAAGCTTTTGGTTTTCCTCAACCACTTCCACCCCATAATGTTGAAGCTTCTTTAAAATGCTTTCTGCAACATGCCTAACATCATACTTCGCTTCATTCCTGATCAGTACTATTTTCAAGTTATTTTTTACCCCCAAGTTCCCTGTGGGCCATTTTAACCACGTTTAAAATTAAATCTTCCATATGGCGGGCAAATGCAGCTGATTTGGCAAGAATGAGTAAAAACTCTATATTACCCTTAGGTCCGGTTATTGGTGAATAAGTAATGTCAGTACAATAAAGTCCTGCTTTCCTGGCCGATTCAATACAGCTACCCAATACCTCCCGGTGTACCGAAGGATCTCTAACTACCCCATTTTTACCGATCAAACCTCTTCCGGCCTCAAATTGCGGCTTAACCAGGCAGATTACTTTCCCATCCTCTTTTAGTAAACCTTCTGCTACAGGAAAAACCTTGGCGGTAGAAATAAATGAGACATCAATGGTTATGATGTCTACTCTTTCACCCAGATCGTTTAGTGACAGGTAACGGATATTGGTTCTTTCCAGGTTTACTACCCTTTTATCATTCCTAAGAGACCAGTCCAATTGGCCATATCCAACATCCACTGCGTATACTTTACGGGCTCCATGTTTCAGGGCGCAGTCGGTAAACCCTCCAGTAGAAGCACCTATATCTAAGACAATTTTGTCCTGGAATTCCACAGCAAAAGCTTTTATTGCTTGTTCCAGCTTAAGCCCGCCCCTGCTTACGTATTTGGGGATACAGCTGGTAATGGTTATCTCCGCGTCATCACTGACCTGGGTTCCGGGTTTAGTAATGGTTACCCCGTTTACTGTCACTTCCCCGGCCAATATCATTGCCCGGGCCTTTTCCCGTGAACCGGTCAGGCCTTTCTGGCTTATTAGAGTGTCCAGCCTAGTTTTGACCAAATCTAATTAACCCCCATAAATTATCTTTCTTAAGCAGGTCCGGCCACCTGTTGATAATCCTTTCAGCCACAGACTCAGCATCCATATCCAAGTAATGGAACAATATATCCGCTTTGCCATGTTCAATAAATTCATCAGGTATACCTATGCGCAAGACCTCATTATTAATGGCATTGTCTGCTAACAACTCTAATACTGCGCCCCCAAATCCGCCTTCCAGGCAATTATCTTCAATGGTAACCAGCCTTTTAAAACGTTGGCCGGCTGATACTATTGCATCCCTGTCCAATGGTTTAATGAAACGGGCATCAATGAGCTCTGCGGATACATCTTTTTCGGTTAAAAGAGCGGCTGCCTCCTTGGCTATCATCACCCCTCTGCCCACGGCAATAATTGCCAGATCCTTCCCCCTATTTATGGTCCGCGATTGGCCCAGGGGGATTATCTGCCGTTGGCCGGTTATCCCCTTTCCTTCCCCGACACCTTTCGGATACCGTATAGCTATTGGTCTGTCCATAGCCAGAGCAGTTTCCATCATATCCAAAAACTGGTCTTCATCAGCTGGAGCCATAATGACGAGATTAGGAACAGCCCTCAGGAAGGCAAGATCGAAAACTCCGTGGTGGGTTGGGCCGTCTTCACCCACCAGGCCTGCTCGATCAATAGCAAATATGACCGGCAGGTTTTGTAAGGCAACATCATGAATAATTTGGTCATAGGCCCGCTGCAGAAAGGTAGAATAGATAGCAACTACTGGCTTAAGACCCTGTTTGGCCATCCCGGCTGCCATGGTCACCGCATGCTGCTCGCATATACCTACATCAAAAAACCGTTCAGGAAGGGTATGAGCAAATTCTTTCAAACCAGTGCCGTTAGTCATTGCGGCAGTAATGGCAACTATCCTTTCATCTTCCTGAGCCTTTTTTACCATGTATTCACCGAATATCTCGGTATAAGTTTTGAAGGCCTTCTTTCTCTGGTTTCCGGTGTTAACATCAAAGGGTCCTACGCCATGAAAAAGGTCGGGGTTTTTCCGGGCCGGCTCATATCCCCGTCCTTTTTCGGTAATAGTATGAATAAGGACCGGGCCTTTCATTTTCCTGGCATTGGCCAAAACCCGGATAAGCTGATCCAGATCATGGCCGTTAACTGGTCCGATGTAAGTAAACCCCAGTTCTTCAAATAACACTCCCGGGACCATTAAGTATTTTACGGTGTCCTTAAACTTACCTGCGGCTTTAGCAATGTTTTTCCCTATCCCGGGTATCTTGTTAAGGACCTGTTCTATTTCCTCTTTGGTTCTAGAATAGGAAGGATCCGTCCGCAGCCGGTTCAAATACTGGGACATGGCTCCCACATTTTTGGAAATGGACATTTCATTATCGTTCAAAACAACGATTAGGTCACGCCCTTCATGTCCGGCATGGTTAAGTGCTTCATAGGCCATACCGCCAGTAAGGGCGCCGTCTCCTATAACGGCAATAATGGAAAATTTCTGGCCGGAAATGTCCCGGGCCAGGGCCATGCCAAGGGCGGCAGAAATTGAAGTGCTGCTGTGGCCGGTATTAAAGGCGTCGTGAATTGATTCCCAGGACTTGGGAAACCCGCTGATTCCTCCAAATTGGCGCAAAGACATCATTTGGCCCCGTCGACCGGTAAGAATCTTATGTACATAGCTTTGATGGCCTACATCCCATATTATTTTATCTTCCGGGGAATTGAATACATAATGTAAGGCTATTGTAAGTTCAACTACTCCAAGATTGGCAGCCAAATGCCCCCCGCACTCAGAAACGCTTTTAATCAAACTTTGCCGTATCTCAACCGCCAGGTCATTCATCTCCGTTAGGGTAAGCTTTTTTAAATCCTGCGGTGTATTGATTGATTCTAAAAAATTAATCATAATCACCTTCTGTTATTAAACAGCGATTTTCCACTAATTCTTTCAAAATATTCTAGCACTTTCGCTACTGCAAATACTATATGATTGGCATTTTTAATAGCCATGGTTTTGCCAATGGCCTTGCCGCCCACAGTGATAGCTGCAATCATACTAGTCATTACCGCCCCGCATAGCACGATGTCCACAAATTGTAATTCCCTGGCCAGGTTTAATACAATTCCGGCTCCTATGGCACCACTGAGGGTCCCGGCAATATCGCCTATTACATCGTTACAAAAGTTGGCCACCCTGTCGGCATTGCGGATCAAGTTTACAGCTTGCCGAGCTCCAAAGATCTTTTTAGCTGCCCGGGCATTAAAGGGTGAAACCTCTCCAGCCGTGGCTGCTGTACCTATTACATCAAAAAATATCCCCAAAAAAATGATTATTAATAATAAAATAATAGCCACTATCACATTATTAACCGCCTCGACTAGGGCTTGGGAACCAAGGCTGACCGTCAGGGCAATAAAAAATGTAAAAAAGGCTACTATTAATCCGGATATTAAGTTGCTGCTTTTAATATAGCCGCGCAATTATTGCTATATCCTCCAGGAAAAAGTACAGGCAAAAGGTTGCTCACCGAGTAAACGCTGCGACATAGGTCCAGCAGGTTTTCCCAGCAGGTCTCCCATTTGTTGCCAGATGGGCGGTTTCCCTTTATGCCTGCTTCATACCGTTACCGGGTTATGAGGCTGGATTGCCACTAAGTACGCACTTTAATCCTCGATGAACTGTGCCACAACACTCAGTCTAGGAGTTTTCCTCAACAACCCACACCAGATTCTAGCCTCTTTTGCAGTGTACGGTTTCAAAACAGGCAACAATATCCTGGCCGGGATATTATTACCTACTAGCGTTTATTCGCCGCCACCACTCAAGGCAGGCTACACTGCACCCAGCTTTCACCAGTATGCAGGTTTTCTTACCATCGTGTGATGGTAAGCCTCCGCGAATATGAGGGTCATGCCTGCATGCCATTGCAGATTGCCCCCATATCCTTAACTCCCAGCAAGGACCCCTGACTGGGCGTCAAAAGCCAATACCAGAAGCTTCATCGATGTGCCCTCAACGGATTTTTAGGCCCGTTTTTGAACCTGATAGGGTTGACTAGAATACTGTAACCTTTTGCCATTCCCTTTCACTATGTTATTATATCATTTCACCCATAATTTTTCCAGTTGGTTAACTATTCCGATTAAGTATATAAAAAGCCAGTTTCCGCAGAAAATCAGCCTCATCTCCAAAGCCAACCAAACTTTCCATACATTTGTTCACATTATCCCCGGCTAATTTTTCGGACTCATCTAATCCCAACAGGCTTGGGTAAGTTGTTTTACCGTTTTTTTCATCACTGCCAACCGGTTTGCCAATTAATACTTGGTTGCCGCGAATATCAAGTATATCATCAATTATCTGAAATGCCAAACCGAAATGGTAGGCATAATTGTCAAGGGCTGTTAGAACCGGTTTACTTGCACCGCATAAAATTGCCCCTGAACGGAGGGAAGCTCTAAACAATTCACCGGTTTTTAAACAGTGCATGGTAGCAAGGGTTTGATAATCAATATCCTTTCCTTCCGACTCCAGGTCTATAACCTGCCCGCCAATCATGCCGCGGCTTCCCACCGCCCTGGCAATCTCTTCGATTACTTTCAGCAAGTTAGTTGGTGCAATTTCCTGGTTCAGGCGACTACCAGCCAGTATTTCAAAAGCCAGGGTAAGCAGGGCATCCCCGGCCAGAATTGCGTTGGCCTCGCCAAACACCTTATGGCAGGTGGGTTTTCCCCTCCGGTAATCATCATTGTCCATAGCCGGCAAATCATCATGGACCAGGGAATAGGTATGGATCATTTCAACCGCACAGGCGACTGGTATTGCGGATTCAATCTTGCCCCCTGCAATCCGGGCTCCTTCAAGAACCAGGATGGGTCTCAATCTTTTACCGCCGTTGAGTACCGCATACTCCATAGCCTCATGAATAATCCGGGGATAAGGATTCTCAAAGCTTAAGTACCTCTTGAGATGAGAATCAATTAACTCTTTTCTTGCTTCTAATTCCGAGGCAATTAATTTCATATCAGAAACCATATTTACTTTCCTTTCCACATTTTACCGGTATTTACCATTAGTTATTTATTATTGGTTTTCAGGAAAATCTATTAGTTCCAGCTCTCCATTCAAGCTTTTTATCAGCCGCTGAATCTTACCGCTTGCTTCATTTAGCTCCTGGCGACAAAAAAGTGATAATTCGACTCCTTCCTCAAAGAGTTTTATAGACTCTTCCAACCCCAGTTCTCCGGATTCTATCATTTGCGTAATTGTATCGATTCTTTTAATCGCATCTTCAAACTTCAGTTTTTCCGGTGTATCTGGCAAAATCCAACCCCTCCTTGCTTTTTACCTCTACCTCCAATTTTCCGTTATACATCGTAATTTCCAGGTTATCGTTTATTTCTATATCATCTATATATGTTAGTACCCTTTCATCTTTTTTTACCAGGCAATAACCCCGCTGCATGATTTTAAGCGGGCTAACCCCATCAAGAGCCATAGCTGCTGCTGCTAACTGGTTCCGATAACCCTCCAGGGCCATCTCCGCTGCCCTGCAGAGGGCTTGTTGCCTGTTCTGCAGCAGGCTAGAGGAATAAGTGCACATAGTCTCAGGCTGGCTCCAGACCCTTGACATCATTACCCGTTCATACCATTCAAAACTGTAGTGCATTTTTCGCTGCATAGCTCTGAGCAATGAATTCTGACTTCTGAGAATTAACTCCTCCAGGTTCGAAAAGTCCGGAACCGCAATTTGAGCTGCATGGGTTGGGGTGGCTGCACGGACATCAGCAGCCAGATCGGCCAGGGTATAGTCCACCTCATGGCCAACCGCTGAAATGATCGGAATTTGTGATTCAAATATGGCCTGAACCACTTCTTCGCTGTTGAAGGCCATCAAATCTTCAAAAGAGCCGCCCCCTCGACCTATAATAATCAAATCCACCAGGCCTTGAGCATTTAACATCCTAAGCCCTTCAGCCAATTCGGATGGCGCATCAGGTCCTTGAACGGAACTGTGGACTATGGTAACCTCTACTTTGCTGTGCCGGTTTTTAATTACCTTAAGAATATCCCTAAGAGCAGCTCCTTCAATGGAAGTTACGATGCCAATCCTTTTAGGCATTGAGGGAATAGGCTTTTTATATTTTTCATCAAAAACCCCCTTGGCTGCCAGCTTTTTTTTAAGCTGCTCCAGGTATAGAAAAATGCCTCCCAGCCCGTAAGGCTGAATTTCCTCCACATACAGCTGGTACCTGCCCTGCCGGGCGAAAACCGAGACATTTCCCCGGACTAATATTTCCATGCCGTTTTCCGGTTTAAACTGTAAATTACGGTTGCGGTTTCTAAACATAACGCAACTGATGCTGGATTCTTCATCCTTCAGGGAAAAATACATATGCCCGGATTGCTGGTAAAGCTTTAAGCCGGTAATCTCTCCCTTTACCCAAATACTATGTAAAAACATATCCTGTTCTAACAGCTGGTTAATATATTTGTTCAATTGGGTAACAGTTATAAACTGGTTCATAATAACCCCCGCCTGGCTTTAGCTGCCTTAGTCAGGTTCTCCATTAATTTAGCAATTATGAGCGGCCCGATACCACCGGGCACAGGTGCCAGATAGCCTTCTGCTTCCCCTAAGGCTGCGGGGTCTACATTGCCGCAGGACTTGTTATCATGCCAGTAAAATCCTGCATCAATAATTACTGCCCCTGGATTAATATGCTCTCTTTTGACCACCAGGGGAGCTCCTTTTTCAAATATAAACCCGTCGCTTCCAATCAGTTTCTGGGGTATATACTCTGGCAGCACATGGACATGGCAGCCCTTTTTAATCAAAATAATCGACAGGGGCAGGATTAAGTCAAAGGAATCGCCAACCAGGGTTACCTGTTTTCCTTTAAGGTTGTCCAAGTATCGTTCAAGGATCTCCAGGCAGGCTAAGGCCCCACAACTTATAAAACCCGGGTTGGAGCACAGCAATCTGCCCAATGTTACCGGGTTAAAGCCGTCAACATCTTTTGTAATGTCGATAGCTGACAGAAACTCCTCTTGATAATTCTCCAGCTTTTTGCCTATGGGCAGCTGAAGCAATATTCCGTCAATATCCGGATCAGTATTCAGGATGGATATCTCTTCCAACAACTTTTCCCTGTCCGTATCTTCCGGGAGATGCAAGGTGCGGCATTTACCTCCAATTGCGGCCGCCGCCTGTTCTTTAAGCCTGATGTACACCAGGTTTTCCTGGTTCTGGCCCACGTTAATTATAGCCAGGTGAGGAACTAACCGGTTGGAAGCATTTTCCTCACGCAAACGATTTTTTATTTCATCAGCGATGCTTTTGCCACTGATTAACTCCATCATTTCACCCCCTGTTGGAAATCTACCGGCTATCATCCGGCAAAAGGGATAGGGCAGGTTCCCCTATACCAACCCTATTCAGGCATTTACCCAGCAAGGCAACTCCCACCGCATTATCTGTACTTAAATTGGGGTGGGCAAAATAAAGATTTATCCCGACTGCCTTATGCTCCAGCCGCTCCTTTAAGCGGGTTTTAACCAATGAATTAGCCATAACCCCTCCAATCAGCAATACCTTTTTGATTCTATTCAATTTGGCTTGTTGTAAAATCGCCTTTTCCAATGTGTTAGCCACGGTTCTAAATAGAGCAAAGGCAATCTCAGCTGGGGTTTCCCCCTGATTCCACATTTTCAGCGCTCGAGTTTCTGCACCGGAAAACGAAAATCCTCTCTCGTCCACTGAAGCAGGAATGCGCAAATTTCTTTGTTTGGCGTTTAATGCTAACTCTTCCATAGCCCTCCCGGCAGGAAAAGGCAATCCCATAGCCACTCCTACTCTATCTATAAGCTGCCCGGCATGCAAATCCTTGCCCTGCAGTCTGGGAGTAATATTTAAGAGCCGGGTTGGACTCCATTCAGCCAAGACTATTTCCGATGTCCCCCCCGAAAAATGAACTGCCAGGAACTCCCCCAGATTCATTAAATCCGGATTACTCTTCAAACCAGCCATGATATGCCCTTCTTGATGGCTGACATGGTAGAGGGGGACTCCCAAAAGGGCACTTAATACCTTGGCCTGGGATATACCGGCATTAAAAACCGGCATATAACTTCCAGGTATGCGGCGGGGAAAAGCGCTAACCGCAATAGCGGCAACCTGTCTGTAGCTGGGTTCGGAAAAAATGCGGTCAAATAATAGCGGGAGGTTTTTTAAATGATGGAATAATGCTTCTGACTGGCGCAAACCGCGGCTTCCTTTTTTAACATGGATTGCTAATCTTTCATCA
The DNA here is from genome assembly GCA_050949865.1 of Syntrophomonadaceae bacterium. Taxonomy (GTDB): domain Bacteria; phylum Bacillota; class Syntrophomonadia; order Syntrophomonadales; family Syntrophomonadaceae; genus JBMNGN01. The sequence goes on from JBMNGN010000001.1 coordinate 472,345, forward strand.
ACTAATACCCTTAGTTGTTTATCGACCAGAGCTGCTGAGGTTGTATAGGCACTTGTATCAATCCCCAGATAATAACTCATTTTCTTTCACCCATAATTTTGTCCAGAATGGCATTAACCAGGGAGGTTAATCCCTGATCTCCATATCTCTTGGATATTTCAAGGGCCTCATCTATGGCAATAGGCGGCTGGGAGTTTTCCATATACAAAATCTCATATCCGGCCACCCTCATAATACTTCTTTCCACCGGAGGTATTCTCTTAATATTACAATCCCGTGCATATCGGCTTAGTTTTTTATCTATGTCATCGATATTCTTCAAGCATCCTTCAATTAAATCCCAGGAAAATTGGCGATCCTTTTCTGCCAGGCTTTGGTTTTCTAAGAGGTATTGGAAAGCAGCCTGCGGTTCCGCGTTTACCTGGTCTACCTGATAGAGAACCTTGAAGGCAAATTCCCGTGCTTTTCTTCTGCTCAATACTTTACACCCTTTACTCCTTTTCCCGGCTAAAAAGATTTTTAAACCAGTTATCAATATTTTTATTCTCGTCAATACGCTTACCTAAATAGTACCCTATTCCAATGAAAAAGATTATAAATAGGGCGCGCCAAAAACCGTAGGTAAGGAAAAGAATACTGGCAACCAGACCCAGGAACACACCCAGAGCCTTGCCCCGATGTTCCTCCAGAATTAATAGCAAGATTTTTTCCAACACTACAATGACCTCCCCTATTTACTGGCCGGCTTGCTTGTAGTACCAAAATCGTCTACCAGAACCCTTACTTCTGAAACCTGAAGGCCACCATATTTCTCCAGATATTCTTTAACCACCGCCTGGATCTTTTGGCTCATATCAACGACACTCTGGTCCGGATTGATCATCATATGAATTTTTACTATTATGCCATCATTGCCTTTGTCTACTGATGACTTTATTTCTTTGACTCCTTCTACCTGCCTGATGGCTTTCATAATAATAACCTTTATGGCCGGTACAGTAATCGATACTTGCCCGGATAAGCTGCTGCTGATAACCACCGATGTTAACCGGGGATTACCCTTAATCCCGCTCACCAGGATTGAAACTACCGCCACTAACAAAACTATAGCTAACGTCCCTATAATAACACGGTTCTGAGGAGAACCCAGGGCTATAGATATGTAATCTGCCGGTTCAGGCCTGCCGATAGCTGCACCCAATACTAATACGGCCAGGATGATTAACAACAGACTGTAAATAGTAAACGCTATTCTCCACATTACCATCTAGCACCTCTTTTCTGGAAACAATACAGGTAACCCCCTGGGTAAAGCAGGGGGTTACCTGTTTCAGCCAATTTGCTAATCATTATCAACCACTGGGTTTGGCTCTGCTTCCGCCTTAGCATCCTTTTCCTTTTTAATCGCCACTGATAAAATATGCACATTAACCCCGGCTACAGTTAAACCGGTCATGGTTTGGACAGCCAATTTAATCTCTTTTTGGACATTTTCCGCTACCTTAGGTATGGGATAGCCATATTCTACTACTATAAATATATCGATAGTAGTCCTGTCTTCATTTATCTCTACCTTGATTCCTTTACCGAAATTCTTTCTACCCAACTTCTCGACCAGGTCGGTTCCCCATCCGCCGCTCATAGCAGAAACACCTTCAACTCCAGCTGCTGCTAGACCAGCAATGGTTGATACAACCTCGTCAGCGATCCTTATTGAACCTAATTCATTAGTGATCTCCGGTTTAGTTTCCATTCCGTCACCTCCACAATACTTATAATTGCTATTTTAACAGACAATTATTAATATTATCAAATCTGTTAAATTAGCCCAATAATATATTTACATTCTATCACTCATTCTACTCCAGATAAAGCAGATATAAACCTTTACCCTTTGGAAAACTCCTTTAAAAATGAAGACCCAGGATAAAGAATTCCTAAGCCTAATTATAGAGTCCAAGTAGTAAATATATAGCTATAGTTATATGTCCTCTATATGTCTTCCCTGCTAAGATTAAGATTCCGTACCTCCCCGCACCACGATACATATCTTATCCTCACTGCTTTTTGTAGCCCGGGCTATTAACTGAATTAATTCCTGTTCCTTGTCTAATCTCAAATTATCAGCTTGAATTATTACCGTAATGGTATCGGGTTGAACTATTACCGCGCATTCTGAATAGCCTTTGGACTTGACCAGGCTTTCTGCCCTCATTTCCTTCTCCATATCTTCGGATATGTTCACCAATCTAAGGGCGGCGGCTGCTCTGGCTTCTTTATCATCGAGATCACTGTTTAAAATGTCTCTTAACATCTCAATCTGCCGGCTTCGCACCCTTTCTCTTTCCATTCGATATTCAGCAAAAAACTCCGCTTCTTGATCTATGTTCATTCCCTTACCCATATCGGCTTCTTCTGAGACAAGTGTCTCGGGCAGAGGGCTTTCCTCCACTGCTGCTTCCTTTTTTATACCGGAATAGGCCTGGCTAACCAGTACTACCAGAAGCAGTCCAGCCAGAGCATATATTCCTGTTTTCTTAAAGTTAACTATCATTATTCTCCTCCTTTCCTGGGCATCACCCTTACCTTATGAGCAGAAATATTGAGCAGGGTAGCAGCAGCATTAACCAGTTTCTCTTGAACCAAAGGACTGCTGGCCCCATCTGAGACTATTAGCACCCCCAACACTTCCGGGTATTTCTCCTCAATCAATAGTGGATTTCCTGATGATACCGCAATATCTTGTGTTTGGTTTTCTTCCCGGCTGCTCTTAGTTACTCCTTTAGAATCCGATTCCTTGGTCTCTCTCATCTCATTTCGAACATTGGTGGCATAAGTTTTGACTCCATCCGAAGCCAGGGTAATACTTACTTTCACTTCACCTGCTCCCTCAATCTGGGATAGTATCGACTCCAACTCCATGGTATAAGCCGGCTTATTTTGTGGTTCCACCTCCAGGCTGGCAGGCAGAGGTGTGGTTAACTGGGATCGGTGGCCGGTTGGCCAAAGCAATGCTAGTAAACCAATGCAGATCAAGATAATTAAGACGTATTTCCGGTTCTTACCTGCAAACAGCGTTCTCTTCTCCCCATCATCAGCATTTTTGGTCTTTCTTATCCATTCATCCAGCATTTTTTACCCTCCTTTAAACTCGATTGATATATCAACCCCTTCGAGTCCATAAAAATTGTTTAACACCCCGTTTATTTTCTTTTCTAAAGCCCTGGTATCTGGTTCTAACAGTATGGTACGGGCTTCCAACGGCAGCTGTAAGCTGGATTCGGCTACCGGTTGCGGTTCAGTGGTAACCACCAATTTCACCCCGGTTATTAATCCCTCCTCCCCCATTTCAACCTTAGCTTCAACAACCTTTACCCCGGGGACCAGCATGACTACCGCTTCAATTTGGCCTTGAAGCTTATTCTTAACCAGCTGGACATTTTTTTCGGTAATCTCCTGATTAAGCTGCATACCCTTATGCACCATCTGTTCCGTTCCTGCAGCATCGATTTTGTAATCCCACATCTGGACGCTTAAATTTTTGCTGGCAAACAAAAGGGACAAGGTAGGATTTAAGACAGCTACAATGACAAATAACCCTATGGCAAAGCGCACAAATGGCTTTATCTTACCATCTGGCAACAATATTTCAAGAAAACTGGCTACCATTACAATGACTATGACATTGCGGACAATTTCTAATAATGTGGACATTATTCCCTCCTACCGGAGCATTACAATATGGTTGGATATGCCGGCCACAATCCCAATCATAATTAAAAACATCAGCCCTACTGCTGCTACTGCCGAAAGCATCAGCATCAAATGTGCACCCATGGTTTCCAATATAGCCGCTGTTCTTGAATCACCAAGGGGTTCTGCTACTGCTGCCGCAACCTTATAAATGATTGCCAGGGCTACAATCTTGGCCAGGGGGAATACTATGATTCCCAGTACAATTAAAACCCCAAAGATACCAAAAGCCTGCTTAAGCAATACCACATATCCTGCAGCAACTTCGATGGTGTCCGAAAACATTTTTCCTATCACGGGAATCGCGTTATCAGCAACATACTTGGTAGTCCTTAAAGCTACCTTGTCTAAGGCTGAGGCATATATAGCTCTTATAGTAACTATCCCTACGAAGACGGTTACAAAAAACCCCAGGGAGATTTTAGCCAGTTCCCCGAAAAATTTGGCCAATCTCTGTACTTTCAAACCCTCGGACATCTGGTTGACTAAGCTTAATACGGCTGACATAATAATCAAGGGAAATACTACATGCTTTATGGCATTGGCAAAGGCCGCAGCAGTAGTCATCAAGATTGGAAAAAGAATAACCGAGGCATTGATGTTGCCTAACCCTGCAGTAAGTACCAGCATTTGGGGCAACATTCCCAGCATAAAGGCTACCATATTGTCAATGGTTTGCTGGCCGATGCCTAAGACTATCTTAAATGAGCCCAAGGCTATGGCACATAGGGCTAAAAAGCAGGCCAAATATGATATTTGCCCCACCCCAGCCGAAAAAGATGTCTGGACATTTATCAGAAGAGCAGCAATTACTGACAGGATCAGGAGTTTACCCAAAAGATCTGAATTGGCTATAATCTCCTTAAAAAGGTATTTTACCAGGTTTTGCCCGGCTTCCAGTCCATTAAATTCCCAGTCACCTTTAACAAAATCAATAAACCATTCTTTTACTGGGGTTGAATCTATATAAGAGCTTATTTCCCCATCAATCTGACTTTTATATTCCTCCATTATCTCCAAATCAATACTTTTCATAGTATCCTGGAAAGAAAAACCAGGTTGGTCCTCCGGGCCATCGGCTGCCAATGTGGGCAATGGCAGCAACAGGAATATTATTATTAGAAACATTACAGCTTTCTTCATGAAACCTCATCCTTGTTCAATTGGTACCACTGGTTAGGTGCCGCTATTTTCCAGGCATAAGTTCCATCAAGGAATCCAGGATAGCTATCATGATGGGCAAAGCCAGTACTGCGATTATTATCTTGGCTGCAAATTCCACTTTTTTAGCTACAGCCTGTTCACCGGCATCCTGGCATATAGCTGCAGCAAATTCACCCAAATAAGCGACGCCCAGTATTTTAAGCAAGGTAGCCAGGAAAAAGTAGTTCATCTCCGCACGGCGGGTAAGCTCCTTCATTACATCGACGATTGCTGCCATTTTATCCATCATAAAGATGAAGATTACAATGCTGAATACAATGCTTAAGGCCACGGCCATAACCGGCTTTTCTTGTCTGAGAATCATGAGGATAATGGTTGTGACTAGTGCCAATCCGATTACCTGGGATATCTCCACTGCTATCTCCCCTTTTCATAAACCGGGTGCTGTATTGGCTGTACTATAGGTTAAACACTGATCTGACCACTATAAATAGCCTGTTCATCAGTTCAACTACAATTATCAAGACCACAACCACCCCGGCCAGGGTTAACATCTCAGCCTGTTCCTCTTTCTTGGCTTGCTTAAGAACAATAGATAACACAGATATTAGTATTCCAATGCCGGCAATTCGGAAAATTATATCCACATCCATCGGTAACCCTCCATACCATTTAGATACTTTTTATAAGAGCAGCAGCACTACTAAGGCTCCCAGGATAAATCCTCCATAAGACCACAGCCTGCGAGTAGATTCCGAGGTTAAAACAGCTTTTTCTTCCTGAATCTTTATTTCTTCCTGGACCAGCTTAAAGATTTTTTTCTGCTCATCGGCATCAGACATCCCCAACTGGGAAGCTAAACGGGCTAGAAGCTCAATATCTGCCTTTTGCAGGTCGGAAAACTTAGCCATATAGCGCAATCCTTCCATCCATGCTTCAGCAGCGGTAACTCCCTGTTTTTCCTTTAACCTCAGTGAACTTACCTCAAACAAATAATAAATAGGTTTATCGGTAAAACGGGCAGTTTTACCCAAAGCTGCCGATAAAGGAGTATACATATAGGTAACCTCCTTTTCGAGGAATAATATGGCCATTCTTAAGTTGCGGAGCTGCCGCACCCGGTTTTCTGAACGGCTAGCCCCTAAAAGCCCCCATCCCCCGAAACCAGCTATTATAAACGCAATCCCTATGGTCTTTAAAAACATACTCAATCCCACCTAATCGTTTCGGATATTGTCCCTGGGCCATTTTTTCTAGAAAGAACCACCCCAATTTCAAAAGCCCGAATACCCATCAATTCCCGCATTACAGGCCGGCAGCTTAATTCCTCCAGATCCTGGGCATGGATACTGCTAATCACAGATACTCCTGCATTTACACACTCAGCAATGGCGTCAACATCCTCTTTTCTCCCTATTTCATCGGTAACAATAACTTCAGGGGAAAGGGATCGGATAGCCATTATCATACCCAGGGATTTGGGGCAGGCATCCAATACATCAGTTCTCGGGCCCACATCCAGCTGGGGAATGCCCCGGTAACTGCCGGCTAATTCTGATCTTTCATCTATAATCGCCACGTTTTTGGCACTATTAAAGTAATGCCCTGATGACAATATGCGGGCCAGATCTCTTAAAATTGTGGTCTTGCCGCACCGGGGCGGTGATATTATCAGGGTGTTGCTTATCTTTTGGGATTTATTTGGCCATATTAGCGGCATTAGCGGAATGGCACAATTTTTTATCTCCCTTGCGACTCGGAAACAGATGCTGGAAAAATCCTTGATCTTTTTGATCCGGTTTTTTTCCAGAATTACCTGACCAGCCAGTCCCACTCTGTGGCCCCCGGGAACAGTAATAAAACCTCGTTTTATATCTTCTTCAAAGGCATAAAGGGAATTATCGCTTATTGAAGCCAGGGTTCTAGCCAGGTCAACCTCATCTACCCGGTAACCCTTATAGATGTCGGTTACCAGGTTGCCCTGGCTGGAAACCGAAAATTCTTTATCTCCTATTCTCAGGATTAAAGGTTGGCCATACCGTAAGCGGATTTCTTCCAATTTTGTGTAATCCTTGTCATTCAGGTTGGCCAGAATACCCTTAATTTGTGGCGACAAAAAAGGAATGATTTCATTTTTTACGGTTATAGCATAATTAAAGGCCATTCTAACACCACCTTGCTTTATATAGATATTGGTATCCCCAGCAAAATATTCCACTTACATTAATAAAGCAGCCCCCACAAATAAAAAAGACTGCCTTAAAGACAGTCTTTTTGTCAGTATTTTTTTATAGTTTATGAGGATTTAGGAAGGGGAAGTTTCCTGGTTAACATTGGGGTCAAGTTCATCTTCGATATAAGCCGGTTCAAAGTCGAAAGACCCTTCATTTATAAATACAACCTCATTACATTTGGGACAAGTTATTTCCATCGCATCATCATAGTTTTCGTCATCTGACTCCATCCACAGCTTTTCGCCACAATTGGGACATTTAACTTCTATCATTTGCCCCTGATCCCGTCTATAATCCTCTTCGAGATCCAATAAATCCTGGTCAATGCTATCAACATAATCCTTTATCTCATCCAATTCTCTCTGAATAACGGCGATGATATCTGCCATATCCTCCATTACCGACAGCATTCCGGATAAAACCTTGCCCTGGGGACTGCCGTCCTTTATGTTTAGTCCCTCACTTAATCCCTGTAGGTAACTGACCCTTTCGGAAATATCTTTCATGGAAAAACCTCCTTTTAATAACCATAACTAAATTTCCTAGTTTATTATTTGTTTTTAAAAGGAGGAAATACACTAATTTTTTAATTTAAACTCTTTCTATGTATTGTCCGGTCCGGGTATCGATCCTTAACCTGTCTCCCTGGTTTACAAAAAGAGGCACTTGAACGGTGGCTCCGGTCTCCAGGGTGGCGTTTTTAGTGGCGCCGGTAGCCGTATCTCCCTTTACTCCCGGTTCGGTTTCAATAACTTTCATTTCCACAAAATTAGGCAAATCTACCCCGATTATATTCCCCTGAAAGAACAATACTCCTATATTCATGTTTTCAAGCAGCCATTTAACTCCATCCCCGATTGTATCAGCAGATATAGCTATCTGTTCATAGTTTTCATTATCCATAAAGATATAATCCTGACCGTCATGATATAAGAACTGCATCTCTCTCCGGTCAAGGTGCGCCCGGGGAACCTTTTCACCGCCGCGGAAGGTTCTTTCTATAATCCCCCCCTGCTTTACGTTTTTCAGTTTTGCCCGTACAAAGGCGGCCCCTTTACCGGGTTTTACATGTTGGAACTCAACCACCTGATATGCCTGTTCATCCAAAATAATGGTAACCCCTGTTCTAAAATCATTGACGGAAATCATCTTATCCCTCCATTTAAAAAATTATTAGCTCTTTGTTCGCCTGGGTTATTACTTCACACCCGCCGCTTTTTACTATTACGCTATCCTCTATCCTGATTCCTCCCCAACCCGGTATGTATACCCCCGGCTCAATGGTTATTACCATGTTTTCTGCCAGGCAAACATCGCTTCCTGAAGATATTCTAGGAGCTTCATGGACTTCCAATCCAATTCCATGTCCGGTACCATGGTCAAAAAATGAATCCAGCTGGTATCTGGCCAGGTTATCTCTGACTGCTTTATCCACATCCCGGCACCGGACCCCGCTTTTCACCATAGCTAATCCAGTTTGCTGGGCTTCAAGCAAAATACGGTAATAGTCCTTAAATTTGGGAGCAACGTGAGATGCTGCCATTGTTCTAGTCATATCCCCTGCATACCCCTCGTAAATTCCTCCGAAATCCATAATAACCATATCGCCAGGCATAATTGCCCTGGAACCAGGGCGGCCATGAGGAAAGGCTGCGTTACTTCCTGAAAGGACAATTGTATCAAATGACTCATTCCAGCAGCCGTTTTTCCGCAGCAGATAGCTGATCTGATCGGCAATTGTTTTCTCAGTCATTCCGGGTCTAATCAAGCTGCTGATTTCAGCAAATACCTTATCGCCTATCCGTGCAGCCTCCTTCAGCAAACCGATCTCCTCCTCGTCTTTGACTAATCTAAGCTCCTCTAACAGATTGGAAACCGGAAAAATCTCAGCCGGGATATTTTTTTGCAGCTCTTGGTAAAAGGCATAGGAAATATGATGCCCCTCTACCGCCAGCCTGGAAAACTGCCTGCCCAGTTTTATTAATCCCTGATAATCGTTGGGTTTTACCTCAATAAACTCCCAATCCGGGCTTTCAGCCTTCACCTGTTCCCGGTACCTGGAATCGGTCAAAATGTATTTATTCTCTATGGTAACCACCAAAAGGGCACCTGATCCCCCGGTAAATCCGGACAGGTAAAAAATATTCTGCCCTTTACTTACCATAAATGCCTCTATCTGCTTCTGGACCATTATATCTCTTAAACCCTCTACCCTGGAAGCAGGGGGACGTTCTTTTTGCTTCCTCATGTTGACTACCTCTCATTAGTATTAATTCGGTCAGCCATATTAATAGCTGCATCTATAGCTATCTTATATCCTAACCAGCCAAACCCGAAGACTCCGGCTACTGCCACTTTGGATATCAAGGATTTTTGCCTGAAATCTTCCCTCTGGTATATGTTGGTAACATGAACCTCAATACTGGGAATGCCTGCTGCTAACAGGGCATCATGAATGGCAATACTGTTATGGGAATAGGCCCCGGCATTAATGATAATCCAATCATACTTCCCCCGGGTATTTTGTATAAAGTCTACTAAGGTCCCTTCATGATTTGACTGGAAAAACTCCAGCTCTGCTTGTCCGGAGTAAAGGCCGGACAGTTCATGATTAATATCAGAAAGGCTCTTATAACCATATAATTCTGGCTCCCTAACACCCAGGAGGTTTAAGTTAGGTCCGTTGATAACCGCGATCTTAACCGGCATTTTCGTGCTTTTTGGCATTTTATTCACCACCAATGCTCAATCTTCTCAGGAGTACTGTTGGCGATGCTTTACCTCCATAGAAACGCAGATCATTGCCAACCGCTTCAATGGCTTCTAAAAAGCCAATCATGTTTCCCGCAATGGTAAGACCCCTTAATGGATAAGTTAAATGGCCGTTTTCGATCATTATTCCCTGGGCGCCGAGAGAAAAATCTCCTGAAACCGGATTGGCCGTATGCACCCCCATTACATCGGTAATATAAATACCCCGTTTTATGGCATTGACTAATTTGGCCGGTTCATCCCTGCCTGGTTCCAGGATGAAGTTGCTGGGTCCAACTGAGGGCAGAGACCGGAAAGAGGCGCGTTGGCCGTTTCCGGTTGATCTCGTCCCATCTTTTTTTGCTGTATATGTATCGTATAAAAAATTTTTCAATATCCCAGCGGATAATATCTGGGTTTTTTGAGCCGGAATCCCTTCACCGTCAAAGGGGAAACTGGCCATCCCGCCTTCGTAGGTAGCGTCATCAGTAATGCTGAGAACAGGAGAACCCACTACCTGCTCTTGCCTGCCGGCCAACAGGGATTTGCCTTTTTGAACTGCGCCGGCATTGACCATGCGGGCTAGAATGCCTAAAAATCGGGTCATAACATACGGTTCTATAACACACGGCATTTCAGTTGAACCAATGGTGCGAGGATTAAGGTTACGAACCGCATTATCAGCAGCTTCTTTACCCACTGCCCCAGGGTCAAGCTCTTTAATACTCCTTTTGGTCATTACGGAAAAGCCAGTCTGGGCATCGGAGTTTTCTTCCCCAACCACAAAGGCATATAAGCCACAGTAATTACCCCGGGAAAAGGCGTTCAAACCGTTGGTATTCATAATCAGGGAAGTATATTCCCCTTCTTCATACCCTGCCTTTTCAATAATCTTAACCCTGGAATCGCTTTTTAAGGCAGATTGCTCCACAAGGCGGGCAAGTTCCAGCTTTATATCCAGATCGGTTGCCGGGATCTGCGGATCATAAATATCTAGATCCGGGTAATCGGAAACTACAGCCGGCAAGCAATTGTATTCATCGATGGCAGTAAATGAAGAAATATTTACCGCATCCTCCACCAGGCTCTTAATAGCCGGTTCAGACAGGTTGCTGGTGTAGGCAAAACCTAAGCGGCCCTTGTTGATCACCCGCAATCCAATTCCTATTTCATCCGCCTGGGTAAGGGTATCAACCTGGCCTTCAAGAACTTCCACGGTTAATTCCCGGTTAAATAAAAGAAAGGCTTCCGCTTCCACTCCGGCCTTTTTGGCCGCTGTCAGCACTTTTTCCCCTGCCTTTCGCAATTTATCCTGCAAAATACAACCTCCTATATCCTCCGAATTTTGTGGCGGCGGACTTTATCATCAGCAAAGGTCCCGCCAACGGTTAAGTTTTTTATCCTGATGGTGGGTTGGGCATCAGACACCGGCACTCCCTGCCCATCCTTGCCGCAAACCCCTATACTGAAGTCCAGATCTTTTCCAACCCTGTCGATCATGGTTAGAACTTCGGGTCCATTCCCGGTCAAGGAGGCCCCTCGAACCGGTCCTTTAATTTCCCCGTCCTCTATCAGGTAACCCTCTTGTACTTCAAAAACAAAATCGCCGTTGGTAGTGTTCACCTGCCCGCCCCCCATTTTATTAACCATCAATCCCCATTGGGTAGACTTGATGATGTCAGATGGATCGTCACTGCCAGGTGCAATATAGGTGTTGCTCATACGGGGTATAGGCTTGTGCTGGTAAGACTCTCTCCTGCCGTTTCCGGTAGAAACCGTATTATCCTTATAAGCCGTCAGCCGGTCATACATGTATTGGACCAGCTCGCCATTCCTAATCAATACGGTTCTTTGCCCGGCATGACCTTCATCATCAAACCGGTATGAGCCATACTTCCCTTCGATAGTAGCATCATCAATCACGGTAACCTGGCTGTTGGCCACTTTTTGGCCCAGCTTGTTCCGGTATACTGACAGTCCCTTTTGCACTAGATCGGCTTCCAACCCATGCCCACATGCCTCATGGATCATGGTACCCCCTGCCTGGGCACTCAATACTACCGGCATCTTGCCCACTGGGGCAGGGCGGGCTGACAACATTTTCACCGCAAGCTCTCCAGCTTTTTCCGCCAGTTGCTTAAAATCTATTTCATCCAGCAATTCCCAACCGCAGGAACCCCCGATTGATTCATATCCGGTCTGGATAACCCCATTCCTGGAAGCAATAGCCTGAACCGTAGCCCTGACCCGAACTCTTTCATCTTCAATATATTCGTTATCGCTATTGGCTATTTGCACCCGGTTATGAATATCGCCAACAGAAACGCTCACCTGCCGGATCTCCTCACTGACGCTTCTGGCCCCATGATTGGCCGCGAGGACCTGTTCAATCTTCTCTTCAAAAGCCACCTTTTCTGGAAGCCTCTTATATCTTATCTCAGGTGCCTTCTTGGTCATAAGGTTTATAGCTTGTGACGATAGGTTCGAGCCTGCTTGAGCAGCCGCTGCTGCCACCTGGGCAGCCCTGTGCAGCCCTTTGGCGCTGAGATCATTGGTATAAACATAGGCCGTTTTACCGTCCTTTATTACCCTGATCCCTGCTCCCCGTTCCCGTCCGCTATTGATCTTTTCTATTTTATCGTCTTCGCAAAAGATACTGTTGACCTGTTGCTCTTCCACATATACTTCAGTGAAATCCCCGCCTTTTTTCAAGGTCTCTTCTACTATGCTGGCTAGCAGTTCCTTTTCTAGCATCCTTACCTCCTAAAAACCCACAAATTATTATTTCCCTTAATCCGGCCAAAAAGTCAGTTCCGCCTCCCGAAGAGCCTCGCTTCCCTTTCCAGTTGGCAGTCATTCCCAGTCCCTTTTGCTTATATGCTTATAATAGAGAAATTTCGGTTGTCCCCAAGACTAAAACCTGAATAAGTGCCCCTTAACCTCAATCCTTCCCGGTTGGGAATCCGCATGTTCAAAAACTAATCTGCCCCCGGGGATTTTTTACATCAATTATAGGCCTGGTACTTAACTATTTTACCATTATTAGTATACAACCTAAAGTCAAATACAATCTGCTCTTCCTGTTCCAGGTAATAAGTGGCGAAATCATACTTAACCTCAACCATAATACTTTTTACCGCATTATCGTAAATTCCAGTAATGGTAAACCTATAAACACATGAAACAGGATTCTCTGAAACCAGGGTTATTCCAGGTGGTTCCAGCTGAAATCCAGAGGTGGGAATATCTTGGGCAATCTCCATGAATCCGAACTCTTCCAAAGGCTTAGCGGGAATATATTCCTGGGGGGAACGTTTCTCAAGTTCTTCGAGGACCGCCTGAACAACCAAATCAATTCCAGAATCGGCCATTTGCCACGCCTGATGCAAGTTCATACTGTTGCGGCTGGTGTGTGACTCAATCCAGGCGGCATTTACCAGAAACAGGCACAGGACACTTATTATTCCGTAGATCAGGAGAACCAATAACAACCCATTTCCTGAAATACCCAGGTCCGGGGCTTGGTTCCTAAATTGGCATTTGCACCTGCTCGTTTTCTTGTGCCCATCATGCATCATCCTGAATCATCCTGATTCCGGAAACTGCAGCGGGTTACTAGCCGGTATACCTGAGAACCAATGGTGCTTTCAATAGTTATCTGCACCGTTTGGGGAGATAATTCCTGGCAGGATATCTGGCTAATCAACTCGGCCACCGGCATCTTTGTTGTGCTCTGCCTAAAGAGGCTGTTATTTTCAACATAATACAGGATACTCTCCTTATCACCGGCTATTCTAACACGACTCCCGTTTTCCAGCACCTCAAAATCCCTGCCGGTTCTAAAATCTTCCATAATCCAGTATAAGGCACAGCGGCAGGAGTATTGTAAATCCATCCTAGCCTGGTATCCTTCATAAAGCTGGTGGGCAGTCGAAAAGACAAGCAGCAAAAGCGGCAGGGATATTGAAAACAGGCCTAAAGACAGCAATAATTCAACCATGGTTAATCCTATTGTAGCATTATGTTTATACCGCACTATTTGCAGAGGTGACCTTTCTTAAAATCCTGTACATACAAAGGGAGTGCTCAATTCCAGCTTCCAACCATGAAACCAAGACTTTTATCCGGTACAGGTTGGAATAATCAGCTATGGCCGTGATTGACAATTGAGCGGCAAAACCGTCCGGTATGTCAATGTCGATGCCGGCCTCAAGGGGGAGAAGGATTTGGTCAAAAACCATATCTGCCGGAAACTCATAATGCTCCATACCTATTGTTTCAATAACCGCATAAGCCAGATAGCTGGCTGTAGTTTGATTTCTCGCCTGGGCAATCCAATACCCTGATGCAGTAAAGACAGTAATTAGCTGAATGGACATAAGAGATATGATTGCTATGGAGACTAAGGCTTCCAACAGGCTGAATCCTGACTGATGGGTTTTCATAAGCTCCCTAAGAGTCTTTAAATACTAGGGGACAAACTTCTCCAAATAACCGCCTTATCCTTTATTTTTCATACCTCTTCCGCTGATATTCGTTATTGTATCCCGACAGTTTATTCCCCGGCAACTATATTGCGGAAAACACAATATCAATATCCAGGTATTAAATCTGGGCATTTAGGTATAAAAACCTGCAGGTATAATCCGGTTGCGGGTTTTTTTACTCAATGGAAACTTGCGGTAAGGTAAAAATAATGGCCGCCCCAATATCCCCCGTTATTCCCGAGTCTCCCAGGTTGGCCAGGTAGAGCTCCGAATTCATGGAGAAGCTTTTCTCGTCATCCGTACCAGTTATCTCTATGATCAACAGCTTGCCCCCCACATTGCCGGAAGCTTTAGTAAAAGCCAAGCTCAGGGATATATTTTCGCCTAAAACCCCAATCAAATCCTGGGTCTCACCCTCCTTATAGGCCTTGAGAACCCCGTTCTCATCCAGGTAAATCGCTTGTGTACCTTCGTCCCTGGATTCCAATTCTTCTGGATCGGGAGTTGCAGCGACAATCTCCATATGGTTGGCAAACTTAATCCTGGATTCGATAAAGGTGAGGGCCAAACGAACACTCTGCTGCAGATTGGCCTGTTTGGCTATATTGTCATAGGAATTCACTGTATAAGAGTAGAAAACCTGGCTCAACCCGGCAACTATTAATACCAGCGCGATAGCTATCAGCAATTCTATAATGGTCATACCTGAGCTGTCATATATTAGCTTCTTTTTCCGGTTAATCATTATTAAACTCTATAAACCTCGGCAATTCTATGTATGCTTGACCATTCCTATAGAAAACTACTACGGTTACTTCATATCCATTCACAGTTTCTTCTCCAACCTGGTTGCTGGTTGACTCGACAAAAAACCTGGGTTTTAGATCCTGGGTGTAAGTATAGATTTCATCAAGGTCCACGTATTCCGGATCGGTCATTTCAGTTATTTCAGTCAGGGGGACTGAATTATCCACCATTGCGGTTATTCTTTCCAGGGCCCTTTGAGCGGCAGCATTAGCCTGTCCCTTTTCCCCGGTAATAATTGTGCTGGTGAGGTTAAAGCCCACCAACTGGATAACCACCACCACAAATAAGGACAATACTGCCAGGCTGACCAGCATCTCAATTAAACTCAGGCCTTTTTGGTTTCTTATCAAATTACCTACCCCTGCAACCATGTACCGCCACTACCGTCTGTTGCGGTTCCCCAATCAAGTTGATTGAAGAAATCCAGGTTTAATGATTCATCCAATATAATGCGGCAATTACCTAAAACACTAATATCCTTGACCACTGCTATACCTCTTACCTTGCCGCTCCCACTGACTAACAAAGATGCTTCAGGAGCGTACAATACCCTGACATTAGCTAAGGCATTTCCTGTAACCTCAATTTGGCTGCCCCCGGTTACTATATGTCCGGTAATTCCGCCAGAACCATTAATATTTATATTACTCTTTAGGGCAAAAACTGAACCAACGAATTTTGTATTTCCGTCAACTTTTATAGCATTTCCGCCAAAGTACATTACTAGTGAATTGTAATCTCCTCCGTAATTGATGGTACTACCTCCAGTCAGTTCAAAAGTATCTGCCACATATAAAACCAGCTTGCCTGAACCGGTTCGATTCAATTTAATTTTTCCACTTTCAAGAACCCTCAAGCTATCAGTACGGATAATCCTATCCGAATTACCTATGTCAACGGTTAGTTCAGAATGTACATCTATATTGGGATAGTAGCCATTTTCAGTTATTCTATGGCCTCCAGCGGGTATAGGCCACCATCCCGCATTCACATCACCTTTATTTGGCAGGTTTTCAGGAAATTCAGGAAATTCGGGCAATGAGTAGTTTCTGTTAGATTCCAGATTCTTGATGGTCCCACGAACATGCGAAGCCCCATTCCCTTTAATAACTGAGTTATAATTTCCACCTGGGCCAATATATAAATCCCCTTGAATGTATGACGTCCCCAAAAAACTAACGCTATTCGGCTCAGTAGAATTGGTTCCGGTATTACCTTCAATAACGGAACTCCCTGTCAGTTCAATAGCCTTTCCACTTTCTGCAGTAGCGAATATCATGCCCAGCTTTGGGGGCTTTCCGCTGCCTCCACCCCCGCTTCCTCCTTGATAACCGGGATCGGTAAAGGTATACCCCACTGCACTGCTGGATGCATTTGCGGCTATACCGTGCGACAGTATGGTATATTCTCCTTTATCTTCATTTAGCTCAATGGTAAACAAAATATCATAGTCCCCGGTATCCTGTTCCGGATCATATTCCAAATAAGGACCGCCAAACTTCCCATAGTAGGTCTTGGCAGGCGGCTCAAATCCCCCTTGTTTAATTAATCCCAGGGCCAGTTCCACTCCTGATATGGCATAGCTATTAGCCAGGGCCAGATCCCCAGTATGTTGAACCTCGTTGGCCTGAGACTCGCTTATCAAAAGCATGGCAGTACCTACTACGGTTAGAACCACCCCAATAATTACCGCAAAAATCATAGCTGCACCGGCTTGTGACTGCTTTCTCATTAAATCCTCCCTCCCCGGAAGATTAACCAACTATAGGACCAGATGGGAAATAAGCTGAAGAAGTTGAGAGTACAAAGGTCTATTAATTTATATGCCTATACTGGGAAAATCGTTCTAGATTTTTATTCCCTCAAGTCCTAGTTCTGCTATATCATTAATATACCATATTCTATAATTTATTGTATATTTTAACCCGTGTTTTTTTAGATTTGAAAGTTGCGGCTGAACCATTATAATTAAATGCAATTACCATAATTTATACTAACCGAAAGAGGCTAATAAAAATGATCTTATCTCTGCTTAAATTAGGGGTTCAAATGGGGGCATCGGATATACATCTCGCTTCCCAGACACTCCCCATGGCCAGGATTAATGCCGAGCTGGTACCATTAAGTTCTAATGCCACCCCCGATACAGAAATCGAAAGATTCATCAAAAACTTGTTGGATGATGAGCAACTGAAAACCTTTTTCCATAACGGGGATTTTGATGCTTCATACCATGAGCCAGGCATCGGCAGTTTTCGGATTAATATTTACCGGTCCAGTGGTAAAATAGCCCTGGCCTGCAGGTTTATTCACCAGGTTATTCCCACTATTGAATCTCTTTGCCTCCCTCCGGTTGTAAATGCCTTGGCCAGTTACACCAGCGGACTCATCCTGGTCACTGGGCCAACCAGCAGCGGTAAGACTACGACTTTAGCCGCAATGATTGATTATATTAACAGCCAACGTTCCTTCCACATTATAACCCTGGAAGACCCAATCGAATACATACACCAGAATAAAAAAAGCCTGATCAGCCAGAGAGAAATCGGCCGAGATACGATATCCTTTCAAAGCGCATTGCGCGCCGCCTTACGCCAGGATCCTAATGTTATTATGGTTGGCGAAATGCGGGATCTGGAAACCATTTCCACGGCGATAACCGCGGCCGAAACCGGCCACCTGGTTTTAGCCACCCTGCATACCGGAGATGCGGTTCAAACCCTGGCCCGGATTATAGATGTATTCCCTCCTAACCAGCAGCAACAAATCCAAGTCCAGCTATCTCACAGCATAGTAGGGATAATCAGTCAGCGTTTATTGCCTCGCAAGGACAAAAAGGGCCTAATTCCAGCCGTTGAGATTATGCATAGTACCCCGGCTATAAAGAACATGATCCGGGAGGGTAAATTTCACCAGATCTATACAGCCATGCAGACCGGCAAAATTCACGGTATGCAAACCATGGAAAGCAGCCTGCAGAAACTAATCCAGGACAACCTCATCGACGGGGACTAGCACCTGCAACATGGTTTACCTGGTTAATCCGATATAGCGATCATTTTCCCAGTAACCCCATTGCTGGACCCCATTAGGCCAGGTATATACCCCCTGCCCGTGGAACTTGTCATCCTGAAACTCTCCGAAATAGCTGGCCCCATTGGCATAGTAATAAGTACCGATACCACTGAAGGTCAGGTTGCTGAAATTCCCGGTATAATAATCCCCGTTGGCGAAGTAATAGCTCCCCAATCCACTGGGTTGACCATTGCTCATTTGCCCCTTGTAGCGCTCTTTAATAACGGTTCCGCTCTTCCAGATAATTTCCCCATACCCGTGGGCCTGATCCTGGTAAAACTCACCGCGGTATTCTATACCCCCTGGCCAGGTAAATACCCCCTGGCCGCTTTTCTGATTGTATCTAAATTCTCCCTCGTATTTTTCTCCGGTAGGCCAGGTAAAAACACCGTAACCGTGAAACAGGTTATGCCTGAACTCACCCTGGTACTTTTCATTGCTGGGGAATACTATGGTTCCCTGGCCATGAAACATATTGTTTAACCATTCACCTTCATAAACTGTTCCATCCGGAAATAACATTCTCCCCCACCCGCTGGCTTTCCCGTTCTGTATACCGCCCTCAAAACGGCTCTGATCCGGCCATTGAATAATACCGTGCTGCTCTTCCTGGTCTTTGATCTGCTCGACATCGCTCTTTAAAAAGCTTATCTGGGCCAAGCTGGCATTATATTGATTGGCCACAGCAGCAGCCCTTTTTTGTCCGGCTACCAGCAGCCGGTTATCAACCAGCAGGAACTTAGGGCTATAATCCGGCACCTGGTTTAACAGCCTTTCCTGCCATAACAGGTTTCCCATTTCATTGGTCCGTACCAAGTAGGTTTCAGACACCTGGGACCTGGAGTCCTGGATGTTTCCCATTAAAAGATAACCATATCCATGTCCATCCCGAATCATCTGCAATTCCTGGGGGGCAACAACCAGGTTTTCCCCGTAGGTTCTTTCCCAGATCTTTTCTCCATCCTTATTCAGGAACATAAGGCCCATTTTTTTGCCCCCGGTAGCGTAGTCTTCTTTCTTTTCTCCCAGTACCAGGTAATTGCCTCCCTGTTCTACCAGGTAGTCCCCGCCTTCATCGATTATCATTATGCAACAGCCGGTCTGCCAGCCATCTGCTCCGTAGCTCTTTACCCATTCCTGTTGGCCCTGGGCATCGGATTTAAACAAAACCATTTCGTTATTTCGGTTAACAGCCGAATAGGTAACCCCGATTAATATGTACCCCCCATCCGGGCAACAGGCCAAATCAAACACTTCATCATAGACACTTTCCCCGAATTGGGACTCCCACCTTACTGCTCCGTCCTTTTCCAGGCGCAGCAGATAGGCATCCCGGTTTCCGTGGGCATCTGTTTCAGTATAGCCGGCCAAAAGGTAACCACCCTTGGGATCTTGCAGGATCGCGTATATTTCATCATCCCCGTCTCCGCCCTGCCTTGATTCCCAGATTGTTTCACCGGATTTGTCTATTCGCAGGTAATAGATGTCCTTATCGCCATCTCCCCAGGTTTTACTGTAACCGGCCAGCAAATAACCCCCATCCCGGCAGGGGATAACCGCATTAATCCGGTCGTCTTCTCCCGGCTGGTATACTTTTTCCCACTGCTTATTTCCGGCAGAATCCGTTTTCAGTAGATACATCCCGTTCTTCCCCGATTCCCGGGTGGACCCGGCCAATACTATACCTCCGTCTTCAGCCGGAGCTAGAGCATAGATTTCCTGCGTTCCTGCCCGGCTGTAATCCTTTATCCAATCAACTTTTACCTGTTCAGCAGCCAAAGCATCAAAAGATAACCATAGGATAATAAAGGGCAGGCAGATACCCAATCCTAGTACCCGGTATATGTTTTTAGTTGTGCTTTTAAACCATTTCCTATAGTGCACGATTATATCTCCTCTCTTGGGCTGTGCCATGACTTGCAGATACAGCTGGATTTATCTAGTTCCTTTAGCCTTTGGGGGAGGCGGCAGGTCAAAAGTACTTTTAACTGACCAGGGCTCAGCCTCTTCCTGTAGGCTAATAGTGTTACTGACCCATTCCAAACGGTAACTAGCAGTATCCCTTCTTATATCCTTCGGTACCGCCTTGGGATCCACCTTTAGTTCATTAATATACCGCTGCAGTTCTGTTTCTTCCCCGTTCTGCTGCAGGGTTCTAACCACAAATTCCCTGTTGTTGTCAAATTGAGTGTCGTAAATAGTTAAGTAATATAAACCCCCCGGATTAAAATAGGCTGAATATGGTCTTTGGACGGTAAACCCATTTCCTTTAAGCCGGTAGCTCCGGTCCAGCCTTTTCTTCCCATTATCCGAGAGGCTGATCAACTGAACCTCAATTTCCCCGGACTGGGAATGCCGGCGTACCACCCGTGACCACTAATTCGTTCTTATCCGCATCATCCTGTAACAGGTTTAACCCGACACTAACAAAACCACTACCCCCCGGCAGAAAATTTTCTGAAAAACCGCCGGTTCTTTGGCCGTCACTGCTCCAGCGGGTTAACTCTCCAAAACGGTTAACATGCAACAGGTATACATCAGCATCATGGCCGTAACCTGAACGGTAACCGGCAATCAAAAACCCGGCTACCAGTCCTTCACTGTCCTGTAATCCTCTAACATAAGGCATTACGTAATATCCGTCCTCATCTCTGTTCCCTCCGAAGCCCCTTTCCCATTCAATCTCACCGTAGGGGTCCACGCGCAGAACGTACACATCTTTATAACCCTGTCTTCCGGTATTGGTATAACCGACCAGTATATACCCGTCATTATATCCGTATTCGTCTCTGACCTGCTGTATATAACGGATCTCTTCATCACCGCTGCCCCCGTAATCTCTTTCCCATCCCAGGGTCTTTTTAACCATATCAGCCGGTTCATTGGACGAGCTAGTAAAATCCCAGCGGCCTTCCCGGTCAATTTTCAAAACATAGGCATCTTTGTCCTTGCCCTGGTAACGGTAACCCCCCAGAATAAAACCTCCATCCAGGGTTTCTGAAATGTGATTAATGCCATGCCCATTACATTCCGCTTGCCACAATTCTTCGCCCTTTTCATTCAACCGTAAAATACTGATATCCTCATCGATAGCCTGCTCCCTAAGTACGTGCGAAACCAGAATAAACCCATTATCTCTGGTATTCTCGCAAATTATTACCTTAGGCCTCTTGGAATCGTAATACTGTTTATGCCAAATCAATTTGCCTTCTCCATCCGTTTTATAAAGGTACAGGGAATGCACCTCTGAATACCCGGCATTGTCATAAGCAGTAATAAGAAAGCCCCCATCGTTAGTCCTCAACACCTGACCGATCTGCATAGTCTCAGCCTGGGCCGGCAGGGTTGTCCATCCCCAGATTATAATGCTCAAGCATAAAATTTTTAGGCTGCAGGTTAAAATTACCGTTCTCAACTATACTCCCTCCGTTTTAGATCTTCTCAGCCGTTTCCGGAGAATAATAATAGAAGCTTACCCCTAGATTCATGCGGTACCTGTACCCGTCCAACCCCTCGGAAGCCTTGGAAATAGTATCTTTAGCAGGTCCCGGCAGGTCACCTGGTTCGGTTCCCCGTGCTCCCTTAGCTTCCGGAGCCGAAGGAGGGGCAAAATAATAGCCCGGCTTAGTATCAATGCCGGCAAGTTCGGGTTTCGGTTCAGCAATAAGTTCCAGGCTATCGATTACCGCTAACCGTGTGGATTCCTCCAACCTCCGGGTATAATCTACCAGTTCAAACAATCCGCCTACTGCCGAAACCTTTATACTCACCTTTCTTACCCCCGGCTGCCCGGTTTCACTTTCCCTATCCAGGTATTGCATGGACGTTAAGGGTACGTTAAATTCATGGCTGGACTGATCAAGAAAGGTTAAAACCTCTAATAATTCGGCCTTCATTGGCAATCGGCTGTTTATATCCGCAGCTTCATCATCTGGTTTTGGCTTATCCACCGGTATATCGTCTTCTGTTTGGGAATCTTGCTCTTCCCATTCCCGCAAAGCTGTAATTAAAGCTTCATTCCTGACCTGCAAATCAGCTATTTGGGAAGCCTTTGGCAGGTAAAAATACTTGAAGAAAACAGAACCGATGGTTATGTATATCAACAGCAAGAGCAGGATTTTTTCCCTCCGGGATATCTTCATTCCGAATCCTCTCCCCATCTTAGCGAAATGCTGCACTGAAACTCACCAGCGGCCAACTGGGAATCAACCTGGCTAATCTCCTTAATGCGGGGATTCTCCCCGAGTTTGGCCAAAAACTCGATTAAAACCAGTTGCTCTGCTGCATAAGCATGTATAGTCAAATCCTCATTGCTAACCTGGATTTCTGAGATAATTACCTCCGGCAGGGCGGTGGTGTAAATTTCTTCTATCAGGGTGCTGCACTCAATTTTTTCCTTCTCCAGCTCTGTGAGCAATTCCTTTCTTTGTTCAATCGAGGCTATATCCTCATAAACAACCCCGGGGGCTGCAGGTTCCGAAGAACTAATCTGCTGATACCTGGTTTCCAAATCCTGGTTTATAGCCTTCAGGGAATTAAGCCTTACCTCATTATAAAAATCCATTATATATACCCCGGTTAATAGGAGGAGAACCAGGGCTGTATACCAGCTGTACTCTATTATTTTCTTCCGTTTTTCTCTCTCTTTCTCGAATTTGTAATACAGCAGGTTAATCTTGATGTTCTTTACCTTGCTCAATCTATAGCACCCCCCGCAAGGCCAGGCCTAAAGCCATAGGGAAATCATGCCGGAAATCGTCTAACAGAGGTTGTCCATTCCTATCCGGTACAATGAGGTTTTGATTCAATTTACCCAATTCCACCGGGTGGTTTAGCCGGGAGGCCAGTTCCTCTTCAATACCTTTAATCCGGGATCCGCCCCCGCAAATAATGGTTAAATCAATACTCTTGCCTGGGTTCTGTATCTCATAATAACCGATGGAGCGCGTCAGCTCGGAACCTATCTCCTGCAGGAGAACATGATTCTGGTTGGCTTTTAAATCGATATCTTCCTCACTATCATTGCCGTTATTCTCTTCCCGGTAAAACTGGGCCGCTCCATAGGGGATAAACCTTAAAAAACCCAATATTCCCTCACTGTATACCGAAATGCAGGAGCGGTTGGCCCCAATATTGAACACCGCAATAACCTTGCCCTGGTTTTCCTGAAAATAATCGCTGTAAACCCTGGCTAATGCGGTTGCCCCTATCTCCACCCTGGTCAATTTTAACCCGGCGTGCTGGCAACAGGTAAACAGGTTATCCGTCTCCGTCTTTCTAACCGCGATAAAAAAAACCTCGGTCTTTTTCCCTTCCTCATCTTCAAACTCCCTGACCGGGAATATATCTGAAGTAACTTCCTCTATATCGATAGGTAAAAAGCTGCTGGCCTGAAACAAGGCAGCCTGCCGCAGTTCCGGCAATTTCATCTGCGGCATAACCATAATCCGGGTATACACCTGGTGCCCTGGAACCGCAGCCACACTTTTCTTCTGCTGAAGCAGCAGCTCACGGACCAGCTTGCCTAATTGTTTTCCTAAGGCTATGGGATCAGTAATAACACCGTTTTCCATCGTTCCCGGCGTCGTGTCTATGCTCCCATACGCCGATACCCGAAAACCTTTTCCGGTCTTTTTCACCTGTACTATTTTTATCCTTCGTTCCCCGATATCCAAACCTACACCAGATCTGCTGAAAAACAAGCAAGGCCCTCCTTAAAAGCAGTCGCAGCTAATTCTCATTTAACGAAAAAACCTAAGTATATCGTCCATATTTCCCGGGAATAATTGTAGGCTAAAAAACCAGCCAGAGCCAGAAATGGCCCGAACTTTACCAAAGTTTTGCGCCCCGCCTTTTTGGCTAAAATCAATATTACACTGTAGATTCCGCCCGCAATTGAAGATATAAAAAAAGCGGTTAACGCGCCCTGAAAACCGGCAAATGCTCCTATTACTCCCGCCAGTTTTATATCGCCGCCCCCCATCCCCCCGCCGGACAAAACCGCCAGCAGAAACAGGATACCGGCGAACAGAGCCAGACCGCTCAGGGATGATTTAAGGCCAATTGTGAAAAAAGCCAGGATCAGGCCGGCTATAATTGATGGATAAGTGATCTTGTCAGGTATGATTCCATGCTCCAGGTCTATAAAGGCGGAACTGATCAAAACCAGGTTCAGCCCCCATCCCCCCAGGGTTTCCAGGGAATAACCCCACTTTATGAACACCAAGACAAACGAAACTGCAGTAATTACCTCAACTACCGGATAACGCAGGCTGATAGGGGCGTTGCAATAACGGCACCTGCCCTTTAATACCAGGAAGCTTGCCACCGGAATTAAATCCTGCCATTTTAAGGTATGGGAACAAGAGGAACAGCGCGACCCCGGGAAAACTATGGACTCTTCCCGGGGCAAGCGGTAAATGAGGACATTTAGAAATGAACCCATTAACAGGGCAAAAACAACTATCCCTGCATATACCATAGATAATACTCCTCTTAAACCCTGCAACCAGAGGGATGGCTATTCCATTTACTCCGCTTTTACTCTGCTTTGGCTTTTTTAGTTTCCCTTGCCCCAGACTGGATAGCAACAAAAGCAAGCCGACTATTACGGCAATAACCGGCAGTATAATTGATTTCTTATGTTTTTTAAACACCCGCCAGGATATAATACCAAGAAGGGTGAGTTAATTCCTGAACCCAAAACATGGATTCATACTATCTCCTCCCAGTATTGGAATAGCTATGTTCGCAAATACCTTGATCCCCTTTATAAGCTCAGATTTATCGCCGCTATCGAATCGAATACCTGCTGCTTAAAGGATTGTTTCCAGTCATTGGTAGGGCGTTATTAAGTTCTTTCCATCCGACGGTTTTCAGGAATTTACCAGCTCCCCTTAAGGATCTCCTTGAGTCCTGCGCCATACAGAATAAGTTACCCCGCTGGTCCCGTAGGCATGCTTGAATATAATCACCGTCCAAGCATCGATATCTTCTGTAGGTCAGTTCCGCTGTTATTCGCTCTGGATACATCATGATCGCACCATCTATAGTCCTTAAATTAGCCTCAACTGCACTTCGATTAGCCTTTTCAGTAACATTTCTATACACCGGTACCGCTATTGCCGACAATATCCCAATAATCGCCACAACCACCATCAGTTCCACCAGTGTAAAGCCTTTTTGGTTCCTGCTCTTTTTTATTCTCTCCCCGATCCTATTAATCACCTAGGAAATCCCTCCTCAAGAAATAATCACTTATGATTATATTCTATCACTTATTTTTCCCAAATTAATAGCACATTTTTTTGCTACTAAAGTCCTAGCGAATAGTCTGGATCATATTAAATATCGGTAAATAGGTAGCCAGAATAATCATGCCTACAAAAACCGCCACAATGATCAACAGCAAAGGTTCCAGGGCCGCCATCAGGCTATCAATAGAATAGGTAACCTCCCGGTCGTAAAAGTCGGCCATCCTCTCCAGCATCTCATCCAGCCTGCCGGTTTCTTCCCCGATGGTGATCATTTGAATAACCATGGCTTCAAAAACCCCGGTCTGTTGCAGGGGCTCAGCAATCGACTGTCCTTCCCGGATACTATCCCTGGCCCGGGCAATGGCATTAGCTATGACCTTATTTCCTACCACCCCTTCCAATACCTCCAGGGTCTGGAGTATCGGCACCCCTGATTTAATTAAAAGCCCCATGGTTCTGGTAAAGCGGGCAACCGCCACCCGGTTTGCCGTCCGGCCTACCAGGGGCAAGGTTAAATAGAGCCGGTCAAAGAAAATCCTTCCCTGGGGCTGTTTGGCCCAGGCCTTTAAAAGGAATACTATTAACCCGATAAATGCCAGGATAAATAGAAATTTGCTGCGGATAAAATAACTGAGATTGAGGAAAAACTGGGTAAAGGCAGGTAATTCCGCATTGGCTGATACGAACATATTGGTCAGGGTAGGCATAACAAAGGTCAATATGAATATAATCACCACAATAGCTACTGATACCATAATAATGGGATAGGTAGATGCTGATTTTACCTTGGTCTGGATCTCCTGATCCCTTTCCAGATGGTTGGCCAGTTTATCCAGGATTACATCCAGGACCCCGCCGGACTCCCCAGCCCGGACCATGCTTACATACATTTCCGGAAAAACCTTCCGCTGCTTGCGAATTGACTCCCAAAGGGCTGTTCCGGCTTCCAGGTCATCCCTGATCTCTCCCGCAATTCGCTTTAACTTGGGGTTTATGGTCTGCTCTTTTAATATATCGAAGCAACGGATAATCGGCAGCCCGGCTCCTATCATGGTTGATAACTGCCGGGTAAAGAGGGCAATATCTTTCGTGGTCACCTTTTCCAGGAAGCGGAAATGAATCTCCACATTCTTTCCTTGAGGTTTTTCTTCTTTTATCTCCAAAATTACATAGTTCTGCTTTAACAGGTTTTCGATAACCAGGTTGCGGTTGTCCGCTTCCAAAGTACCTTTAATTATTCTGCCGTTCTTTGCTTTAACCTGATATGAAAAAAGCATATCTATACTCCTGGATTATATCGCTATTAACTTACTATGCGTTTTTTTACTTCTCCCAGGCTGATTAACCCCTGTTGATATAGGTTTTTCAGGCTTCTTTCCATCGATATCATGCCCTGGGAAGCACCGGTCTGGATTACCGACTGGATCAAATGGGACTTGCCTTCCCGAATTAAATTGCGTACTGCTGGTGTTCCCACCAGAATTTCGCAAGCTAGAACCCGTCCCCTGCCATCCACCCGGGGTATTAATTGCTGGGTAATTATGCCCTGCAGGGTATTGGCTAGCTGGATCCGGATCTGTTCCTGCTGGTGGGGAGGGAATACATCGATAATGCGCTCTATGGTCTGGGCCGCGGAAGATGAATGCAGGGTAGTCATAACCAGGTGTCCGGTTTCAGCCGCGGTCACCGCGGTGGAAATCGTCTCCAGGTCCCGCATCTCCCCTACCAGAATAACATCCGGGTCCTGTCTGAGAGCTGCCCTGAGTCCCTGGGCAAAAGATACACAATCGGTTCCTACCTCCCGCTGGTTGATAATACAGTTGCCATGGCGGTGCAAATACTCGATGGGATCCTCCAGGGTTAAGATGGTACAGTTCATTTCGGCGTTCAATAAATCTATAATAGCCGCCAGGGTTGTAGACTTGCCGCTCCCGGCAGGCCCGGTAACCAGAATCAGTCCATTTCCCCGCAAAGGCAATTCTCTGACAATGGGGGGAAGTCCCAGGGTTTCGAGTTTTGGCACAACGGTAGGAATTAAGCGCAGAGCAGCGGAATAAGAACCCCGCTGTAAATAGAGATTAACCCTGATCCTTCCAATACCAGGATAGGAAAGGGAAAAATCCACATGGCCGTCTTCCTCAAAACGGTTAAGGATTTTTTCGTTAGGAATCATTTCCATGCATAATCTTTTAGTATCCCCAATACTTAAACGGGCAGCTTGAGGCATGGTTACAAGCCTTCCGTCTACCCGGAAAACCGGAGGACGATATACGGTCAGGTGTATATCCGAAGCCCCCAGTTCCACCGCCTTCGATATTATATCCCTTACTCCCTCAGCCATCAACTATCCTCCTAAATAAACTGCCTTCATTACTTCTTCAATTGATGTCAGGCCCTGGGCCGCTTTTTCCAGCCCATCTTTTTTCATGTCCACCATTCCCTGGCGCAGGGCAACTTCTTCCAGGATATGTTCCACCCCGCCTTCCCTATTAATGGCGGCTCGCATTTCCGGGTCAATGACCAGGATTTCATGCAGGGCCAGACGGCCTACATATCCGGTATTTCTGCATATCTGGCATCCCTGGTTCCGGTAAAACTGTTTACCGGAATACTCCGGAATTCCCAGGGCATGAGCCTCAACCTCATCCAGCAAATAGGCTGTTTTACACTCCGGGCACAGGCGGCGGACCAGGCGTTGAGCAATTATTCCCGCCAAAGACGAAGATAAAAGGTATTTCTGAATCCCCATATCAAGTATCCGGGTTATAGTCCCGGCTGCACTGTTGGTATGCAAGGTAGATAGGATCAGGTGCCCGGTTAAGGCTGCCCTTACCCCCAGTTCGGCGGTTTCATAGTCCCGCATTTCACCCACCATTATAACATCGGGATCCTGCCGCAATATGAAGCGCAAACCCAGGGCGAAGGTCAACCCGGCCCGGGGGTTTATCTGTACCTGATTTATACCTGCCAATGTATACTCAACCGGGTCTTCCAGGGTAATCACATTGCGGTTTACCGAGTTTATACGGTTTAATATGCTGTACATGGTGGTGGTCTTTCCCGATCCGGTAGGACCGGTTACCAATAACATTCCATGAGGCAGCTTTAATAGGGATTCGATAATTGCCATATTATAAGGGCTGAACCCCAATTCCTCAATGCCCAGCCTGGCATTGCTGCTGTCCAGAATCCTTAAGACTATTTTTTCTCCCAGAATAGATGGTAAAGATGACATTCTGAAGTCTATTTCCCGGCCGTCAACAACCATTTTGGTCCTTCCATCCTGGGGCAGCCTCTTCTCGGAAATATCCAGATTACCGATTATTTTCAACCGCGAAACCAGGGCGGGAAATGACTGTTTGGGCAGGTTCAGCACCTCAAATAAATCACCGTCAATACGAAATCTTACTCTGACATGGCTGGGCTGCGGTTCAATGTGGATATCTGAAGCCCGGCTTTGTACCGCTTGCTGGAGCAAAGAATTGACCATGCGTATGATGGGGGCATCATCTTCAATAACAATGCTTTCCGCAGCCTGTTCTTTATCCGGGTCCTTTTTAGTCTTTTTAAGTTCACCCAGTATATGTTCAACCTTTGGATCAAACCGCAACGCGTAGTTTTGCTGAATGGCTACTTCCATTTCCCGCTCGGAAGCAATAACCGGAACTACGTCCAGCCCGGTGTAAATACGAACATCATCAATGGCCTCGTAATTGAGGGGATCAATCATGGCCAGGGTGATGCGCCCGTTTTTAGCTGATATCGGGAGAATCCTATGTTTGCGGCTCAGGCTGGCAGGGAGAAGGTTTATAGCCTCCGAATCAATTTTTACTTTGGAAAGCTCAATTCTAGGAATACCCAGTACAAATTCCAGGGTTTCCAATAATTGCTGGTCAGTTATGAAGCCCTTTTCCACCAGTATTTCGCCAAGTCTTTGGCTTTTACCCGATTGCTGGAGGGCAACAGCTTCATCCAGCTGCTCCCGGGTAATTAACCCCACCTCTACCAGCATTTCCCCAATCCTTTTACGCTTCAAGGCTATAATAATCCTCCCCTGGATGTTCTAGGTTATATTGTACTCCTTAACTTAAGATCATAAAATACCATAAAGAGTGGGCTGGCTCTTTTCTGGCGCAGAAATGCACTTAATACCATTAGATTCTAAACCCCAAGGGGTATGGTTCTGAATTCCAGGTTCAGCAGGTCAATGTATAATAGTTTTTTACGCAACAATTCTCCCCGGCCAATAAGTATTTTAATTACCTGGCTGGCCTGAATTGAGGCCACCAGGGAAGCGGTGTAAGGCAGATTGCCCAGCCGTTTTTCCAACCCTTTAACCTGATGCTGGGGATAAATGATATTCAAGGTTTTATCCCCGGGAAATATAGTAGTAACCTGTCCATACCATCCACCGATGGCCCCATGAACCAAAGGAATGTTTAATTGTTCGGCATAATCCTGGATTAACAGTCGGGAATGCTTGCTGTCCAGGGCATCTACAATTACATCATGCCCCTGCAGTATGGGTATGGCATTCCCATGGTCAACAAATTCATTTACCGGTCGGACCTCTATGGTGGGGTTTACCTCCTGCATCCGTTTCCTGGCCATTAAGGATTTGCTCTTTCCTATTGAATGAACATCGCTTAATAACTGGCGGTTAAGATTGGATTCCACAAAAACGTCCCCATCCACAACGGTTAAATAGCCTATGCCCAACCGGCCAAGGCTCTCAATTATATATCCGCCGAGACCCCCGCACCCGACAATACACACTTTATGCTTTTGCAGGCTTTCACTCTCTTCCCGGTTTAAGGCCTCCATATTTTTCTTGTATCTCTCCATGCATGAACCTCCGGATTATGCTTTTAAGCTATTTTATGCATCGGGCCATTTCTATAGCTTCTTTCACCAGCTGGGGGTCAATGCTATTGGTGATAAAATAGCCGCCTATCCCTTTCGGTAAGATCAAGGTAAGTTTACCCTGTTTAATCTTCTTATCGCTGAGCATTCCGCGGTAAATTTCTTCACTGGTGTACCCTGGAAACTCATTATAAATATCCATTCCCTTAAACAGGTTAACAATCCTATCAACCTCTGTTCCAGTAACCGTTCCCATTAACTGTCCCAGGCAAGCAGCACATATAGTACCTGCAACTACCGCTTCCCCATGCTTAAAGCGGGAATAACCCCCGAGTTTTTCAAGGGAGTGGCCAAAGGTATGGCCGAGATTAAGGATCGATCTTATACCCAATTCTATCTCATCCTGCTCCACAATATCCCTCTTGAGCTGGCAGGAACGGTTTATAATATACCCCAGGCATTCCTTATCCTTCTCCTTAATTAACCTCATGTTCTGCTCAAGGAAACGGAAAAATTCGCTATCGCAGATAATCCCGTATTTCACCACTTCACCCAGGCCGCTCTTGTACTCCCGGGATTCAAGGGTATCCAGGGTAAGGGTATCTATTATGACCATCCGGGGTTGATAAAAAGCACCGATCAGGTTTTTCCCGCCTGGATGGTTTACAGCTACCTTGCCGCCGACACTGCTGTCCACCTGGGATAACAGGGTGGTTGGAATCTGTATGTAATCAATCCCCCTATGATACACAGCCGCCACCAGTCCCCCCAGATCCCCGACCACGCCCCCGCCCAGGGTTAATAAAAGGCTATCCCGTTCCAGGCCGGCTCGGACTGCCTGATCCAGCACCTTTTCCGCCTCTGACAGGGTTTTGTATTCTTCCCCATCAGGAATCAATGCGATTTCCAGGAGAAAGCCGGCTTGCCTGAGCTTGTCTATTACTTTCTGTCCATATAAACCGAATACGGTAGGATTGCTGACCAGAATAGCCTTTTTGGATCTGCATACCGATAAAGCCAGGTGGCCTACCCTATTTAAGCTGTCAGGCTCTATTACGATAGGATAAGAACGTTTGCCCAATCTAACTGTTATTTCCGGCATCCTGTTCATCCTTTCCTCCAGCTTGACCTAACTTAGCGTGATTATAGATGCGGACAATTTCATTGACCACTGCATACAAATCCCGTTCACTAGTATTGATTCTATAATCGGCCTGAGCATAGAAAGGCTCTCTTTCTTTCAGCATCTGCTTAATATCCTTTGTGGTAACATTCTTCTTAAGCAGCGGCCGGGAACCCTTTTTACGGTTAACCCGCTCCAGGATATCCTCCGGACTTGCCTCCAGGCAGATGACTATTCCATTATTCCTCAAGGCTTCGATATTTTCTTTATATAGAACAACTCCTCCTCCGGTTGCAACTACCAGATTACTTCTCTTGCTCAACTTGGCAGCCATAAGCTTTTCCTCCGAACGGAACCGGATCTCACCGTAGCGCCGGAACAGTTCCTTTATGGTAAGCCCTGTTATCCTCTCTATTTCTTTGTCCATATCCACAAATTCCATTTTCAACCTTTCAGCCACTTTTAAACCCACAGAACTTTTTCCTGTTCCCATAAAGCCTATCAAAATTAAATTTTTACCCATTGCCACACCTTTTTCATATAATTCTTGTAATTTAGATAATTATTCCTAGTCTCTTGCAGATGGTCCCCGCCAAATTTCTCGATAAATAACCTGGCTATTCCGAAAGCAAGCATAGCTTCGCCTACAACTGCCGCTGCCGGTACTGCACAAATATCGGAACGTTCAATATCCGCCTTTTCTTCCACCCAGCTGGAGGTGTTTACACTTACCAGGGGCTTATATAGAGTCGGTATCGGTTTCATATAAGCCCTGGCCCACACTACCTCACCGTTGCTTATTCCCCCTTCTATTCCTCCGGCCCGGTTGGTAAGCCGGTATAGCCCACTATCATTACTATAATGCACTTCATCATGAACCTTGGAACCGGGAGAATACGAATTCCTAAAACCGTCCCCAATCTCAACCGCCTTTATGGCGGGAATACTCATTAAAAGTCCGGCTAACAAGGCATCCATCCTTCGCTCCCAGCTTACATGACTCCCTAAACCAGGAGGTACTCCTATAGCCCCTACCTCAAAGCTTCCGCCCAAGGATTCCCCCTGTTCCCTGGCCTGGTTTACCAGCTGGTAAAACTGGGATTCCGCCTCTTTGTCATAGCAATGAAAGCTGGAAGACTCTATAATATTTTTGAAATCATTAAGCCTTTTTATATCAAAATCCGGTTGCCACGGGTTAACCGTTATTTCTCCGATTGACACTACCTGACTATAAATATATATGCTAAACTCTTCCAACAGTTTCTTGAAAAAAGCCCCAGCCGCAACCCTGGCTGCGGTTTCCCGAGCACTGGCCCTTTCCAATACGTTGCGCATGTCAATCTGATGGTATTTAATAGCCCCGGCCAGATCAGCATGGCCTGGCCGCGGCCTGGTTACAACCTTTTCCTTTTCTCGCGGACATGGGCCTGGACTCATTATCTCCTGCCAGTTCTCGTAATCCAGGTTTTTTATCAGGAAACTAACCGGACTGCCCAGGGTATTGCCATTCCTGACCCCGCCGATTATCTGCACTTGGTCCTTTTCAATGGCCATCCTACCGCCACGGCCATATCCTTTTTGCCGCCTTTCCAATTGCTTATTGATATATTCTTCACTTATAGCCAAGCCAGCTGGTAAACCCTCAATAATCCCGATTAAGCCCTGTCCATGGGACTCACCGGAGGTAATAAATCGTAACACTTTTTATCCCCTACTTCTTTTTTATATAGCCACCCCTGAATTGTTTTGGTTCCAATATAATGACGAATGCTGACGGGTCCTTTTCATAAATCCGGTCGGAGGTTGATTTGACCATGTTGCGTTTTACTATAATATTTAACATTATTTTGGGACCGGCTTTCCCGGCTGCTTCCCAGCTGGTAACCGCAAAACCTTCTTCCCGCAACTCGTCTACTATGTAACAATGCTCCCGGTCGATTGTAGCCTGAATACCCCTATATCCCATAGCTAAACGTTCTTCCAAAAAACTGCCCAGTAAAACGCCTAAGGCAAATCCGCTGCAGAAGACAATCAGCTTGACTGGGTTGCCTCAATGAACCCACCACTAGTCCCAGGGCTAAAGTATATACCAGGATTTCAAAAAAACCTATAATTGCCGCTGGTACCTTATCGCCTCTGATTACCAGGATCATTCTAATAGTGCCTAAAGAAACATCAATAATACGAGCTAAAAATATAAACAACAATTCTAAAGCCACTTTTATTTCCCTCCTCTACCAGTTATCCGGCGGTTGGTCTGATATTCTAATCCTACCGGCAACCGCACTCACAATAATATAGATTTTTTCCTGGCGCCTGTTCTTCAACACGACTACCCCCCCTGAACTTGGCGCCCCTGTAGGGTTAAACCGGCAGGCCTTTACTCCCCCGACGCTGGTAGTAAAATTCGGTATGCTGGCGTATTGAACCTCTGGACTAAACTGGCAGCGCTTGCCCATAAACCTTATGCTGTTATCATTGTGATAAAAAAGCACCAATTGCGGTTGGCCAGTAGCAATAGCCTCCTGGCGAGCCGACTTAAGCATCCTGGCAATCTGCCTGGAATCGGCTTTCAGGGTATATGAACTATAAATATCTGTTAAAGGAACCCAGGCCAGGCAGGTGATCAAGGATAATAAGGCCACCGCCATCAATAATTCCAGCAGGGTAATACCCTTATTATTGCAATAGATCCAGCAACACTTCCTTCATATACTCCCCCGGGGGATCGATTTGAAGCAGAATCTGCAAGGTCAAGGCCCCCTGGTTGACAAACATAGGCAACCCGTTTATAGTCTTCAACCCCTTTGCCGCTCCCATGGACAGGAACTGGGTCTTTAATGGATTGTATATTAAATCACACAGGACTGTATCCGGCGATAGTTCACCCAGTTCCTTAACCGGGGATAAATGGTTATCCGGATACATGCCAACTGGTGAACAGTTTATGATCAATTTCTTATTGCGGCTGGTTTTCAGGTAATTATCTATTTGCATCGGCCAGGCCGTAGCATAACAACCGGTTGAATCTTTGATGAATTTAGCCAGATCCAGGGCCTTATTATAATCAATATCTAATATATCCATATTTTCCAATCCCCTTGCAGCTAATGCATAGGCAACGGATCGGGCTGCACCTCCAGCTCCTATAATAAGGGCTTGTCCTTTAGCTATCTTTACCCCGTGTTCATCCAGAGCCTCTATAAACCCTTGGCCGTCGGTATTGTAACCTACCAGTTTACCATGATCATTCTTTACTACATTAACCGCACCGCAGGCTGATGCTTCCTTAGAAAGGCTATCAAGACAGAATATTATTTCTTCTTTAAAAGGTATGGTAACGTTAAAACCGCAAAAATTAAGATTTTTCAAAGCCTCTGCTGACTCCTTCAGGGAATTTCGGGCGACTTGAAAAGGCAGGTAAAGACAATTCATTCCCAGCCTGGCAAAGGTTCGATTATGCATTATGGGTGAATAGCTATGAACAACTGGATTCCCTATTAATCCAATATATCTGGTGTCGGCATCTATATTAATATAACTTCCTCCTC
>JBMNGN010000002.1:0-317685 GCA_050949865.1 Syntrophomonadaceae bacterium
TATGGTTTCTAATGGAAAATAGAAACTGGAAATACCCTGAAAAATTCAATGAGGAAACAGAATTACATAAAAATTATCATGGAAAGATACGAATAAATAAATATAATAATATGTCAACTAATACACTTTTAGCTATTTGTGTAGGTATGGGATTAAGCTTAAGGATAACAGAAAAATTATTTGAAAAATCTAATAATAAACTTAATTACTATCAAGATCCTGATAAGACCTATATAAAAATAATGGAGACTATGCCAGGTTTATCAATTACTAATTTTAACTCTATAGTTAGAAGTTTTGGAATCGAAGAATTAGGTACTAAAATAATCGAGTAAACTATGCAACTCGTTGAGTTGGTTTTGAACCCCGAAAGGGGTTCTTTTTTTATGCCCAAATTTAAAAGTCTTTATATATTCACAAACAAAAGCCAACTCAGTGAGTTGATCGTATGAATTTGAAATCCACTATAGTTAAAAGTGAAGGGACAACCCTCAAAAATATTAATACGTCTTAAGCTGGCCAGCAGAGACGGCGGAAATATAAATGAATCAATAATAGTCGATGACAGGCTATTAGAGGAATTTATAATCCACCGTATTGTTTCCTATGTGTAATTTTAGGAGATAAATCTGCTGGTTATTTATTTTAGATTCATTAGTTCTCCGCCGTCTCCAAGGACGGGAAACGGAGAGGCTAATGAAATTAAAAATTAGATTTGATAAGTATTTTCAATCTATTGATTTAAATGAAAAAGAAACTGAGGAAATGTGGATCAGCTTATCAATAGAAGAAGAGTATGACTCACAAGAAGAAAAAGAAAAATTGATTCAAGAAAAATTCAATGAAGAGTTTAATAAGCCTGAGTTTAACAATTGGAGAAAGCACAACAGACGACTTTCTATGCCAAAGAAGCCTTTTAGAAAAGACGACCAGGAAGAAGACCTTACGGACCATATGGACTATATCTCCGATTACACAGATTTAGAAAATCAAGACAGAAAAGCTGACTATGAATTTTACTGTGAACTACTTCGCAAAAACCTTAACTAACAAGCAAGCAGAAGCTTCATAGCAGTGTTTCTTGACGGAGTACCAGTAAATGAGTACGCAGATAACGTTGGCACTAGTAAAAGTAATATATCTCATCATTTAGCTGCAGCAAAAAAGAAATTAAAAAGATTTTTCCAAAATCCTCAACTTTCCCCTCTTGCCACGGCTAATAGTTAGAGGGCAACACATAAACGCTCTCGGAAAGAGGTGAATACATGAAGCACAACTTGAAAATCAGTGTTTCAAAAAAACCACAGTCTGGCGGGATTGTTTCCTGTCGAAACGTCACCATTAGGGAGCGTTTCCTTCGCTTTTTACTTGGTGATAAGCAGAAACTGACCATCCTTGTTCCGGGTGACACCGTACAGGAACTCGCCATCAGTGAGATTAAGGAAGGAGGAATAAGCCATGAGCAAGATCAAGCTACTCCTTGATGTGGTTTCCGATATGCGCTCTTTGGCAGACAGCATACAAGCGGTTGCTGATGTAATGGCGGGCAATGAACCTGTCGAAACAAAAGAACCGACTACAACTGTAAAAGAGCCTGAACCAAATAAAAAGGAAATCACTCTGGAGGAAGTCAGAGCAAAACTCGCTGAAAAGAGTCAAGCCGGTCTTACTGCCCAAGTAAGAGAAATAATCCAAAAATACGGTGGCTCTAAATTAAGCGAAGTGGACCCAAAACATTATGCAGATATGTTAAAAGATGCGGAGGTACTTGGGAATGAGTGATCATGCAGTTCTTTCCGCATCAGGCGCCCATAGGTGGCTGAATTGCCTTCCGTCTGCACGATTGGAACTGGAGTTTGTAAATAACGAATCCAGTGCAGCCGCTGAAGGCACCGCCGCCCATGCTCTCTGCGAACATAAACTCAAAAAAGCACTTCACATGAGAAGTAAGCGTCCTGTCTCAGTTTATAACTCCGATGAGATGGAAGAACACAGTGATGCCTATGTGGAATTTGTAATGGAACAGCTTGAGCTGGCAAAGCAGAGCTGCACAGACCCTTTAATACTAATCGAACAGCGTCTTGATTTTTCCTGCTATGTTCCACAGGGATTTGGAACCGGTGACTGCATCATTATTGCCGATAAGAAACTTCACATTATCGATTTCAAGTATGGTATGGGAGTATTGGTAGATGCGGTGGACAATCCGCAGATGAAGTTGTACGCACTGGGTGCTTTAGAAATTTACGATAGTTTGTACGACATCGAGGAAGTTTCCATGACCATTTTCCAGCCACGCAGAGAGAATGTCAGCACATGGACAATCCGGGTAGAGGATTTAAAAGATTGGGCAGAAAAAGAACTAAAACCAAAGGCTAAAAAAGCTTATGACGGTGAAGGTGAGTATCTTCCGGGTGAGTGGTGTACTTTCTGCCGAGCGGCAGTTAAATGCCGTGCTAGGGCTGAGGAAAAACTGAAATTGGCACAATCGGAGTTTAAACTACCTCCACTACTTACGGACTCTGAAATCGAGGAAGTTCTATCTAAACTGTCCGACCTTACGAAATGGGCAAATGAAATCATTGCATATGCCACCGATGCAGCTGTTAATCACGGGAAAGAGTGGCATGGTTTTAAGGTTGTTGAGGGCAGATCTGTCCGCAAATACAAGGATGAAGATGCTGTGGCTGAAGTAGCCAAAGCAAACGGTTATAAAGATATCTTTCGTCAGAGTCTCATCACTCTTACGGAAATGGAAAGGCTGATGGGCAAATCAAAATTTGAGAAGATACTCGGTGATCTTATATACAAGCCACCGGGAAAGCCGACTCTGGTCCCGTTATCGGATAAGCGTCCGGCTATGAACGTATCAAACGCAAAAAACGAATTTAACGAAATAACGGAGGAATGTGAATATGAATAATAAAAACAGAACGAAGGTTATTACTGGTGTAAACACACGTCTCAGCTACTTTCATGGCTGGGAACCGGTATCCATCAATGGTGGGGCAGAAAAGTATAGTGTATCGGTATTGATTCCTAAATCGGATAAGGAAACCATTAATGCCATCAATGCAGCAGTTGATGCTGCTATTGAAGAGGGCATTGCAAAGTTTGGCGGTAAAAAACCAAATAAGGCTGCTATCAAGCTGCCGCTTCGAGATGGTGATGTAGAACGAGATGATGAGGCTTATAAAGGACATTATTTTGTAAATGCCAACAGCACTACTCCGCCTCAGATTGTAGATAAAGCAGTCAAGCCTATTCTGGATCGCAATGAGGTATACAGTGGTTGCTATGCAAGAGTGTCACTTAATTTCTATGCTTTCAATTCTAATGGGAACAAGGGTGTGGCCTGCGGACTTGGTAACATCCAGAAGATTAGAGATGGAGAGCCTTTAGGCAGCAGAACCACAGCGGCTGATGATTTCACCACAATTGAAGATGATGATTTCCTAGCATAACAGCTAAAGTATGAATACAAACGGGGTGGTGGAAGTTGTTCTTCTGTCACCTCGTTTGCATTGGAAAGGGTGTAATACATGAATTCTATTTCAATTGATATTGAAACATTTAGTAGTGCCAATCTTCAAAAATGTGGAGTCTACCGTTATGCCGAGAGTGATGATTTTGAAATTCTATTGTTTGGTTATTCGGTTGATGGCGGTGCAGTTCAGGTGGTCGATCTTGCCTGCGGAGAGAAAATCCCAAAAGAAATAATCAATGCTCTTATGGATAATTCCGTTACCAAATGGGCCTTTAATGCTATGTTTGAGCGTGTTTGCCTATCAAAATGGCTTAACCTTACTGATTATCTTGACCCTACATCCTGGAAATGTTCAATGATATGGTCGGCTTATATGGGACTTCCACTTTCACTTGAGGGCGTCGGTGCAGTCTTAGGATTGGAAAAACAAAAATTGACGGAAGGCAAAGACCTCATTAAATATTTCTGTACACCTTGCT
Source organism: Syntrophomonadaceae bacterium (assembly GCA_050949865.1). Taxonomy (GTDB): domain Bacteria; phylum Bacillota; class Syntrophomonadia; order Syntrophomonadales; family Syntrophomonadaceae; genus JBMNGN01. Next base: position 3,967 of record JBMNGN010000002.1, read on the forward strand.
CCCCTACTAAATCAAACGGAGGACGAGTTCGTAATCTGCCAAAACACGATATGGATAAATGGGAGCGATTTAAAGCATATAACCTCCGTGATGTGGAAGCCGAGATGTCAATACAGCAGAGACTATCTAAATTCCCGCTTCCAGAGAATATATGGTCAGAATATCATCTTGACCAGAAAATCAATGATCGTGGTATCGCTATTGACATGGCTTTTGTAAAACAAGCCGTCAAGATGGATGAACAGTCGCGGGAAAAGCTAATGGCTTTAATGCAGGATATAACTAATTTGGAGAATCCAAACTCTGTACAACAAATGAAAGAATGGCTTGCTGATAACGGATTGGAAACAGATAGTCTTGGTAAAAAAGCAGTTGCTGAGATGTTAAAGACAGCACCTGAACCACTAGGCACCGTTTTGGAACTTCGTCAGCAGCTTGCAAAATCATCGGTAAAAAAATACACGGCAATGGAGAATGCAGTATGTAATGATGGTCGTGCAAGAGGAATGTTTCAGTTTTATGGAGCAAACAGAACTGGTAGGTTTTCGGGCAGGCTTATTCAACTACAAAATCTCCCTCAAAACCATATGCCCGATTTGGAACAGGCTCGTGCTTTAGTTCGTAGCGGAAACTTTGATGCTCTTACCTTACTTTATGATTCTATCCCGGAGGTACTGTCGGAACTTATCCGTACTGCTTTTGTACCGCAGGAGGGCATGAAGTTTATAGTTGCAGATTTTTCAGCGATTGAAGCTCGCGTTATCGCCTGGCTTGCGGGAGAAAAATGGAGAATAGATGTATTCCAAAATGGCGGTGACATTTACTGTGCAAGTGCATCTCAGATGTTTAATGTACCTGTGGAGAAAAACGGTGTTAATGGACATCTTCGTCAGAAGGGAAAAATTGCTGAATTAGCCCTAGGTTACGGTGGATCTGTTGGAGCACTGAAATCAATGGGTGCTTTGGAGATGGGAATTGAAGAAGAGGAACTTCACCCTCTTGTAACGGCTTGGAGACAATCCAATCCCAATATTACAAAACTATGGTGGGATGTTGACCGCGCTGTAAAAACCTGCGTTAAGCAGAAAACTCCTACAGAAACACACGGTATTAAATTTATATATCAAAGTGGGATGCTCTTTATTGTCCTTCCTTCCGGCAGGCGGCTTTCCTATGTGAAACCTCGTATGGGAGAGAATGTATTTGGTGGTGAGTCTGTTACTTATGAAGGGGTCGGCGGGACAAAGAAATGGGAAAGAATCGAAAGCTATGGACCAAAATTTGTAGAGAATATTGTCCAGGCAATCAGTCGTGACATTTTGTGCCACGCCATGCAGACGTTAAAGAATTGTTCCATTGTGGCTCATGTACACGATGAAATTATAATCGAAGCGGATATGAGTATGTCACTTTCTACTATTTGTGAACAAATGGCTAGGACACCAACATGGGCAAAAGACCTGTTACTTAGTGCTGATGGCTATGAGTGTCAGTTTTATCAAAAAGATTAAATATATTTTTTCAAAATCCTCAACATTCATTACCTCCTGTGGCTATTAGGTAGAGGGGTTTCCTCTCTGACTATATTACAGGAGGTAATTCGTATGGACGAATTAGTAAGAATCAATTATGAAAATGACCGCCCCACAGTGCATGGCCGTGATTTGCATGCAGTTTTGGAAGTGAAAACACCCTATGATAAATGGTTTCCAAGAATGTGTGAGTATGGATTTGTGGAGGGTACGGACTTTTCGACATTTCTGTCGGAAAGTACAGGTGGAAGACCAGCTGTTGACCACCAAATAACAATTGATATGGCAAAAGAGCTATGCATGATACAGCGTACTCCAAAAGGAAAACAATGCCGCGGGTACTTTCTTGAAATTGAAAGACGATGGAACTCTCCAGAAGCAATCATGGCAAGGGCATTACAGTTTGCCAATCAGCAACTAAATCAAGTAAGGAATCAAAATAAATTACTTGAAGGTACGATTGCTGTTCAGAATCAGCAGATTGCGGAAATGAAACCGAAAGTCTCCTATTATGATGTAGTTCTAAATTGCAAAGACCTCATTTCTACATCAGCAATTGCCAAAGATTACGGCAAGTCAGCTATTTGGATGAACCGCTATCTTAATAAAAAGGGCATCCAATTTAAACAAGGTGGTATCTGGCTTTTATATCAGAAGTATGCAGAAAAAGGCTATACCAGCACCAAGACACATAGCTACATCGGTAGTAACGGTGAACTGCATACAAAAGTCCATACATATTGGACTCAAAAAGGCAGACTCTTCATTTACGAACTGTTGAAGGCAGATGGTATTTTGCCGCAGATAGAAATGGAGGGTGTGTAATGGGAATTGATAAATTCAATCATGAAGGATACCATGACCCAACTCCCCATGAGGCACTGACCAACATAATAAGAAAGAAAAAGGCAGAGAAAAAATCTGCCTTTAAGCCACTTGTATATATTTGTTCTCCCTATTCCGGTGATGTAGAAGGAAACATTAAAAAGGCTCGCAACTTTTGTAGATTTGCCTTGGAGAATAATTGCATCCCAATTGCTCCCCACCTTATGTTTCCGCAGTTTATGGATGATGAAAATCCAAAGGAACGGGAACTTGCCATATTTATGGACATCGTGCTTATGGGCAAATGCTCCGAGGTTTGGGTGCTAGGCAATACCATCTCAAGCGGGATGGCAAGGGAGATTGAAGTAGCCAAGAAACGCAGACAAACGGTCAGATATTTTAGTCCGGAGCATGAGGAGGTCGAAAGCTTATGAAAATCGCTGTGGGCAACAGCCGGATGGACAAGAAATGGAAAAACAAAGATATCTCGTGGGAGGATTTTTGTGCCCGTGTAAAGACAACACAACGTACTACGGAAACAGTAGAAGAATATCGGAAATTAAAAAGAGGCCAACAAGATGATATCAAAGATGTGGGTGGTTTTGTCGGAGGGCATTTAAAAGGGGGAAGGCGAAAGAAGGGCAATGTTTTATGCCGTTCTTTGCTTACCCTTGATATGGATTACGGTAGACCAGATATCTGGGAACAAATCAGTATGCTTTTTGATTTCAAATGCTGTGTTTATTCCACCCATAAGCACACACCGGAAAATCCAAGACTTAGGCTAATCGTTCCTCTCGCTCGTGAAATCAGCGAAGAAGAATACGCAGCCGTTGGACGTATGGTGGCAAAAGAAATCGGCATAGATCTTTTCGATGATACGACTTATGAAGCCCATCGCCTTATGTATTGGCCATCCACTTCCTCTAATGGTGAATTCGTCTATGAAGAGCAGGATGGAGAACTGCTTGACCCTGATGTTTATCTTTCAAAATATCAAAACTGGCGGGATACATCAACTTGGCCAGTATCAAGCAGGCAGTCTGAAGTTATAAATCGCAGTCTTAAAGAACAAGCAGATCCGCTTTTAAAGGAAGGTGTGGTAGGAACATTCTGTCGTGCCTATCCCGTACGTGAAGCAATTGAGAAATTCTTAGGTGCAGTTTATGCCCCTTCTGCTATGGAAGGACGGTACGATTATATTCCAGCTGATAGTAGTGCCGGTGTGATTATCTATGATGATAAATTCGCATACAGCCATCATGCTACAGACCCAGCAAGTGGATTACTCCTCAATGCTTTTGATCTCGTTCGTATTCATAAATTTGGTTCTTTAGATGATAAAGCTTCTACAACCACAGCTCCTGGTAAGATGCCGTCTTTTGTGGCAATGTGCGAGTTTGCTATAAAAGATGAAAAAGTAAAAGCTGAGTTTGCTAAGGAGAGACAGGCACAGGCTGAAGAGGAGTTTAGTGATGAGGATTGGCAGACAGCTTTGGAATTGGATAAGCAAGGCCGAATAAAAGACACTCTAGACAACATCGTTTTAATTATTCGTCATGACAAGGAATTACAGCATATAGCTTTTAATTGCCACCGTGATGGTATTGATGCCAAAGGTGGCCTGCCTTGGGAACAGATCAAGGTGGGTTGGAATGATTCAGATAATGCACTTCTTAAAGTGTATTTAAGCAGCAAATACGGAGTCTATTCACCTACCAAGACCAAGGATGCTGTGTTAGCGGTAGCGGCTGAACGAGCCTACCATCCTGTTAAGGAGTATCTGGACTCCCTGCCAAAATGGGATGGAATTAGTCGAGTAGATAATCTATTAATTGATTATTTCGGTGCAACAGATAATTCCTATACAAAAGCAGTCATCCGCAAAACGATGGTTGCAGCGGTAGCCCGCATTTATAGACCAGGCACAAAGTTTGATAGTGTCCTTATCTTAAACGGTCCTCAAGGTATCGGTAAGTCAACCTTCTTTGCAAAACTTGCTGGAGATTGGTTTTCAGATAGTTTGACCATTACGGACATGAAAGATAAATCTGGGGCTGAGAAACTTCAGGGATATTGGTTATTGGAACTGGGTGAGCTTGCTGGTATGCGTAAGACGGATGTGGAAATTGTGAAGTCTTTTATTTCGAGGGCAGATGATAAGTACCGGGCAAGTTATGGAGTCAATGTGGAAAGCCATCCCCGTCAATGTGTAATTGTCGGTTCTACCAATGCAGAAAGCGGGTTTCTTCGAGATATAACCGGCAATCGAAGATTCTGGCCAGTCCGTATTAGCGGTAATGGTAAAAAGAAAGCTTGGCAGATGACTAAAGAGGAAGTACAGCAGATTTGGGCAGAGACACTAGTGCTTTATGAGAAGGGAGAAAAACTCTACCTTGAAGGTGATGATGCATCCATGGCAACTAGTGAGCAGGCAGATGCCATGGAAACAGATGAACGAGAAGGATTGGTTCGTACCTATCTGGATACTCTTTTGCCGGATGATTGGGACACTATGTCTTTATACGAGCGTAGAAATTTCCTCGGCGGTAGCGAATTTGGCGGCGGCACCCGTGTTGGAACAGTAAAAAGAACCCTTGTCTGCAATATGGAGATTTGGTGTGAATGTTTTGGAAAAGATGCATCCTCAATGAGAACATCTGATTCTTATGCCATCGGTGCCATTATGAGAAAGATCAGTGGGTGGAACAAGTACACCGGGAACAAGAACGGAACAATCAATTTTCCTATCTATGGAAAGCAACGAGCTTATTCCCGAACCGGGGAACAAAGCTAGTTGTACCTTACCTTGTTCTCATACTGGTTCTTTCCCCAAAGCTAGTAATCAAAAGGAAAATCTACGGTTCGGAACAAGTGGAACAAGAAGTATCCTATTTATTTATAAATAGTAAAAAAGAAGAAAGTGTAGCCTGTGCATACACGCATACGCGCGCGTATAGGAAAAATGGGTCAAAGTTGTTTTCTTGTTCCGAGCCTTTTTATATGGGAGGTATTTATGCTTGAAAAATATATCGAAAAGAAACTGGTGGCTGAGGTAAAAAAGATGGGAGGCATTGCAGCAAAGTTTATTAGCCCAGGTTTGGATGGGATGCCAGACCGCCTAGTGCTTTTACCACTTGGAAAGATGGCATTTGTGGAATTAAAGGCTCCCAGAAAGAAACCTCGTCCACTACAGATTAGAAGAATAAAGCAATTACAAAAATTAGGCTTTACCTGCTATGTCATTGACGATGTTGAGCAGATTGGAGGGATACTCGATGAAATACAATCCTCATAAATATCAAACATATGCTACGAATTTCATACTTGAGCATCCCATAGCAGCGGTGTTTTTAGAGATGGGTCTTGGCAAAAGCGTAATCACTTTAACTGCTATATTTGATTTATGTCTTGATAGTTTTGAAATTGGAAAGGTTCTGGTCATTGCCCCTCTAAGGGTAGCAAGGGATACTTGGCCAGCTGAGATAAACAAATGGGAGCATTTAAAAGGACTGGAGTATTCAGTGGCTATTGGAACAGAACAGGAGCGGTTAGCAGCTCTTAGGAAACCAGCAAGTGTCTATCTTATAAACAGAGAAAATGTTGACTGGTTAGTAAACAAAAGTGGCATTCCTTTTAATTATGACATGGTGGTCATTGATGAATTGTCATCTTTTAAGTCCTATGGAGCAAAAAGATTTAAGAGTTTACTAAAAGTCAGACCTAGGGCGAAACGTATCGTGGGTCTTACAGGTACTCCATCCAGTAACGGGTTAATGGATTTGTGGGCAGAGTTTCGTATTCTCGACATGGGTAAAAGACTCGGCAGATACATAACTCACTACCGCAATTCCTTCTTTACTCCAGATAAACGTAATCAGCAGATTGTATTTTCATATAAACCGTTACCTGGGGCAGAAGATGCCATATATCGGCTCATTTCAGATATTACCATTTCAATGAAATCGGTTGATTTTCTGAAAATGCCAGAATGCGTGATAAATGAAGTGTCGGTGTATCTAAATGATAAAGAACAATCAGTATATGATCACTTTCGTGAAGAGATGGTTCTTGAGCTTGCAAATGAGGAGATTGATGCCATGAATGCAGCAGTCCTTTCTGGCAAACTCCTGCAAATGGCAAACGGTGCTGTCTATGATGATGATAAAAATACTCATATTATCCATGACCGCAAGCTGGATGCTCTTGAAGATTTAATCGAAGGTGCAAACGGCAAACCTGTCCTTATTGCATATTGGTATAATCACGATTTAGAGCGTATTAAAGCAAGATTTAATGTTAGAGAAATTAAAACATCCAAGGATATCAAGGACTGGAACAACGGTGATATTTCTGTGGCGGTTATCCATCCTGCATCAGCAGGACACGGTCTCAATTTACAAAGTGGTGGTTCAACACTTATTTGGTTTGGTCTTACCTGGAGTCTAGAGCTCTATCAGCAAACAAATGCAAGACTTTGGAGACAAGGACAAAATGAAACGGTGGTTATCCATCACATTATTACTAAAGGCACGATTGATGAAGATGTGATGAGAGCCTTGAAACGAAAGGAAAAGACACAGTCCGATCTTATAAATGCTGTCAAAGCAAATCTGGGGAAAGCGAGGGGTGTTGTATGATGGATGCATTTGAAAAACTGGCAAATGCCATTATTCTACAGGCGGTCAAGGATTATCGTTTTGCTCTGAAAAGACTAGCAAAATACCCTCGCAATGATTCTGCTAGATATACGAAACGTGAGATTGAGCGTTTCTTTCATTCCGGGTATTTCACTACCCTGACATCCCTCGATCCTGAGATGCTAATTAAAAAGCTACATGAGGAGGTGGTGCGATGACGGCAAAGGAATTCTTGAAACAAGCTTATCGCTTAAATGAGCTGATTAATTCCGATCTTGAGGAGTTGCAAAATCTAAGGGAACTCTCAAGGAGTGTTTCATCTCCTGTTCTTGAGGAAAAAGTCAGTAAAACAAAAAGTACTGATCCACCTTTTGAAAAATACGTGATTAGAATAGTAGATTTGGAGAAGCAGATACAACAAGAGGTGGAACGTTTAATAAAGCTGAAGTCAGATATTCGTGAAGCGATTAACCAGATGGAAAACGTGGATGAAAAGCTGCTTCTTCGCTACCGCTACATTAACTTTCTTAACTGGGAAGAAATCTGTGTCAACCTTAATGTTTCTATGAGAACTGTGCATAGACTTCACTCATCAGCCTTGCAGCATTTAAAGGTGCCTAAATAAAAGTTGGCACACTTTGGCACAGGTTGGCATACGATGACACTGTTTGTCCGTAGGGAAAGCTATATAATGGTAGTATGGAATATTAGCAAACAGAAGCCTTCACGGGAGCATTTCTCCTGCGAGGGCTTTTTCTATGGGCAAAAGGAGGTGTAGTATGCCAAGGAAACCTAAGCGACCATGCTCTTATCCTGGTTGTCCAGAATTGACTGACAGACGTTTTTGTGAAGAACATGCTAAAAAGGAAGCTGCACGGTATGAAAAGTATGACCGCGATCCAGCAACTCGTAAGCGATATGGTCGTGCATGGAAAAGAATACGTGACCGCTACATTGCGGCTCATCCTCTTTGCGAGGAGTGTAAACGACAAGGAAAGCTGACCCCAGCAACCGAGGTGCATCACATTCTTCCTCTAGCAAGAGGTGGAACCCATGATAGAAGCAATCTGATGTCCCTTTGTACTTCTTGCCACTCTGCCATCACTGCAAAAGATGGAGACCGTTGGGGAACCCGGTAGGGGGAGTCAAATCTCCACAGCTTTTTAGATGTGCAACGGGCGTGGGGTAACGCGTGAAAATTCGCGGTTTCAAACAGGGTAATAGACCCATCAACGAAAAGAGGTGAGTGAATGGCCAAAGATGGAACAAATCGTGGCGGTGCCCGTATAGGCTCTGGTCAAAAAAAGAAACCACTTGCTGATAAAATTGCACAGGGTAATCCAGGTAAGAGAAAGCTAGAAATCATTGACTTCCAAAATACCGCTGATTTAAAGGGGCAGGAAATGCCAAAGCCAAGGGGCATGCTCTCCGCAGTGCAAAAGGACGGGAAAACCCTAGTAGCCAGCGAGATTTATGAAATTACTTGGAAATGGCTTGAGGAGCGAGGCTGTGCCCATTTGGTGCTCCCACAGCTTCTAGAACGATATGCCATGAGTGCGGCCAGATGGATACAGTGTGAGGAGGCGGTAACTGAGTTTGGTTTTCTTGCCAAGCATCCAACTACCGGCAATGCTATTCAAAGTCCTTATGTAGCTATGAGCCAGAACTTTATGAGCCAGACAAACAGACTATGGATGGAGATTTATCAAATCGTTAAAGAGAATTGTGCTACAGAGTATTCTGGTTTAAACCCACAGGACGATGTGATGGAGCGACTGCTATCTGCCCGCAGAGGAAAATAAAGATGAGGAGATATGTAATGAGTAAAAGATATTTAACAGCTGAAAGTGTATGTGCTGGACATCCTGATAAACTATGCGACATCATAGCAGATAGCATTTTAGAAGCATGTTTACGTAAAGACAAAGCATCACGTGTCGCTTGTGAGGTAATGGCAACCAAAGGGAAAATTATCGTGGCGGGCGAAATCTCCTGCAGCGAGAAAATAGACATCCGATACATTGTTAGGAATGTCCTTAAAGAGATTGGATACAACCCTCTTAAATTCTTGATTTATGTATTTGTACACAAACAAAGTGTAGATATTGCAACTGGCGTGGATACTGCACTGGAAGTAAGAAATGGGATAAACGAACAGTATGGTTCGATAGGTGCTGGAGACCAAGGAACTGTGTATGGCTATGCTACAAAGGAAACAGGAGAAATGCTTCCCCTACCCCTTGTACTATCTCACAGGATTGTAAAGAGACTGGATGATTGCCGAAAAGGGAAACTGATAAAAGGTATCCACCCAGATGGTAAAGCGCAGGTGACGGTGGAATATGAAGGAGACACTCCAGTGCGAATAAAGACTATTGTGATATCGGTACAGCATGATAAGAATAAAACACAGGAAGAACTAAAGACAGATATCCTTAACAATGTCCTATGGCAGTGCTTTGAGGACTTCCCATTTGATGATGAAACAGAAATTCTCATTAACCCCTCTGGTAGATTTGTCGAAGGTGGTCCCGCTGCCGATACAGGCTTAACTGGTAGAAAAATTATGGTTGATACCTATGGAGGACTTGCATCCCATGGAGGTGGCGCACTTAGTGGTAAAGACCCCACCAAAGTTGACCGAAGCGGTGCCTATATGGCTCGGTACATTGCAAAGCATATCGTCTGGTGTGGATATGCAAAGAGATGTGAAGTTAGTATATCCTATGCCATTGGTAAGGCAAATCCTGTAGCCTTTTATGTAAATACCCTTGGCACAGGTATTGTTTCTGACGAAATATTAACTCTTGCTGCACAGGAAGTTTTCAATTTAAGACCTACAGCCATTATTGAAAATCTACGTCTTAGAAATGTGATTTACTCTGACACCGCGGCTTATGGTCACTTTAATAGTTGTCTATTCCCGTGGGAGGATGTAAATAAGTACAGTGAATTTAGAAAGGCGGTGGAAAAGTATGTTGATAGAGAAGATTAAAACGAAACAACTCATCCCCGCTGAATATAACCCAAGGAAGGATTTAAAACCGGGTGATCCGGAATATGAGAAACTTAAACGCTCCCTTGAGGAGTTTGGATATGTAGAACCCGTAATATGGAATAAGACCACAGGCAGAGTCATCGGAGGCCATCAACGTTTGAAAATCCTGCTGAGTATGGGCATGGATGAGATAGAATGCGTAGTTGTTGAAATGGATGAGCAAAAGGAGAAGGCGCTGAACATTGCACTAAATAAAATAAGTGGTGATTGGGATAAAGACAAATTAGCACTTCTCATCACGGACTTAAATGCTTCAGACTTTGATGTGTCTTTGACAGGTTTTGACCCGGGTGAGTTGGAGGATCTTTTCAAGGATTCCCTTAAGGATAATATAAAAGAAGATGATTTCGATGTAGACAGCGAGCTGAAAAAGCCCGCTGTTTCGCATTTAGGGGATATTTGGCTACTTGGACAGCATCGATTACTCTGCGGAGACAGTACAAAGAAAGACACCTTTGATGTCTTGATGGATGGGAAAACTGCTAATTTGGTAGTTACGGACCCTCCATATAACGTTAACTATGAAGGCACTGCTGGAAAAATCAAAAATGACAATATGGCTAACGAAGCGTTCTATGATTTCCTGCTTGCTGCATTTCAGAACACCGAAGCAGCGATGGCAAAGGACGCTTCTATTTATGTATTCCATGCGGATACCGAAGGACTCAATTTTAGAAGAGCATTCTCCGATGCAGGATTTTATCTTTCCGGTACTTGCATTTGGAAAAAGCAGTCCCTTGTTCTCGGTCGCTCCCCTTATCAGTGGCAGCATGAACCTATTCTCTTTGGGTGGAAAAAGAAAGGCAAGCATAACTGGTATTCCGATAGAAAGCAGACCACCATCTGGGAATTTGAGAAACCGAAGAAAAACAGTGATCATCCTACGATGAAACCAGTTGCACTTGTGGCCTACCCTATTTTGAACTCAAGCCTTTCTAATTGCATCGTGCTTGATCCTTTTGGTGGTTCAGGAAGTACACTGATTGCTTGTGAGCAGACAGATAGAATCTGCTACACCATTGAACTGGATGAAAAGTACTGTGATGTCATTGTGAAAAGGTATATTGAGCAAGTTGGAAACTCAGACAGTGTGTTTCTCCTAAGAGATGGTTCGAAAATAAGATATTGTGACCTGCCAGACGTTGCTACCGCCGATTAATGGAACAGTATTTTCTACAGAAAGATGCTCTAAATGACTTGATATTAACAGCCTTTAGAGTGATATATGTATGTACCGAAAATAGAAAGGCGGTATAAAAAATGCAGATAAACTATAATGTCACAGGAGAAAAAAGAAAAGAGCTAGTCAACGCAATCAGTCAAAAACTGAATGCTCCTGCAAGATATCTTGGAGCGCCTACATTTGCATATGAGGTGGCAGATTATAACATTGACAAAAACGGGGTGGTCAGAGGACCAGATAATTCTGAACTGGTTAATGATCTATTAGGCCTTCATGACTTTAAGGCGGTTACAGAAGAATTTGACACACCACTTCCAAAAGCAGAGCCTGTTCTTGAAAATATTCAAGTTCCCAATGAAGCGGCTCTTGGGGATAGGGTAAGTCCAAATAGTGATTACGAAGAACCTCCCGTATATAGCGAATCAGATGAAACCGAAGAAACTGTTAATTTAATTATCCATATGCCGAGGGAGGGTTTTAGCGAAACTGCACTTGATAACCTAAAAGGATTGGTAGAAAGCAAAGAAACCCTTATAAAGAAAGCACTTGATACTGACTCTATTCCCATTATCGTAAATGAGGAATTTGTAACCTTCCCTTGGTTCCAAAGTGAGTGTTCCGCAGAGGAGGTTAAGGCTTATACCCACTTTGTAACAGCACTTTGTGAAATGGCAAAGAAACAGACCCGCGTCAACTCGACCGAGAAATCAGTGGAGAATGAAAAGTACGCTTTCCGTTGTTTCCTTCTAAGACTTGGCTTTATCGGTCCAGAATACAAAACAGAACGAAAAATTCTCCTCTCGAAACTGTCGGGTAGCTCTGCCTTCAAAAGCGGAAGTGCCAAGCATCAGGAGGTGAGTGAATAATGAATATCATTCACCCAGAAATGCTAAAGCAACTTAGAAGTTATTACACTCCAGGAACTCGTGTCATGCTACTTAAGATGAATGACCCTTATACCAAGCTTCAGCCAGGAGATAAAGGTACGGTTACTAGCGTTGATGATATGGGAACTATCCACGTCAGTTGGGATTCAGGCAGTTCCCTTGGAGTGGTTTTTGGAGAGGATTTATGCAAGAAAATCGAAGAATAAAAATACACATTTTAAGCCCAATATGGCAGTAAATATGTAGATTTATATTGCAGAATTGTCTTGCTATATAAGCCTTTTAGAGTGATATATGTACATGCCGAAAGGACAAACACACTTTAAAAGGAGCGAGATACGATGTTAAGCACAAAATTCGGAATGGAGATTGAATTTACAGGGATTACAAGGGAAAGGGCAGCCAGAGTCGCTGCAGAGTTTTTGCAAGGCACTTATAGTGAAGGCGGAACTTACTACGACACTAAGAAGGTAAAAACTCCAGATGGTAGAGTTTGGAGATTTATGTATGATGGGAGCATTCACTGTCAAAGAAAAGAAGGTAGAAGAAAAGTAGCTGCAGGTAGAGATTATAGCGTTGAGCTAGTTAGCCCAATCCTAACCTACCGAGAGGACATTGAAACTTTACAGGAGCTAGTAAGAAAGCTTCGCAAAGCTGGAGCCTTTACAAATACATCTTGCGGCATTCACATTCATCTAGACGGTGCTGAACATACCCCAAGAAGTATTCGAAACTTTATAAATATCATTGCAAGTAAAAATGACTTATTTTATAAAGCACTTCAGATTGCACCGCAGAGAATGAATTACTGCAAAAAGATGGACAGCATTTTGGTTGAGAAGATGAACCGCAAAAAGCCTAAAACCATGAGACAAATTGAGGACATTTGGTACGAGGGTTACAGCGAGAGTAGAAGCACTCATTACCACAACAGTCGCTACCATTTCCTCAACCTTCACAGCTTTTTCACCGGAAACCATACAGTTGAACTTAGAGGTTTTAACAGCGAGCTACATGCTGGAAAGATGAGAAGCTACATTGTTCTAGCGCTTGCCATCAACCACCAAGCCTTAACACAAAAGTGTGCATCAGCAAAGAAACCACAGGTGGAGAACGAGAAATTTGCCATGAGAACCTACTTAAACCGGATTGGTTTCATTGGTGATGAATTTGCAAACTGCAGAGAGCATTTGACCGCAGCACTTTCGGGTTCAGCTGCATGGCGGTTTCGGGCGGCCTGAGCTGCCCCTAACCCACAAAGCTAAGAAGGAGGATTACAATGAAGAATAAATTATACCTTGCCTATGGCTCCAACCTTAATCTAAAGCAAATGGCCGACAGATGCCCCACAGCGAAGGTGGTAGGAGCAAGCCAAATCCATGACCACCGCCTATTATTTAGAGGGGCACACGCGGGTGCTGTGGCGACCATCGAGCCTTTTGAGGGTAGCAACGTACCAGTTTTAGTGTGGGAGATTACACCGACCGATGAAGCGGCACTTGACCGTTACGAGGGATGGCCATTCCTTTATCGAAAGGAAACAATAAAAGTGAAGTTGGGAAGCAAAACCGTCAAGGCGATGGTCTACATCATGAATGACGGAAGACCGCTAGGACAGCCAAGTTGTTATTATTACAGTACAATTTTAGAAGGCTATAAAAGCGCGGGCTTCGATGTGGATATCCTGCGTAAAGCCACAACCGATTCAGTAGAATCAGAGGAGGTAGCCAATGAATGAGATAATTATGAAACAAATATTTGCCATTCGAGAAACAGGTGAAACGAATATGTTTGATCTTCCGGTTGTGACTAGTATTGCTTTAAGAGCAGGTTATATGGAGCTAGTAGATTACCTTGAAAGGAACAAAGGAGAATATGTCCATTTCATTTTGACGGGGGAAGAAAAAACAGAATAACTTAAACAAATTTTGAAGGAACTCTGCGGGGTTCCTTTTTTCGTAGCTATAAGGAGGTGGCGGCCATACGTAAACTAAAAAAATATAAGCCGACCATCTTTAAGGCAGATGGTTCGGTATATGATAAGGACGCTGCAGACATTGCGGTGTCTTTTATTAATTGCTTAAAACATACGAAGGGAGAATGGTATGGGCAGCCATTTGAACTTATTGACTGGCAGGAACAGATTATCCGCGATGTGTTTGGGATTATAAAGCCTAATGGTTACCGTCAATTTAATACGGCATATATCGAAATCGCTAAAAAGCAAGGTAAATCTGAGCTAGCAGCAGCGGTTGCGTTACTGCTTACCTGTGGTGATTTTGAGCATGGCGGTGAAGTATACGGATGTGCATCTGACAGACAGCAAGCTTCCATTGTTTTTGATGTAGCAGTGGATATGGTAGAACAATGTCCAGCTCTGAAAGCAAGAATTAAACCGGTACTATCGCAAAAACGACTTGTTTATAAACCGCTAGGTAGTTTCTATCAAGTTTTGTCTGCAGAAGCGTATACCAAGCATGGACTAAATGTGCATGGTGTTGTATTTGATGAACTTCATGCGCAGCCAAATAGACAGCTTTTTGATGTCATGACCCATGGCTCAGGTGATGCAAGAAAGCAGCCGCTGTATTTTTTAATTACGACTGCCGGAAATGATACTCACTCTATTTGCTACGAGGTGCATCAAAAGGCTAAAGATATTCTAGAAGGACGAAAGGTTGATCCAACATTTTATCCAGTTATTTATGGTGCAGATGAAAATGATGACTGGACCGATCCAAAGGTGTGGGCGAAAGCCAACCCCTCAATGGGCATTACCGTTGATATAGAAAAAATTCATATTGCTTGTGAAAGCGCAAAACAAAATCCAGCAGAAGAAAACTTATTTAGACAACTTCGTTTAAATCAATGGGTTAAACAGTCGGTACGTTGGATGCCTATGGAAAAGTGGGATAAATGTGCTTTTACTGTAAACCTAGAAAGTCTTACAGGACGTGTGTGTTATGGTGGTTTGGACTTATCCTCTACAACCGATATAACAGCATTTGTTCTTGTATTCCCTCCTGAGTATGAGGAAGATAAATATATCATTCTCCCTTTTTTCTGGATTCCAGAAGATAACATGGACCAAAGGGTAAAGCGTGATCATGTGCCCTATGACGTATGGGAGAAGCAGGGGTTCTTACACACCACTGAAGGAAACGTGGTGCATTATGGTTACATCGAAAACTTTATCGAAGAGCTGGGCTTAAAGTACAACATTCGAGAAATTGCCTTTGACCGGTGGGGAGCTGTGCAGATGACACAAAACTTAGAGAACCTTGGGTTTACAGTAGTTCCTTTCGGTCAAGGTTTTAAAGATATGAGTCCGCCAACGAAGGAGCTTATGAAGCTTACCTTGGAAGAGAAACTGGCGCATGGTGGTCATCCGGTGCTCCGATGGATGATGGATAACATCTTTATACGTACCGACCCTGCTGGAAATATCAAACCGGATAAAGAAAAATCCACTGAAAGAATTGATGGTGCTGTTGCTACTATCATGGCTCTTGACCGAGCAATCCGTAAAAGTGGAACAGGTAATTCTGTTTATGATGGAAGGGGCTTATTGATTCTTTAATTTTAGATAGATTCTATGGCATAACAAAATTTAACATTTCAGATTTATTATGGATAAGTAGGATAATGAGAAGTAATTGTTTTTTATGATCAATAGAGGTGTTATATTGGGGTTTTGGATTTTTATGATATGATTGATTATAATGTACAAAGACTTAGATCCATAAGGCGACATATGAAAGTTGCAAATCAAGCCGATTAGATAGGAATTTGAAATGCAAATCAATATAATTTGTGTTACAACCCCTTGAGTTTTACATGATTTTCACGATATAATATATAACTGAAGATATATTATAAAAAAATAGAGAGGAGGAATAATAAATATGCTGTTATCTTCTGTAAATAGATCAATACCTTATTACTTGCAACTAAATAATATAAGTAGAAACAATCATGCAGATAATTTTAACACTAGCTTTAAGGATACATTGTCTAAGGCTACATCAAAAACAGAATTTGCACTTGCCACTTCAACAGCGAAAACATTGGTAAACAATACAGGTAATGTCGATTCATACTTGTCACAATTACAGATGAAATTTGGTTCGAAAATATCAGTGCAAAATTTGGAATATAGCAAGGCTAATATAAACCATATCGGTAGTTCAACAGTTGGAACAGGAAATGTGATTATAGCCCCTAACATTCTTGAAAAAATGGCTTCTGACCCCCAAGCGAGACAGCATTACGAAAAAAAGATACAAGGTCATTTTGATACAATTGGCAAAGCAAATGCCTTCATGGCAATACATGGTAGGCGAGTCGTTTCTAGTGGAGTAATTATACACCCTAATGGGGAAGTGACTTATTATAGTAGTAGTGATTATACTCCGGAAGAAAAAGCACGTCTTGAAAGAGCTATGAAAGAAGAAGATGAAGCCAAAGCGAAAAAACGAGCGGAACAAAAGAGATTGAGCGAAATTGCCACTGACAGGTATTTACAGCTGGTGTCAAGCACAGTACCAGAGATTGGATTGCTAAGTTCAAATGTTTTTGAGCATTACTTTTCTACAATACCATCAAACATTGATGCAAGCATTTTTGCGGCATCAACCCGTCGCCCAATGAAGTTTAAATAATATTACTTCTATTTTTTTATTGTTGATATGCGCTTATGTCGATATCAACAAATATAACAGTAATGGTGATTAAGTGTTTGGTTGTTGTCATTATAATTAATTGCTTTAGGAAGCATCTATCAATCGGTAGGTGCTTTTTTCATGCCCATTTTTAGGAGAGTGATGCAGATGGGTTTATTTAAAAATCTATTTAAAGCAAGAGATAAACCACAGGATAGAACAGTAGGTAGCAACTACAGTTTCCTCTTTGGTGGAACGACAAGTGGAAAACCTGTAAATGAACATACAGCCATGCAAATGACTGCGGTTTATTCCTGTGTAAGAATATTGGCAGAGGCAGTGGCAGGCCTTCCCCTTCATCTATATAAATACACATCAAGCGGTGGCAAGGAGAAAGCTCTAAATCATCCGTTATACTTTTTATTGCATGATGAGCCAAACCCTGAGATGAGTTCCTTCATTTTCCGGGAAACATTAATGACCCATCTTTTACTATGGGGAAATGCCTATTCCCAGATAATTAGAAACGGGAAAGGTGAAGTCATTGCTTTATATCCGCTGATGCCAAATAAAATGACGGTTGACCGTGACAGAAACGGCCAACTTTTTTATTTGTATCATCAAAACTCAGAGGATGCACCTACGCTCGGAAAAGACAGCCAAGTTTATCTCTATCCATCCGATGTGCTGCATATTCCCGGCTTAGGCTTTGATGGTCTGGTGGGGTACTCTCCTATTGCTATGGCTAAAAACGCTATCGGGCTTGCGATGGCAACTGAAGAGTACGGAGCCAAGTTTTTTGCTAACGGTGCCGCACCGGGCGGAGTCCTTGAACATCCCGGTACCATTAAAGATCCGCAAAAGGTCAAAGAGAGCTGGAACATGGCCTATCAAGGAAGCAGTAACGCTCACCGGGTAGCAGTTTTAGAAGAAGGTATGAAGTACCAGCCTATTGGTATCTCGCCGGAACAAGCACAGTTTTTAGAGACAAGGAAGTTTCAAATCAATGAGATAGCTCGAATTTTCCGGGTACCTCCCCATATGGTAGGTGATCTTGAAAAGTCGAGCTTTTCTAATATTGAGCAGCAGTCACTGGAATTTGTGAAATACACCCTTGACCCTTGGGTAATCCGCTGGGAGCAGGCCATAAGTCGTTCTTTACTAAGTCCTAGTGAAAAGAAACTATACTTCTCCAAATTCAATGTAGATGGCTTACTCCGGGGTGACTATGCATCAAGGATGAACGGCTACGCAACCGCCCGTCAAAATGGCTGGATGAGTGCCAACGATATTAGAGAACTAGAAAACTTAGATAGGATACCAGCCGAACTTGGAGGTGATCTATATCTAATCAATGGCAATATGACCAAGCTTCATGATGCTGGTCTGTTTGCAAATAAAGAAAGATTGGAGGTAAAAGATGAATGAAGAAATTCTGGAACTGGGTGCGTGATGAAGATACAGAATCACGAACTCTCTACCTAAACGGCGTGATAGCCGAGGAAAGCTGGTTTGAAGATGATGTCACCCCTGCTGCCTTTAAAGAAGAACTTCTAAGCGGCGAAGGTAGACATCGTTGTCTGGATCAATTCCCCCGGTGGAGATTGCATCGCTGCAGCACAGATTTACAACATGCTGATGGACTACAAAGGAAATGTCACAGTCAAGATTGATGGCCTTGCCGCATCAGCAGCATCAGTAATTGCCATGGCGGGAACGGAGGTTTTAATGTCCCCTACCTCCCTTATGATGATCCACAACCCATTTACCATAGCCATCGGGGATAGCGAGGAAATGCAAAAGGCAATCGGAATGCTAAATGAGGTAAAGGAAAGCATCATTAATGCCTATGAGCTTAAAACCGGGCTACCGAGGGATAAGCTCTCCCAGCTGATGGATGCAGAAACTTGGCTTAATGCTAATAAGGCTGTTGAACTAAGGTTTGCCGATGCCATTATGTTTAAGCCGGATGAACCGGCAGTAGAAAACAGTTTTATCTTTAGCAGAAGAGCAGTTGCAAACTCCCTTCTAGATAAACTTAAAAAACCAATACCCAAACAGTCCACCGAGCCGCTATATGAGCGGCTTAATTTATTAAAATATTAGGAGGTACCAACATGAGTAAAATACTTGAATTACGTGAAAAACGCGCAAAAGCCTGGGAAGCAGCCAAAGGCATTTCTTAGATTCAAGACGAGGTAATGACGGTCTAGTATCTGCAGAAGATGCCGCAGTTTATGACAAGATGGAAGCAGACATTGTTAACCTTGGTAAGGAAATAACTCGCCTTGAGCGTCAGGAGGCTCTTAGAGGCTGAACTAAACAAACCAATAAATACACCTTTAACCGGAAAGCCTGTTCTTCCGGATATGGATGAAAAAGTTGGCAGAGCCAGCGATGAATACAAAAAAGCCTTCTGGAATGTGATGCGTATGAAAAATCCAAGGCATGATCTGTTTAATGCTTTATCTATCGGTCAGGATTCCGAAGGGGGCTATCTTGTTCCTGATGAATTTGAAAGAACCCTTATTCAAAACCTGGAAGAAGAAAACATCTTCCGTAAGCTGGCTAAGATCATTCAAACTTCAAGTGGGGATCGTAAAATTCCCATTGTAGTAACCAAAGGAACAGCATCTTGGCTTGATGAAGGTGAAGATTATGACGAAGATGATGTTGTTTTTGGTCAGGCTTCTATTGGGGCCTATAAGCTGGGTACTATGATTAAAGTTTCCGAAGAACTCTTAAATGATAGTGTGTTTAACATTGAGGAATTTATCTCAACTGAGTTTGCCCGCAGAATCGGGGCCAAGGAAGAAGAAGCCTTTCTTGTAGGGGACGGTGAAGGAAAACCTACAGGCATCTTTGCCGCAACAGGAGGAGCACAAGTAGGTGCTACTGCTGCCGCCAATAACGCTATTACTGCAGATGAGGTTATTGATTTAGTCTATTCGCTTAAATCTCCCTACAGGAAAAATGCGGTATTCATCCTTAATGACGCCACAGTAAAAGTCTTAAGAAAACTTAAAGATGGTCAAGGGCAGTATTTATGGCAGCCCTCATTAACTGCCGGGACTCCGGATACTTTGCTTAACCGTCCGGTTTATACCTCTGCTTATGCTCCTGCTATTGCAGCCGGTGCAAAGACTATCGCTTTCGGTGAGTTCAAATATTACTGGATTGCCGACAGACAAGGCCGCAGTTTTAAACGCCTGAACGAGCTTTATGCAACTACAGGACAGGTTGGTTTTCTTGGCAGCCAAAGGGTAGATGGAAAACTTATTCTTCCTGAAGCAATTAAAGTCTTGCAGCAGAAGGCTTAATGGGGGTGCTAATGATGAGCTATAACACAAAAAACTATACCGAGCAAGGCGGTGAGAAAACCGTCATTGGCGGTGTTTTGGAAGTTAAAGAGGGTGGCTCTTTAGAGCTCAAAGAAGGAGCCTTAATAAAGGGATTCCCTATAGCTTCAAACCAGGCTAACAGCACCGCCACCACGGTTAGCGCTCTTAAGGATAACTTCAATGACTTGCTGGCCAAGCTTAAGGATGTAGGTTTTATGGAATTTGACACCTGGAATTTATCCGTTGCTATAGCACCGATAACTACTGAAGGGCTGCCCATAACGGAGAACCAAAGCAAGGTCAGTGCTGTTACAATTGCTGATAACATAATCAGTGTTACGGTTGATGTGGAGGAACTGGTGGAATTCGAAAGCTCTGCTCCAACCCAGGGCACCCATAAATGGATCGG
Organism: Syntrophomonadaceae bacterium; assembly: GCA_050949865.1. Lineage (GTDB taxonomy): Bacteria > Bacillota > Syntrophomonadia > Syntrophomonadales > Syntrophomonadaceae > JBMNGN01. Next base: position 24,503 of record JBMNGN010000002.1, read on the forward strand.
GATTCTAATTACCACCGGACTTTCGGATATCACAAAGATTAAATACAATGGTTATCAACTTACTCAAGATGATGTAACGGAGGCAGCCAGTGTAGGTGGCACAGACGGAGATATAATCATGTGGCTGAAATGTGATGAGATTATAGAAACGCCTAAGCTCTTTACACTATGGTCTCCAGGCTACGAGGAAACTGAATTCATGGTAGAAATAGTAAGGCCGGAAGAAGAATAAAGAAAGGGTGGTGGCGGAGATGACACTATTTGAAAAAGTCAAAGCAAATCTGATCTTGGAGCATGATAAGGATGATGAACTTCTAAGTAGCTACATCGCCGCCGCTATCGCCTATGCCGAAAGCTACCAGCATCTGCCGGAAGGCCATTATTCCGCTAATGAAATGCCCCTTACCACTGAACAAGCAGTAATTATGCTCGCTTCACATTTTTATGAAAGTAGGGATGGCAGCACTGGGGGTTTCTTTGCAGACAGCGCATTAGCTGGACAACACGCACGGGATACGGTCAATTTGCTTTTGCGACTTGACCGGGATTGGAAGGTGTAGCCTATGAGCATTGGAAAAATGAATACCTTTATTGACCTCATAACAACTGAAACGGCAAAAGACAGCGAAGGTTTTAGTACAGTTAAAGATACAATTATCGCCTCAGTCAGAGCATATAAAGAAGATCGGTATGCCAGCGAGAAATGGGCAAACATGGCTGCCTTTTCTGAAGCCAATGCCCTCTTTCGCTTTCGAAGGCTACCAGATGTTGAAGTTTCTACCGCTATGGTTATTGCCTGTAGCGATGGGCGATATGAAGTTACAAGTGTGAGGGATATAAAGAATCGTGGAATGTATACGGAAGTCTTAGCAAAAAAGGTGGTAGCGTCAAGTGGCTAATTATTGGAGGTGATTTTATGGCCCGCTGTTCATATAAAATGCCGGAGGACTTTCTCTTAAAGATTTCAAAACTTGGTAATAAGACGGATGAAATAATCCCTAGGGTTTTAGATGCCGGCGGCGAGGTTATGCTACGCAGGATTAAATCAAACTTAACCGCCGCCATTGGAAGTGGCACCAAAAAACCGTCACGTTCCACCGGTGAATTAGCAGGTGCCTTAGGGGTCTCCCCTACCCTTATAGATAAAAAAGGCGACTATAATATCAAGGTCGGGTTTTCCGAACCAAGAAAAGATGGTGATAGTAATGCTAAGATTGCCAATATCTTAGAATACGGGAAAAGCGGCCAGCCGCCAAAACCTTTTTTAAAGCCTGCCAGATCCTCCGGTAGAAAACCCTGCATTGAAGCGATGAAGGCAAAGCTGGGTGAGGAGTTGAAAGGAATATGAGTGTTTTATCTGAATTAAATATTCTTTTAGGAACACTGGATATACCCATCGAAACCGGTATATTCAGTGAAGTTCCCCCGGATGAATATCTGGTAATCACTCCGATGTCAGATATCCTTGACCTTTACGCTGATAATAGACCGTTAGCACAACTGGAAGAAGCAAGACTTTCCCTCTTTACTAAAAGTAACTATATAAATAGGCGAAACCAGCTAACAAGATTACTCCTTGGGGCTGGTTTTTCCATTACCGATCGCAGATATATCGGTTTTGAGGAAGATACAAAATACCATCATTATGCCATAGACGTGATGATGGAATACGAAATGGAGGTAATTTAAGATGGCAACAATTGGATTGGATAGCCTATACTACGCTAAAATCACCGAAGATACCAATGGTGATGAAACTTATGGCACTCCCCAAATACTGGCCAAGGCCATGACCGCTGAGCTAAGTGTAGAACTTATTGAAGCAATACTTTATGCAAATGATGCGGCATCTGAAGTAGTCAAGGAATTTAAAAGCGGGTCTTTAAGCCTGGGGGTGGATGATATAGGGCCTTTAGTGGCTCAGGATTTAACCGGATGTAAAATTGACAGCAACAATGTAGTAGTTTCTAGAAGTGAAGATGGAGGTAGCCCGGTCGCTATTGGGTTTCGGGCTAAAAAGTCCAACGGAAAATATCGTTACTTTTGGCTTTACCGGGTTATCTTTAGTGTTCCCGCCACCAGCCTGGCCACTAAGGGGGATTCCATTACCTTTAGCAGTCCCACCATAGAAGGAACTGTTTTCAGGAGAAACAAAATAGACGGAGAGAATAAACATCCCTGGAAAGCAGAAGTGACGGAAGGTGATAATGGAGTGGCAGCTTCCACCATTACCAATTGGTTCGCATCTGTTTATGAACCCGACTTCACCGAGGTGACCCCCACTATTACCATTACGACTCAACCGGCAGCCACAACGGAAGTGACCGCAGGCAGCATTACCGGCAGCCTCTCGGTGGTAGCCAGCAGCAATACCAGTAACCCGGTTACTTACCAGTGGTATGAAAATACCGTGGACAGTTCCACCGGTGGAACAATTATCAATGGAGAAACCTCAGCCAGCTTTGACATTCCTACTGATTTGGTAGCTGGTACCTATTATTACTACTGTGTCTTAAGCTTAAGTGGAGCTGAGAGCTTGACCACCACTGTGGCTACTGTGCTAGTTTCAGAATAAGGATGGGAGGATGACTTATGACTAATGAAGTAAAACCGTTAGAAATAGATGAGGCTTCTGAAGAAAGAAGTACAGTGATAACCATTGGCGATAGGGAGTACCGGCTGATTCTCACCACGAAAGCGACCAAAGCCATCGCCAAGCGCTACGGAGGCTTGGAAAATCTGGGTGAAAAGCTCATGAAAACTGAAAATTTTGAAATGGCTTTAGACGAGGTAATTTACCTGATTACTTTGCTGGCCAATCAGTCCATCCTAATCCACAATCTCAGGAACAAAGAGGATAAGCAGGAAATATTAACCGAAGAAGAGGTGGAGCTTTTGACCTCACCTTTAGACCTGGCCCAATACAAGAATGCTATTATGGCCAGTATGTTAAAGGGCACTAAAAGAAATGTGGAGAGTGAAGAATCAAAAAACGAGGCGGTCGGGTAAGTGAGCAGGCTCTCTTTACCCGACTCATTTATTATGGGACGGTGCAATTGAATCGCCGGGAAGAAGAAGTCTGGCTTATGCCTATAGGTTATTTGATGGACATATGGGAATGTCATAAGCAGTTTATTGGTATCTCAAAACCGAGAAAGGAATATTTCATTGATGACGTGATTCCCACTGGAATATAATGAGGCACTCAAAAACTAGGGTGTCTTTTTTGATGCCTGCATGGGAGGAGGTGAAACACTGTGGCAGATTCTTTTGGCCTTAAAATCGGAATTGAAGGAGAAAAGGAATTTAAAAATGCCCTAAGGGAAATCAACCAGACCTTTAAGGTGCTGGGTTCGGAAATGAATCTGGTTACATCCCAGTTTGATAAACAGGATAAATCTATTCAGGCAATAACAGCCAGGAACAATGTTCTTAATAAAGAGATTGAAGCACAGAAGGAAAAAATCAGCACCTTGGAAGCTGCCTTAAAAAACGCCTCCGACTCCTTTGGCGAAACAGACAGAAGAACGCAGAACTGGGCTACCCAGCTTAATAATGCCAAAGCAGAACTTAATAATATGGAACGAGAGTTGGAGGAATCCGCCGCCGATGCGGACAAACTTGGCGATGAGTTGGAGGAAACAGGTAAATCTGCAGATGTGGCTGGCGGTAGGTTTGAGAAACTAGGCGGTATCTTAAAAGGTGTCGGGGCGGCGATGGGTACAGTGGCCATTGCGGCTGGTGCTGCTGCGGTAAAACTCGGCAAAGAGGTGATCCAGCAGTTTGGCGAACTGGAACAGAATCTTGGCGGGTCGGAAGCTGTGTTCGGCCAATATGCCGCGTCAATCCAAAAGACGGGCGAGGAAGCCTACAAGAACCTCGGCGTATCACAGAGTGATTATCTAGCTACCGCCAACAAGATGGGTGCGTTGTTTCAAGGCTCCGGCATTGAACAGCAAAAAAGCCTTGAATTGACAGAAAAGGCAATGCAGCGGGCGGCAGATATGGCATCTGTGATGGGCATTGATATGCAGATGGCTCTGGATTCTGTTGCGGGAGCAGCCAAGGGCAACTTCACCATGATGGATAACCTTGGCGTTGCGATGAATGCTACCAACATTGAAGCTTACGCCCTCGCCAAGGGCCTGGATTTCACCTGGGCATCTGCTACAAACGCCGAAAAAGCCGAAGTCGCAATGCAAATGTTCTTTGAGAATACAGAGCAGTACGCGGGAAACTTTGCCAGGGAATCCACCCAGACCATAACCGGCTCAATCGGGTTGATGAAGGCTGCGCTCGGCTCGTTCACAGCGGGGCTTGGCAACACCAACGCTGACATGACGAAGCTAACACAGAACCTAGTGGACGCTTTTCAGGCGGTGGTTAAAAACATTGTGCCTGTCTTAGAGAATATCGTAACTGCACTGCCGATAGCAATGGATGCGATTCTGTCGGCGGTCGGCGATCTGCTTCCTACACTGCTTAATACTGTCACGAATTTGTTTAGCCAGGTACTGGAAACAATCCTGAACCTATTTCCGGAACTTATTCCGGCCACCGTTGATGCGATTATGACGATTGTCGGTGCACTAATCGATAACCTCCCGCTAATAATCGATGCGGCGGTGCAATTAGTGACCGCTCTTGTGGAAGGCTTAGGCCTTGCTTTGCCGGAATTGATTCCTGCGGCGATGAGTGCGGTTATAACAATCGTAAAAGGGCTGCTTGACAACATGGAACAAATCATCGAAGCAGCCTTTGCCATTATAAAGGGACTGGCAGAAGGACTTTTGAATGCTCTGCCCCAGCTTATTGAGGCGTTACCTTTAATCATTACTAGCATCATTAATTTTATTACAGGAAATCTGCCCACAATTATTGGATTAGGCGTTGAACTTACAATTATGCTTGCGGCTGGATTGATTCAGGCCCTACCTCAATTAGTCGCAAGCCTGCCGCAGATTGTGTTCGCCATTATAACTGGCGTAGGAAAAGCTGCTGTCTCCATAGTGGAAATTGGTAGAAATATCATGACCGGTCTTTGGAGTGGAATTGCATCTATGCTGGGCTGGCTGCAAAGCAGAGTAAACAACATGGTAAACGGTATTGTCCGCAGTATGAAAGGAGTACTGGGGATACGCTCACCTTCCCGGGTCTTTGCCGGTATAGGTGAAAACATGGGGCTGGGGATTGGTGAAGGCTTTAGTAGTGCTATGAAAGATGTAGAAAAAGAAATGGCTAGGGCTATTCCTACCGACTTTGATTTAGATATGAACAGTGTAGTCAGCGGGGTAGAAGCCGGCAGCAGCGGAGCAGTCTTTGATGTGACTATTCCCTTAACCATTGACGGGAATATCTTAACCCGAGTAATTGCCCAGCTGCAGTGGAACCAAAATACGGTCACGGTTAGAAACCTGGGAGTAGCCGGAGCTTAAATAAATTAAAGGAGGGCAGTCCGGCCATGATTGATATATATGCAGGAAGCACCTTGATTCAATCCATTAAAAAAGTCATGAGTGCTAACTTAAGAGAAACCCTGGACGGGGAATATACCCTGTCCTTTACGGTACTGGCCAAGTCTGCCCTGGCTTTAAAAACCCGGCAAGTAGCAAAACTTGATGGCCAGTATTTTGAGATTGTGCAGATTAGTAAATCCCTTCAGGGGGATCTGCCTATCTGCTCAGTCCTGTGTGAACATGTGTCCTATCTGCTTAATCATGAAATGTATAACATCACTGAATTTGATTTTACCGGAGATCCGGTAGCAGGATTAACCCAAGTTTTAGCGGGAACACCTTTTACTGCCGGTATCGTAGATTTCACCGATAGCGTTACCATGAAAATCAACCAGAATGTTTCAAGAAGAGCGGCCCTGATGCAGTACATCGCCATCTTAGGCGGGGAGATTGAATACGACGGTTACAAGATTAATATCAGAAGCCATAGAGGCAGTACCAATTATCAGCTGGTGATGGATACCAAAAACGTAACCAATGTGGCCGTATCCTATGATTCCCGGGAGAATAGTTCTTCCTATGATATTGCCTTTTTTAAACTGCTGGATTTATCTGTAGGGGACAATGTCCAGATTGTCTTTAACCCCTTAGGGATTAACGTCAAAACCCGGATTATTTCCTTAGAGTACAATCCCTTCTATAGATATAACATCCGGGTGGAAGTAGGCTCTTACCGGCCCAGTATTTCCGATACCTTCTACCGGATAGAAAGCTCTATTAGTGGTGTGAGCAGTTCGGTAGATAATCTGCAAAACCAGGTCTATGACCTGCAGGTTTCTTACACCATTGTTAAGGAACTATCTGTGGTGGATAACACCATCAATGTTACCTATGAAGTAGAAAAAGGAGCAACCCATCAGTACCATGCCCAGTACAGTTTTACCACCGATGCTAGTGGCCGGATTACCTCCATTACTTTAGAAGATATATTCTCAGAGCTTTTATTGAAAGAAGTAGCTTCATTAATGGTGGATGAAGCTTCTTTCGCTGTTACCTATGCAGACGCCAGTACAGCAAATTACACCTATACTACTGACAGTAGCGGCAGAATCACCGCCATTGAAAAAGTCTAAAGGGGGTGAAAGCATGACTTATCATCGCAATTTTAATAACCCATTAGCTATCTGGACCGCCTTTGGAGGCCGGGGGAGCGTTACTGTCGCTACTCCAACTCTCAACTGGAGCAAGAAATACTATAACGACTTCGGCTATACCCAGTATGGCAGCGAAAAACAGATTGATGTATATGATAACGGAGTCTGCCCAAATCGCGGTGTATTATGCCAAAACCCCCTATATGTCCTACTACAACCAAAGTACTAAGCAGTGGACAGTAGTTAGTGTACCATGGTGGAGCTACGGACAGCCTTATATCCTCTGGGCAGGAGAAGGGGTCTTTTTAGCCTGTATTGTGGGCCTCGCCAATATCATTGCCTCCTTTGACGGGATAACCTGGTATAACGCTGGCTATTGTCAAGGTGCCAAGAACGATATGACCTGTGGTGCCTACGACCCTTCAACCAGCTGCGGGGTAGTATCTTGGTGGTACTATCAGTCTCCCCTTTACTATAGCTACGATTCTTTGAAGGAACGTACCGCCTGGACACTGGTCGGGGCCGATGGGCAATCAGTACCGGTTTTCAGGTACCTGACTATGCATAAAGGAAACTTTGTGGGAATCGTTAGCAGCAGCAAAGCTATCGCCAAGGCCAGTTCCAGCAGTCCCGGCAGCTGGTCTACTACCATTGCCGCAGATTTGAATGAAACCAATTATATGAACATCCGTTCAATTAATGGAAAGCTCTTTGTCATGAAGTGGAATTATATCAATAGTATCTACCATGTAAAATTATGTGTTTTAAACGACAGTGCTACGGAGCTGACAGAGACTAATCTATATAATGTGGGAGGCTTAGCTGATAACAATATCCCCAACCCCAACAACATCATCTGGATGGCAGACTGGGGTAAATATGCCCTCTTTGCAGAAGAGATGCTCTATGTTTCAGCCGATGGCCTAACCTGGGAAGGGGTAGAACAGCCAGGGCTTAGTGTTAGCCAGTACGACAATTTTGAAGGTGCTATTTATGTGCCGGGAGATGGCTTCTATATAAAAGCCACCGGCTATGTCTACTACGCTCCCTATTAAAGACGCCTTAATACTTAGGAAGAAGAATTACGCCTTAAGAGATTAGGGCGTTTTTTTATTTGCAGAAAGCGAGGTAATGAACATGAAAGAAATATGGACCTACATACAAATCGCCATTACCGCCATCGGTGGCTGGCTGGGCTGGTTTTTAGGCGGCCTTGATGGCTTCTTATATGCTCTGGTAGCCTTTGTGGTCCTGGACTATATTACCGGGGTGATGTTGGCATTCCTGGAAAAAAGGCTATCCAGTGATATAGGTGCTCGGGGGATCTTTAAAAAAGTGATGATCTTTTGCTTGGTGGGCGTGGCCCATATTATTGACAGCAATATTATCGGAGAGGGCAGTGTAATTCGCACCGCAGTCATCTTCTTTTATTTATCTAATGAAGGAATCAGTATCATCGAAAATGCATCGAAGATTGGCCTCCCCATACCGGAGAAACTAAAGAACGTCTTGGCTCAGCTTCGTGAAGGTGGTGAGAGTAAATGAATCTAAGAAAACTCATTTTAACTGAAAATGCTTGCTACAAGGCGGGTAAAACCATTATGCCAAAGGGTATCATGGTTCATTCCACCGGCGCCAATAACCCATATCTTAAACGGTATGTTGGCCCCGATGATGGATTGCTCGGTAAAAACCAATATAACAACTACTGGAATCAAGATAGGCCAGATGGAAGGCAAGTTTGTCCTCATGCTTTTATTGGGAAGCTGGCTGATGGTTCTATTGCTACTTACCAAACCCTTCCTTGGAATCATCGGGGCTGGCATGCAGGCGGAGATGCGAATAATTCTCATATTGGTTTTGAAATCTGCGAGGATAATTTGACTGATGCTTCCTATTTTAATGCTGTTTATCAGGAAGCTGTAGAGCTTTGTGTTTATCTTTGCAGGCTTTATAACCTGACGGAAAAGAATATCATCGGTCACAGCGAGGGCTATAAGCTTGGCATAGCAAGCAATCATGCTGATGTGATGCACTGGTTGCCTAAACACAGCAAATCGATGAATACTTTTCGAGCCGAGGTTAAAAAAATGCTTGACTGCTAAGAATACTCATTCCTCAACTGAACCAAAGAAGCTTTACCGCATTCAGGTTGGAGCTTACAGCGTCAAGGACAATGCCGATGCCATGCTTGCGAAGATCAAGGCAGCTGGCTTCAAGGATGCTTTTATCAGAATAGAATAACTACCTTTCGATACCGCCAAGTGATTGATTTCGCTCGGCGGTTATTTTTTTTGTTCATTTTTCGTTCATTCGGCTGATTTCTGTCCTGGGACTATTAGAGGGTGTTGATTGATATGTTCCCTCGGAAAGAGGTCGAGAATATGAAATTAACCAAATTAGAAGCCGTTGATTCCATTAAGTACGAAGCGGAAAAGCCTACTGAGGCTTCGATTAAGAATGAGCACGATTATTTGGTAGCAGAGAATCTTACAAAGAAGCTCTTAGAAAAGGGCCTTATTAACCAGAGTGAATTTGACAAGATTATGGCCAAAAACCGAGCAACTTTCTCGCCGTTTTTAGCGGAGATTATGGCCTAAAAGACTTGATAAATATGGCTTTTGGAGTGATGTATAGTACTGCGAGAAAGGAGGTTGAGACAATGAAACGGATAACAAAGATTGAAGCAAACGAGAAACTGCAGAAAGCACCTAAAAAACTGCGTGTTGCTGCTTATGCTCGTGTTTCAACAGATAGTCGTGAACAACTCGTCAGTTTGGAAGCTCAAAGAAGTCACTATGAGACTTGCATTAAGAGCAATCCAAGCTGGGAGTATGTCGGACTTTACTATGATGAAGGCGTATCCGGTACAAGCATGGCCAAGCGTGATGGACTTATCAAAATGCTTGATGATTGTGAAGCCGGTAAGATTGACTTTATTATTATCAAATCCATCAGCCGCTTTGCCAGAAACACCACAGAGTGCCTTGAAGCGGTTAGAAAGCTTATAAAGCTGAAAGTGTTCATTTACTTTGAGAAAGAAAATATCAACACTGGCGATATGGAGAATGAACTGCTGCTCACGATTTTTAGCAGCTTGGCGGAAAGTGAGTCTATTTCCCTTTCGGAGAATGAAAAATGGTCCATCGAGAAGAGATTTCAAAACGGAACATACATTGTTGCCTCTCCGCCTTACGGGTACAAAAACGAAGATGGCTTGATGGTGATCAATGAAGATGAGGTTGATGTAGTAAGGTACATTTTTGCAGAATGCTTAGCTGGTAAAGGTGGTCATGTAATCGCTAGAGATCTTAATGATAAAGGAATCCCAACCAGGCGAAAAAGAGAATGGACGCCGGGCACAGTAAATGCAATCCTTCGAAATGAAAAGTACAAAGGTGATGTGCTTTTTCAAAAAACATTTACCGATGAGACTTTCGTTAGGCATATCAATAATGGTGAGAAGGCGCAGTACTACGTTACTGAGCACCACGAAGCGATAATCAGTGTTGAGGATTTTGAAGCGGCGCAGGCCATGATTGACCAGCGCTCCAAAGACATGAAAATCCAGCAAGGCGATGCAAAGTATCAAAACCGCTATCCCTTTTCAGGAAAAATTGTTTGCGGCGAATGTGGTGCTACATGGAAAAGAAGAACTCATAGCGAATCGAAAGTAAAATATTACGCTTATGCTTGCAACACACATCTTAAGAAAAAAGACCAATGCAGCATGCAGTTTATACGCGAAAAAAGCTTTGAAGTGGCTTTTTTAAACATGATTAATAAGTTGGCATTTACTAAGAAGGTGTTGTTGCAGCCGCTACTCGCAAGTCTTAAAGCCATTAACCAGGAGGCAGCAGTTGCCCGAATTAATAAGTTGGAAGCGGCTCTTGAAGCCAATTTCAACAAGAGGCAGCAGCTTATGAATTTATTTGCGAAGGAATATTTAGAGCCAGCCGTTTTCAACGATCAGAATTCAGGTCTTCTTGCGGAGGCTAAAAATTTAAGTGATGAAAAAGAAGCACTATATGCTTCCGTGAATCATGAGTACGAGCATGTTGAAGCTTTGAATAAACTCATTAAGTACGTCAACAGCGCAAGGATTTTTACTGAATTTGATGCTGACGCATTTGAGGAGCATGTGGATTACATTATCGTGTTCAAAAGATATGAAATAGGTTTCGTATTAAAGTGTGGATTAACGCTAAGAGAAAGGTTGTGAGACTATGCCAATTCCATACGGATACAAAATTGAGAAAGGCAAAGCGGTCATAGATGAAGTTCAAGCGGAGCAGGTTAGGATGATTTACAAAGGTTATCTCTCCGGCCTCGCCTACGTTGCTGCAGCAGAGGCTGCTGGGCTTAAGCTTCTACATCCAGGTGTAAAGAAAATGCTACAGAATAAACGCTACCTTGGTGATAAGTACTATCCTGCGATCATCGATCAGGAGACTTTTGATAGAGCAGAAGCCGAACGAATCAAACGCCAGAGAAGGCTTGGTAGAGTATTTGCGGATAAGCCGGTAGAGGAATGCAAGCCAGCTACTAAATTTACAATGCCGAAAGCAGGAAAGATATTCATCGATCCATTTAAGCAGGCGGAGTACATTTACAGTCTGATTGAAAGTGAGGTGGAAGGATGATCTCCTTAGCAAGTAACGTAACGGTCATTCCGGCAAAGAAAACCATCGGGACGCAAAAAGCAACCGACAAAAAGCAGAAAACCAGAGTCGCAGCGTACTGCCGAGTCAGTACTGACAGCGATGAACAGGAAACTAGCTACGAAGCCCAGATTCAGCATTACACCTCATACATTGAAAGTCATCCGGACTGGGTACTGGCCGGAATTTATGCAGATGATGGCATCTCTGGAATGAATACGAAGAAGCGCGATGAGTTCCAGCGCATGATAAACGACTGCAACGAAGGCAAAATTGATATGGTGATTACCAAGTCCATCAGCCGGTTTGCAAGGAATACGGTGGATTGCCTGAATTACACCAGAGCCCTTAAAAATAAGAACATTGGCGTCTACTTTGAGAAAGAAAATATCAATACGCTCGATGCCAAGGGTGAAGTGCTTATGACAATTATGGCTTCCCTTGCACAGCAGGAAAGTGAGTCCTTGTCGGCTAACGTTCGTCTGGGCTTGCAGTTCCGGTACCAGCAAGGAAAAGTTCAGGTCAATCACAACTGGTTCTTGGGATACACCAAGGATGAAGAGGGGCACCTCATCATTGATCCAAAGCAAGCTGAAGTCGTGAAGCGCATTTACCGAGAGTACCTTTCCGGCAAGAGCTTCTTACAGATAAAAAGATCGCTTGAAGCCGACGGGATTCTAAACGGTGCTGGTAATGAAAAATGGCATGAAAGCAATATAAAGCAGATACTTACAAACGAGAAGTACATCGGAGACGCTTTGCTTCAGAAAACTTATACTGTGGATATTCTTGAAAAGAAGCGTGAAGCTAATAAGGGGCAGGTTCCTAAATATTATGTAGAGGACAGCCATGAAGCTATTATCCCAAAGGATATCTTCCTAAAGGTACAGGAGGAAATCGCAAGGCGTGCAAACCTCACCAAAGGCACCACCCAGCGTAAACGAATCTACAGTGGCCGCTACGCTTTATCCGGGATAGTATTCTGCTCACACTGCGGTGACATTTTCCGCAGAATTAAATGGAACAATCGAGGCTGCAAATCTACGGTTTGGCGCTGTGTCAGCAGAGTTGAAAAAGATGGTCCTGACTGCCTGGCAAGAACCGTCCGTGAAGAACTTCTTCACGAAGTGGTGGTTAAAGCAATAAACGAAGCCTTCCGTGAAAAGGAAAATATATTGCCACTTTTAATAGAGAATATTGAAAGCAGTCTGAAAGAGAATACTTCCGATCGTATAGCAGCGGTCGATGAACAGATAAAAGCGCTCCAACAAGAACTTCTAGCAATAGCTGGTATTAAGAACTCCGGTGACGAACTAGGTATGGAAATAAGAAGGCTGCGAGAAGAGAAGCAAGCAATCCAGACTGAGGAAGCTTCTCGCCAAGACATGAAGACTCGAATCGATGAGCTGGTAGCTTTTTTGGAAGACTTGAATAGCGAGCTCACCGAATACAATGAACAATTTGTAAGGACGCTCATAGATAAGATAACGGTCCACGATGACCATTTTATTGTGGAATTTAAGTCCGGAATCGAAATCCAAATCGACGAATAACTAGCAATACAAAATCACCCGCAGCTCTTGTACCTGAGTTGCGGTCTTTTTTTCCTTGTTTGTAAACATTTATGTGTTAATATTGTAAGTCGAAACCAAACGGTTTACAATATTCTTATTGAGGTTTGGAGGAGTTATAGTGAGAACTTCGGACATGATACGGCAGCTATGTGAACAAATGAACATCAGCGTTTCTGAATTGGCTAGACGGTTAGGCCAGTCCCCGCAGAACTTCGGGAAGAAGCTGAAGCGTGAGACTGTTACATTAGAAGAACTTAAGGCCATAGCAGATGTGATGAACGTTAAGTTTGAGCAGGCATTCATTCTGCCTAATGGCAATGAAATAAAGACAGGAAATGAGTAAAGGAGGCGGACCTAATGATGATGATTAGCCCAGAAGGATACTATGAAGAGTATCTTAGAGGAAAAACTAAGGAGCAAATTATGAGCGCTATCCGTGGGCTTAAACAAGAAATAGGTCGTCTTAAAAATACAATGGAAGGTCCCGACTACGGCGTAATAATTGTTATGCATCCGAGTGAAGATACACGCCTTTACTGGACTCGTGAATACTTGGAAAGAGCCAAGCAAGCCTATGCTGAAGCTGGTGGAATTTATACCTTATCAAAGTCAGAAGAAAAGGCTGCCGACTTTGATGCCAATATGGATGCCATCTGCAAGATTACATTTAGCATTGGCGGTTACTTTGGTGGCTACCATAAATATGTTGTAGAACTATCAGATGAATTGAAAGCTTATATAAAATTATGGGAAAATGAAGAACCGCTTGTATTGTTAGATGATGATAGCAAGGAGCCTTTCACAAAGGATACTTTCATAGCCGCACTTAAGCACCTCCACATAGGTGAATGGCGCAGACGATATTCAACTAAGCGCTTCGGATACACAGTGTGTGATGGTACGCAGTGGGCGCTGGGGTTTGAATATAACAATGGCCATAAACCGGTAAGGTTTGATGGTGATAACTCATACCCTTATAACTTCGATAAGTTCCAGATGTTATTTGGCATTGATGAAACTGAGGAGGAGGACGAGGATGAGTAAATTCGATATTTTGACAAAATACATACCTATAATCCAGGCGGATGGCATCGGCGAATGGGTTGTTGATAAAGAAAACGATGGCACACCGGAACATCCGATACAGATGCCTTTTGTAGATTATTCCGAAATGGTACATAACTTTATCGATGATGTTTATGCCTTTGAAGAAAGCAATAAAGATATGGAGCTTACCCGTTATGGAGATATTCTCAAAGATAACGGACTTGAATGGGATTCAGAATCTATGGAAAATGCTGATGTTTCAAACTTGAACGCACAGTGTGTTCTTGCACTGATTATGGGTGCAGTAAGAGCTGAGCGTTTTTGCGATGGTGCGTTATTAGATTTCTTCAAGAGTGGCTGCATATTGAAGTGGCTTGAAAGATTAAACAGTATTGAGTAAAGGAGGTTTGACTTTGGATATTAACAAAATGAAGGCTCTACCGTATGATGAGCTGCGTGCTTTATATAAGAACTTCCTACATAGCCAGAACATTTCGACAGCAACAATCAATACTGCTTATGTGGACACCTTCTACCTTTGGAGGAAAGGAAGCAAAGATCTGTTCTGGAATGCGGTGAACGCTACTGATTTTGAGACTGAAGCAAAGAGTGCATTGATAAAAGCTCTTTCTGAGAACTCGACCGGTAATGTCAATTCACTTGTTAGTGGTTACTTGTCTCATCTAAGAAGGTTCCGCTTGTTTCTATCGTCGGATGAAACCATTGCTCCGGTTGAATATAAACAAAAAACCACAGTAAAAGTAAACCCAACACAGACGAGCCGTGAAATAATAATTAACAAAATGTATGTTGGAGCATATTTGTCAGAGGGCGATAATATAGGTCATGAAATCATAAATCTCTATAAGGCAGATGATGGGAAAAACTATATTTATCTCAATTCACAAGGAACAATAGAATTATCTCATGGAGAAAATAGAATAACTGTTCTGTTGGTACGAAAATTTGCCTCGAAAACATATAAAGTACTAGCCAAGGCAGAGGGTGTTACAATTCTTGATTTCGCCGACAGCAAACTTCCGCGAGAAGAGAGATATAAAGGACAAGTTGCATTAGGACTGACCTATGGCGGAATAAGTCTTGTAGATTTATTTAATGAAAACTCGTATCACGGAAGTCTTCAAGAAGAAAAGAATGCTTATACTACCTTTGTTGCAGATAAGGTTATCAAGCCCAAAAATCAGATATATATTACAGATGATGCATCTGTAAGTGGTGACAACACTTATTTCATCCGTACTAATAAAGGATTTGGCAAACAAACATTAAGGGAATTCTACAACGAAAATGAAAAACCGGATTCTTTCGCTGATTTGAATCAGATAATTGAGAACAGTGAGTTGTGGGAAGATGCAAATACGACACAAGCAATTTCTGAATTGCCGGAACTTCAAAAAGATCCGTATTTCAATTTCCTAAAAATAATCAGGCAGGAAGACAATGAACTCGCTTTTTCAAATATGTTTGCTTACTTTTTTGATATAAACAGAGAAGCTTTTTCTCGTTTTGCAAGAGAGGTTCTACATATAGAGGTCCAAACAGATTTTACTATTGAGAGAGAAAAGAGAAACATTGACCTACTTATTTCTGACAAAAATAATGCCGTTGTAATAGAAAATAAAATCAAATCGAGCATCAACGGTATTGATGACCGACATGATATCTACAGTGACCAAGTACAGTCGCAGCTAAAAAAATACTATCAATTTGTTACATCTGATGATGAATATCGTAAGAAAACTCCGAGCTGCTTTATTTTTTCACCGAATTACAATCGCATTGACCTAAGTAAGTTTTCGTGCGGTGAAAAATATACTATTGTTTATTACAGAGAAATCTATAATTTCTTTGTTGAAAAAAGAAGCCTGTATGATGGTGTGCCTTACTTTGATGATTTCATTAATGCAATGTATAAGCATACTAAGGACTACGATAATGATCTAGAGGAAGAAATGCAAAGAAGATTTCAAAATACTATTTGCAATGCGAAAAAGGGGTATGGAGGTCAACAATTATGAAGATACATTATTTCCAAAGATACCATGAGAAAGAAAATGTAGCTACAGCTAATACAATGCTGTTGTTATCTCGTTTATATCAATATTCTTCTGATAAGTTCTTTCGGTTTTTGAAATCCGAGTTCTTTTCTGACGCCTTTGAACCAGAGATTGTTTTCAATCTTCAGGAAAAAAGTGTGGAGAGTATTCCGGATGCTACTATCACACAGGAGAGCTTTAAAATTGTTGTTGAGACTAAAATGTCTGATTGGTTCTATACAGATCAGCTGCTGCGCCATTTGAAGTCTTTCGGTGATGAAAAATATAAGGTGATGATTACTTTAGCACCGGAGTTGATGAATCTAGAAAAGAAGAAAGAATTCGAAGAGCATCTTAAGGAATACAACGCCACACAGACGTATCCGGTAATGCACGTTAATACTGTATTCGAACGGATTGTTGATGCAATACGTGATGTTATTGATGACAGAGATTATGAAATGCAGGAGGTTTTGGACGATTACCTAAATTACTGCTATAACGATAAGCTCATCATTGTTTCGGATTCATGGAAGCGCATGAGAGTGCAACTGGCAGGTACCACATTTAATTTTAATGTTAGTGAAAATCTTTACTATGACAATATTGAACGTGGCTTTAGCGCACACGATTATCTTGGGCTGTATAAAGAAAAAAGCGTAAGGGCCATTGGGAAAATTAAAGCAATTATTACAGCAGTCACTACGGAAGCCGGTATTGAGTATAAAGCTGAACTTGGAGAACTTACTGACGATAGGAAGCAACAAATATGCAAGGCAATAGAAGATGGAAAGAACTATGGATATGTGATGACCGGTGAAAGATATTTCTTTGTTGATAAATTTTATGAGACAGATTTCAAGAAGATAACGCCTAGAGCACCAATGGGTACACGAGTATTTGATTTATCACAAGTTCTGGAGACAGAGAATTTACCTGAAACACAGGAAATCGCTGAAATTCTTAAGACTAAGACATGGGGTTAATTATTGGAGGGAACGGATATGTATTTGGGTTCATTGGAAGAACGCCGAGCAAGAGGCAATGAAATAAAACTTGTAACTGCTGCTTTGTATGAAGCAAAAGTTAAGGACGAAGAAATTCTGCGAGTATTGATGAAGGTATGTGATGCAGATAGAGAGGAAGCAACTAATGCGTTTCGTAATGAAAAGTTCATGTTGTTCCCTTGTAGAGAATTGTATCAATACCTGATTCTTGAAAAAGGCTTTGAAGAACATGACGCTGATGTGTTTGTACACAATAAAGCTAAACGTGCGTTGGCTGACAACAGAGAGCTAAGTAAATTATCACCAGCTAAATTGTTTGACGCTATTAATAAAGCTAATAAATAGTGGAGGAAGAGAAAGAGTTTGAGGTATTCATATGCTTACAATTGAGGAATATATTGCTCGAAGGAAAAAAGAGGATAAGCTCAATGAGTTTGACCTTGATGCACGCACTCAAAACATGAAAATTTGTGTTGATTATGTATTTGAGTACTTTAACAACTATCTGAATACTACAGAAGCTGATGAAAAAACTGTACTACATAATGAAAAGCTGGAGAAGTATCGTAAGCAGCTTAGGGAGTACGAGCCTGAAGTTAGGGAATGGGTGGTTGGTATATATAATGAGTATGGGAAGCAAATGAATAGGTATATTGGAAACATTATGAAGGAGAATGAGCTGTTCTTTTTGTATGATACTGACAGTGAATTTAGAAATGCATCATATGATTGCTACTCAAGGCTTATTAAAAAGTTTTCGTTCCTAAAGGATCAGACAGAAATGTTATTTCTTTTTATTAAAGATTATCACAGGGTTGAGAGTGAACAGCGGTTTGGCTTTGGGATACCATCAATATCGGAAGAAATAACGGATTGGGTCGATAAGACCTGGGTAAAATACCAGGTTAATCTTCTTGCTTTTGCTTACGACTGGATAAACAGTTTTTATGAAAATGAGGATGTTTGGCCTTCAACACATAGAAAGAAGAGTCAATATACTTGGAGAAAGTATGATTACGATTATAAACAGAAAAGTAATCTCTTTAACCTGGATTCACTGTATAGAAAGATGCCAAAGAAATCATTTATAAAAGGAAGAAAGCAGGAATTTGAGATTTTATTTATGTACTATTGGATACATGACATGGAAGGCGATAATGATTACTGGCAGGAGTATTTAGAGACAGTCTTGCCAGCTTTAAAAAAGAAATAGAAGGAACAATGAAGTTATCAAACTTCTGATATAATTTCAACTATTTAATTACTTTGTTTTAGGTGGAGATGTGATGTATAAATTAAAAAAGTGTGCTCTATGTGGTACAGAGACTAACTTGGAGTTGAGCCACATTGTTCCGAAAATGGTTATGCGGACGCTTAAGAAAACAGCCGCAGGTAACATCAGGAATACTGAAAATCCGAATATACCTGCTCAGGATAGCGAAAAGCATTATATGCTCTGTGGGAATTGTGAGGATTTATTCAGCGAAAAAGAGACGTACTTTGCAAACACTCTCTTTCACCCATATATAAAAAAGGAAAAGGCGAAATTTGATTACGACAGCAAGCTTTTCTATTTCCTAACGTCCTTGAGCTGGAGAAGCCTTTACTTAGATCTGCTCGACTTCACAGAAAATCACGTGGTCGGCATTGATGCCTTGGAACACCTAATATCTTGTGAAAAGATTATGAAAGACTATCTTCTTAATAGCCGGAACAATATCGAAGATATTGAGCATCAATATTCTTCTTTGATGAGATAAGGGAAATCACAGGCAATACTGAGATGGCCGAGTTAAGACCACATGTAACATTCCACAGGGGAATAAACAGCTATACCTTTTGCTTCGAGGATGATGGCACATATGGAACTATTACGAATATGATGGGTATCGTACTCATTACCCTTTATAAAAAAGGAAGCCGAGAAAACTGGGAAAGGACTCAAATTTTTAACGGTATAGGCAGTATCGAAGCAAAAGATCAGCGAATAACCAGTGTAGTCGGAAACGAATTCACAAATATCCTAAAAACAGCTCAGTCTGCCTCGAATACTATCAGTGAAAAGCAAATGGGAAAAATTGTTGAGAACCTAAAAAATAAGGCAGACAAAATCAAAGACTATCCTATATTCCAAGATTGGCTTAGCGACCGTGAGTTACATAAGAAATAAGGTGTAACGTTGATATGTTCCCACGTACATAAAAACTGTTGATATATTCCCACATACCTGGAAAACGCTAAAAAACGGTTGACATGTTTCCACCGACGTATGGTACAAAAATTTGACTTAAGACATTAGTTGGAGTGTCTCGGCCCAGACCGTAAGGGGAAACATATCAGGTCAAAACCTTTTAATTTTTACCATACATTTTAATTTCCCTCGGTTGACGACCAAGAGGGGGGTGTAAAGATTGTGATGATGGAGGCGGCGGCAAGGTAGACTATCTTGCAAAACACAAACTACAAGCAAAAGTAAGGCTTTCCGTAGCCAGTCCATGACAGCATAAAGCCCTTATATCAAGCGGTTTCCGCCTCTTTGCCAACCGGCAATAGCGCAAGAACCGCTTATTTGCATTGTATCAAACTCGGTACGAACATAGACCCCACCGTGGGATCCGGCGGTTTCTTAATAGAGAGCATTAAATATATTGAAGAACAGGGCGGAAATCCTCGTAATGTCTCCCTGTTTGGGCAGGAAATAAACCTCAGTACTTGGGCGATATGCAAGATGAATATGCTCTTTCATAACGCCAGGGGGGCTGATATTAAAAAAGGTGATACCATACGCAATCCCATGCATGTGGAGGATGGAGTTATAAAAACCTTTGATAAAGTCTTAGCCAATCCTCCATTTAGTCTGAAAAACTGGGGACTGGAAGAAGCTCAAGCAGATCCCTATCACAGGTTTCTCTATGGGATTCCTCCCAAATCATATGGTGATTTGGCTTTTGTCTGCCACATGGTAGCCAGTCTCAACGATAAAGGCAGGATGGGAACGGTCATACCTCATGGAGTACTTTTCCGTGGAGGTGCCGAGGGGAAAATACGGCAGGGCTTTATAAAAGACGATTTAATTGAAGCTGTTATCGGGTTGCCTCCTAATGTATTCTATGGAACAGGTATTCCCGCTGCTTTGCTGATAATAAACAAGAATAAACCCCTGGAAAGAAAGGGAAAGGTGCTATTTATTGATGCCAGCCAGGGTTTTGTTAAAGACGGCAATAAGAATAAGCTGCGGGAAGAGGATGTAGAAAAGATTATACAGGCCTTTGATGAATTCCAGGATATGGAGAAGTTTGCCTCCGTAGCAGATATAGAGACCATTAAGGAGAATGATTATAACCTGAACATCAGCAGGTACGTGGATACCACCGAAGAAGAGGAACAGGTGGATATACCAGCAGTTATAAAGGAGATTCAGGAACTAAAACTTAAGATTACAGAAACTGAGCAGAGGCTGAATGGATATTTGAAAGAACTGGGGTTTGAGGAGATATAATCGATGGCGAATGTAAAAAAAGGACATAAAAAGACTGAACTTTGTGAAATACCAGAGGAGTGGGAGGTTATTAAGCTTGACAAAATATTTGATTTTTACGGTGGACAACCAATTCCGAGAAGACAATTGAATGATGATGGAGTTGCCTATCTGCATTATGGAGATATTCATACGTTAAACAGGAGTTACATTGATATTAGACATGATACAAACTGGTTACCTAAACTAAACACAGAACAAAAAATTAATGAAGATAGTCTATTGTATGAAGGGGACATTGTATTCGTTGATGCTTCTGAAGACTATGAAGGAATTGGAAAAAGTGTTGTAATCTATAATCAGGGAAAAATACCATTTGTTGCAGGTCTCCATACTATTATAGCAAAAGAAAAGAGTAAGAAACTTAATGATAATTTCAAAAGATATTGTTTTAGTACTAGGGCGGTTAGACAGCAATTTAGAATGTTGGCAACAGGTGCCACTGTATACGGTATATCAAAAGCTAATATAAAAAATATTTTAATATCAGTCCCCCCCCTCCCCGAACAGAAAAAGATAGCGGAAATCCTCTCTACTGTAGACGAGCTGATAGAGCAAACCGATGCCCTTATAGAAAAGACCAAGGAGCTTAAAAATGGCCTCATGCAGCAGCTCCTGACCAGAGGCATCGGGCATACCCGCTTCAAAAAGACTGAACTGGGAGAGATACCTGAGGAGTGGGAAGTTTGTAAATTTGGAGAAGTGTTAGAACTAGAGTATGGGTTTAGCTTACCTGAAAAGGACAGAAAAGAAGGACCGTTTCCTGTATATGGTTCCAACGGAATAGTAGGTTATCATGATAAATATTTTGTTCGAGCTCCAGGAATCATTCTTGGAAGAAAGGGAAGTATTGATAAGGTTAGCTATAGTGAAATAAACTTTTGCCCTATCGATACAACTTATTATGTCAATAATAAAAAACACTGTGAATGGAAATGGTTATTTTACTTAATATCCATCCAAGATATAAGAAGTTTAAATGCGGCTACTGGTGTACCAAGTCTAAATAGAAAGGATTTTTATACTTTAAAGGCTGCAATTCCCCCGATAGAGGAACAGCGCCAAATAGCTACCATCATTAATGAAGTTGATGTTCAAATCGACAAATATAATAACAAAAAAAATATATTATTAGTTTTAAAACAGGGCCTAATGCAAAAACTCCTCACTGGCCAAATCAGGGTGAAGGTATAACAGGGGGTGAGAGGATGCCATACCTGGGGAATGAAGAAACCCTGGTAGAACTACCAGCCATAGAATACATAACTGATAAGCTGGGTTATGAATTTGTCCACGGTGACAGACTGACTCCTGAACATGGGGAAAGGGAATCATTGAATGATGCCATTCTGGTGGACAAGCTAAAAAAGTCATTACAGCGACTTAACCCCTGGATGGATGAGGGCAACCTGAATAAAGCAGTGCGTTTTCTAAGCAGGGCTGACAACCTGGGAAGCAACCTCTTGGTGATAAATGAGAAGATCTACGATGCTATGGTAAACCTCACCTATGCCCTGGAACAGGACCTGGATGGCAGTGGACAGAAGAAATATCATACCGTCAATTTCATAGACTGGGATAATCCAGGGAATAATGAGTTCCTGGTAAGCAGGCAGTTTACCATACAGGGACCAAACGAGAAAGCTATTCCTGATATCATCATCTTCATCAATGGTATCCCTGTAGTAGTCCTGGAGTGCAAATCCCCCTTTTTGGAAAAAGATAGGAATGCCAAAATGGGCAAACATGAAGCATATACCCAGTTGAAACGTTACATGGATGGCAGAGGATCTACCATAGTAGAAGGAGCCCCCAGGCTTTTTTATACCAATTTCTTCACCGTTATCCTTAATAAATACCATGGCTATGCAGGTACCATTAGCTCGCAATACGGCCAATACCTGGAATGGAAAGACCCCTATCCCTTTAAGATAAGCGAAGTAGACCATGCTGAGGATTCTGGACAAAATATACTCCTGCAGGGAATGCTGGAAAAGAAAAACCTACTGGATATAATGCGCAACTTCATCCTCTATGAGACCGATAATGAAACCGGTACCAGAGTCAAAAAACTCTGTCGCTATCAGCAGTTTAGAGCAGTAAATAAAGCCCTGGATAGACTGGTCAAGGGCAAAGATTCCAGATCCCGTGGAGGTGTAGTCTGGCATACCCAGGGCTCAGGTAAGTCATTGACCATGGTATTCCTGGCCAGAAAAATAAGAAGAGTGCCGGAGCTGATGGATGCCACCACAGTAGTGGTAACCGACCGCATTGACCTGGATAAGCAGATATATAACACTTTTCTAAGAACACTATCAACTATTACTACCCCAGTAAGGGCAGAAAGCGTAAAAGAAATGGTAGAACTCCTTTCCAAAGCTCAGCCCCAGATAATCATGACTACCATCCAGAAATTTGCCAGTGAAAAAGAAGAAAAAGAAATACTGAGTGACTCCGAGCAAAAGTCAGCCCTTCAATATGAAAAGCCTTTTCCGGTATTAACCACCAAATCCAATGTAATAGTATTAGCGGATGAAGCCCACAGGAGCCAGTATAGGACCATGGCTATGAATATGAGGAATGCTCTGCCCCATGCTGCTTTCATCGGTTTTACCGGTACACCCATAGACAGGGAAGACAAATCAACCCCCAGGGAGTTTGGAGCCTATATAGACCAGTACTCAATCCAGCAGGCAGTTGATGACGGGGCTACAGTACCTATTATCTATGAAGGCAGAAGACCTGAGCTGCAGATAAAAGCAGATACTCTGGAAGAACTATTTGAGCAGGCCTTTGAAGACAAGACGGAGGAAGAAAAGGAAGCCATTAAACAGAAATACGCCAACAAACAGGCCATTGTAGAATCAGATGACCGGATAGATAAAATCGCCCAGGATTTACTAGACCACTACAAAAAGCAAGTATACCCCGAAGGGTTTAAAGCCCAGGTAGTCTGTGTGTCCCGGGAAGCCTGCGTCAAATATTATAATGCCCTGAACAAATATATGAAGGATATCGTAGGCGATGAATTGGAAGCCAGAATCATCTTTTCGGGCAACCTCAACGATGAACCTCATCTCAAAGCACACCATACCACCAAGGCAGAACAGGAAAAGCTTATAAAGCGTTTCTTACAGCCCTTATCCAAGGATAAGCTGGCTTTCCTTATAGTAAAAGATATGCTCTTGACAGGCTTTGATGCCCCGGTAGAACAGGTCATGTATCTAGACAGGCCATTAAAAGAACATGCTCTCATACAGGCCATAGCCAGGGTGAATAGAACCTGCGGAGAAAATAAGAAATGCGGTTATGTGGTGGACTATTATGGAGTATCCAATTTTCTGGAGGAAGCCCTGGCCATATTCAATAAAGAAGAATTGGGAACTCCTATGAGATCCATGGATGAAGTTTACCACCAGATGCTGAGCTATAGGGAAGCAGTGATGGCTATATTTAATGGCACTGATAAAAATGATCTGGATGCATTGGTCAATAAGATTAAAGCAGAAGACAAAAGAGCTGAATTTGAGCTGGCCTATAAAAGATTTGCTTCCTGCATGGAACAGATACTGCCGAACCATGTGCCAACGGAAAATATCAATGACTTAAGGTGGCTTTCATATATCCGAGCTGCTGCCAAAGCTAGATTTGAGCCCGAAAAAGACCTGGATATATCAGATTGTGGGCAGAAGGTCAAAAAGATTATATCGGATCACCTGGAATCCAGAGGAGTTAAGCAGTGGATTAAGCCTATCACCCTATTTGATAAGGATTTTGCAGGCAAATTAAAGAGCCTTAAATCTGATGAAGCTCAGGCCTCTGCTATGGAACATGCTATAAAACACGTTATCCAGGTAAAAATAGATGAAAATCCGGCTTATTATACCAGCCTTTTAGAGAAACTCCAGAAAATACTGGATGAAACCGAAAACAATTGGATAGAACGCAAAAAACGCCTAGAAGAATTTATGAATAAGGAAGTCCGAACCGGGGAGGAGGACCTGGCTCAGGCCCTGGGATTTGATAATAAAGAAGAATTTGCCTTCTTTGAAATAGTAAAGAAGCACCTGCTGGAGCCTGAGGAAAAACAGGAAGGGATAGCAGCCGAGGCAGGAGCGGAATATATTACCCAGGATATTATTGATCTGGCTAAAGATATCGCCCTGGATGTGGCTGGTATCGTGAAAGAAAATTATGTAATTGACTGGACCACCAATCCCACCAAGACCCAGGATATAGAAAGAGCCATATTATTAATGCTGACTAAAAAATACTTCAAACAAATCAACCTGGAAAAAAGAAAGCAGTTGGTACAGCCTCTGCTGCAGCTGGCTAAGAAACATTACGCAGTAATTTATTAAGGAGAATACCATGCATTTATCTTTTCAATATGGAGATACCACTATAGATTTTGAGCTTTCATACAGCAGGAGAAAAACCATTGCTATATCAGTGGAAGCACCAGGGAGAGTAAGCGTTAAAGCTCCACTGGGCTTATCTGAAGATGAAATAATCAATAGAGTGAAAAGTAAAGCCAGGTGGATAGTACAGAAGCTGTACGAGGTAAAGAATGTTAAAACCATAGCAGTAAAAAAGGAATTCGTTAACGGGGAATCATTCATGTACTTGGGCAGGAATTACTCCCTTCAGCTGATAATGGATACAAAAATGAGAAAGCCCAGGGTAAAGCTATACCAGGGTAAATTTATGGTTGCTACCCCCAGCAGGGAAGAAGAACCTATAAAAAAGGCCATGCTAAATTGGTATCGCAAAAAGGCCAGGGAACAGATCAATGAACGCATTAAATACTATCAGCCCAAGGTGGGAGTTCAGCCAGCCAGGATTACAGTCAAAGAACAGAAGAAAAGATGGGGCAGCTGCAGCTCCAGAGGCAACCTGAACTTTAATTGGAGGGCAGTGATGGCTCCCTCTCCGGTTCTGGACTATATCATAGTACACGAGCTATGTCACCTTAAACACCATAACCATTCCAGGGAGTTCTGGAACCTGCTTGCTTCTATACTGCCTGACTACAAAAACAGGCGGGAGTGGCTGAAGAAGAATGGGGTAAGGTTGAACCTGTAAAACTCGCTCTTTGCTGGGTTTAACGAGTCAGCGCAAGATCATTGACCAAATTTTTAGAAAAGAGGATCTGGTGAATGGAAAGACCGCTGTATCTGAACGACGCGGCGCAGGATTGCAGGTACATGCGCCACATGCGGACAAATTTCTCACCATACTTTTCTCTAACCTGACCAATATTTTTTTCAAAATTATTTGCCCAGCGATCCAGAGTCATAGCATAATGCATGCGCAGGCATTCAACATCCAGCAGGTGAAAATCATATTCAGGCAGCAGCCAGATAGTTTCCCGAAGCGAGGGAATATAGCCCCCCGGGAATATGTACTTTTCAATCCAGGGATTTACGGGACCTTCAGTGGTATGGGTAATCGTATGCAGGAGTGATAATCCGCCGTTGGTTAGCAGGTCTTGAACTGCCTTCATATAAACCCTCATACCGGCCTGTCCTACATGCTCGAACATGCCTATACTAACCACCCGGTCAAATCTGGCGCCGGTAGCTGCTATTTCTCGGTAGTCCATGCATTGTACATTTACCAGGTGACTGAGCTGCAGGCTGTCGATCCGTTGCCGGGTTTTTTCAAACTGTTCTGTACTAACGGTAATACCGGTAGCTTGTACTCCGTATTGCTGTGCGGCTCGTATGATAAGCCCTCCCCAGCCACTGCCGATGTCCAGCAGCCTTTGTCCGGGTTTTAGCTGGAGTTTTTTCAGGGTATGGTCGATTTTTTGAATCTGGGCTTGCTCCAGGGTATCTTCTGGCGAATGGAAGTAGGCGCAGGAATAGCTCATGGTCGGGTCCAGCCACAGGGCAAAGAAATCATTCCCTAGGTCGTAGTGATGTCTCACATTTTTTTTTTGCTTTTCCATTGATGGCTTACGTACTGAGGATATAGCCTTCTTCAAGCCGCCGGAGGAAAACTTTTCTATTAGGTCTTTATTCATATGTACCAGTTTAATAGCCTGCTCTATTTCCCCCTCCAGCTCGATTGAGCCGTCAACATAAGCCTCGGCTAAGGCGAGGGCTGGATTCTTAAGCAGTTGTCCCACTACCGATTGATCACGGATAATCAGACTAAAAAGAGGTTGGCCTATACCGTATCTTTCTCGGGTACCATCCCAAAATACTATTTCAAAGCTTCCTGATTGCAAGCTTTCACATAATTTGCGAATCAACTTTTTTTCCAGCTGGGCAAAAGATTCGTCAACAAAGCTGCCGGTATGATTTTGCGGTTCTGTTCCGGTAGCTCTAACGTCTTTTTTTCCCTGGTCGTTCCTTAATAAAACCAGTTACATTCACTCCTTTGCAAGCATTATAAAAATGACTTAATCTAATTTATTGTTCCCCGCCTTAACCCAAAGTATTACATGTGATCATATACGGTTTAGCGCAGTTAATATATAATGATTATAGGTAAAATTTGCCATAGATAGGGGGAGTTTTATGCATCCTGATATCAAGCAGCTTAATTTTCAGGATATAGGGAAGCCAGAACTGATAGCGGATGGATTTTTGTTTACGGAAGGACCGGCTTGGAATAGAGCTGGCCAATACTTGCTTTTCAGCGATATCGACGGCAATACCATATATAAACTTAGTCTTCCCAATACTATAGAAATCTTTCGCCGGCCTAGCAATAATGCCAATGGGCTTGCTTTTGACACCAGTGGACTATTGCTGGCTGCAGAGCATGAACCTGGTCATGTTACCAGAACGCATGAGGATGGTTCCATAGAGGTCATAGCCAGTCATTATATGGGTTTAAGGCTGAATTCTCCTAATGACATTGCGGTCCGCTCTGATGGAACAATATATTTCACCGATCCCCCCTACGGATTAGTGAACCGTAAAGCCGAACTAGATTTTATGGGTTTATATCGTATCGATCAGAAAGGGGATCTATTCTTAGAGGCTAAATATTATCACAATCCTAATGGATTAGCCTTTTCTCCCGATGAAAAAACTCTTTATTTAGCCTTAACGGTGGCGGGAGAGGTTCTGGCCTTGGATGTTGCTGAAAACGGAGCTACCAGCAACCCCAGAAGATTTGCCTTAGTTTCAAGACCAGACGGCATAACGGTTGATATGGCCGGAAATGTTTATATAGCAGGAGTTAATGGAGTTGAGGTATTCCGCTGGGATGGTGCACATTTGGGAACTATCATCACTGAAAGGCGGCCGGCTAATTGTACCTTCGCTGGGGAGGATGGCAGGCTATTAGTTATTACTGCTCGGGACTGCCTATACTCGGTCCGTATGCCGATACCTGGCCTTTGATACATATACTTCCTAAAGATAATCATATATAATATAATACGTTAATTGTCAAAAAATATAGGACCAAATTCTAAAAGAGGTTGATTGTATAACCGATAAAAGATTAAACGTATTAAATTTAACTTGACAGACTGTCTAATTAATGTCTGGCAATTTAAATCCATTAATTTTGGGGAGGTACAACCTGTGGAGGTATATCTTGCTAGGCAGCCTGTATTTTATCGGAATATGAAGGTTTTTGGTTATGAATTAAGTTATAAAAGGAATCCCAGCAGTTTTCTTACCGGGATCGATGACCAACAAACCAAAGCCGATATGGTTAGCGATGCTTTTCTAGCTGCAAAGTTGGATATATTAACCGGCAGCAGGAAAGCGTTAATTAATTTTACCGAGGATCTTTTGGAACAAGAGGTTCCTTTATTACTGCCCAGGGATACAGTAATAGTGGAGATAGCCGATGATGTAAAACCAACTTCCATTTTGGTGAGCAAATGTAAAAAAATAAAAAAATACGGTTATCCCATAGCTTTGAACGGTGATATTTTCCAGGAAGAATATATCTCGTTATTTCCCCTGGCAGACATTATAAAGATAGATATTTCTTCGATACCAATCGATAAACAGACCATGCTTATCCGGGGTTTCCAGGGGAAAATTAAATTCTTGGCCGATAAAGTAGATACCTGGCGGGATTATGAGAAAGCTGCTCACCTGGGGTATCATTATTTCCAGGGAGAGTTTTATTGTAAACCGGTTTTGGCAAAAGGTGAGGGAAAATCTGGATTAAATCCCAATTTGATTAAAGTTATCAATGAACTTAACCAGGAGGAACCTGACTATCAATTAATTTCAAATATAATTGAACAGGATGCTTCGCTGTCCAACCAGGTTATTAGAATGGCCAATTCCCCTATTTCCAGGCCCCAGCAAGAGATATATTCCACCAAGCAGGCATTAATAAGGCTGGGACTAAATGAGATCAGAAGATGGATATATGTTTTAATACTGGATGAATGCCGAAAAAATCAGATAAATGAGCTCATTACCAGCAGCCTGGTCAGGGCGAGAATGATGGAAACTATAGCTAATGATCTGGGTATGCGTAAGAGGCGTTTTGAATTATTCATTTTAGGCCTGTTTTTCTCCATGGAAGCAATAATGCAAAAACCCATGAAGGAAAGCCTGGAGGAAATACCTTTAAGTACTGAGGTTAAAGATGCATTGTTGGGCAAAGAAAACCAACTGTCAAGGGTTTTAAACTGGATACTTGCTTATGAAAAAGGAAGCTTTGACGAACTGGATCGAGGGGGTATTACCCTTGATAAAGGAAAGGTTATGAACCTGCTTATCGAGTCCCTGGAATGGGTTAATTCGATTTAACAGGGTATAAAACCTATTGCTGTAAAAGCAAGCTGTTACTGCTAACTCATAATGTCCGGCAATAGACGGTGTAAAATGTCCAAATGCTGATGGACATTATGACCTTAAATCTTTGCCCCTTGGGGGGGAGGGAGAACTAATTTAATTCTCCCTTGATTACTAACTTCACCATATGGTCATCAATGATATTTCGGTTATTTTGAGCCCCGTAAAGCAGACAATGCGTACAAACCTTGTTTACCAGTCTGGCCGCTCCGCTTGAGTATTTGAAAATTTCATCGATTGCACTATCTGAAAAAATATCATGATGGGCACCGGCGTAAGCTAGGTGTCGTTTTACATAATCACCCACTTCTGCCCGATCCAGATAGTGCAGTTTACACTGTAAATCAATGCGTTGTCTGATCGCTGCATAAGATTGAAGTTTAAGCCGTTCCCAGAGTTCGTTTTGCCCTACCAGGATTAAAGCCATCGGACTTTGCGCATCCATTTTAAAGTTTAGTAAGAATCGGACTTCTTCTAGCATTTCTTTATCCAATAGATGCGCTTCGTCTACAATCACCATCGGCTGCAGATGGTGGATACCCTGTAAAAGTTCGATCTCTCTATGTAATTGACGTTTGGCATCACCCCGGTAAAACTTGGCCTCACATCCCAACTGCTCCAGCAGACCCTTGTAAAAATGCCGGGGGGTAAGTTTGGAATCAGCCAGGTACATTACCAAAAACCTAGATGCATCCAGGGTTTCTTTAAACTTGCGTATGGTGGTAGTTTTCCCAGTTCCGCAATCCCCAGTTAATACTGCAAACATCTGGCGCTGGGCGGTGTATTCTAAGCGCCCCAGGGTCTCTTCCAGCATATGCGACTGATACAATTGATCTGTAGGAATATCCCTGGAAAACGGTGTTCTTTCCATGCGATAGAATGTCTCAAACATACCTTACTCCTCCTTTTTTACTTTACGGTAGGAGATGGCAGGGGTTTGGTATTCTTTACGCTCCTTGTTCTTCCTGGCGGCAGCATTGAGCAACCGGGAAGAATCAGCCGGAACTAGCTGCAAGTGCTCGGGCAGTTTAGGCCGGGGAGCGCTCCGTTCTCCGATAACTAGTTCTTTGGCCTTGAATGGCTTGTGGCCTTCGTATTCGATAGTTAACTCACTAATGTCAGCAGGATCATAGATAACATCTACTTTACACCCGATTAAACTCAGGCCTGCCTCGTATTTTTTGCCGGCAAAGCTGATACATCCAGATTTATCTACCTTTCTTTCTTCACAGTGGAGAAATGCACTGGCTATTGTTTCAGGATCTAAAAACTTTAAAGCTTTTCTGTCACTGCGATACGCAGTCTGAGGACTAATATTTCCTTCCAATCCGGAATGCGGCTTGTTTTGATAACATTCCTCAAGCCATACCTCAAACAGTTGATTTAATTTTTCCAGTGTCTGAGGTTTTTCCAGGACAGCTTCAGCAAGAAAAGAATCTACTATCCGATTAAACCTTTCCGGTTTGCCCGTCGCTTCAGGCGAATAGGGCTTAGCATAGAGCAAGCGAATCCCCATTTTAGAGCAGGCTCTATTCATCCATTTAGTTCGGTATTGGCTGCCGTTATCAAAGTATACTTTTTCAGGCACACCATATTTTAAAATGGCCTGACGAAAGGCATCTTCTACGATCACCTGATCAAGGGCAGGGTAGAACTGACCATGCAGAATGAAACGAGTGGCATCATCTATGAAGATAACTAGGTAGACCTGCTTCTTTTTGCCACCCTCGCCTATGGGCAGATAAATTGAATACTTAATATCAGAATGCCAGAGCTGATTGCGGTATTTCTTCTGGTATCGTCTGGCGGCAGTGCCGGTATCAGCATACATTTTCATATGCCTGGCACTGTAGCCGCGCTCAGCTAATTTCTCCTGCAGAGTGCTGCGTTTGATCTGCCCTGGCTCTACTAACCCTTCCCATTCCAGTATCTGAATTATCTGTGCAATACTGCGGCCTGGTACTTGGCGCCGTAATAGAATGGCCTGTTCTAGGATGTTAATAGGTATTGCTTCCTCGCTGCGGTGCTGACCCTTACCTTTAGGTTTGAGTCCGCTAAAACCATCTTTCCGGTATTGGGCCAGGTATCTGCGCAGGGTACGCTCGGATATACCGCTTTGTTCACATATCCTGGCTCGGATTACTTTTGCCTGGGCATTATCCAGGCCTTCAGCCAGGAGCGGGGATAATAACTGCACCCCCTGTGAGGCCACCTCTTCTGCTTTTTTCTGATCTCTCATGCTGATCACTCCTTTTTATGGTTTCAGCATGAGTGTAAATATATATCATTATGGACAAAATGCGGAACGGGTATGTCGCCATAAATTTAAATTGACTATGGGACGGACAACTCTGGCCAGCCATCCCGGAGCGTTCCCTACATAATGCCAAATCCTTTGGAGCTTGGACTGAGGAAGACCGGATCTATCTTCCACAGATTCTATGCCATAGCGCATAGCAATTGATTTCAAGCAGCCCTGAAAGTAATCGGTCATTTCCTTAAACCAGCTCTTCCATCGGGTTAGAGTAGACTCATCGGAGAAAACGCTAAGTGGTACATCATTGCGGATGACTGCTTCAATGCTTTTACTGACGTGGCGTTTAAATGGTACAAGCATATCAGGAAGTTCGTGATGAATTCGTCTGCATCCAACGCACCGTAACCTGCGAATGATCAGGGTTTTGTTTTCTCCCTCGTCATCAATACATTTCCTGGAACAGCTACCAATTACCCTTAAGTCCCCATTGCAACAAGGACATGAATTCTGCTCCGCGCTCCTAACAAAAAACTCCCTTTTCGGGGTTCCAATCAAGTTGATAGTCTGTTACAATTACCATACCTTTTTGGAGACGCTTCTTGTGCTTCTGTTGCAGCATTAGCACCACAAAAAAGAGGCGTCTTTTCCTTTCGCTAAGATATGGTCATTATATCCAGCAATCTCCGGTCAGGCAATACCATCAGCTTCTGGACTTTTTAGGCTAGCTGAAACAGCAAGCCAGATCTCTTAACCGGAGTGTCTCTTTTATATGTCTGCATTTCTGTTTACCTGTAGTGTTTTTCCTACACCAGTCAACTTTCATTTCCCATATGGGTTGGCCTGAAAAACAATTTTTAGAACTATACCAATTTTCGGCCTGGAACGGAATTATCTAAGGGTTGAAAGCTTAACCGTCTCTTTATAATCAGGATTGCGTTATAAATATTTTAACCTCAAAAGATTGGCATGATTATTGCATAAATTAAGATTTGCATAATGGAACCCTTGCTTGTACGTGCCAAAATCTATAAATGGAGGTTTTGTTCAAGTGACTATTACCGACGTATCACTAATGTCATCAATCTTTATTGTGGTTTATGGCTTGATAATATCGGAAAAAATCCATCGAGCTATTGTAAGCATGGCTGGTGCAATTGCCCTAGTAGTGCTTGGAGTGTTGCAGCAGAACGAGGCTTTTAATGCCATCGATTTTAATACCATAGGCCTGCTTATTGGTATGATGATTATAGTGGGGATCACACGTCGCACGGGGGTCTTTGAATATATTGCCATTAAATCGGCCAAAATTGCCAGGGGGGAACCGGTTAAAATATTAATCCTTCTGGCAGCGGTTACAGCTATAACTTCGGCTTTATTGGATAATGTAACTACTGTACTGTTGATTGTTCCAGTTACGATTGTCGTAACTCAAAAGTTAAAGGTTGATCCTATTCCTTACCTTTTTGCTGAGATTATCTCATCGAACATTGGAGGGACAGCCACTCTCGTTGGGGACCCGCCCAATATAATTATTGGAGGGGCAACTTCCCTCGGGTTTATGGATTTTATTTACAACTTAACCCCGGTAGTGCTGGTAATGCTTCCGGTAGTAATAATGGCAATGGTCTTAGTTTACGGGAACAGCCTTAAGACCAGGGATGAATATAAGCAATCCATAATGAAAATGGATGAATCTGCAGCCATCAAGGATTACCCTATGCTATGGAAATCCCTGGGGGTGCTTGGCTTAACTATTATAGGGTTTTTGCTTCACCAGAGCCTGAACTTGGAATCAGCTACCATAGCTCTGGGGGGAGCAGTCCTGCTCATGTTGCTGGTACCCCAGGAACCAGAAGAAATCTTTCGTTCAGTGGAATGGCCGACATTATTCTTTTTTGCTGGATTGTTTATAATAGTACAGGGCCTGGTAAATGTGGGAATAATTGATATGATAGCTAAAAAAGCGCTGGCTTTAACCCAGGGAGACCCAACCTTGACGATTATTTCCGTTTTGTGGTTTTCCGGTATAGCCTCGGCTATTGTGGATAATATTCCCCTTGTGACTTCTATGATCCCGCTCTTGGAGTCCATGGGGCAAATGGGCAATATAGCCTTAGAACCCTTGTGGTGGTCACTGGCCCTTGGGGCATGCCTTGGCGGTAATGGAACCCTGATTGGAGCTTCGGCTAATGTTGTGGTTGCAGGGATATGTGCAAAATCTTTTAATTTGCCGATAACCTTTACCCAATTCTTAAAAGTTGGGTTTCCTTTAATGATTTTGACCCTTATAATCAGTACAGCCTATGTATATCTGCGGTATATATTAATAATATAGGATTTTAAAAGAACAGCCGTGCAGCCAACCCACGGCTGCTTTTGTTTGTTGCTCTTACTGACAGGCCGTTGGGGAACTTTGCCTCTTATACCTGTTGGGCTTAGATAAAAATTTCCCTGGGAAAAGATAAGTATGGAATTTGAAGAATTGCCTTTCATAAAATACTATAGTAGGTAACCGGGAGGAAATTTTATGTGTGGTCGTTACACCCTTGCAGTAGAAATGAATGAGCTGGCCGAGAGGTTTGGCTGTCCTACGGTAGAGCCGGTGTTCAAACCGCGTTATAATGTGGCTCCCGCCCAGTTAATGCCGGTGGTTGTGGATAATGATGGCCGCCGGGAGCTGCAGTATATGCGCTGGGGATTGGTACCTTTTTGGGCCAAGGATTACAGTATTAGCTCCAGGTTGATAAATGCCAGGATAGAAACAGTTGCCCAAAAACCAGCCTTTAAGTATGCTTTAAAATTGCGGCGTTGCATAGTACCGGCTGATGGCTATTATGAGTGGCAAAAAATCGGCAATAGGAAAAAACCTGTTCGCATCACCCTGCCTCAGGGCGGGTTGTTTGGTTTTGCCGGGTTATGGGAGCGGTGGAATAGCCCTGATGGTGAGGCTTTTAACACCTATACTATCTTGACTACTTCACCAGCAGCATCTGTAGCTATTATCCATCACCGTATGCCTTTAGTTTTGGATTTTAATCAGGAAGATTATTGGCTTAACGGGATGGCGGGCAACAGTCCCGAGGAGTTTTTAAGCCGGTTAAATCCTGTTCAATATTTAAAAGCTTACCCGGTATCTACCAGGGTAAATTCCCCTGCTAATGATGACCCGTTATGCATGAAGCCTGTAATCCAGGCCTAGATTTTGCCTGCAAATCTCTTGCTAAATTTTTCCCTTTTCATTTTAATCCTTCATTATTTTAACTCTTATCATTTCAGGGCTGGTTTCAATTTAACCGTGGAAAAAAATACCTGATTGGTTTAGAGGTCTTTTGCTTGACCCGAACAAATGTTCTGTTATATTATTAGGTTACCGATTTAGGGAGTGATTAAGGTGCGCAAGATAATTTGCTTACGTATGCCCGGACAGGGCCTTAATAATGCTGTTTTAGAGGAGTGCAGCCGCCATAGCTTCCTGGTAGAGCCTTTTAATGTCCAGGAGGTGTTGGTTGATTTAAGCACTTTTAAAAAGATAGGCATTATAATTGCTGGTATTGCTGGATTAGTTCGATTACAGGGAGAAGAAAGAGCCACTATGGGGGTTGCTGCTTCTCCTTTAGTATCAATTATCGCCGCCCGCCGGGAAAGGTTTAAAAGCCAATACCACCAGGATTTTAAACGATATGGGGTTAGGGTTATCCGGGTAATACCGGGCAGTGAAAGAGGGTTCTTGAGCAGTCTGCCGCTAAGTGCGTTTTTCCCTTTAACCTTAAAAGAGAAAAAACTTTTAAGACGGGCAGGCTACAACCTGGTAGGTGAGTTGGCCGACCTGAACCCTAACATGCTAAAGCAAATAATTAAACGCGATTCCGCCCTATTGCTACAAAATTGCCGGGGTATAGACTATACACCGGTTAAAGGCATCTATCCTCCCGGACGGCTTGTTCATACAATCTTATTTCCCGGTGGGTGCAGTGATTATATTAAGATACAGGCAGGGTTAAAGAAAATAAGCCGGGCAATAGCAGGAGAACTGGAGCAAAAACGTGCCGGCTTCCGCAAGATTCGCACAGAAGTTATAACTATTGATGGTGATATTAAGGCTGGGGAAAGGACATTATTTAAAGTATGCTCCGGGGTTATGCAGTTGGAAAACCTGATACAAATCATGGTAGAGAAGGAAGATTTAAAAGAGCCGGTTGGAGAAATACGGGTAATTGTAATGGAGCTGGAGAAGCTTAAATTCCAAGCAGCAAACCTTTTTACTTACAGGCAGGATATTAAAGACCAAGAGCGTCTTCTGGTACTGCAGCAGCTGCAGGAGAAATACCCCCAATCTTTACAGCTGGGAGTAAAACCGGATCGGAGGGAACAGGTTTTATCAATGTGGGATCCCTGGCGTATAGCGATTGAATAAAGATCAGGGAGTAGGTTTATAGTGTTGGTGAAAAGGGCAAAGGTGGTTTGTAACCGGGACAATATGCCTGTTCAAATAAATAATCTAAAAGTTCAGCAGGTCTTGGAGTACTGGAAAGATACCGGGTGCTGGTGGGCGGGAGAGAAGGAAAAGAGTTTCTGCCGGGTCCTGTGTGTGGATGGGGGTGTATATGAAATTTACCTGGATCACGAACGACAGGAATGGTACTTATATAAAACCTATGACTAAAAGGTGGTAGGTTGAGGTGAGTTTTGTCCATTTGCATTGCCATTCTCCCTTTTCCTTTCTTGACGGGGGATCAAGGATTGATCTTCTGATAAAGAGGGCAGCAGAATTTAATATGCCTGCCCTGGCTATAACTGATCATGATAATCTTTGTGCCGCAGTCCAATTCCACCGGGCAGCGCGAGCGGCAGGCATAAAACCAATTCAAGGGATAGAGATTACCCTGGAAGGAGGTCATCATTTAACCCTTCTGGCTAAAGGACCTGAAGGCTATGCTAGTTTATGCCGGTTAGTTACCAGAGCTCATCTTAGTAATCCCAGGGGCAGCCCGCAAGCGGGAATTAAAGATTTGGACTCCCTGTCCGATTTAATAGTTTTGTCTGGATGCCGGCGAAGTCCAATTATAGCTGCAATTCTGAAACGCAGGTACCAGGAGGCCTGGAGGGAGACTATCCGGCTTAAAGAAATAATGGGAAGGGATTCCTTTTTTATTGAATTGCAGAATCCCCTTTTACCTGGCAACCGTTATATTAATTACCGGCTTTTGGAACTGGCAAAACAGGCTGGGATAGAAGCAGTAGCAACCAATAATGTTCATTATGCCGATAAGGAGGGTTTTAAACTGCATGACGTCCTTTGCTGTGTGCGTACATTGACTACTGTAGAGGACGTCAATCTGGAACGGCCTTTTAATGCGGAGAATTTTCTGAAATCTCCCGGAGAGATGGAGGAGCTTTTTGTCTTTTATCCGCGGGCAATTATAAACTCCTTGGTTATTGCTGAACGATGTGAACCAGCCCTAAACCCCCAGGCCTTTCATTTCCCGGCCTGGTCCCTTTTGCCAGGGGAAGACTCGAATACTCTCTTGCGCCAGGCTTGCTGGGAAGGAGCCCGGAACCGTTATCAAAAACCTGGTTTGCAGGTTGTGGCCAGGCTGGAACATGAGTTAAAAATAATTGAAGAGATGGGTTTTGCCGATTATTTTTTAGTGGTTAGGGACCTGGTGGAATATGCCCGCAAGCAGGGGATAAGGTATGCCGGGCGGGGTTCGGCAGCAGATTCTCTGGTAGCCTATTGCCTGGGGATTACCGAAGTTGATTCCCTTGAGAGGGGTCTGCTTTTTGAACGGTTTATGAACCCGGAAAGAGTTGGCATGCCGGATATTGATATAGATTTTGAATCCCGGTACCGGGATAAGGTAATAGATTATATATACGAAAAATACGGGACTGACCATGTTGCCCGGGTAGCTACTTATAATACCTTCAGAGCCCGTTCGGCATTGCGTGATATTGGTAAAGCATTGGGATTTGCAGAATCAGAATTAGATCCGCTGTGTAAAAGAATACCCTTTTATGCTGCCGCCGACCAAATAAGACTGCTTATGGACCGATTGCCTGAACTAAAAAACTGTGGTTTACATGCTCCAAAGTATAAACTGCTTTTAGACTGCTGTGAAGAATTGGCTGGCTTCCCGCGATTTCTTGGTATGCATTTAGGAGGGGTGGTTATAAGCGATATCCCTATAACCCAGCTCACCCCCTTGCAATCTTCGGGGATCGGCCCGGCAATCAGCCAGTTTGACAAGGATGATATAGAATACCTGGGACTTATCAAGCTTGATTTACTGCCCTTGCGCACCCTTTCTGTAGTCCGGGAAGCTGCTGCTTATATCAATCAGTCTGAAGATTTTAATTATGACCAGATTCCTTTAAATGACCAACCAACTTATGAAATGATTAACCGGGGGGAAACTATAGGGGTTTTTCAACTGGAAAGCCCGGCCCAGAGAGCTTTACAATCCCGGTTTAATGCTTGTGAGTTTGAGGATATAGTGGCCAGCATGGCACTTATAAGGCCGGGGCCGATAAAAGGAAATATGGTTGAGCCTTATATAAGCCGTCGGCAGGGTAGGGAAGCCATTACTTACCTGCATCCTCTTTTAAAACCGATTCTCGATAAAACCTATGGGGTAGTTCTTTTTCAGGAACAGGTAATAGAAATTGCTCAAGCTATTGCCGGTTTCACTCTGGGGGAAGCAGATCAGCTTCGGCGGGTAATGACCCATTCCCGTTCCCAGAAATCCATGAATGAAATCGGCGAGACATTTATGAAGCGGGCTGTTCAGCGGGGAGTAGAAATTTCAGTGGCCAGGGAAATTTTTAGCTGCATATCGGGATATGCCGGCTATGGATTCTGTGAAGCCCATGCTGCTGCATTTGCTACCACCAGCTTTAAGACTGCTTATCTGGTTAGGCATTATCCCGCCCAATATTTTACCGCAATCCTTAATAACCAGCCCATGGGATTTTATCCGGCCCGGATCATATGTAATGAAGCCCGGCGGCGGGGTATAGATATACTGCCTCCTGATATTAACCTCAGCGATGCTTTATTTACAGTGGAAAGAGGAGCTATTCGAGTTGGATTAAACCAGGTTAAAGGCA
Source organism: Syntrophomonadaceae bacterium (assembly GCA_050949865.1). Classification (GTDB taxonomy): domain Bacteria; phylum Bacillota; class Syntrophomonadia; order Syntrophomonadales; family Syntrophomonadaceae; genus JBMNGN01. The sequence goes on from JBMNGN010000002.1 coordinate 63,147, forward strand.
TGAGTGCAGCTGCTTTGGAATCCATTATCGCTGCCAGGTCCTCTAATCCTTTTGCTTCACTTGAAGACTTTATGCTAAGGACGGCTTGTTCCTGTGACATTATTGAAAACCTTATTAAGTGCGGTGCATTTGATACAATTAACCTGGATAGGCATTATTTGCTGGCCGTTCTGTTACATGGGGATGCTGTTAGGGTAACAGGAGATCTTGCTACCCTAACAGCGTCCCCATGTAACCCCCCTCCATGCAGCGCCAAGTATAAGGCCTGGGAATATGAGATACTGGGTATTGAAATAGGGGAGCATCGAATGGCAGCATGGCGGGATGAATTTAAAAAAAGGGGGATATGCAGCAGCCGGGAAGTCAAATCTTGTAAAAGCGGTTCAATGATAAAAATGGGGGGATTTCTTCTCCATCCCCATCGCCCCCCAACTAGAAGCGGCCGGATTACGGTTTTTTTCTCCCTCGAAGATGAATATGGGATTACAGATATAACCATGTTTGAAGATATATATATGAAGTACGGGTACCTTGTCTTTGGTCCACAATACGGCCCATTAATCGTTAGTGGCCGTTTGCAGCGCCGGGGACACGGGATAAATATTATAGCTCAAAAACTGGAAAGGGGTTAAAGAATAAAGGGTTTCCGGGTTAGCTTTTATAAAGGAATTGGTTATAAAGAGCGCTAACTGGAAGAAAACTGTCCCTTGGCTAAGGGTTGCTAAAAACCCGGTTAAATTGCCCAAACAGGAAGAAGGGATATAAAGGAGCTGAAAGGGGGCAAATAACTCGGAAGTTTTTTAAAATAGTTTAAGCTAAAGGTTAAAATGTGCTACAGTTGATTTAGTTTTTCTTATAGTTGGTCTTCTTAAACCAAAAAACAATTCCGGGTTCCCCTGGAAAATTCGGGAGGATTGATGTTGGGGGATAAGGACGGAAATGACGGGAATACCCGTATTTTAATGCAAATAAGTAAAATATGGACCAAAAACTTTACTTTATTGTGTTTTGCCAACCTGGCTATCTTCATGAGCATCCAGGTGCTTTTGCCTACTCTGCCGGTCTATTTATCTTTAATTGGGGGCAGCCAGCAGGATGTTGGGTTTGCGATGGGAGCGTTTACTATTTGTGCTATGGTTGTTCGTCCAATAGCAGGCTGGTTGGTGGATACTTATGGCAGGAAAAGAGTTATAACCCTGGGTATGTTTTTGCTTTTTGCGGTTTCAGGGCTTTACCGCTTATCTACTTTGCCTATTATGATAATAGCTGCCCGGGGTTTGCATGGGCTAGCTTTTGGGGTAGTGGGTACTGCTGTCAGCACCCTGGTAGTTGATATTCTTCCCAAAACTCGCCTGACCGAAGGTATGGGCTATTTCGGGCTGACTACTTCCTTGTCCATGTCTATTGCTCCTATTATAGGTTTCTGGCTGGCTGACAATATGGGTTATCCGGCTTTATTCCTGTGGATTGTTGCAATGAGCCTGGTAGCCTTAATATTGAGTTTGCCGGTTAAGGAAGTTAGTTTTACCCGGAATACTTCAGAAGGTTACTTTGCCCATATCTGGGCTAATCTTTTGGAGAGATCCTCTATACCTGCCTCATCGGTAATGTTCTTAATTGCAGTAGTTTATGGTTCTGTCCTTTCATTTATTGCGTTATATGCTTTGGAGTCTGGTATAGATAACATCGGAGTATTTTTTACGGTAATGGCTGTATCCACGCTTATTTCCCGGCCTTTATCGGGCCGTTGGGCTGATCGAGGTGGTACCAGCCAGGTAATCCTTATAGGCCAGGGGGGCGTTTTCATTGCTACTCTGATTATCGCGTTATCCCATAGTATAGAAGAACTAATGATCGCCGGGGCAATGCTGGGATTTGGTATCGGTTTTTGCGTTCCTACCCTGCAGGCCTTGTCAGTTCGCTATGCCCCTGCTTATAGGAGAGGAGCTGCTACCGGCACTTTTTTTATTGCCTTTGATCTGGGTATCGGGTTGGGAACAATTGTATGGGGGTATGTGGTAGCCTTTACCAGCTTTCAGATCATGTATTTTACCTCTCTGATTCCTGTGATCCTAGCTGGAGCCTTGTTTAATGGCTTAAAAACCCGCGGTTATTTCTCGCCAAGGGAAGAGCTACCGGCCAAAATTTAATCCCTTAACCTCTCATCCAAGAAGTTAAGGGGCTGAGGACAGCTTTCGCAGCTAGCCATGTATCAGTCTAGGCAGGCACCTGGTACATATCCAAGTGCTGTTGCCTTGATACTTTACCGCTATTAAATAGTTTTGGTCTTCAGATTTTCCGCAGGAACTGCATACCTGGGGAATATATTTAGCGGTGTTTTTTGTTCTTTGTTCCATTACTGCCTTTTCGGAAAAATCCACAGCTTCCCGGGCTTCCAGTGAGAGTGCTCCGGTGGGACATATTCCCAGGCAAAAGCCAGCACCATCGCATAGCTCTTCTCTTATTACCTTTGCTTTACCATTAACTAATTCTAAAGCACCCTCTGCGCATGGGCTGATACAAGCTCCACAACCATTGCACAGTTTTTCATCTATTTTTACTATCATTCTTTTACTCAATAGTGCACCTTCCTTCCTTAGCTTAACCAATACAATAATAAGCCTTTTCCCCAGTTAAATCAAGACAAAGATAATCCAATTACACCTGTTAGGGTGGTAATCGAGGGGGAAATGTATCCTTAAGAACACCGGGTTTCTTTGACTAATCCGGCTTTATATAAGATAATAAGAATAAAAGATATATTAGATTCAAGTTATCCAGTTGGGGGATGGACAGATGCAGATCACCAGACAATCAGAATATGCGATTAGAACTATGCTGGAACTGGCTCAAAGGCCCTCGGGCGAGATTGTTTCTAGTAAAGTTATTTCAGAAAATCAGGATATACCGGAAGATTTTTTAAAGAAAACCATCCAGCTATTGGCGGTAAACCAGCTAGTTACAACCCACAGGGGAACTCATGGAGGGGTAAGGTTGGCTCGACCTATAGACAAGATCACCATTGCCGATATAATAGTAGCTATCGAAGGGCCTTTTGCCATTAACCCCTGTTTAAATCCTGGTTATGATTGCAAAAACCTTTTGACCTGCCCGGTTCATAGAACATTGGCTCGTGCCCAATCCAAATTTGTAGAAGAATTGAGCCGGCAAACCCTCGCAGATTTAATTGATGAATACCATAAGCTAAAAGCGAACAAGAATTAAGGAACAGTTTTATTACATTCTATAGTCCTTGGAAATTGGGACCTGGAAGGCCGGTTTAACCCGGCCCTTGTTGATCTTGTCAAGATGTATACTTACCCCGGTATTAGGCACAATAAAAACTAATAGGTCTGCTGGAGAGAGGTAGCCATGAAAAACCTGAGCAGTAACAAATATATTCCTATTTTACTTGGTATTTGTTTATTACTGGTGTTAATGTCTCCCTGCGCACCGTCAATACGGAGTATAACCGGCATACACCAAATTGGGCCTATGACCATCGTATTAATTGTTATTCTTTTGCTGGGGGTTGTCCCATTTTATTATGAGTATAGAGAAAGGAGCCGGGCCGATCTCTTCAGTCAATCGAAAAAGAGGTTCCAGGCAATAGAAAGGGCGCCATTCCCCAAAATCGCCGGCCTGGAAGAGCCCAAACGAGAGCTATATGAAATTTTAGAGTTTATCCAATTCCCAGACAAATTTCGCAGGCTGGGGGCTAAAATACCAAAAGGGATAATACTGTACGGACCGCCGGGAACGGGTAAAACTTTGCTGGCCAAGTCTTTAGCCCAGGAAGCGGAAGTAGAGTTTATAGCAGTTAGTGGCTCCGAGTTTGTAGAAAAGTATGTAGGTATGGGAGCCTCCAGGGTTAGGGAACTTTTTGAGCGGGCCAGGCAAAGCCCAAATGGAGCCATTATATTTATTGATGAGATTGATTCATTAGGCCGCAAACGGGAAGGCGGAGAGAACCATATAGAAAAAGATCAAACCTTAAACCAGCTGTTGGTGGAAATGGACGGGTTTAACAGTGAGCAGGAAAACATCATAATTATTGGCTCCACCAACCGGTTAGATATTCTGGATCCGGCTTTGCTTCGTCCGGGAAGGTTTGATCGTCATATCAGTATCGGTTATCCGTCATTGAAAGAGCGGCTGGAGATCCTTAAAGTGCATACTGCAGATAAACCCCTTTGGGATGTAGATCTTGAGTATATTGCCCACCAGACTTCTGGTATGACCGGGGCAGATCTGGCTAATATATGTAATGAAGCAGCAATTATGGCTGTGCGGAATAATCAGGATTGTATTACTATTAATGATATGATTGCGGCTATGGACCGGATTATTGCGGGTATCGAAAACCGTTCCTACCTGATGTCGGAGCAGGAGAGAAAAAGGGTAGCCTGCCATGAGTCAGGGCATGCAGTAGTAGGGTTTTTTCTGGGGGATGAACAGGTACGAAGGGTTTCAATATTACCCCGGGGCGAAACCCTGGGATTTATCATGCAAAGCGGCAAACATGACAAAAGGTTGTATACTTTTACAGAGCTAAGCAATAAAATTATAACCGCTATGGCCGGCAGGGCAGCTGAGGAATTAATGTTTGGGGAAGTATCTTCAGGCTCGGGAAACGATATTCAAAAAGCAACTGATATTGCTCTAAAGATGGTATCGGAACTAGGCATGGCGGAAAACAGGATATCTAATTGTTCCTACGTTCTGAAGCAAGATCCCATATTCATATATAATGAAGTTGAAAGAATTGTACAAAACGCCCTTAACCAGGCAAAAAGCATTATCCGCAAAAACTATTCTGTTTTTGAAGACCTGTTTACGGAATTGCTCAATAAAGAGTCCCTTAGCGAAGCCGAGCTAGAGGTGATACTCACTCAAGCAATAAGGCTGGTTAAATAAAAAAACGCCAATGCCCGCCCTTAACAATGTCAGGGCAGGCATTGCCCGGCAAGTTTTGAACTGGAAATTCCTGGTTACGGTTTCTTTATTGATTCTATGGCTTTTTTCAAATCACAGATAGCCAGGGTTAGTTGCTCAAGTTTATATTCGATTCTTACCAGAAGATAGGCAGCAACAGCGATTGGAAATCCTACATTGCCGATTGTGGTCAGGATATCATCCATAAATTCACCTTCTCTACCGATAAAAGATTAAGGGAGTGTTTTTTAAAGGATTTCCAATTCTTCAGTTTGCCTGGTTGTTATGATAGCACCCAGTTTCCCGTTAAGTTCCCCAACGCTGGTCATAAAGATATTTTTACTGATAATGTTATCCATAACCTGAGCTACTTCATTTGAAGTCAAATCTTCTCTAGGATCATACACCCTCATGCGATGCGTTTTATTTAGATCAGTCGAAAAAATGAGTTCCAGGGTTTTTTGAGTCGCCATCTCTCATAACCTCCTTTTTCATGGTTTTAAGCTTAGGCTTCTTGGATCTCTATGGTGTCCCTGCGCTGAATCGCCAAGACGTTTCTTTCCTGCAAGGATATGATATCCTGGGCTATTGCATAGACATCATCATCACTGGCTGAACATTTTACGTTTTTATAGGTGCGGTTAATGCTTAGCTGCTGCCCAGACCCGCCTAAACCGTTGTCCATTACTAAAATCAACTCACTTGTTAAAGGGACTTGATTGGTGGCCATGGTATAAACCCTCCTTAATAATAGACTAAAGCCCCCTTCGCATGGCTTCAGCATAATTTTAAAGAATATCCGCTAAACAGTGAAATCCGTCATTTTTTATATTTGGCCCAGTTGATTTACCCCGTAAGGATAAATCAGCACCTGCTGAAACCGAAGGATTTAACAGGGCAATATACCTTAATGAAAAGCTAGAACAACCATAATTCCAGCAAAATAGCTGATCAAGATTGGCTGATTGATGGCAGTTGTATCAATATGATAAAATTTTGGCAATGACAGGAATAAGGAGAATGATATATGGATAGGGATGCTATCGGCAGAATAGTTGATATTTTAGCTAAGTCCAACCAGACGGTAGTCGTTACTGGGGCAGGTATTAGTACCGAAGCCGGGATCCCCGATTTTAGGGGGGAAAACGGTATTTACCGTAAACTGGGTGGGGAAGAAGCGGTTATGGAGATTATAAACATCAACACCTTTAGGCGAAACCCAGAAAAGTTCTACGAGTTTTATAAAGCTCATTTTGTTCTGCCTCCAGTGCAACCATCAAAAGCCCATTTAGCCTTGGCCAGGATGGAGAAAAAAGGATGGATAAAGGCAGTAGTAACCCAAAACGTTGATTCATTACATCAAAACGCGGGAACCCAAAACTTGATACCAATTCATGGAACCCGTAACCGGTTTATATGCACAGGGGGATGCCCCGGGGTGTACGATTGGGATTATATATTGAAATTGCCTAAAGTAGTTCCAACCTGCCCTAATTGTGATAAGGTTTTAAAGCCCGATGTGGTTTTATTCGGTGAACCGATTAATAATTACCAGATTGCTGAGCAAACCATAGCGGAAGCCAGTGCCCTGGTAGTTATTGGTTCTTCTTTGAGCGTATATCCACTGGCAGCTTTTGTAAGGGACTACGATAACGGTGAACTGATTATTATTAACCGGGGACCGACCGAGTTAGACTATGCAGCAACCATAAAGCTTGATACCAACCAAACCGGAGATACCTTAGAAGAAATAGAAAAACGCCTGGAAGAGACAGCTTAAAAACCTTTTCCTGCTTTCCCTGACCTTTTATAGTACATTACACAAATTGGAGGGAAGCGTGAGAATCTAATTGCTTCCCCCATTTTCCTGTGGCAAAACCGGCTAATCCATAGGGCCTTTTTCCCAATACTGGCGGATTTTCCGCAAGGCGTATCCTCCAAAATACAGTCCGTTTATAAAAGCAATAGGGATAGCTAGAAAGCCGAACCAGTTTATCTTTTGTTTCATATCTTCTTTCCCATCTGTGGTGCGGAATCTGGTCATGATAATTCCTCCTTTTGATTAATATTTTTCGCTAAAAGGCTGCAAATATATCAGGGGATTGTTCTTATCTTTTAATAAATATGGTGGGAAAAACTTTAATTGCCAACAGATAGATTAGGGTCCCACCTAACAATAAAATTAAAAAAAGACTGAGAAGTTTAGTAATCATTCGCATCACCCATATTTAATGTGCGAACAAATATGAATTTTTATTCGGTTGGGTAGTTTTAGAACGGAAAAACTATTCTAACTATTTGCTATCGATATTCATTAGTGATACATTACTAGTACAGTAAAACATATGTGGCTTTATAGGGAGACAACCGATGAAAACAAGAAAAACCTCTTATTTTCCGAAACAGGTTTTAAAGCCCTTAGCTCAGGATATTTGCCAGCTTATTAAGACTAATCAAGGCCGCTTGTTTATTTTGGAAATGATCGATGAAATACCTGATGATATTAGGCAATTTGTGATCAAGAGCCTTTCAGGTTTTTATGAGCCTGAAATGGTTCAGTTTTTTCATTTGTTAAGGTTGGAATATAATAATGAATTTGAGTGTATTTGCCAACGGGCACTGGAAAAATATATGATGGCCGGTATAGATACAGCTTCTATGATTAATTTTGAAGGCCGGTTTCTAAAGGCTTATGCAAGTTGCAGCCGCCATTCCGGCAGAATAAGCCTCGATGTAGCATGGGACATTGGCAATAATAGAGTTCATGTTGAGAGCTTCTATTTGGTTTTTAACAGCGAAGGTATACACAGCTTTCTTATAAGAGAAAATTTACCTTATAAACAGTATGAATACGACAGGAAAATCTTGGCCAATATGATAGAAGTATCCTTTGAAGAAGCGTGTTATCTGATATCCCAGGCTTACAGCCTGAACTGTTATTACATGAGTCGGCCAGCATTAGGAAGGTTTCTGTACTATAAATATCTCAACCAAAATACAACCCTCACTCCTCTTCAGCAGAAAGCCCTGATTAAAAAGCTTTTAATCAAGCTTACCCCTCGGCAGCTGGTAAACAGCGTTTTCATTGGGCTAAACAACAAGGACCTAGCTTATATAAAGTCAATTATAAATGAGAAGGCGCTATCCACCGAAGGTTTCTTGGAATTAGCAGAAAAAGGAGGGATTATGCTGGAGGGAAGGGTTAAGGAAGTCTTCAGTTCCAATCTTTCTACCAGAGTGTCTGCTTATACCATTACCATGGATAATGGTCATCCTGTACGCAGCGATTATCAATTTATTATGGGTAAAGATAGATCGGGTACCTGGATAATAAACAAGATTATTACAGTAAATAAAAGACCAATTGAGGTCGAAACAGCTTTAAATCCTTTGCTCATCAGGGTATTTTGTAAAGTATATGAAATAATCGATCATAACGATCTTTTTGATCTGCTTGATGATGTCCCTGGTATTAAAGAAGTACAGGAATTACCCTACGGGCTGCATTTATTCATTACCGAGTACGATGATTATTTGAATTTTGGTATGTCGGTGCTGCATGGAGTAATAGCTGATTTAATCATTAATGGGGAGGAATTTGTGGTTATTGCCAGGCAACCGCATACCCTGGAAAAGCTGCACCGAATTCTGACCCAGGACAGTTGCTCTCCGGTATTATCCCGGGGTGAATATGAAACAACCTTGAGTAAGGCCTACACTTATTTAAGCGGCAGATACTTTAACTTTGAGGATATTCTAATTGATGACAATAGCCCCCAGCTTTTCGAGGACGGTATGTGCTTTATCAGTGCCAGGTATTTGATTAAGAACCGGGAACAATTGAGGACGTTTTTAGAAAGTCTGGACACTATTAATTTTAGCCTGGGTAATAACCTTGAGGTTCGTTATCAAATAGGCAGGGCTGATAATAAATACTATTTTACCGAATATTTGCTCAGTTCCTACTGTATTACTTTGTCTACTTACGGTGAATCGGATATGGGCATTGCCAGACAGCATTTTGAAGAGCATATGTATGGCGGCCTTGAGTTTGATGGGATGGAAATTAAACCTGAAGGTGTTTTTGGGGTATTATCACCTGAGCTTCGTACAGAGTATCCACAGCTGGAATCCTTATTAAAGGATATCTATTTAAATAAATGGTATGATTCCAGATTGCCCATCCTAAGGGGAATGAGCCCTTCTGAAGCAAGCAAAACCGAAGAAGGAAGCCGGCTCCTCTGGAGGTTGTTTAAAAATATGAGTGAAAGGAAGAATAAAAAGCAGTGTACCAAGAAAAGGGTTAACCTTAAAGAGTATATAAAACTGGTGGAACAAAAAGCCAGAGAACATTAAAAAGTATTGACAGCAGGAACAATATAAAATATACTCTATAGATAAAATTGAATAACTAAACTGACTATGAAGGGAACAGACTTAGGTAATAAAATGATTACAGAGAGCCGGAAATAGCTGAAATCCGGTATCATTATTCTTAAGGGCGCTCATCCTGGAGTTGCTATCTGAACAGTCTGGCTGACTTAGTAGGTGTGCCGGACAAAGAAGTCCGTTAACAATATGCAATAAGTGGTCATTTTTGACAAGCAGGGTGGTACCGCGGGAAGTCCCTCTCGTCCCTGAATAGGGAGAGAGGATTTTTTATACCATTTTTTATTTTAAGTAAGGTTTTTTGGAGGGGTGGTTAAATGGGACTAAAGGTGTACCTTGATGGTGAGTTCTTAAATGAGGAAGACGCCAAGGTATCTGTTTTTGATCACGGATTCTTATATGGAGATGGAGTATTTGAAGGGATTAGGGCTTACCATAACAGTGTTTTCCGGTTAGATGCTCATGTTGACCGATTGTATGATTCAGCTAAAGCTATTAATCTCGATATTCCGATTTCTAAAGAAGAAATTAAATGGGTGATACTGGAGACATGCAGGCAAAATGGTTTAAGGGACTGCTATATTAGAGTAGTTGTATCACGTGGTAAAGGTGACCTGGGATTGGATCCTAAAAACTGCAAGGTACCCAGTGTAGTTTGTATAGCTTCTAATATAACCCTTTATCCGGATGAGATGTATGAGAACGGCATGGCAGTTATTACTGTTCCTACCAGGAGGAATGCACCTGAAGGGGTAAATCCCAGGATTAAATCCTTGAACTATCTCAACAACATTTTGGCCAAGATTGAGGCGAATATTGCAGGGGTTCCTGAAGCCATCATGCTTAACCAGGAAGGATATGTGACTGAATGTACCGGGGACAATATATTCTGCGTCCGGAATGGTATAATAAAAACTCCGGCAGCTCATCTGGGAATCCTGGAAGGGGTGACCCGTAACGAAGTGATTAAATTAGCTCAAAGAAGAAATATTCCTGTTTTTGAGACGACCTTCACCCGTTATGATTTATTTGTTTCCGATGAAGTTTTCCTTACTGGTACTGCTGCGGAATTGATTCCGGTTAACAAAATAGATAACCGGGTAATAGGGAATGGCAAACCGGGACCGGTATTTAACCAATTACTGGGTGATTTTCGCGAGCTGGTTAAAATCCAGGAAAACAAAATATTTCCCGATTAAACAGGATTAATTATATTTATATTATTAATAGTTGAAGGGGGATAATTACTAATGAAGAGCGATGAAGTTAAAAGGGGGATTGAAAAGGCTCCCCATCGGGCACTTTTCCGATCCCTGGGCTTGGTTGACGAGGAATTATCCAGACCTCTTATTGGAATAGTCAATTCTAAGAATGAAATAATCCCAGGCCATATTAACCTGGATAAGATATCCGAAGCGGTTAAGGCAGGAGTTAGGCTGGCGGGAGGTACCCCTATAGAGTTCAATACTATTGGGGTATGTGATGGTATTGCTATGAATCACCTAGGTATGAAGTATTCCTTGGGCAGCCGTGAATTAATCGCGGATTCTGTTGAGGTAATGGCTGTTGCCCACGCATTTGATGCTCTGGTATTCATACCTAATTGCGACAAGATTGTTCCAGGTATGTTAATGGCAGCTGTAAGGCTGAACCTGCCCTCAATTTTTGTTAGCGGAGGACCTATGCTGGCCGGAACCGTACAGAAAAAAAAGGTGAGTCTTACCCAGGTTTTTGAAGGAGTAGGGGCTGCCGCGGCAGGAAGAATCACCATGGAGGAGCTGGCTGAACTGGAAGAATACGCGTGTCCTACTTGTGGTTCATGTTCGGGGATGTTTACAGCTAATTCCATGAATTGTCTTACTGAGGCATTAGGATTAGGTCTTCCAGGAAACGGTACTATCCCGGCGGTTTTCTCCGAAAGAATCAGGTTGGCTAAGCGGGCCGGTATTCAGGTAATGGAACTGGTGAATAAAAACATCCGCCCCAGGGGTATTTTGACCGAAAAGGCCTTCCTAAATGCTATCAGGCTGGATATGGCTATTGGTTGTTCTACCAACTCGGTTTTACATCTTATGGCTATTGCTAACGAAGCCGGGGTAAATATTGACCTCAATCTATTTAATGAAATCAGCGCTTCAACCCCTCATATTTGCAAGCTAAGCCCGGCTGGAGAGCATCATATGGAAGATTTATACCAGGCTGGCGGCATACAAGCCATGTTTAAGGAGCTTAGCAAGAAGGGTTTGATTTATACTGATTGTTTAACCGTGACCGGTAAGACGGTGGGGGATAATATCAGGGACATTGAAGTTAAAGATTACTCAGTAATACGCTCCTTGGATAATCCATACAGCGAAACTGGCGGGCTGGCTATTCTTTTTGGCAACCTGGCTCCGGATGGTGCTGTAGTTAAAAAAGGGGCTGTAGCCCCTGAGATGATGAGACATGAAGGTCCGGCAAAGGTTTTCGATTCTGAAGAAGCCGCGGTTGGGGCAATACTAAACCGTAAGATAAACCCAGGAGATATTATTGTCATTCGTTATGAAGGTCCGCGCGGAGGACCTGGAATGAGAGAAATGTTGACTCCAACCTCTGCAGTAGCAGGGATGGGATTGGATAAAGAAGTAGCCCTCATTACTGATGGGCGTTTTTCTGGTGCTACTCGTGGCGCTTCTATTGGGCATATTTCTCCTGAAGCTGCTGCGGGTGGGATTATAGGCCTGGTTGAAGACGGAGATCGAATACTAATTGATATTCCCGCCTACAGGCTTGAACTCCTAGTAGACGAAGATACTCTAGCCGAGAGACGACTTAGATGGAAACTACCGGAACCAAAAATAAAGACGGGATATATGAAGAGATACGCTGAGATGGTACAATCAGCCAGTACCGGGGCAATATTCAAAACCGACTAACAACCAACTTGTACTGGCGGTTTAAATAGCGGGCCATCTAGCCCGCTTTTATTATACGCAATATAAATATATATATATGTTTTATTTATGATGGAGGTGATGGCATGAGATTAAAAGGTGCGGATATTTTATTACACTGCCTTAAAGAAGAAGGGGTTGACACTATATTTGGTTATCCCGGCGGTCAGGCCTTACCGATTTATGATGCCCTGTATCATTCCGACATCCGGCATATATTAACCCGTCATGAACAGGGTGCTGCCCATGCTGCTGATGGTTATGCCAGGGCTACCGGTAAGGTAGGGGTTTGCCTGAGCACTTCCGGGCCGGGGGCTACCAATCTTGTAACCGGAATAGCTACTGCTTATATGGATTCCGTTCCGTTAGTATGTTTGACTGGGCAGGTATCCACCTTTCTAATCGGGAGAGATGCATTTCAGGAAGCTGATATTACGGGCATTACCTTGCCTATAACTAAACACAACTACTTAATTGAGAGAACCGAGGATGTAGCTCGAATAGTAAAAGAAGCCTTCTATATTGCCAGGACTAATAGACCAGGGCCGGTTGTAATCGATCTTCCCAAAAATGTCATGGAGAATGAGATCGAGTACCAGCCCGAAAAAAAAGAGGTTAATATCAGGGGCTACCGGGTAATGAAAGGGTTTAATTCCGGCCAGGTTATATCTGCGGTTGAGCTGATCAAAAACGCGGTAAAACCAGTCATATATGCCGGAGGGGGAGTAGTATCCTCCAATGCTAGCAGTGAATTAATTGAATTGGCTGAAAAAAGGCGGATTCCTGTAACCACTACCCTTAACGGATTAGGTTGTTTTCCTTCAACCCATTATCTTTCCCTGGGTATGTTGGGAATGCACGGAACCCGTTATGCTAATTATGCCATAGGTGAATGCGATTTGCTAATAGCTGTAGGAGTAAGGTTTGATGACCGGGTCACCGGCAAAATTGATGCTTTCGCTCCTAAAGCCAGGATTATCCACATTGATATTGATGCTGCGGAAATTGGGAAAAATGTAGATGTTAATGTACCAATAGTTGGACAGGTAAAAGAAGTGCTGCAGGCGATTAATAAACGCCTCAGTTCGGTGGAAGAATATAGTGAATGGCATAAGATGATTGATGGCTGGAAAGCAGAATTTCCCATGCGCTATGGTGTTTCTGTGGAAGGACGCATAATGCCGCAACTGGTTGTGGAAAAAATATATGAAGCAACCAAAGGAGAAGCTATAATCACTACTGAAGTGGGGCAAAACCAGATGTGGGCTGCCCAGTACTACAAGTTTAAACACCCCCGTAGGTTCTTGAGCTCGGGCGGACTCGGTACTATGGGTTATGGCTTTCCGGCGGCAATTGGAGCAAAAATAGCTTGCCCTGATATTCCAGTTATAGATATTGCAGGGGATGGAAGCATTCAGATGAACATTCAGGAACTGGGGACCGCGGTTCAGTATAAGCTGCCGGTGATAATATGCATACTGAACAATCAGTATTTAGGTATGGTACGGCAATGGCAAGGATTATTCTATGGCGGAAGGTATTCATATACCGATATTAGCCAGCAGCCTGATTTTGTCAAACTGGCTGAAGCCTATGGTGGTGTAGGTTTTAGGGTAAAGGATAGCCAGGAGATTGATAATGCCCTTATGGAAGCTCTAAAGGTGACTGACAGGCCAGTAATCATAGATTTCTGGATTGACCGCGAGGCTGATGTGTTTCCTATGGTACCTCCGGGAGGTTCTCTGTCAAATATGCTGGGAGGTGACTAATATGAAAAAACATACCTTATCGGTTACGGTTGAAAACTTGCCCGGGGTACTTACCAGGGTAACCACCCTTTTTAGAAGAAGGGGATATAATATAGACAGCCTCACGGTTGGAGCTACTGAAAACCCCAGCCTTTCCAGAATAACTATTGTGGTTACCGGCGATGAGAAGATTATTGAACAGGTTACCAAACAACTGCACAAGCTGGTAGATGTAACCAAGATAGTTGACATGACCAACGAACAGTATGTTGATCGTGAACTGGTATTGATTAAGGTTAAGGCAGATTCTGCAGTGCGGGCGGATATAGTTCAAATAGTGGATATTTTCCGGGCCCGGATTGTAGATATCAGCAGGACTTCATTGATTATTGAAGCCACCGGAGACCCTAACAAGATTGATGCCATTGAAGATTCATTAAGACCCTTTGGAATAATGGAAATTGTTAGAACGGGGAAAGTAGCTATGATCCGGGGCAACAGGTAAAAATTAATTAAGGAGGAATACATAATGGCAAAAATGTTTTACGATGCTGATGCAAATCTCGATCTTTTGAAAGGGAAGACTATTGCGGTTATGGGTTTTGGCTCCCAGGGCCATGCTCAGGCTCAGAATTTGAAAGAAAGCGGTCTAAATGTAGTAGTGGGCTTAAGAAAACCTTTTGACGATTTTACCCAGAAAGAATGGAATGCGGTTATAGAAGCGGGAATACAACCTATGACCGTTGCAGAAGCAGCTCAGGCGGCTGATATCATTCAGATTCTCCTGCCTGATGAGGTTCAGGCCAGGGTATACAGGGAAGAGATTATGCCATATCTCAAGGAAGGGGATGCCCTGGGTTTTTCTCATGGTTTTAATATTCATTTTGGTCAGATTGTTCCCCCCGAGTTTATAGACGTATTTATGGTTGCCCCTAAAAGCCCCGGACACCTGGTGAGGAGGATGTACACCAAGGGCGCAGGAGTGCCGGGTTTAATAGCTGTTCACCAGGATTATACGGGTAAGGCTAAAGATATAGGGCTGGCTTATGCTTGCGGAATTGGATGCACTAGGGCTGGTGTTATTGAGACCACATTTCAAGAAGAGACAGAGACCGATCTTTTCGGTGAACAATGTGTATTATGCGGCGGGGTAACCGAACTGGTTAAAGCAGGTTTTGAAACTCTGGTAGAGGCGGGGTATCAGCCCGAAATAGCATATTTTGAGTGTTTGCATGAGCTAAAGCTGATAGTTGATCTTATGTATGAAGGCGGAATGAGCTATATGCGGTATTCTATAAGCGATACGGCAGAATGGGGAGATTATATCAAGGGACCGCAGATAATCGGTGAAGAAGTAAGGTATGCTATGTATGAGGCCTTAGAAGATATTCAAAACGGCTCATTTGCTAAAAACTGGCTGCTGGAAAACCAGGTCGGCAGACCTCAGTTTAATGCCTTGAGACGGCAAAACCAGCAGCACCTGATAGAAGAGATAGGAAAAGAATTGCGAGCCATGATGCCCTGGTTAAAAGAAACCAAATAAAAGGTTTAAAAGTATAATATTTTTTCCCTTTATCGAATAATAGTCTAAATACAACTCTAATAATGGTTGGGATGAGAGGAGGAGGAAGCATGTCTAACCGGGTTTATTTATTCGATACTACCCTTAGGGATGGTGAGCAATCCCCCGGGGTCAGCCTTAATGTGGAAGAAAAACTGGAAATAGCTCAGCAGCTAGCCCGTCTGGGAATAGATATTATAGAAGCCGGGTTCCCTGTTGCGTCCCCTGGGGATTTTGCTGCAGTCAAGAAAATAGCGCAAACCATTAAAGGTGCAGTGATTACAGGTTTATGCCGCATTAACCGTAAAGAAATTGATATAACGTGGGAGGCCCTTAAAGAAGCGGAAAACCCTAGGATACACACCTTTGTAGCAACATCCGATATTCATTTAAAATACAAGTTCCAAAAAACCAGGGAAGAAATATTAGAGCAGGCAGTAGATTCTGTAAAATATGCCAAAAAGTACTGCAGTGATGTGGAATTTTCCGCCGAAGATGCATCTCGAAGTGATGTTGATTTCCTGGTTCAAGTAGTGGAAAAAGTAATAGATGCCGGAGCAACGGTAGTTAATCTTCCAGATACAGTTGGCTATGCGGTTCCGGATGAATTTGGCAGTTTCATCAGGGAGATAATCACCAGGGTACCAAATATCGATAAAGCCATCGTGAGCGTTCACTGTCATAATGATCTAGGGATGGCAGTTGCCAATTCTCTGGCCGGTATTATGAATGGTGCACGGCAGGTAGAAGGTGCTATTAACGGCATAGGTGAGCGGGCAGGTAATGCCTCACTGGAAGAGATAATCATGGCCCTATATACCCGGAAATCCTTTTACCAAAAGGAGATTAATATTAATTATAATGAGATTTACCGGACCAGCCGTTTGGTTAGCGGCCTGACGGGAATGATGATCCAGCCCAATAAAGCAATTGTAGGCAAGAACGCTTTCTCCCATGAAGCGGGGATTCACCAGGACGGGATGCTTAAAAACCGGTCAACCTATGAGATAATGAGTCCTGAGTTAGTAGGGGTGAGCCGCAGCAACCTGGTTTTAGGCAAACATTCCGGGCGCCATGCCTTTAAAGAACGGCTTAATGAATTAGGCTATGTTTTAGGGGAACAAGAATTAGAAAAGGCTTTTAGGAGCTTCAAGGATATAGCAGATAAGAAAAAAGAAGTAACCAATGAGGATATCGAAGCTTTAGTAACCAATAAAGCCCGGGCTATTCCGGAAAGATTCGGCCTGGAGTACCTGCACATATCGAGTGGAACTAATGTAATACCTACTGCAACGGTGAAATTAGCAATTGACAACATGACATTTGAGGCTGCTGCCACCGGAGATGGTCCAGTTGACGCTGCCTGTAAAGCAGTGGACAAAATCACCGACATTTATGGCAAAATGCATGATTACAAGCTTAACGCGGTCAGCAGCGGCAAAGATGCCCTGGGTGAAGTAATTTCCCAAATAGAAATTGACGGCAAGCTATATAACGGCCGGGGGCTAAGTACTGATATTATCGAAGCCAGTGTTAAATCTTATATTAACGCTATAAATAAGTATTATTTCGAAAGACAAAGGTTTAAAGAGGAGTAGTGAAACAACCGAAGGAGAGGATTATGGTATGGGAATGACGATTAGCCAAAAAATACTGGCTTCACATGCCGGTAAAGAGTTTGTCGAAGCGGGAGAACTGGTAAACTGCAAGGTTGATGTGGTTTTGGGCAATGATATTACTGCACCGGTGGCTATTTCCGAATTTGAAAAATTGGGAACCAGCAAGGTGTTTGACCGCAACAAAATAATACTGGTACCTGACCACTTCACACCCAACAAGGATATTAAATCTGCCGAGCAAAGCAAGAAATTACGCGAATTCGCCCGCCAATATGAAATCGTTAACTATTTTGAAGTGGGACAGATGGGTATTGAACACTGTCTCCTGCCAGAACTAGGTCTCGTACTGCCGGGAGATTTAGTAATAGGAGCAGATTCCCATACCTGTACTTACGGAGCTTTGGGTAGTTTTGCTACCGGAATCGGGTCAACCGATATGGCAGCGGGGATGGCAACCGGTGAAGCCTGGTTTAAGGTTCCTGAAACTATAAAGTTTGTATATTATGGTAAACTCCCGCAATGGGTAGGAGGGAAGGATTTAATTCTACGCACTATAGGTGATATAGGGGTAGACGGAGCCAGGTATATGTCAATGGAGTTTACCGGTGAGGTTATTAAGAATCTGTCGATAGACAACCGTTTTACCATGGCTAATATGGCCATAGAGGCCGGAGCCAAAAATGGAATTATCGAACCCGACGAAATTACATTAAAGTATGTCAACAACCGGGCCAGGCGTCCTTACAGGTTGTATAAATCAGATGAGGATGCCAGTTACTGTGATATTAAAGAATATGATGTATCGGTAATGGAACCAATGGTTGCGTTTCCCCACCTGCCGGAAAACACGAAAGCGGTTAGCGAGGCTACTGACATCGTTCTCGATCAAGTAGTCATAGGTTCATGCACCAATGGGCGCATTGAAGATCTAGAGGTAGCAGCTACATTGCTGAAAGGCCATAAGGTACATCCTGAGATTCGGGTAATAATACTGCCGGGAACCCAGGGTATTTACCTGGATGCCCTTCGCAAGGGGTATATTGAAACATTCATAGAGGCCGGCGCGGTTGTAAGTACTCCGACGTGTGGTCCTTGTCTTGGCGGGCATATGGGCATTTTGGCTAAAGGCGAAAAAGCCCTGGCTACAACTAATAGAAATTTTGTGGGCAGAATGGGTCATCCTGAGAGTGAAGTATACCTGGCAAGTCCTGCAGTAGGAGCAGCCAGTGCTATTAAAGGCAGAATTACTCCTCCCTGGGAAATTGACTAATACGGTGCAGGAGGGTCTAATATGAGGTTTACTGGTATAGTTCACAAATTTGGTGCTGATATAGACACTGATGCCATAATTCCGGCTAGATATCTTAATACTATTGATCCTGATGAACTAGCCAAACACTGTATGGAAGATGCAGATGCAGAGTTCCCCCGCAAGGTAAGAAAGGGGGATATTATAGTTGCTGATAAAAACTTTGGCTGCGGCAGTTCCCGGGAACACGCTCCAATAGCTATCAAGGGCTGTGGTATATCCTGTGTAATTGCCAAATCATTTGCCCGGATTTTTTACCGGAATAGCATTAACATAGGGTTACCTATTTTGGAATGCCCCGAAGCTGTTGATGCTATTAATGACGGGGATGAAGTACGGGTAGAATTAGACACTGGTTATATAACCAATTTAAAAACCGGTGAAAAGTATTGTGCAGTTCCATTTCCTCCGTTTATGCAGGAATTAATGGCTAAGGGCGGACTTATCAATTATGTAAGGGATAAGACTGGGAGCTAGCCTTTTAGCATTGGAATAAATAGTTTGAGCAGTAGAAACCTGGGAAGGATGTTGCAAGTGTTTAGAATTGCTGTACTGGCCGGGGATGGGATAGGAACCGAGATTGTTCCCGAAGCGATAAAAGCACTTCAGGCGATCGGTAAAATCTATGGCCATAAATTTGAGTTTTGTGAAGGTCTAATCGGAGGGGCGGCCTATGATCAAGTAGGTATACCACTCCCCGGTGCTACCCTTGATCTGTGTTACAATTCCGATGCAGTGCTTTTGGGAGCTATTGGGGGGCCGAAATGGGATAACCTTCCGGTAGGCCTGCGTCCAGAGGTAGGGGCCTTGCTTCCTTTAAGGAAGGAGCTGGGTTTATATGCCAACCTGCGTCCTTGTTTTTTATTTCCCAGCTTGGTGGATGCTTCTACCTTAAAGGCTGAAGTTATTAGCGGAGTGGATATACTGGTTATAAGGGAACTTACTGGAGGGCTTTATTTTGGCGAAAAAACCCGGACGATTACCCCGGATGGAGGGCAAAAGGCCACTGATACATTAAGTTATTCCACCGAGGAGATTGTTAGGATTGTCCGATTTGCTTTTGAAGCCGCCCGAAAAAGGAGAAAAAAGCTCTGTTCGGTAGATAAAGCTAATGTAATAGAAACATCCCGGCTTTGGAGGGAAACGGTTAATGATTTGGCCCCCCAGTATCCGGATGTTGAGCTTACCCATATGTATGTTGATAATTGTGCAATGCAGCTGATTAGGAACCCAAGACAGTTTGATGTCATAGTTACTGAAAATATGTTTGGGGATATTTTAACCGATGAAGCCTCTATGCTCACCGGGTCAATAGGAATGTTGCCCAGTGCCTCAATAGGCGGGAAGGTAAGCCTTTATGAACCCTCCCATGGCAGTGCTCCTGATATAGCAGGCCAAAATAAGGCTAATCCTCTGGCTACCATACTATCGGCTGCTATGATGTTGAGGTTCTCGTTCGGGCTGGAGCATGAGGCCGTCTGCATTGAGAATGCAGTAAAAACAGTTCTAGAAGAAGGATACCGGACTCCGGATCTGGTCTTGGGCAATTCACGGGAAGAAAAAATAGTGGGAACGGTCCAGATGGGCGATTTGGTAGTCGACAGGTTAAAACCCTGATATTGATGACCAAGGAGGAGAGAAGATTGGGAATAGGCAGCTAGATGTATTTATTTATGATACTACCTTAAGGGACGGTGCTCAGGGAGAAGGGTTATCTTTTTCGCTGGAAGATAAGATAAAAATAGCTATGAAGTTGGATTATCTTGGTATTTCTTATATTGAGGGGGGATGGCCGGGAAGTAATCCTAAGGATATGGAGTTCTTCCGGCTGATCCGCCAGAAAGAGCTAAAACATTCTAAAATAGCTGCATTTGGTTCTACCCGGAAAGCGGGGATTACAGTGAACCAGGATAGCAATGTAAAGGCATTGATAGATACGGGTATGCCGGTATGCACCATTGTAGCTAAAAGTTGGGACTTTCATGTAATCAAGGCTTTGGAAACTACCCTGGAAGAGAATTTAAACATGATTAAAGATACCGTTTCCTACCTTAAGGATAAGAATAAAGAAGTCATCTTGGATGCCGAACATTTTTTTGATGGGTATAAAAACAACCGTGATTATGCCCTTGAAGTGCTAAGAGCAGGGGCCGAGGCCGGTGCTGATTGGTTAGTTCTTTGTGATACTAATGGGGGAACATTACCCTGGGAGTTGGAAAAAATAATCGAAGATGTCAGTTTGAACATAAGTACTCCCCTGGGGATCCATGTTCACAATGATTCAGCCTGCGCGGTGGTTAACTCGCTAATTGCAGTCCGAAAAGGGTGCAAGCAGGTACAGGGGACAATTAACGGTTATGGCGAACGTTGCGGGAATGCGGATCTGTGTTCGATTATTCCTAATATTGAATTAAAAATGAATAAATCAGTTTTGCCGGAGGGGCATCTTAAGTATATCAGTGAAGTCTCCAGGTATATAAGCGAAATATCCAACATGCCCCACCACAATAATCAGCCTTTTGTAGGTCACGGGGCCTTTGCCCATAAAGGAGGGCTGCACGTAAGCGCCCTCTTGAAAGATACCCTGACCTATGAGCATATAAATCCTGAAGAGGTTGGGAACAACCGGCGGGTTTTAATGTCCGAATTGTCAGGGATTTCTAACTTATTATATAAGGCTAAAGAACTAAACATTGACGTAAGCAGCTATGATGCCGAGACCAGAAAAGTGATTAAGCAGATTAAGGAACTGGAGAATCAGGGATTACAATTTGAAGGAGCAGATGCTTCATTAGAGCTTTTTTTACGAAAGGCCTTTGATCAATACCGGGAATTTTTTCAGCTGAAAAACTTCAAAGTAATAATAGAAAAAACTGAAGATGGGGAAATAACCTCGGAAGCAGTGGTAAAAATAGTCGTTGGGGATAAAGTATTTCATACCGCGGCTGAAGGTGACGGACCAGTAAACGCCTTGGATAATTCGCTTCGCAAGGCCCTAAATGAAGTATATCCAGAAATAAATCTGATGCATTTAAGTGATTATAAAGTGCGGGTATTGAATGGCAACCGTGGTACCGCGGCAAAGGTTCGCGTTTTGATTGAATCTGCCAACCAGCAGAATAAGTGGAGTACCATTGGGGTATCCGAGAATATAATCGAAGCATCTTGGCAAGCCCTGGCAGATAGTATTAATTATTTACTATTAAAAAAGAAGGGATAGAGAATGATATCCAGGTAAATTTTAAAAACCTCCTTGGAAGGGGAGGTTTTTGTCTTGACCGATTGGCATCAGGTCAATTATAATGACAAAGTATGCAATATGTGGAAAAAATATGGCAAAATTTCCGGGGTGAAAGGTGTTGAAAACAGGCTTATGAAAGGAAGGGGGGCAAGTAATTGCTACCGGGCAATTTTGGCCCAGGTCAATTACCTGGAGAGTATATATCAGTACAACAGTTTAAAAGGGCTTTATGAAGATCTCAGTGAACTGGCTTATTATATAATGGAAGATGACTATGAAAGGGTCATAAAAGGGTTAGAACCAATAAAAGATTCCATCAGGGAGATTGAAAATCTTAAATCAGTGCAAAACGATGAAAAGGTCAAAATGATTATAGGAGAAATCAGAACCCATCTGGATTATCTATCTATTGAATATAGAAACCGTTTATCTAATCGGCTCTAGCTATGTATCTAGCATTAACACCATTAGTTTTTCTTACATTTTTTCTGCAAAGTATAATATCTTCAATATCTCCATTTCCAAAAAAATCGGGTTTTTATGCTTCATAGCAAATCTCTGATCTCTTCTGATCCAGAGGGTAGAGTTGAGAGGATTGCCAGTTCTACCCAGCAAATAATCAGCAGTGTTAAAGCAACTAATTTTCTTAAGGTATAAATGTCGGGTGGCGTTTTTTAGCTTTCGTACCGGCTGGTATTCCTGCTGGGTATTCCCTGTTTTTTCCTATAATTATTTTTATGACCACCCTTTTTTTCCCTTTCTAATTTCAATCTAGGTTTAATAATATAAATCAATTCTATGAATAATAATAGTGCAGTTATTTGAAAGGCATTTTGCCAAAAAGGAGAATGGGTAAGCAATATGACACGGCAAAGGGCTATAAGTACTAGAACCATATAGAGCATAGGGCTGACCTATTGCCAAGTAAATGGTATTATTTGATTATAATAGTTTTTAACCAGGAGGTTGGCGAAGATGAAGGCTATGGTTATGGCAGCAGGGGTAGGTTCAAGGCTTATGCCGCTAACCGTTAATATACCAAAACCAATGGTACCAGTGGGCAATCGGCCTCTTATGGAAAACACGCTTAAAGTACTTGCATCCAATGGCTTTAATGACCTAATAGCCAATTTACATTACCATCCCCGGCTTATCAGCGACTACTTTCAGGATGGCCTTGACTTTGGGGTCAAAATGAACTACTCAATTGAGAATGAGCTTATGGGGACTGCTGGCGGGGTAAAAAACTGCGAATGGTTTCTCAATGATACCTTTGCTGTGGTGAGCGGTGATGCGTTAACCGATGCGGACCTTAGGTTATTGCTGGAAAACCACCGTAAGAAAGGGGCTTTAGCCACCATAGCATTAAAAGAAGTTGCTGAGGTTGAACAATATGGGGTAGTGATTACCGATGAATATGGCCGGATACTTAGATTTCAGGAAAAGCCAAAGGCCGAAGAAGCTTTGAGTAATAAGGCTAACACCGGTATTTATATATTTGAGCCGGAAATCTTTAGATATATACCTCCCAAGCAGTTTTATGATTTTGGCAAACAGGTTTTTCCTCATCTGGTTAAGATTGGAGCCCCCTTCTACGGGGTGGTTATTGATAATTACTGGTGTGATATAGGCAGTCTGAATACTTACCGCCAGGCGCATAAGGATATCCTGGAGGGGAAGATGCCCTCTTATCCTCTGGGTGAACAAATAAAGACCTCTTTTGACGGAACATTGCTTTTAGGAAAAGATGTGATAATAGGAAAAAACGTGACTTTCAAAGGGGCAGTAGTAATAGGGGATAGGTGTATTATTAATGACAATACCATCATATCTGATACAATTATATGGGATAATTCGGTAATAGGCTATGGCGCGGTTTTATCCGGGGCGGTAATAGGCTCAGGCTGCAACATAGGCGACTACACTGAAATCAATAAAAACGCCATTATCGCCAGTAATTGCAAAATTAAAAACGGGATTCGGATAAGCATGAATCAAAAAGTATTCAATGCTAGTCCTGGAGATCTGCAGGCTACACCAGGTTAAAAAAGGGGTAAGAACATTGGTCCCACCCCTTTTTCTATTGGTTGATATTTATAGCTTGTATAAATCCTTGAAGCTCTGGCTCAATCCTTGCAGGTCTATCTCTTTGACCCTGGGCAGATCTTCAGTATCAATCCTGGATAGATTGTATATTCTGTATTGACCTTCTTCCTGTACTAGAATAGCCATCCCTACGCCGGTAGGCTTATTGTCCTCAAGAAATGTATATAATACAACCGAACATATATCCTCTTCCCGGGTGTAATTGCGCATTATCTTGATACTGATATTGTCCGGGATTTCGTTTTTTTCCTCAGTCCTTTTCAGGGCAAAACTGGTCTCTTTTTCGATGAATTCCCTATTTTCCAGCAGCTGGGAAGGGGTTAATGTTCCATAATGAGGCAGAAGCTGCAATGACCAGAAAACGCTAACATTGTCAGCAACGGTATCAAAATCCTTTGCGAAATAAGCCTGGTAAAACCTGGTAACTGTTTCTTCCGGTTCGGCTAAATCTACGAATGCTGCATAATAGTACATAGAAGCAAATATTGCTAAAATGATTACAAATATAGAACGGGGAACTCTCTTGTCTGTAGGGTTGTCCAATAACATCTACCTCCGAATTCCAATCATGATGTAATAATGATTGTAACAGATAATACCCAGGCAGACAATGAATTGTGTAAGCCCCCGATACATGGAGGTTTGTTGGTGTACGAGGTGATAGTAATAGGAGGTGGTGCTGCAGGCATGATGGCCGCAGCCGCCGCTGCTGATAATGGAGCTCGGGTAATCCTGCTGGAGAAGAAAGAGAGATTAGGGAAAAAACTCAGGATAACCGGTAAAGGTAGATGCAATCTTACCTCTGCCCTGGAAAAAGACAGGCTATTATCAGGGTATGGAAAAAATGGCCGGTTTTTATATAGTGCCATTAGTGAGTTTTCTAATCAGGATTTAGTCGATTTCTTCGATACCCGCGGCTTAAGGTGCAAGGTTGAAAGAGGATTCAGGGTTTTTCCTGCCAATAATGATGCCGGTAGTGTAGTTCAGGTATTGTCTAATAATCTGGTTAGGGCTGGGGTAACTATCAAGACCTCCTGCAAGGTCGATGAAATACTCATTACCAACGGAAAGGTTGAAGGAGTAAGATCTAACCGGGGGAAAATATCGGGCCGGGCAGTAATTATTGCTACCGGAGGCATGTCATATCCTGCTACCGGTTCAACCGGAGACGGTTATAGACTTGCCCTGGCTGCCGGACACAATATCATCGAGCCGGTACCGGGACTGGTTCCATTAATAGTTAAAGAACCATGGGTAATGAGCCTGAAGGGCCTGAGCCTCAAAAATGTAAAAGCAACAGCTTATACGGAAGGGCAGAGGCTGGGTGAAGAGTTTGGGGAAATGTTATTTACCCATTTCGGGTTATCGGGCCCGATTATACTGACCTTAAGCAGTAAGATTGCTCAAAGATGGCGGATTAATAAAAAACCAGTAACCCTTTCTCTTGATCTGAAGCCGGCTCTGAGTGGGGAAGTATTAAATGATAGGATACAGCGGGATTTATCCAAGTTTGCCCGGCGTCAATTCATGAATTCACTGGATGAATTGCTGCCTAAAAAGTTAATCCCGGTAATAATCCAGCTTTCCGGGATTGATCCCAGAAAGAAAACCGGTGATATCAACAGATCCGAGCGAAAGCTTTTAGTTAACTTGTTAAAAGACCTCAGGATGACGGTTATAGGGACCAGGCCTATCTCAGAAGCGATTATTACTATAGGAGGAGTAGATCTTAAGCAAATCGAGCCTAAGAGCATGGAATCCAAATTAATCAAGGGACTGTTTTTTGCCGGGGAAATTCTGGATATTGATGGTTGCACCGGAGGATTTAATTTACAGGCAGCTTTCTCCACCGGTTATGTAGCCGGAAAAAATGCAGCTCTATCGAAGTAAAGGCCATAAAGGCCACCATGCAGTTCGTTGACTGGCCTGTGCATTTCTGATAGTATTTGAAAAGATTATCGGGTTAACCTTGGTATTGGAGGAATAATTCATGGCGGTTTATAAAGGATCATCCAGGTATATAGCTTCAGAAGAATTAAGGAATTGTGTAAATATTGCCATTGCCCTAAAAAAGCCCCTCTTAATTAAAGGGGAACCAGGGACAGGTAAAACTATGCTGGCCCAGAGCATAGCTGAATCACTGGATATGGAATTGATAATCTGGAATATTAAATCAACTACCAAGGCTCAGGAAGGTTTGTATGTTTATGATACTGTTCAAAGATTATATGACAGTCAGTTCGGGGAGCAGGATGTTGCAGACATTAAAAAATACATAAAACTGGGGAAGCTGGGGGAAGCTTTTTTATCCAAAGAGCCGGTAGTTTTGCTAATTGATGAAATAGATAAGGCGGATCTCGAGTTTCCCAACGACCTTTTATGGGAATTGGACCAGATGAGTTTTTATATTCCTGAGACTAAAGAGGTAATTAAAGCCCATAACCGTCCGGTAGTGATAATTACCAGCAATGCTGAAAAGGAGCTGCCTGATGCTTTTCTAAGGAGATGTATATTTCACTATATTGCTTTTCCTGATCCCCAGGAGATGGAAAAAATAATTGCCGTGCACCATCCGGGCCTGGAAAGGAGGCTTGTGGAGCAAGCTCTTGAGGTATTCTATATGTTAAGAAACCTGCCTAATATCCAAAAGCGTCCTAGTACCAGCGAATTAATAGATTGGCTGCAGGCTTTAGTAGTAGGGGGAGTCAACCCCAATAAAATAAAAAAAGAGTTTCCTTTTATGGGAGTATTGCTGAAGAAAAATGAGGATTTGGATATCTTATTAAACCAGCTGCACGGCAAGAGCACAGGATATAACTATTTAGGAAGGTATCGCTAGATTAATTACAGGTGATTTATGTTTACTAAATTCTTTTATACCCTTAAAAACTTTGGAATTCCCGTCACGA
The DNA here is from genome assembly GCA_050949865.1 of Syntrophomonadaceae bacterium. GTDB lineage: Bacteria > Bacillota > Syntrophomonadia > Syntrophomonadales > Syntrophomonadaceae > JBMNGN01. The sequence goes on from JBMNGN010000002.1 coordinate 89,897, forward strand.
TAAATGAGTGGCAGTCACTTCTGACAGCCCTGGAACGGGGTATGGCCAACTCGAGCCTTACCCAGTTCTACTATTTATGCCGGGCTATTCTGGTAAAAACAGAGGCTCACTACGATCGCTTTGACCTGGCGTTTGCCAGTTTCTTTAAGGATATTGATACCCCTGAAGGGCTTCCAGATAAGATCTGGCAATGGCTTGACCGGGAACTGCCTGAACTCCAGGTGACTGAGGAAATGCGCCGTAATCACCGGCAGATTGATCTGGAGGAATTAAAGCGAATGCTGGAAGAACGCCTGGCCCAGCAGAATGAAGAGCATCATGGGGGTAACCGGTGGATCGGAACCGGGGGTACATCACCTTTTGGACATTCCGGATATCATCCCGGGGGGATACGTATTGGCGGCGAATCTCGCAACCTATCTGCGGTAAAGGTTGCGGGTATGAGAAGGTTTCAGGAATATCGTACCGACGAAACCCTTGGGGTCAGGCAGTTTCAAATTGCCTTAAGGAAACTCCGGCAGTTTACTAGCAGATTGGACGGTGCCAGGACTGAGCTGGATCTTGATTCTACCATTAACAAAACTTGCAATAATGCCGGCAGACTGGAACTGGTTTGGGAAAGACCCAGGGAAAACAGCATAAGGGTTTTATTATTGATGGATGCAGGAGGCTCCATGTGGCCTTACAGTAAACTATGTAACCAGCTTTTCACCGCAGTTAACCAGTCCAATCACTTCAAGGATTTACAAATATTTTATTTTCATAATTGTATTTATGACTGGCTTTTTCATGATGCACAATGTTCCCTGAAAGGATATACTGAAACAGATTACATCCTTAAAACCCTCAGCAGTGATTACCGGCTAATAATAGTCGGTGATGCCAGTATGGCCCCTTATGAACTTATGCGCTCCGGCGGGGTAATAGAGTGGGGACTTTACAACGAAAAACCGGGTATTGAATGGTTGAAGCGGTTAAAAAATCATTTTGAGTATTCTGTCTGGTTAAATCCTATAGCTAAGGAATATTGGGGATGGACCGAAGGTGCCTACACCTTAACCCGGATTGCGGAAATATTCCCCATGGAAGAATTAAGTGTGGACGGACTGGAACAAGCAATAAAAAAGCTAAAGAATCGATAAGCTAATCAAAATCGGAGGATGAGATAAATGAAACCGGTATATGAAGGCAAGACCAAAAGTGTTTTCCAGTTAAATGATGGTAACTACCTGCTTAAGATGAAGGATGATGTGACAGGGGAGGACGGACAGATTGATCCCGGGGCCAATTCGATTTTAGGAAAGCTTGAAGGTATGGGCCATGCATCGCTGCGAATGTCCAAGTATTACTTCCAACTGCTGAATCAAAAGGGGGTACCAACCCATTATATAGATGCTGACCTGGAAGAGAACACTATGATAGTAAGGCCAGCAGACACCTTCGGGGAGGGTATCGAAGTGATCTGCCGTTTCAGGGCCTACGGCAGTTTTGTTAGACGGTATGCTAAATATGTAAACCAGGGACAAAAACTGGACAGTTTAGTGGAGATAACCCTGAAAGACGACCACCGTGGGGATCCGCTGATAGGAAAAGAAGCGCTCATTCAATTGGGTTTATTGAAGCCGGAAGAATATGACCAGATCGTTGCTATGACCAAGCAGATAGCAGGTATAATTAAAGAAGATCTGGAGTTAAAAGGACTTGAGTTATATGATATTAAATTCGAGTATGGAAGAATTGATGGCAAGATAATGCTCATTGATGATATATCTGGTGGAAACATGCGGGTATTCAAGGACGGAGTTCAGGTTAATCCCCTGGAACTGTCAAAAATGGTAACCGGTTGGTAATAAGAGACCTAAATAGGCGTTTTTTGGAGTTTTTGAAATAAGGGTTGGAGAACTGAAATGAGTTTTTTGCTCGGTGCCTTTGCGGCTATTATTTTAATACTATATTCCTGGTATTTTATTAAAATAATTACGGGTACTTCCCGGGATTTTGAAACTGAATTATTGAAAACCTTTACCACCTGGATCATTGACAACCGGGAAAATTCACAGCGGGATTGCTGGATAATGGTTGCCATAACCATTTTTTTTGAGGTAGTATATTTTTCCCTGGTGGTTTTTATAATTGATAACCCGGTAATGCTGGTATTTACAGGAGGCTTGGCCGGCTTTGAACTGATTCACATATTCCGGGTGGGAATAGGGCTAAGCCGCTTTTTTAAGGGAGATAGTAAGGTAAAACATATATTTAATTGGAAGATAGAAAGAACCAGTGCCGTGCTGTTTTTTACCCATGCCCTTTTAGTATTAATCGACCTGGCATTTTTTTAATTTTTAATTTCCCCAATACGGGAAATTTGAGAACCGTATCCGGCTGGGGGGCTTTTTTTATTGCATTCTATTAAAGACCGACCTTCATGGGGGATAGCAGAGATTGTAATTGTATATATGGGCATATTTGCTTCTGGTTTATTGTTCAGTTACTCCAGGGGGCATAATGGTGTCGGCCTTGAGCAGGGTGTTGTTGATTATTTTATTGCCGGTTTTATGGTACAGTTTTTCGCTACTGTGGGGCTGGTAATCCTTTTTACAGTTATTTTGAATAAAGCAAGTTGGAATACCATGGGGTTCGCCCGGGGAAGATTAACCGATTTTTTAAAATACGGTTTATTGGGAGGCATTTTCCTAGTCTTATTGATATCTTCAATAGGCTATCTAATTAACTACCTTAAACCGGATCTGCAGCCCCAGGCTTTTGAACAGGTACTCCGTTCAGCGATAAACAGTCACCGGTTTGGTTTACTGTTGCTTATAGGGGTTATCCTGGCTCCTTTTTCGGAAGAGCTGTTTTATCGCTCCATGATATATCCCGTTTTCAGGGGTTATGTTGGACCTCGGTGGGGGGCAGTCATTTCAGGTTTGATTTTTGGTTTGGCTCACTGGGATATATGGAGGGCTTTACCATTAGCTATAGGAGGCGCAATTCTGTGCCTGTTTTATGAGAAGACCAGAAACATATGGGTTCCCACTATTGCTCACGGGGTATGGAATGGGATTATGGTACTAGTATTATTGTTGGAGCTGAATTTTGCTGGGCCATAGGCTGAACCGGTTGACATGGGGCGGTTAATTATTTAACATAATGAGAAAAATTCTTGGCGAGGTGTTAGTAAGTGCCATTTTACGACTATCGGTGTAATAAATGCGGTAAGTTTGAAGTGATGCAGAAGATATCAGATGAAGCGTTAAAAGAATGTCCTTCCTGCCATGGTCCGGTAACCCGGCTGATTAGCAAAAACGTTGGTATTGTTTTTAAAGGTTCGGGTTTTTATACAACAGACAACAATATCAAAAAGGACCGTATGAGAAGCCTAAATAAAGAGAGACAGAAAGATAACCAGGCCTTGCTTGATGGGGATGTCAAATCCTATGTAGAACAATCCGAGAGTACTACCAAAAAAGTAAGCGAAGCCTAGTTTAGCGTACTAGAAGTCCAAAAACCGGCTAAAATTAACTTGCTGATATGGCAGGTGAAGGGAATTTTAAGCAGATTGGGGTGTTCTATGAAAAGGGTGGAAATTTATACTGATGGTGCCTGTTCAGGAAACCCCGGTCCCGGTGGATGGGGTGCGGTTTTACTGTACCAGGATTACAGGAAAGAAATTTCCGGGGGAAACGATTTGACTACTAATCAGCGGATGGAGCTTACGGCGGTGATTGAAGCCCTAAAAGCCTTGAAAGTGACTGGCTGGGAGGTGGTGGTCTACTCCGACAGCGCTTATATTGTTAATGCATTTAAGCAGAATTGGCTGAGCAAATGGGAAAAAAATGACTGGAAGAACAGTAAAAAAGAAGCTGTGGCCAACCAGGACCTATGGAAGGAATTAATCGCCTTGAGTCACCGGAACCATATAAAGGTAGAAAAAGTAAAAGGACATTCAGGAGTAAAATGGAATGAACGGTGTGATGAATTAGCCAGGAATGCCATAAAGAAGATGGCTAATAAACAGGAGTCAAAGGAATAAATAATGGCTTATTATCCTGGGGGGCTCAAATGGGTGTAGTTATAGTCGATTACAATTCTAATTCAGCTAATGCAGAAATAGGAGTTAAGCTGTTAAACCAGAATGCCACTTTATTCGATCTGCTTGAAGCCTGGCAGTTGGTTTGTGATGATCGAAATCTTGATAGGAGGTATGCTGGCCGTTTAAACCTGTGCCATGGGTGTCTGAGCAATTGCTGTAATACGGCCTATGTGATTCCAGACTTGATTTCGTTTAAATCGATTGCCCAAGCCAAAGGCCTTAGTTATTTCAAATTCCTTAAAGACTATTTCAGCCCGGAGAAACTAAAACTAGGTTTAGCCATGCTTAAGTTTAACCCCTGTATTTTTCTTCATAATGGAAGCTGTACCATTTACCCCTTAAGAACTTTGCTCTGTCGATTCTATTTATGTACGGACTTGCCCGGTTCCCTAGAACAGTTGATTTATTATATATCCGGGGTCGGTATCACAGCTACTCAGGTGTATCTTCAGACCACCGGATTGTTAGGTTCGGACAAGTCAGCTGGCTACAGCAGCTTTGATAAGATGTTTTTCAATCTGATTGAAGAATACCAAAAAGACCCCAATATTGAACTCTTCCTGCAAGCCCAATCGTACCAGGAAATACCTCTTAAACCCTTTATAGAAGGTTCTAAACAGAATAGCCTCCCCAGTGGATAACCGTTAAAATGCGATACACCGTTTTACGGGCGTATCCCAACTATTTCCTGCAGGGTTTAATCATATAGTTTTACCCACCGGCAATTGGGGTAATAATGTTTAAGTATTTGACGGGCAGTTTTACCCTCCTTGGCCATGGTATAAGCTCCCCATTGTTCCATACCGCAGCCATGTCCCCAGCCGCTCCCGGTAAAAACGATATTATCACCGTCAGCCCTTACACTGCTCAGGACAGTACTGTACAGCTTGTCAAATCCTATCTGTTTTCTTAACTCAACCGCCTGAATTGTAGCATTTCCAGCTGTTATGGTTAATGCCCTGCCGGAAGGGCCGCGTTCGCTGATTTTTATATCGTTCAGTGATCCGGCTTCCTGACCCATAATTTCTTTGACTTTGGATTTTGGAACCCGTACCGTCCATCGCTTGTGTTTGTCAGAGGCGTTCTTAATACCCTTGGTTGCAACGGGCACAATATAGGGGGCTTTGTCTTTTAACTCCGGGAAACCTTCCGAAATATCAGCAGTTTTATCTTTGGAGGTTGAATGGAAAAGGGCATAAATAAATTTCCCGTCGTTGATCAATACTTCTCCCCGGGTCTCCTCAACCGCTTTGGAGATATTTTTAGTTATCGCCTTTTCATTGTAAGCTTGAAATTCCGTGTGGTCATCGCTGGCATCAGTACCATGCTTGTCCTGGGTGCCGTTTTCATATTCCATCAAGGCCAGGGTCATAGTTCTCGCCACTATAGCCTGTGCTTTTAAGGCTTCCATTGGATACTTGGGCCCGATTTCAGCTGCAACAACTCCCTTTAGGTATTCCTCCAATTTGATTTGCTGTTTTTCCCCGGTAGCCTGGCGAAAAAGGCTGATGGTCGGTTCTTCCTTATATTTTTTAACCTCCGGAGCTAATTTCAGGATCTCTGGCTTTTTTGCCTGCTGGCAGCCGGTGAAGATTACCGTAAGGCATATAAAAGTAATTATGAAAATACTGGAATAGGATTGATGTTTTTTCAAGGCAGTCCCTCCTTTTGCGATTAGTTTTTCCGGCTGCAAAGCTGTTATACTATATGCATAAAGTTGGTTTAAATTAGGAGGAGACTATGAATGTAGTACTGGTTCAACCTGAAATACCACAAAACACGGGCAATATTGTTCGTACCTGTTCTCTTACCAACACGGTCCTGCACCTGGTTAAACCACTGGGTTTCTCCCTTTCGGATCGCTATCTGAAAAGAGCTGGACTGGATTACTGGAATCAGGTGGAAATTAAAATTTATGACAGTTTTAAGGAATTTTTATGCACTGTCCAAATCGGCTCTAAAATATATTTGGCGACTACCAAGGCGGGTTTAAGCTACGACCGGGTGCAATATGAGTTTGATGATTATTTAGTTTTTGGCTGTGAAACCAAGGGTTTACCGGAGGAAATATTAAGTCAGTTTCCTGATACCCAGATAAGAATACCCATGCTGGATACTGGCAGATCTTTAAATCTTGCCAATTCTGTAGCCGTAATACTTTATGAAGCGTTAAGGCAGGCCGGCTTTCGGGGTTTAAAGTAATGGATTAAATACGGGACAAAATAGAAAATAATTAATAATAAAAAAACCCTAAGAGGGTTTTTATTATACTTCACAGGAAGTTAAATTTGGCAAATTTTGAAAATTGTAAAACTAACGGCTTTGGGGATAACCGTGGAATTATTCTTCTGGAACCGGTGCTTCTACCGGGCAAACGTCCGCGCAAGCTCCACAGTCGGTACATAATTCCGGATCAATAACGTATTTATCCTCTCCTTCGGTAATTGCTTCTACAGGACATTCATCTGCACATACGCCGCATGAAATACATTCATCTGTGATGATATAGGCCATTAATTGTTCCTCCTTTGCTTAATATCAATTAATTGCATTATAAGGAACGAAAAATTATTTGTCAATTTACTATAATTAGCAGGTCTGTGTCAAGATTTAGTAGGAGAAAGCAGGTGTATAGAATTAGAATGCAGCGGCTAATGCTATACGGCATTGGCCTCAATGGGGGAGAATCGTTAATATTTTCCCTGGTCCTTAATGTTATGGGAAAAAAGATTTATAATAGATAATAGATTCGCTGCTGGATTGATTCCAGCCGATACAGGCAGGAAAGTTATCTATGAAATGTTTAGTAATGGTGAACGGTTTTTACGGTCAATTGAACCGATATAAAGAAAAAATTGAAAAAGCCGATAGCCTATGGTGTGTAGATGGTGGGGCCAATTACGCCTACCAGATACAGTTAGTTCCTGACGTAATTGTAGGAGATATGGATTCTATATTGCCTGGTGTTTACCACCATTATAAAGCCCTAGGAGTAGATTTTAGACAGTATCCCAGGGAAAAGGATAAGGATTACACTACTGATACCCAGTTAGCCATATCGCTAATTAGTGAAAAAGGGTTTGATGATATTACATTTTTGGGCAGTTTGGGGAATAGACTGGATCATACTTTGGCTAATATATACTGCGGCATGGAATTTTGTGAAAAAGGTGGCAGAATTGAACATTATAATCCTGATTACTCGGTATTCCTAGTTAAAGATCAGCTAACCTTACAGGGAAATATTGGAGATTTGGTTTCTGTGCTGGCTTTGACCGAAAAGGCTACCGGGGTGTTTGAAGCCGGTTTTGAATATCCTTTGGAAAATGCAGTATTATACAAGAAATACCCTTATGCAGTATCCAACATCATGCAGTCTAAGGAAGCTTCTATAAGCATAAAAGATGGTATGCTTCTCGTTTTCCATTATCGGCTAGATAATAGAGAGTAAAAACTACCGATTTCTTTAACAATTGAATTGCCATCGGGGGAAGAAAATTGGATCTAAGCTTTTTAACCGGAGTATTTGCAAGTCCATGGGATATTATCCGGAGTTTGATCGACATCTCTATAGTTGCCTATGTATTCTATAGAATACTTCGCTGGATTAAAGGGACACGGGCAGAGCAGCTATTAAAAGGTTTAATCATTCTGCTGGTGTTTTCGGTTATAGCTAGCTCGCTCCAATTAGACATGGTCAACTGGCTGATTGGCAAGCTGTGGATAGTCTTTGCCATTACCCTGCCAATTGTATTTCAGCCTGAACTCAGGCGGCTGTTGGAGCAGTTGGGCCGGGGAAGTTTTTTTATGCGCAGTCCGAATACTGGAATGGAGCAGTATGATGTAGTTATTAAAGAGATAACTGATGCGGTTACTGTGCTGGCTCGAAACAAAGTCGGCGCCCTCATTGTCTTAACTAAAGAAACTGGGATATCAGAACATATGGAAAGTGGAGTAAAACTTGATTCCCTGGTCTCATCCAGCCTTTTAATCAATATATTTGTTCCTAATTCTCCTTTGCATGACGGGGCGGTAGTAATAACCAATGGGAGGATTGACAAAGCCGCCTGCTTTCTCCCCCTGAGCGATAATCCTTATGTTGATCAAGAACTGGGGACAAGACATCGGGCTGCCCTCGGTATTACTGAAGTATCCGATGCTGTCGCGGTGATAGTATCGGAAGAGACCGGATCTGTATCCCTGGCTATAGATGGGAGACTGCAAAGGTATCTTGATGCTCATAGCTTACGAGACATATTGACCCGTAACCTTACCAGTGTTAACAGAACCCCTTTCTCGTTGAAACAGAGGTGGGCTAATGAATTTAAACGATCCAAAAAAACGGACAATAGGGCTTAAAATTGCCTCAATCCTGATGGCAGTTTTGCTCTGGTTTTATGTGGTGAACCAGGGTAGTTTGACTGCAACTCAGAGTCTGGCCGAGGTCAAGCTGCGGTTTTATAATTTGGCTGAAGGATATGCGGTTAAGGCACCGGAAACGGTTTCAGTCAGGATCTGGGGCCCGGTTGAAGATGCGTCGGAGATAATCGCGTTTGTTGACTTATCAGGGATTGGTGCCGGTTCATTTTCCCTGCCGGTTAATATAGAACCGGTAAGAGGAGCATTATTTGTCAGTGTAGAGCCCAAAGAAGTCATGGTTGAGGTAGAAGCAGTGAGCGAACGCCAGGTTCCGATTATATATGAAATATCCCAACCACCACCCCCGGGTTATAAGCTTATCGAAGTAATTACCATTCCGGACAAGTGTTTAATCCGCGGTAATCAGCACAATGTAGAAAACCTAAAAGTGGTGTGTTCTATAAATCTAAGCAACACTCGCGATATAGATACCTTTACCCTGCCATTAAGCGTTCGCCATGATTCTGGGGATGTGATAGAAGATAATATAAAGATTGTTCCTGCAACTGTGTTAGTCTACACTGTAGTAAGCCGGGAATTTTCCACTAAAAAAGTCAAGGTTGTTCCTGATGTAGCCAGCAGTGAACAGGCCGAACTTAAAATAGCCAGAGTAGAGGTATTGCCAGAATATGTCACCATTGCTGGAACGGCGGAAGCAATTAAAAGGGTTAACCAGGTAAGCACTGAAAAAATTATGATCGACAGCAGCATGGAGTATGTGGTAAATAATTATAAGGTGGTTGCCCCTGCCGGGTTGAGTGTTTATCCATCTGAAGTCAATGTCAACATAGAGCTGGCTATTAATTCGGTTATTGAATGAGCCGATTAACATTCCGGGTTAAAATTGCATAAACACTAAATATGCATATTTTTTATTTTTGTTGTGGAGGTAGTATAAAATTGGGTATTTTGTTTGGGACCGATGGAGTAAGGGGAATTGCTAACCTTGAACTTACCCCGGAAATGGTTTTCGATTTGGGTCGGGCTGGTAGTTATGTCCTAGCCAAGCAGTATAAAGCAGCGAGACCTAGGATTATGGTAGGAAAAGATACCCGGATATCTGGTGATATGCTTGAAGCTGCGCTTGTAGCGGGAATCCTCTCAACCGGAGCAGATGTTCTTACATTAGGTGTTATACCAACTCCAGCAGTTGCTTACTTGACTCAAAAATATAAAGCTTCCTGTGGAATAGTAATATCAGCTTCCCATAATCCGGTTCAAGATAACGGAATCAAATTCTTTGGCAGTTCAGGATACAAACTGCCTGATGAAATAGAAGATGAAATTGAGGCTCTAGTATTGGCTGGAACCCGCAGTTTAACCCGAATGAAAGGAAAGGAGATTGGACGGGTTTACGATGTTCCAGAAGCATTAAATAATTACCTTAGCCATCTGATTAGCTGTTATTCCCTTAACACTGATTTAAGCAATTTAACTATTGTAGTTGATTGTGCCAATGGTGCCGCTTATACTGCCGCACCGGAAATGTGGAAAAGGTTAGGGGCCAAAGTAATCCCCATCAATAATACCCCCAATGGGATTAACATTAATGAGGGGTGCGGGTCAACTGATACCGAAAGTTTGAAGAGGGCGGTTTTGCATTATAAGGCTGATATTGGAATAGCTTATGATGGAGATGCTGATAGGTGTATTGCTATAGATGAATTGGGCAATGAAATCGATGGGGACTATATTCTCCTGATAACTGCTCTTGATATGCACCGCAGAGGGCTCCTTAATCCCCCAGCAATAGTAGCAACTGTTATGAGCAATATAGGATTGGATATTGCCCTGCGTAGGGAAAATGTATCTATCAATAGCTGCCAGGTGGGAGACAGGTATGTATTGGAAAAGATGAGGGAAACTGGATGTATCGTGGGTGGAGAGCAATCAGGACACATTATTTTCCTTGAACATGCCACAACCGGCGATGGTCTTTTGACTTCTTTAAAACTGGCAGAGGTTTTGAAACGCAATGGCCTTAAGCTCTCTGAATTGGCCAGGGAGATGGATAAGTATCCCCAGATTATGGTTAATATCAAAGTTGAAAATAAAGAACAAACCATGTGCCATGATGCAGTAATTGAATCAATAAATAAGGGCCAGGCCAAACTGGGGGAGTGGGGGAAACTAGTAGTACGCCCGTCAGGGACTGAACCCTTGGTAAGGATTATGGCTCAGGGAGCCAATAGGAATGTCCTGGAGGAGGTAGTTCAAGAAATCCGGCAGACCATTGAGGGAATTATAGAAAAGCGCCAGAGCCTTGGATAAAGGTTGACGGGTCGGGGGTTAATCGATTTATCGGCGGGTGCCCCCCGGTATGCCGCCATCGTTATGCAGCTTACAAAGCCATTTGGCAATAAATGGACAAAAAGCATCAATAGGGTATTTTTCGAAGCAAAACCAGGTTTAATATACAAATAAATATTGGAGTTACCCGGAGGGTTATAGGAGTAATAGGGAAGCAGGAAGAATACGTCCTGCTTCCCTTCTTCGTGCGCCCTGCCGGGCGCAGTCTAATGGGTTAAAGTTCCTAGTGTGCCGAGCACATAGCCAGGGGCTCGATTGGTTTATGGCTTAAAAATCTTAGTTATTAATCCTCATAGCAGTCATCAGCCAGCGGACCTACTCCCAGAGCATTTATGCTTGGGCTGGTAATGGCGACACAGTCAACATCATCGCTCTCTACATTAGTTAACTCAACCGTATAATGATTGCATCCCGGGCATTCATCGCATCCACACCAGGTAAAACTAAATGAATCTACGGTTTCAAACCGGTCATTGTCTTGAAAATCTCTCTCAAAGTTCCAGGTTCCCAGGGGAATCCGGCCACCAAACTTAGTAGTCTTAAACAGTGTGAAAGTCAGGCGCAGATCGTCTGAATCATTGTCCCTGAACATAATTATGCAAGAAAAGTCGACCTTCACAGTAGGTTTTTTCAGGTCCGAGGTGTCCAAAACTACACTTCCAAGGACATAAGGGTTGATTAATTGGGATTTATTCTCACTATGTTGGGGGATGACAAGACCACTGCCGGTTCCACAAGCTAAGATAGTCTGGTTAATTTTGGGACGGCGAGGACGGCGATCACCGTAGTCTCTTTCACAACAATCATCTTTGTAATTAGTCATCTTTAAAAACTCCTTTCTTAGATAAAACTTGAAAAGCTGGGCCGGCTAGATCGGCACTCAAGTTTGGTCAATCGCTTTTCTACCATATAATATTGAATTGGGGAGGAAACTGTTACATTGCCTAGCATTTTTTTACACAGGTTCTAACTTGTTGATCTATTTCCCAAATTAAACTTCTATGGCCGGAATTACGTTAAAAAACAGAGTCAGTTAACTGAAATGTTTTTAAATTTGTAATGCCGGCCAGAACGAAGGCTCGGGAAGCTAAATTAGTATGGGTAGAAATTTTTAACTGAGAATTGATGTAATTTCTAAAGCCAGTAATCATTTTGCTCCTTTGCAATCGTAGTTAGATGGCAGACCGGTAAAACGGTAAAAAAACTACTTGATAAATAGGGGGTTGTAAAAAAACAGAGTCTTATAAAAATTGCCAGCGGTGTCTTCGTTTTCAAGGATTAATAATCCTGGAAAGTTTGAGGCAAGCTATTTAGAAAAACGGGAGGTGGCCCCAAAATGATGGCCTATAGAGCCAGGCAAATAATGGATTCTTTAGGAGTGATCGAGGTCAAATATCAGGGCAATCCAGTTTGGATCGAGGAGGTGGAAGGAGATTCAGCTATGGTAAGATTCCTTGATTCAGGCAAAAAAATAAAAGTGCCGGTAAATATGCTGGCGGAAGGTTAGCAGGCCTGGAATGAAGCGGTTAGTAGAGCTGGCCGCTTTCTTTCTCAATTGGTGTATCAGGCAGGCTGCTTAGCCAAACATAACAGGTAATCCCCGATAGTAATAGGCTGGCAGGCAGGGCTATAGGTGGTACAGTTACCTCCAAATACGCCGGTTTGTATACCACAGGATTATAGATGCCTGGTTGCCCTGGCCGGTGGTAAATCAATCGGTAATTAACGGCCTGACCCGAGTATTATCTTTTAGCAGCAAGCCAGCATCTTTAATTATAATGTCACCGGCGGTCAGTCCTTCGGTTACTTCAATAAAATCACGATCATACATACCGGTGACTATTGGCCGGGTTTTAATGCGGTCCTTCTCTACCAGCAAGACTTCTTTACGCTCCTCATTTATGTGGCGGACTGATTGCCTGGGAATAACCAGCACCTTTTCCTTAGAATTGGTATAAATGCTTACCCTTACTTCGTATCCCGGTTTTAGCTGGTCATAATTATCAAGGGTGATTATAACCGGAACCCTTCTTTGAACTACTCCCAAGGCTGAAAGTTTTTCTTCTGCCTTGGGGTAAATGGTTTGCACCTTGCCGGTAATCTCTTCATGGGCTATAGAAGGGGAGGTGATTACCGCCTTTTGTCCTACCTGGACATCTTTAATATCATCGGTTAGTATCTCTGCCCTAACCTCCAGGGTTTCATTTGCAGCAAGGCTTCCTGTTGACGGTTGATAATCAGGATTTTTTCCGTTTCTTTAACACTCTCTTCATATTTTTGCACCAAAGCCCGGGCTATGGCAACCCTTTGCTGTTCACCTCCGCTTAACTGGGAAGGGAAATGGTGCATCCGATCCTTGAGACCGACTGCTTCCAGTAATTCAGGTACGGGAAAAGGGTTTTGTACTAAATCCCCTGCCAGTTGTACGTTTTCATAGGCAGTCAAATCTGAAATCAGATTATAAAACTGGAAAACGAAGCCCACTTCATGGCGCCGGAAAATGGTTAATAAATCCTCATCTGCCTTGGATAAATCCCGGTTATCAAAAATTATTTCTCCAGTGGTGGGTTTTTCCATACCCCCAATAATATTTAAAAGGGTACTCTTGCCTGAACCGCTGGGGCCAAGTATTACCAGCAGTTCCCCGCTGTAAATCTCAAGATTGGTTTCCTGCAAGGCTTTTACCTTAATCTCGCCCATATCGTAGGTTTTGGATATTCTATTCAAGGCCATTAATACAGGTCTGGGCATAGTAGTGTCCCCCATTGAAAATTAAACCATATAATCTTATTTCGACAACCGCCGGGTTGGTCCTTTTAGAAATATCTAGATTTTCTATAAAGGCCAAGTACAGTTAACCCATAGACTATGGAGCTTGGAACAAGGGGGTTAAGATAAATAATTATAAGTAATACTATCAATATATACTGGTTTTAGGCTATATTAAGATAAATGCTCTGGAAAGAAGGTTAGATCTTCGGTGAGAAAAGTGGCGGTTGCCATGAGCGGGGGTATTGACAGTTCAGTTGCTGCCTTGCTGTTAAAAGACCAGGGTTACGAAATCCTGGGAATTACTATGAAGCTGTGGCACGACAATAACCAGGAGGTGGATGATGCCCGCAGTGTTGCCATCCAACTCGGTATTCCTCATCAGGTAATTGATTTAAAACCCCAATTCATTAACCGGGTAGTTGATTATTTTTGCCGGGAATATTTATCAGGGAGAACCCCCAATCCCTGTGTAATATGCAATTATTATATTAAATTCGGATTGCTTTTGGAAAAGGCCATGGAATTGGGGGCGGAATTTCTTGCTACCGGTCATTATGCCAGGGTGGTTAGGGAATCAGATGGTCGGATGGCCCTGCTAGCCGCACTGCATCCCAGGAAGGATCAGAGTTATGTACTATATCGATTGACCCAGGCTCAGCTTAAGCGGGTTATCCTGCCACTTGGCCATTATTCTAAGGATGAAGTTATACAGTTAGCTAGACAGCACCGGTTGGCGGTATCAGGCAAGACTGAAAGCCAGGAAATCTGTTTCGTTTCATCCATGAACTACGGGGACTTTATAGAAAAATTTGCCGCTGTGGAGCACTTGCAAGGAGAATTTAAACTGTCCAACGGTAAAAGCCTGGGACCTCATCGGGGAATTCATCGCTATACTATCGGCCAGCGCAAGGGCTTAGGCCTGGCCCTGGGATTTCCAGCCTATGTGACTGGCATAGATGCTAAAACCAATACGGTTTGGGTAGGCTCAAATGAAAGTCTGTATCATAAAGCCCTTATTGCTGAAGATTTCACCTTTATTTCTGGTGAGGTTCCTGATGATTCCATCAAAGCATTGGCTAAGATCAGGTACCTTGCGCCGAAAGTTGAGGCAGTTGCTACCCCAATTTCTGAATCGGAGGTCAAAATTAGCTTTAAGGCACCCCAAAGGGCTATAACTCCCGGACAGTCAGTAGTATTGTACGATGGCGAAAAGGTTCTGGGCGGAGGTATTATAGCCCGGTACTTCTAGTTAAAGCAGCATTACAAGGTTAGGCTTTAAAAACAATAAAAACCCCTACGGTAAGAAGGTATCCAGTAACCGCCATACCTGCTGCTCCGGCCAGAGCCTGATACAATTCCTTTTTTGTAAATCCCCTAAACATTAAATGTATTTCCTCCCCTTGACAGAACTGATGTTCGATTTAATTATAACCGAACAAAAGTTCGATTGCAAATAAAATTTTGCCAGAACAGCTTTAGATCAGAACAAAAATAAGGGAGCTTTAAAAATACTGGGATGGGATGTTATGAGATGTAAAAGAAAAAAGGGGTCTTTTCAAAGAACCCAATCCCATACAAGGGTACTGATAGGATGTAGAGCAGGCCAATAATTTATTGCTTGATGGTATAATCCTGCAGGCTTGATGTTACCCGGAAGTCACCGGAGATATATTCCCTTTTTACCATGCCAATGCCTTCCTTAAAGAATTCATTAATTAGGTAGTCATTTCCGGTAGTCTGGACATGCAGACAGTCTTCAAAAACCCCGGCTGGGGTGTGGACTTTGGCTTTAAGGTCTATAATTTCTGAGGAACCATCTGATGTTTCCCAGGCAGTGCCAACTTCAATGGGTGCTTTGATAATGGTCTTATTGTCATTTTGGGGCAGGTTGGTTTCCAATAGGTTTTCAGGGTTGTAGACTTCACCTTCAAAATATACCCTGGTAATATCTTCATCGTTTACCTGAAAGACTACCGCCATTACTGTACCACCATTATCCTCTTTTATCTGGGCTAGATTGTTCTTAGCAAACAAGACTTCTCTCGAAAAGCTGGCAAATTCATTTCCCTCTCCCTGGTATACCCAGGTGCTGCCAACCGTTAGGGGAAAATACGATTTAATATTGGCCGGGGCTTCTGAAACCTCATTATCGTTATTGTCAGTCCGGTTTTGCTCTGTATTACATCCTGCAGCCAGGAATAGAATCAGGCATAAAAACCCCAGCCGGGACAGGAAAATAAGACTGCTTTTTAAGCTCATTCATTAACCTCCATCAGTTCAACCGTAATATAGTTTACTCAGGAAAGATTTGATTATACTAAATTTATACTGCTTAAAATCTATCCCGGGCTGATTGATAGAACAAGTCAGTAAAATCGGTCAATCGTGCTCGACGATAATGGATGCTTCTTTATAATCGTATAATAACCCAAGATAAACTCATAATAAAACTAATAATTAGCAAGGGAGGTAGTACAAAATGCAGGCGGGAGTAAGAAATAGATTCACCGGCAAGATAGTTGAGATAGTAGCAGGTGAAGTGATGTCCCAGGTAACTGTACAGGTAGGGGATAACACGATAACTTCAGTTATGACTACGGAATCACTAAAAGATGCAGGTTTTAAACAAGGCGATACGGTTACGGCTCTCACTAAAGCCATCAATGTAGTACTAGTTAAGTAGTTTTAAAGACCCTGGGGCTTGAGACTAATATAATACCCAGCTTCCAAAAAAGATTGAAGAGAACGTTACTGGTTAGCTGTATGCGGCTTTCCTCGAAGGAGTCCTTCGAGGATAACTTTTTCTGGGGCCGTATAGTTCCTCCTATGTGGAACTTTTGATATATAATCAAAAGTTATTTCAAGTATAAGCATATGCGTGGTATAATCATATATGTTCATAGAAGATGATAAATAAATTTGTAAAGGTATTAAGGACATGAATATGATCTACATGGATAATGCGGCTACCTCATTTCCCAAGCCGGAGACGGTTTACAGAGCAATAGATCATTTTAACCGCAACCTGGGCGGGAATCCTGGGAGAGGTGCCAGCCAAACGAGCCTTAAAGCCGGTTGTATTGTAGTAGAAGCACGTGACCGGTTAGCGTCTTTATTTAATATAAGTGATAGCTCTAGGGTTGCCTTTATGGCTAATATTACCGAAGCTTTAAACACAGCTTTGCGAGGGGTGTTAAAACCCGGGGACCATGTTATTACCACCAAGATGGAGCATAATTCGGTGGCTAGACCCTTGTTTGCTCTACAGCACCAGGGTGTGGAGTGGACAGCGGTAAATTGCATGCCGGATGGGAGCCTGGATCCCTATGAGATTTCCAGGGCCATAAGGCCTAATACCAGGGCTATCTGTATGCTGCATGCTTCTAATGTGACCGGTACTATTATGCCGATCCAAGAGGTGGGGGAAATAGCCAAAAAAAACCAAATAATATTTATTGTGGACAGCGCTCAGACCGCAGGTTCTATTCCAATTGACGTAAAAGAAAACCATATAGATATCCTGACCTTTACTGGCCATAAGAGTTTATTTGGCCCCCAGGGCACAGGAGGCATCTACATCAGGCCTGGAATCAGGTTGAATCCCCTTAAATTTGGAGGAACCGGCTCAATATCGGAATCTTTAGAGCAGCCGGATTTCATGCCCGATTGTTTGGAAAGCGGCACTTTGAATACCCCAGGGATTGCTGGACTTCTTGCCGGGGTTAACTACATTATGAATAACGGCTTGGACACAATCGAGTCTCATGCAGAAAAGATAGGCAGGATGCTCATTGAAGGGCTGTTAGAAATACCAGGAATCATCCTTTATGGTGACATTGGGGCAAAGAAACGCATGCCCGTGGTGTCCTTCAATATTAAGGGATTTGATTGCGGACAGGTTAGTATGTGCCTGGAGCATGATTATGGAATAATTACCCGCTCCGGTCTACATTGCGCTCCTCTAGCCCATAAGACTATTGGAACCCTGGAAACAGGTACCTGCCGTTTAAGCTGCGGGTTATTTAATGACGAGGAAGAAGTGAAATTGGTTTTACAGGCCCTAAATAATACGGCCCGTTCAAGGAAAATGTAAGGGCATCCTTAAATTACCAGAAATAAAAGAATTGATTTTATGGCATTTAAATATTAAAATATAATTACGGTGGCGGAGGCTTAAGATAGAATAACTTAAGTTGGAAAGTCATTGGCAGAGTGTATTTTTAGTTGTCTTTTAGGATATTTTATGTATAGCAGTTCAGTCTTTTCAGATTATTAATATATTTTAGGCGGTTGTTTAAGGTTAACAGAGAGAAGTTCAGCGGTAATATTAAATTAAATCCTTCTCCGCCACCTAAGATACAAAAACCCTGACTCCAGGGTTTTATTTTTTGGTGTAATTAACATATTGAAATGAGTATAGACTGCGGCTATCGCCGCACTATAACCGCTAGCTAGTAGTCTGGCTGAATGGAATACTAGTAGCCGGATGGACGCTGTTTATACGGGAGGTACTATGGTGAAGAAGTCAGGGAATAATTTGGCAGGACATGTCTGCCTCATAACTGGGGGCAGCAAAGGAATTGGAGCAGCTATATCGCGCAGGGTTGCAGCTGAGGGCGCAGGACTGGCCATTAATTACCGGAATTCAGAAATAGAAGCTAAGCTTTTAGCTGATGAGGTAAGCAGGTCCTGTGGTGTACCTGTAATCTGCATTAAGGCCGATGTGAGTAAAGAAGAAGAAGTGGAAAAAATGTTCTCCATAGTTGAATCTGAAATCGGGGCGGTAAGCATGCTGGTCAATAACGCCGGGATTGGCTTACGTTCACTTTTAAGTACCACAAGTGTGGAACAGTGGAATAGAGTAATGGATACCAACCTGAAAGGAGCCTTTCTGTGCTGTAGAAGGGCATTACCAAACATGCTGAAGAATAGATTCGGCAGGATTGTTAATATTGCCTCCATCTGGGGAATGTACGGAGCTAGCTTTGAGTCAGTCTATGCTGTGTCCAAGGCAGGGCTTATTGGTTTGACCAGGTCTTTGGCTAAAGAAGTAGGGCCGTCCGGGATCACAGTTAATGCCATATCCCCAGGGCCAGTGGCTACCGACATGTTATTGTCCGAACTCGATGCTGAGGAACAAAAGGAACTGTCTAGCGATATCCCGGTGGGGAGGTTGGGGAATCCTAATGAAATTGCTGAAACCTGTGTTTTTTTGCTATCATCCACCAGCTTCATAAACGGCCATAATCTTGTTGTCGATGGTGGCTGGAAAGCTTAGTTCCAACAAATGATAGTAAGGCATATTTTAAACTGCCTATTTTACCCGGAGGTGAAATGGGTATTCCCTAATGTAAAGAAATTGCAGAGAATAGCGATTAACTTCTGAAGCAGGTATTATAAACCTGGCTGTAGAAATATGTCAGATAATTGTATCCTGGAGTGGGGGTGAGAGAGGAAAATGGGTTCAGTTTTAGAGAATATCAGGGTTTTGGATTTGTCAAGAGTGATTGCCGGCCCTTTTTGCTCTCAGATACTGGCTGATTTTGGTGCGGAGGTTATAAAGGTTGAAGATCCGAATTTGGGTGATCCTGGACGTTGGAACTCCAATGATGCCAGCAAAAAAAGCGCCCTGTTTTACACCGTGAACCGCAATAAAAAGAGCATAACCTTGGACCTGAAAAAGGAGGAAGGAAAAAGGATATTCAAAAATATGGCCAGGGAAAGCGACGTAGTAATCGATCAATTTCGCCCTGGCGTAATGGACCAACTGGGTTTGGGGTATAAGGAGCTTTCCTCGATTAATAAAGGAATAATCTATTGTGCGTTAAGCGGTTATGGTTCAACAGGACCAATGGCCAGGTTAGCCGGACACGATTTGAACTTCCAGAGTATTGCGGGCATAACCGGTTGTACAGGTGTACCGCACATTACCGGCATTGAAACCGCCGCCTTGGCAGGTGGGGCTTTGTATGCAGCTCTGGGGATAGTGTTGGCTTTGTATAATCGTGAGATTACCGGTAAAGGACAGATGTGCGATGTGTCCATGGTCGATGGATCGATTAGCTTATTAGCCTATGCTTTAAGTGAATGGTCGCAATCCCGGAGGCTACCTTACCGTAATACCGGTTATTATGCTTTTTATAATATATACAGGACCAAAGATAACCGGTATATAAGCCTGGCAGCCGTTGAAACCAAGTTTTGGCAAGAATTTTGTGATAAGCTGGAACTAACGCAATATATCGAGTTTCAGCGTGATTTATCTTTACAAGGAGAGATCAAAGCCGCTATTCAGGCCAAATTCCTTGAAAAAACCCGGGATCAGTGGATGGAGTTCTTCCAGGGAAGTGATATATGCATAACCCCCGTACTCAGCCTGGAGGAAATGTATAATCATCCCCAGGTAATATATAGAGAGATGATAACCAGAGTGACTGATTACGACTCAGGGCAGGAACTTACTTTGGCCGGGATACCTATTAAGCTGTCTGCTACCCCTGGAAAGATGAAGTTAACTTTTCCTAAGCTAGGGGAGCATAATACAGAGATCCTGTTATCCCTCGGCTATAACCTGGAGGATATTGAAAAATTGAAAAGGAATAAGGTAATTTAAAAAACCGGTTATAATGTCATAAAATGTAAAAAAACCTCAGAGATGGCTAACATGGATTTATCATACCATCCTGGGGTTTTTGTATGTAACTAAACTGTTTTTGTTACAAGAAACGTGGTAAACAACCATCTTAATAAGGGAAAAGCCCCAAAAAAGATGTCGAATTGTAATAATTTAGAAGTTATAGTGGTGAAAATTTAGAAAATAAGTCAACAAAAAAAGAGGAAATTTCGAGTTGGTGTTTAAGTTAATAACTGTTGGGAGTTAGTCTGAAAGATAGAACCATAAGAAGGGGGGGGCGAGCAGGTAACTTGATGTCGGTAGATACAGACTATGGCTTACCAGGGGTACCAAAGGGGAGGAGGATAAGGGTTTAGCACAGGTATTATTAGGTGAGATATTATTGGGCTTAGCATATGCCTAGAATTATTAAGGGGGAAATTAAATGTTGAGACTACAAAAACACAGAGGGATGCTTATATTATTAACCATACTGATATCAGCATCCTTGCTCATGATTGGATGCAGTGGCGGTAATTCCGATAATGGCAATAATTCTTCGGGTAACAATTCCAGTGGAGAAAAGACCAATTTCATATTCCTGTCTGGTCCTACCGGGACAACCTGGTACTCACAGGCATCAGCCTTACCGGGAATACTAGCAACTGAATATAACTGGAAAGTTGATATAAGACCGGGTTCGGCTATTAGTAATGTTATTATGCTGGAACAGGGCAAAGCGGATATCGGACTAACCTTCAGCAGCTTCCTGGGAGCCATGGCTGAAGGAAAAGTTGTTGCAACTCAGGGAGAAAACGAATACTTCAAAGAGCCGATAAAAAATGCCCAGCAAATGTTTCATTCCACAACAGCTGCTTATGTTCTGTTAGTTGATGCCAAATCTCCTTACAAATCCATAAGCGACCTTAAAGGCAAAGGCTTCAGATATGTATCATATCCTTCTGGATTTACCGCCAAATATGTACCTGACAAGATATTAGAAGTGCATGGCATAACCTATGACAGCATTGAGAAAAATGGCGGTAAAATCATAACCGTTAGCAAGTACCAGGAAGCAGTTGACCTGTTGGCCAAGGGCCAGGTGGATGTGGCTGCATATACCATGGCGGTAAACGCCCAGTCAGCAGCCCTTTCCGAACTGGAGTCCCAGAGAGAATTCAGGATGCTGGAATTAGATCCGGCATCGATTCCTGAAGTTCAGAAAGAAATACCAGTAGATCCCGTTACTATTCCTGCCGGTTTACAAAAGAGCATTAAAGAAGATACCGTACAGCTGGCTGACGTAACTGTATGGCTGGCTAACGGCCAAATCCCGGCAGAAACCATTGAAAAGATTTGTGATGCAGTCCTCAAGAACATGGATGTAATGGCAGAGGTAGGCAACAGTGAATTCAAAGGGTTTGATGCTAAGCAGATGAGCAGAATGGCTGGAGTAGGTGAACAGATACCATTCCATCCGGGAGCAGTCAAATTCTTTGAGAAGAATGGTATAACCGTGGAATAAGTCCATTTTGAAATCTTAAGAACAAATTCTATTTAAATAAGGAGGTGCCTGTTACAGGTACTTCCTTATTCACCGAACATGATAAATAAATCAAGTACTGATTTACTGATTTATTGCTGCTATTGTTTAGAGAGGAGTGGAATTTTGGGTTCTGTAGAACGTAAATTTACAGCAGACAATCTTATTGACCTGATTGGCTTTTTATTAACCCTGTTTACTCTGTCCATAATAATTATTGGGCCTATGTTTGGTTATACCAGATCACTGGCGGTTTTTATGATGGTCAGCTTGATTCTAACCTTTTATCTCTATAAGGGCGGGACCAGCCCGTTTTGGTCGAAATTCAATTTTATTGATGCTATTTGGATGATTTTATCGGTTGTAGTTATGGGGTATTTAGTAGTTAACAATGCCCACATTATCAGCCGGATCGAGTATGTTACCGAAATAACCCAAATAGAATATATTCTTGGTATCCTGGCTATAATAATCACCCTGGAGGCGACCCGTAGAGCGATTGGGCTGCCCATGGTGCTCATTTGTTTGGTTCTGTTATCCTATTTGTGGTTTGGTAAATATTTATCCGGGTATTTTGGACATGTTGGGTTTACCATGGATTGGTTAATAGATACCATGTACCTGACCACCAGGGGGATATTCGGCAGCCCGCTCTGGGTAGTTGTGACCCTGGCCTATACTTTTATACTGTATGGTATGATTTTGGAAGAAATGGGAGTCCTACAGACCTTCTTGGATTTTGCCAACAAGATATTCGGCAAGGCTGACGGGGCTTCAGCCAAGACCGCCATCGCCAGCGGCGTATTGATGGGTATGGCCAGCGGGCTTCCCATGTCAACTACCTACCTTATAGGTTTTCCGACTATACCCAAGATGATTGAAGGGGGATATCCCAGGGTAACCGCCGGAGCCACCGCCGCCGTAGCCGGTACCGCCGCCCAGTTAATGCCGCCGATGCTGGGGGTTGCTGCCTTTGTTCTCGCCCAGTACATGGGGATACCTTATATTAAGGTCTGCCAGTACACCTTATTGCCGGCCTTGATGTTCTATTTTGCCTTCTACTGGACGGTTCATTTCGAAGCCAAGAAATTCGGGGTTAAAGGAATGGGTGAGCTGGATAAAACCATGGGGCAGATATTCTCTGAAGGCTTTTATATCTTCGTAATAAGCATCCTGGTACTGCTGTTTTTCCTTTTCCAGTTCACCCCGGTCGGATTGGCGGCCGCTTATGCCTGTGGAGTAGCCCTGGTACTGGGTATATTCAAAAAGAACGAACGCTTGGGATTTGCCAAGTTCTACAAGATCTTGGCCAGAACCGGCAGGTTGTCTGCCTATATAGCCATGGCCTGTGCTGCTGCCGGTATAATAACCGGTCTCTTGATTGAAACCGGGCTCAACCTCAAGTTTGCCACCTTGATCCTGTCATTAGGAGCAGCCAATGTCTGGTCAGCGTTGATTTTGTCCGCCATTGCCATCCTGATCCTCAGTATGGGTATGCCGTCGATACCGGCTTATATAACCGGTATAGCCGTTTTCGGCTCCGCCTTGATGGAGCTTGATTTCTATCCAGCTGCAGTGCATATTTTTGTCTTCTACTATGCTACTCTCTATGCCATTACTCCACCGGTTGCTTTCGCCGCTTATGCTGGAGCGCAGATTTCGGGAAGTGATGCAGTAGCCTGCGGTTTCGAAGGTATGCGCTTGGGAATGCTGACTTATTTGATTCCGATGATCTTTATCTTTGACCCGGCCTTCCTGCTTATACCCGAATACTGGTCAGTCCAAAAGGTTATTATGTTTATAGTTTTCGTTATTCCAGGATTAATTCTCTTTGCCGCCGGAATGGCTGGATACTGGAGAAATAAACTGCCCTTTGTGGATAGATGGCTGGCTATTATCGGTGGCCTGATGATGATAGCCCCGTTCACGATACCGAAATTTATAGGGTTTGCTTGCTTTGTCTATGTTGTGCTTAGACAGGGAGTATTAACCAGTATATTAAATAAGAGAAGTGCTAGTGCCTAATATAGAATAGTATACGCATAAGGGGGATGGATATGGGAAAGACCTATACTGATGAATTAAAAAGCAAAACCGTTTCTGCACAGGAAGCAGTAAAAGTGGTAAAATCTGGGGATTGGGTAGCCTACAGTCATTTTGCCATGGGGCCTCAGGCCCTTGACAAAGCATTGGCCGAAAGAAAAGATGAATTGTTCAATGTTAATATCAGGGGAGTATGCCCCTTGTTTGAACCCGAAGTAGCTCTGGTAGAGCCCAAATATGAACATTTTATTTATAACAGTGGGTTTTTAAGCGCCGATGATAGAAAACTCGGAGATCGGTGCTTCCATTTGCCCGGTATGTATAGAAATAGTCCCTTAACGATTAGACTCGGGCATTCGGCCCCGGTAAGGGTAGCCTTTATGATGACTGCTCCGATGGACAAGCATGGATACTTTAACTTTGGTACCTCATGTTCCTACCACAGGGCAGTTTGCGATCAGGCGGATATAATCATAGTAGAAACCAACGATAAGACCCCTACTTGCCTGGGGGGTGAACAGGAAAGCGTTCATATATCCGAGGTAACTTATGTGGTTGAAGGGGACAATAAGCCCCTTAAAGCCTTCCCGCAGGACGTACCATATACAGAGGTAGAGAAAGGTATTGCCAATGCTATTATCGAGGAGATTGAAGACGGCTGCACTGTACAGTTGGGTATTGGTGGGTTGGCCAATTATATCGGTAAGATGATCGCCCAATCAGATTTAAAGGATCTGGGAATGCACAGTGAAATGATGAATGATTCCTATGTCGATCTTTTTGAAAGGGGTATTCTAACCGGTCGGCGCAAGAATGTGGATAAGGGGAAAATGGTTTATACCTTCGCGCTTGGTTCTCAGAATTTATACGATTTTCTTGATAATAACCCAGCATGCGCCATATACCCAGTTGATATAACCAATGATCCGCAGCGGATTGCTGCCAATGATAAAGTTATCGCTATAAACAATGCCCTGTATGTAGATTTATACGGGCAGGTGTGTGCTGAAGCCCTGGATTTCCGTCAGATATCGGGTACTGGTGGACAGGTTGATTTCACCTATGGGGCATGGCTTTCTAAGGGAGGTAAATCCTTTATATGTCTGCCTTCGACCAGAAAGCTGAAAGATGGACGGGTTATTTCCAGGATACAGCCTTTTATGCCGGTGGGCGCCATAGTCACAGACCCCAGGACCTTACCCATGTTTATTGTTACCGAATATGGCAAGGCAAATATCATGGGCAAATCATCCTGGGCCAGGGCGGAGATGCTGATCGACATTGCTCATCCCGATTTCAGGGATGAATTAATTAAGTCTGCTCAAAAACAAAAAATTTGGACAAGAAGTAATAAAATAGAATAAAATAGAAATAGATTATTAAAAGTAAAATTATGTAAGGAAGGGGGTTCAAAATAAAAATATAGCAGATTAAATATTTATAATAAGGGAGGTATAATTTGGATGGCAATTAAAAAGATTGGTGTTATCGGATCGGGTACCATGGGTCTAGGAATAGCGCAGGTATGCGCCGAGAGTGGTTTTGATGTAATACTAAATGATATTGACATTAAATTTGTAGATAAGGCCGTAGCTCGCATTGAAAGGTCATTGTCCAGAGCAGTTGAAAAAGGCAAAATTGATGCTGCGAAAAAAGATGCAACCCTGGGCAGGATTCAGAAAAGTGCTGACCTCAATGATATGGCCGATACTGATATTGTAATTGAAGCTATATTTGAAGACATGGAAGCTAAGAAGCAGGTATATGCTAAATTAGATGAGGTTTGCAAGCCGGAAACCATTTTTGCCAGCAATACATCATCACTGTCAGTGACTGAAATTGCTGCCAACACCAAAAGACCTGCGAAGTTTATAGGCATGCATTTCTTTAATCCAGCTACAATAATGAAGCTGGTTGAGGTGGTTTTGCCTATGCAAGTAGCCGATGAAACTATTCTGGCAGTAGAAGAGCTTGCCAAGCAGCTAGGAAAAGAGACCGTCAGGGCTAAGGATTCCCCCGGCTTTATAGTCAACCGGATTTTGGTAATGGGCGGCAATGAAGTACCCTTTATGGTAGAAGAAGGCGTTGCTACACCAGAGGATATTGATAAAGCTATGAAACTAGGTGCCAATTGGAGAATGGGACCCTGTGAACTGGGTGACCTAGTTGGGGTAGACATCCAGCTGGCAGTTCGTGAAACATTATTTAAAGAATTCAAGGATCCCAAATACAGACCCAGCTTACTAACCTATAAAATGATCCGGGCGGGATATCTGGGACAAAAGACCGGCAAGGGCTGGTATGTATATGATGAAAACGGTAACAAGTTAGGCTGGAACAAAGACCTATTTAGATAATCAGTGCAGCTTAGTTGTAATAATGCAATACGGACCAGCGTTTCTATGGAATTGTATATTTACTGTTGATAGTAGAGGGCATTTATCCAACTAATAATAGAGACGCTGGCCTTATTGGCAGAAAGAGGAAAAGTTAGTGGGAGGGCTAATATTATGGAATTTAAATATGATATTCGGGACCTCAAGTTTATCCTAAAGGAATGGTTGAACACTGAAGAGGTTCTTAACTGCGAACGTTTCAAGGAATATTATAGTATTGATGATATCGATCCCTTAATAAACGAGGGATATAAGATTGCCAAAGAAGTAGTTAATCCGATCAATACCGAAGGTGACAAAATAGGAGTTAAATTTGAAGACGGGGTTGTAACCCCGGCTCCCGGCTACAAAGAGGCCTTTAAGTTCCTGCAAGAAAACGGATGGGGAAGCAGCAGTGAGGCTATAGAACAGGAAGGCGGAATGCCCCTGATACTCTTTAAAGCCATTCATGAAATGAACACCGGAGCATGTCCGGCATTAACTTCTTATATTAAACTTTCCACTGGAGTAGCCAACCTGTTAATCGATTTTGCTACTCCGGAAATCAGGGATAAATTCCTGCCTAATTTGCTTAATGGCGAATGGCAGGGAACCATGTGCTTAACTGAACCAAATGCCGGCTCCGACGTTCCGGATATAACCACCAGGGCTTATGCAACAGATGATCCTTATATCTACAAAATCAAAGGCACTAAGATGTTTATAACCGGCGGAGATCATGGGCTGTGCAGCAATACTATCCATGCCGTATTAGCTAAGCCGGAAGGTGCGGCACCGGGATCAGCAGGTATAGGATTATATATTGTACCGAAATACTGGGTTAATGATGATGGATCCTTGGGAAGGTATAATGATGTAGCAACTGTAACCCTGGAACATAAAATGGGTTTGAAAGCCCAGGCTACAGCGTTGTTGAATTTCGGCGAAGAAGACGAATGCTATGGGTATATGCTGGGAAGCCCACCGGATGAAAAGGGCAGATCCAGAGGGCTGGCCATGATGTTCAATATGATGAACGAATCAAGAATCGGCACTGGCCACAACGCCAACTGCCAATCGGCAGCCGCTTACTATTTCGCTGCCCAATATGCTACTGAGCGCATACAGGGCCGTCCTTTCGGGGACAAGAATCCAAATGCCCAACGGGTTCCAATAATCAACCATGAAGATATTAGAAGAATGCTCCTGGATATGAAAGCCCACACCGAAGGGATCAGGGCTATGATATTTAAGGGCTTCTGGCATCTTGATATTGAAAACAACTCCAGTGACAAGGAAAAGGCCAAGAGAAGCGCAGGCATTGCGGCGGTATTAACCCCGTTGGTAAAATGCTATGGCAGTGAGTGTGCAGTTAACCTGATTTCCGAGGCCATTCAGGTTCTGGGCGGAGTTGGATATACCCAGGAATACCCGGTTGAACAATACCTGCGTGATTCTAAAATACTCACCATCTGGGAAGGCACTTCCTTCATTCACGGCCAGGATTTAGTTACCAGAAAAATGCGGATGCAAGACGGCGTACCTTTTGCTAACTGGCTGGAAGACATTAAGACTACTATTGATGCGAATGCTGCAGATTTTGCAGCTGAGGCTCAAGCAGTACAAAAGGCTTACGATTGTGTAGTAGCGGTCAAAAAACAATACGATAGCTGGTATGACAAATTTGCCGATTGCAAGAATCTAATCCCGCTCTATTCAATCAGGGCTTTGTTCGTATGTGCCATGACCCAAGTAGCCGCATGTTTGCTGGAACAGGCTGCGATTGCCAGGAAGAAATTAGCCGAGCTGCCTGCTGATCATTTTGAAGTGCCGTTCTATAGCGGAAAAATAGCCAGTGCCAAATACTATATTAAACAGGTGCTGCCTGCAGCTTATATGTACACAGACCTGATAACCTCTGCTGACACATCGGTTCTGGAGTGTCCGATAGAATCGCTGGTACTGCCTTAATTAACGCTAACGAATTAGAGTGAGGGTCCTATGAGCGTAAATAATAATTATGGAGAGGGGAATTGGAATGAGAGAGATTTTCTTATGCGAAAGTGTTCGTACCGGCATAGCCAAGGCCGGAAAAAGATCCTGGTTTATTAATCTGAGGGCGGACGATATGGCTGCTCTGGTCCTGAACGAATTAATCCGCAGATCAGGACTGGAAGGCAAGGAGGAACAAATCGACGATGTCATTCTGGGGGGAACAACCTTAATTAATGATATGGCTGGAAACATCGGCCGCGGTGCAGTTTTAATGGCGGGATTGCCCTACAGTATACCCGGCTGTACAATAGACCGTTTCTGTGCCTCCGGATTACAGGCCATAATTAATGCTATCTATGCTATTAATGCTGGATGGCAGGAATTGATTATTGCCGGTGGGGTACAGCATATGACCCATGTTCCTATGGGATTCGGCTCAGATCCTAATCCGAGAGGCGGAGAGTTCTATGATATTCGGATGAGAAATATGGGAATCACTGCTGAAATGGTAGCCCGCAAATATGGAGTTTCCCGGGAAAAACAAGATATTATGGCGGTGGCAAGCCATCAAAAGGCCCATAAGGCTACGGTTGATGGACTATTTAAAGCGGAAATACTGCCTATTGAGGTTGATGTTCCAACTGCTGACGGCCAGGGGACCGAAAAAATGGTAGTTGACAGGGATCAGGGAATCAGACCCGGAGCCAATCTCGAAGATATGGCTAAACTGAAACCGGTATTTATGCAGGATGAGCAAGCAACAGTTACCGCAGGAAATGCCAGCCAGACCAATGATGCGGCTGCGGCTGTATTAGTGGCCAGCAAGGAAAAATGTTTGGAACTGGGCCTCAAACCGAAGATGAAGCTGATCGGATATACGGTAGTAGGCCTTGATCCATTATATATGGGTATAGGACCGGCCCTGGCAGTTCCCAAAGTTCTGAAACAAGCAGGAATGACCCCTGACCAGATTGGGCTCTGGGAAATCAACGAAGCCTTTGCTGCTCAAGCCGTATATTGTGTTGAGCAATTAGGAATAGCTGACCATGAGTTGTTGAATCCCCGCGGCAGCGGAATATCACTGGGCCATCCCCTGGGCTGCACCGGCGCACGGATTGCCACAACTTTGATGCATGAAATGCCCTATTACGGTGTCAAATATGCGGTAGAATCCATGTGCATTGGACACGGCCAGGGTGCCGCAGCCATTTGGGAATGGGTTGGATAGAGATATCAAAAGATTACCCGCATAAGAATATACCCTTAAAGGCAGGAGATTTCAATTTCCTGCCTTTATACTTTTATATAAAAAACTCCATAAATCTGCCTCCCTTCCATATTCAGTTCGATACTTGCCAACAAAAATCACTATTATTTCCGTTTACTAGCAGGAATACAAATATTGTATATGTAATATTAAGTAAATATAGCCATAAAAGGGGAAAAAGTGAAATTATGCACAAACAAGGAAAAATGAAACATTAGATAGAATTAAGCTTTGAGGGGGGAAAACATGTAAGAGATACAAAAAAATGTAACAGAGAAAGAAGGCAAGGCAGGATTTTCCAAGGTATTAAGTCAAATTCGAGAGGAAAAAGGAGGAAGATTATGGGGAAAACATATGTCGATGAATTAAGAAGTAAGACTGTATCAGCCGAACAGGCAGTCAAGGCGGTAAAATCCGGGGACTGGGTAGGGTATAGCCATTTTGCAATGGTTCCCAAGGTGCTGGACAAAGCATTAGCCGAGAGAAAAGATGAATTAACTGATGTAAAAATCAGGTGCGTATGCCCGCTTTTCGAACCGGAAGTAGCATTGGTGGATCCCAAATATGAACACTTCATTTACCACAGCGGATTCTTGAGCAGTGATGATCGAAAGCTGAAGGATAGATGCATGCATATGCCGGGTATGTACTCCAACAGCCCAGTAGCTATCCGTAAAGGGCACGCGCCCAAGGTTGATGTAGCAATGATTATGACGACTGCTATGGATAACCACGGATATTTTAACTTCAGTACTTCATGTTCTTATGCCCGGGCCCTGTGCGACCAGGCTGACATTATCATAGTAGAGACCAATGACAAGGCCCCGGTTTGCCTGGGTGGGGAGCAGGAAGCGGTTCATATCTCGGAGGTAGCCTATGTGGTAGAAGGAGACAACCAACCTTTAAAGCTGTTCCCTCAGGATATTCCTGCGACTGACGTGCAGAAAGCCATTGCCGATTATATTCTGGAGGAGATTGATGACGGCTGCACTATACAGCTGGGGATAGGTGGGCTGGCCAATTATATAGGCAAACAGATTGCCAATTCGGATCTGAAAGATCTTGGTATGCACAGTGAAATGATGTGTGATGCCTATGTTGACATGTATGAAGCCGGCAAACTTACCGGGAAATATAAGAAAATCGACAAGTATAAAATGACCTACACTTTTGCTATGGGTTCACAAAGACTTTATGAGTTCCTGGATAAAAACCCGGCTTGTGCAACTTACCCAGTGGATATAACCAATAGCCCCCAGAGAATTGCCATAAATGACAAGCAGATCGCTATTAACAATGCTCTCCTAGTAGATTTATATGGGCAGGTGTGCTCTGAGGCCATTGATTTCTTCCAGATTTCAGGTACCGGCGGGCAGGTGGATTTTACTTATGGGGCCTGGCTTTCCGAAGGTGGAAAATCCTTTATTTGTCTGCCATCTACCCGGACATTGAAAGATGGAAAGGTGATATCCAGGATCCAACCTTATATGCCTCCGGGCACCATCGTAACCGATCCGAGAACCCTGCCCATGTATATAGTAACTGAATACGGCAAAGTTGATTTAATGAGCAAGCCGGTGTGGACCAGGGCGGAAATGTTGATCAGCATTGCCCATCCCGATTTCCGTGACGAGTTGATTAAAGCAGCGCAAAAACAGAAAATATGGACCAAAACCAATAAAATTCTGTAATGCCATGGGAAGGATAAGCTGCGGTGAAAAATAGCTCACCTTAAGTGAACTATTTAGTAATAAACAAAATCCATTGTACAGTTTGCGATTAAATTAGTTAAAGGTGGTGGTAGATACTAAAAATATTTACTGCTAAAGGAATTAACGGTAAGAGTGATACTCTTGTTAAGAATTATTGTTAAACCTGCAGGGGGATGGAAAGGAGAGGAAAATAAAATAACCCCTGCAAGATGAAAGAGAGAGAATAGGAGAAAATTAAGGAGGAGATTAAATGTTAAGAATCAGTAAGAAATACACTCTGTTGGCAGCGATTTTGCTAGTAATATTCTCGGGGTTGGTGCTTGTTGGCTGTGGTGGTACCGGAAGCAGTGACAGCGGCGGCAACGGCGATTCAGATAGTGCAGGCACTACAGCAGAGAAGACCAATTTTATATTCTTGTCTGGTCCTACCGGCACTACCTGGTATTCACAGGCCTCAGCCTTGCCGGGAATATTGAGTAAAGAATACGACTGGAAAGTAGATGTCCGACCAGGATCAGCCATCAGTAATGTTATAATGCTGGAACAAGGCAAAGCGGATATTGGCTTGACCTTCTCCAGTTTTCTAGGGGCGATGGCTGAAGGAAAGATAGTAGCGGTGCAAGGAGAAAACGAGTATTTTAAAGAACCGGTTCAAAATGCTCTGCAGATGATGAACGCCACCACAGCCGCTTATGTGCTGTTAGTAGATGCCAAGTCGCCATACTACAAAATAACCGACCTGAAGGACAAACCGATAACCTATGTAACCTACCCAGCCGGATTTACTGCCAAGTATGTCCCGGAAAATATGCTGGCTTTCCACGGGGTACCGATTGAAAGCATCGAAAAGGCCGGCGGCAAGGTTATAACCGTCAGCAAGTATCAGGAAGCTTGCGACCTCTTAGCTAAAGGGCAGGCAGATTGTGTCGCTTATACTATGGCCGTAAATACACAGTCAGCAGCTCTTTCCGAACTTGAATCCCAGAGGGAATTCAGGATGCTGGAGTTGGATCCGGAGGTGATACCAGAAATAACCAAGGAAATACCGGTTGTAGAATGTACGATTGTCAAGGGGCTGCACAAGAGCATAAAAGAGGATACCGTGCAGTTGGCTGACGTAACCATTTGGATGGTCAATAAAAACCTCTCAGATGAAAGTGTAGAAAAGATCTGCGATGCGGTGCTGAAAAACATGGACGTTATGGCTGAAGTAGGGAACAGCGAGTTTAAAGGTTTTACCGCCAAAGAGATGTCCAGGTTGGCCGGTGAAGGGCCACAACCAAAATACCATCCAGGGGCAGTTAAATTCTATGCCAAACACGGGATTACAGTTGAATAGATAAAACAGGTTAAAAGCCAGTACTCGAGTACTGGCTTTTAATCTCTTTTCATTAAATGAATGGGCTTATTTAGCATAGTATTTGATGATTAAAAATATTATATAAACAGCCGTGCTCATCAATGTTTATATCTCCAAAACCTAATTAATAAACTTCAGTTCTATGGCTAGAAAGGGGGTTAAGTGGATTTAGTTTTATTTGATTTTCATTTATTAAGGAGAGAGGAGATTAAATATGATAAGTGTTAAAACCAAACCCAATAAGCTTGTTCTTATTTTATTGACTCTTCTTTTGGCTCTTACCTTGTCAGGTTGTGGAAGCGCCGGAGACAGCGGAGGAAGCTCTTCCGACACCGAAAAACCACAAGCCGATAACGGCTCAGAAACCCCAACTCCGGCAGGAGAAAAGACCAACTTTGTTTTTCTTTCAGGACCGACTGGAACCACTTGGTACAGTCAAGCCTCTGCCTTGCCCAATATAGTGTCCAAGGAATATGGCTGGACGGTTGATGTTAGGCCTGGATCCGCCATCAGTAATATTATCATGCTGGATCAGAAAAAGGCTGATTTGGGATTGACCTTTAGCTGTTTTCTCAGTGCTATGGTAGATGGAAAAATAGTGGCAGTTCAGGGAGATAATGAATATTTCAGAGAACCGGTTACCAGTGTAAGACAGTTGTTCAATACAACCAGTGCCGGCTACTACCTGCTGGTAGATGCCAAATCAAAATACCATAACATTTCTGATCTGAAAGGTGAACCGATAAGATATGTCACCTACCCTGCCGGGTTTACCGCCAAATATGTACCGGAATATATGCTTCAGGCTCATGGAGTACCGGTTGAAGACATGGAAAAAGCAGGAGGCAAAATAATTACGGTAAGCAAGTACCAGGAAGCACTAGACCTCCTGGCCAAGGGGCAGGCGGACTGCATAGGAATGACCGGGCCTACTAATAGTGCTCAAGCAGGGCTTTCTGAACTGGAATCCCAGAGAGAATTCAGAATCCTGGAGCTGGATGAGGAGGTAATCCCTGAGATCCTCAAAGAGATACCGCTCTCAGTCATAACCATCCCAGCAGGATTGCAGAAGAGTATTAAAAAGGATACCGTAGTTCTAGCCGATATTACTATATGGCTGTGTCATAAGGATATGCCGGAAGAAACAGCGGAAAAGCTCTGTGATGCGATACTCAAAAACATGGATACAATGGCTGAAATAGCAAACAGCGAATTCCAGGGGTTTGGGGCCAAGGAACTAAGCCGGATGGCCGGAATTGGCAACCAACCGCCTTACCATCCAGGGGCAGTAAAGTTCTTTGCCAAGCATGGAGTAGAAGTTAAATAGAGTTATATAATCAGGTACTTATATATTAACGCAGCAATGGAACCGTCCAGATTTTTAGACACTTATCAGAGCTAAAGGACGGTTCCTGCAGTTTTAAACTAGTTCTTTTCCGTGGCAAAACCTAGATATCGTTTAAAACTGCACCCCTTGTGAGAAAGGGCCTAAAAGGCCTGATTAAATATATTAAGGAAGGAAGTTGCGAAGAATTCACCGAAAAAGTAAGTTTTTAAAAGGAGATGGTAGTATGATAAGTTTTACCAAGAACAAAAATAAGCTCGTATTGATTTGTCTAATCTTGCTGTTTGCTTTTACTTTATCGGGTTGTGGCGGCAGCAGCGGAGACAGCTCCAGTGATTCCGGACAGACAGATAATTCTGGTACCCCAGGAGAAAAGACTAATTTTGTGTTCTTATCCGGCCCGACAGGCACTACCTGGTATTCACAGGCCTCAGCCTTACCTGCCATTGTCAGCAAGGAATATGATTGGAAAGTAGATGTTCGACCGGGGTCTGCCATCAGCAATGTCATAATGATCGAAGAAGGGAAAGCGGACTTGGGCCTGACCTATTCATCCTTCTTGGGAGCTATGGCCCGGGGGGAAGTTGTAGCCCAACAGGGAGAAAATGAATACTTTACAGAACCGATAAAAAATACTATGCAATTGTTTAATTCTACAACAGGTGCTTATTATTTACTGGTAGACGCCAATTCCCCGTATTACAATATAAGTGATTTGAAAGGAAAACCTATAAGATATGTAACTTACCCGGCCGGTTTTACCGCCAAATTTGTCCCGGAGAAAATGCTGGAGTTACATGGGATACAGCTTTCCGATTTTGAAAAAGCCGGCGGAAAGGTGATTACCGTCAGTAAATATCAGGAGGCCTGTGACCTGCTGGCCAAAGGCCAGGTAGACTGCATCGCCTATGTGGCAGCCGCCAATTCCCAGGTAGCAGCCCTTACAGAACTGGAATCCCAGAGGGAGTTCAGGATCCTAGAGCTGGATAAAGAAGTGGTACCTGAAATCACCGCCAAAATACCGGTATCCCTAATTACCATACCGGCAGGGCTACAGAAAAGCATTAAAAAGGATACCGAGGCAATAGGTGACATTACAGTCTGGGTATGCAGCAAGGACTTATCCGAAGAAACAGTTGAAAAAATGTGCGATGCGGTATTGAAAAATATGGATGTAATGGCCGAAACGGCGAATACCGAATTTGAAGGATTTACTGCTAAAGAGATGAGCAGGATAGCTGGAGTGGGTGATCAGATACCCTATCATCCCGGGGCAGTAAAGTTTTTTGCCAAACATGGCATTGAAGTTAAATAAACTGAATAGATCAACACCGTATCAAGGGGCTATGAAAAGCATAGCCCCTTTATGTAACAATTTGGTTATAAAGGAGGAAAATGGATAATAAATATGGAAACATATAAATAGTATAGCTACATATAGTATTGTAATTCATTGGAAAGGGGGGCAATGGTTTAAAAGTATTGCTATTGGCAGAATTTAAAGGGGGGTAGTATTTATGTTTAAGAAAAAGATTAGAAGAAAAAGAATAGGTTTGCTGTTGGTAATGGCTGTTTTAGTTTTAACCTCATTCAGTCTGCTGGCTGGATGCGGTAGCAGTCAATCCGGTTCTGATAGTGCCGAAACCATTGACATTCTCAGCGGCCCTGCAGGTGCAGCCTGGTATGCAATAGGGTCTGGCTACGCCGGGATTTTAAAAACGGAATTGGGCTGGAATGCAAGTGTATTAACCGGCGCTGCCGTAAGCAACGTAGTCAATATAGACCAAGAGAGAGCGGATCTGGGCTTGACTTTTACCTCCTACTTGCCGGCTATGGCTAAAGGCGGGGAGGTAATAGTAGAAGTTGATGGCATTAAGTATTTTCAAGAACCGGTTAAGAATACCAGAATCATGTGCTATACCGGTACTGCAGTGTATCCGCTGATAGTAGATGCCAAATCACCCTACAAGACGGTCGCGGACCTTAAGGATAAGCCAATCAG
The DNA here is from genome assembly GCA_050949865.1 of Syntrophomonadaceae bacterium. Taxonomy (GTDB): domain Bacteria; phylum Bacillota; class Syntrophomonadia; order Syntrophomonadales; family Syntrophomonadaceae; genus JBMNGN01. Next base: position 125,746 of record JBMNGN010000002.1, read on the forward strand.
ATATGTTACCTATCCCCAGGGTTTTAGCGCCAGGTATGTACCCGACCAAATCTTGAATGAATATGGTATTACCCATGAAAGTATTGAGAAAGCCGGGGGCAAGGTAATTATAGTAAGCAAATATACTGAAGCCACCGATTTGCTTGCCAAGGGCCAGGCAGATGTAATCAGTTTTGCCACTTCGGTAGTAACCCAGGCAGCAGCCCTATCCGAATTAGAAGCTCAGAAACCTTTCCGGGTCTTAACTACCGATGATGAAGTAATGGATAAATTAATGCAGAAATACCCGTTGGAAAAAGTAGTTTACAAAAAGGGAATTCATGAGAGTGTAACCGAAGACGTGACCATGCTTTCTGACATAACCGTCTGGATTGTTCCCGCCAGCCTCCCTGATGAAAAAGTGGAAAAGATGCTCGACGCACTTCTGGCCAGAATAGAGACCCTGGCCGAAATAGCCTCAGTTGAATTACATGGGTTTACGGCCAAGGACCTGGGCCGGATGATTGGAAAAGGTGAACAGCCGCCTTTGCATCCTGGAGCAGTTAAATTCTTTACCAAGCACGGAGTAGAAGTAAATTAACCTTCATTTATTTATGGTAGAGATTAGTGATACTGCTCTGGATAGGGTCCAGGGGAAAAGAAAGGGGGAGTATTAATGAATTCGATACTTAAGGGATTAAATCACGATAAGGTTATTGATTTTTTCGCAGCCCTTTTAACCTTGTACACTGCACAAATAATCTTAATTGGTCCTGTATGGGGGTATGTCAGGTCCCTGGCTTTGTTCCTGTTAATCGGTATGGTTTTGGCCTTTGCCATATACCGGGGTGGTACAAGTCCTTTCATGGCTAAAATAAACATACTTGATTATCTTTGCATGATCCTTTCAGTGGCCAGCATGGGTTACATGATATACAACTATAATCATATTATGACCAGGGTGGAGTACCTCACTTCCATCAGACCGGCTGAATACATCCTGGCAATAATAGCGGTTGTGCTTATATTGGAAGCAACCCGCAGGATTATAGGGATGCCTATGGTTTTGGTAGTTTTATTCTTTATGTTTTATGCCTGGGCAGGAAAGTTTATCGGAGGGCAGTTTGGACATAATGGATTTTCCCCGGCCTGGATAGTTGATACCTTATACCTAACCTCCCGCGGGATTTTCGGGCTGCCGGTCAATGTTGTGGTAACCCTTGCTTATACCTTTGTCCTGTATGGTATTATCCTGGACGAATTGGGAATACTCAAAAGTTTCATGGATTTTGCCAACCGGCTTTTTGGCCGGGCTGATGGGGCTTCAGCCAAAACAGCAATTGTAAGCGGGGTGTTTCTGGGGATGGCCAATGGGATGCCCATGTCAACCACTTATATGGTAGGATTTCCTACTATCCCCGAGATGATTAAGGGTGGTTATCCACGGCATACCGCCGGAGCAATTGCTGCGGTAGCGGGAACCGCTGCCGGACTGATGCCTCCAATGCTTGGTTTAGCTGCCTTTGTGCTGGCTCAATACATGGGGGTTCCGTACATTGAAGTGTGCAAGTATACTTTACTGCCTGCCCTGCTATTCTACTTCGCCTTCTTATTTACAATTCACTTTGAAGCCAAGAAATTTGGGGTAAAGGGCATGGATATGGTCTTAGTTCCTTTTAAAGAGATACTAGCCGAAGGTTTCTACATTTTCCTAATCAGCATTGCTGTATTGATGTATTTTCTAATGACTTTCAACCCCGTAGGCTTATCGGCTTTATATGCCTGTGTTACGGCCCTGATCCTGGGGGCCTTAAGGAAAAAAGAGCACCGGATGACCTTTAAGACCTTTTACAGGATACTGGCCAGGGCGGGAAGGACTTCGGTCTATATTGCTGTAGCCTGTGCTGCGGCCGGGATTATAATAGGATTGTTGATCGAAACCGGGCTCAATTTGAAATTTGCCAGTTTAATCTATGCCTTTGGAGAGGTTAACCTGGTATCACCGCCCTAATCATAGCGGCCTCTGACCATTATAGTTTTGAGTATGGGTATGCCGTCTATCTCCGCCTATATTACCGGGATAGCGGTTTTTGGCCCGGCTTTAATCGACCTGGGCCTGGTTCCGGCAACAGTACATTTGTTTGTATTCTATTATGCCACCTTATATGCCATAACCCCGCCGGTAGCATTTGCCGCCTATGCCGGTGCCCAGCTGGCTGAAACCGATCCGATAAAGACCGGTTTTGAAGGGATGCGATTGGCCATCCTTACCTATTTAATACCGTTCATATTTGTTTTTGACCCGGCATATCTGCTGCTGCTGGAATACTGGACATTGCAAAAGGTGTTGATGTTTATCATCTTTGTTATACCCGGATTAGTGTTTTTTGCCAGCGGACTTGCCGGGTTCCTGCTGCACAAGATGTCCTTAACGGAAAAGGGCCTGGCAATTGCCGGAGGCTTGGCCATGATTTCTCCTTTCCTGCCAGCCAAGATTGCAGGACTGGCACTAATGGTGCTGGTTCTGACCAAACAGAAACTGAGCCTAAAAACAGCTCAGGATATAGCTGCTTAACCCCGGATACTACCAGGTTTAAGTTATAAAAATATTCCGAAATTTACCCTGGTTGGCCCAAAAACCAGGGTAAATTTTGCTCCTAATCCTCCTGTAGAGCTGACTTCTAATCATCTCGTTATACGTTATATATGGAATGATTTAAATGGGGATGGAATATTTATAGTTAGGAATCTGCCCTAATAAACGTAAAATAAAACCATAAATACATTATGTTCGATTGTTAGGAAATATTTTGCAATATAAGGAGGAAAAAGTAAAACTTTATAGAATTTGTGAATTAGTTGGGCGTGCTATCTAGTATATCAGGGGGGAGGGGGAACATTTAACCATTGGCCTAATTAGGCCAGGAATAGATTATGAACTAGATATATATATATGCCAGATTTGAAAAGCAAACTGAGATGGGCTTAATGCAATTAGTCATAAGGGATGTTTTTCTTGGATTAGCCCGGTGCTCTCCGCTTTACTCGCTCAAAGGACAGCCGTAAATATCTTTCAAGCCCAGGGTCTGACCCTGGTGGATTGGCCGGGTGGAGGTAACTTATAAGCTTCACCCGCAGCGGAATAAAAGTGGAGGCAGTTTGTATATTTCGCCCAATCGATCTCATACTGCCTTGCTATTTGGTAATACCCTCGGTAGATAAGGGCTCTGGGGCTAATAGAAAACAATTAGTAATGGATTGTAAGTATACGGTTTTAATTAAGGAGGGGTTTGTGTTTGGAAACGGTACGTAAGTTTAATGCAGATAGCCTTATTGACCTGATTGGTGCGGCATTGACCGTATTTACTTTAAGTATAATTATCATTGGCCCAGTGTTAGGCTATGGCAGATCGCTGGCCATCTTTTTGGGGGTCAGCTTGATTCTGACCTTTTATATTTATAAAGGCGGGACCAGCCCGTTCTGGTCGAAATTCAACTTCGTTGACGCTATATGGATGATTTTAGCCTTGGTAACTATGGGCTATCTAATATTTAACAACGCCCATATTATAAGCCGTATTGAGTATGTTACCGAAATAACCCAGCTGGAATATATTTTAGGGGTCTTAACCATAATTGTTACCCTGGAGGCAACCAGAAGGGCAATCGGCCTGCCTATGGTACTGGTGTGTTTGTTTTTATTGGCTTACCTGTGGTTTGGTAAATATTTAACCGGGTATTTCGGCCACGGCGGATTTGGCTTGGATTGGATAATAGATACCATGTACCTGACCACCAGGGGAATATTCGGCAGCCCGCTCTGGGTAGTTGTGACCCTGGCCTATACTTTTATATTGTACGGGTTGTGTTTGGAGGAAATGGGAGTCCTTCAGACCTTCCTGGATTTTGCCAACAAGATATTCGGCAAGGCTGATGGGGCTTCAGCCAAGACCGCCATCGCCAGCGGTGTTCTGATGGGTATGGCCAGCGGGCTCCCCATGTCAACCACCTACCTCATAGGTTTCCCAACTATACCCAAGATGATCGAGGGGGGTTATCCCAAAGTAACCGCAGGAGCCACCGCTGCTGTAGCCGGTACCGCTGCCCAGCTGATGCCGCCGATGCTGGGGGTTGCAGCCTTCGTTCTCGCCCAGTACATGGGGATACCTTATATTAAGGTCTGCCAGTTCACCTTATTGCCGGCCTTGATGTTCTATTTTGCCTTCTACTGGACGGTTCATTTCGAAGCCAAGAAATTCGGGGTTAAAGGAATGGGTGAGATGGATAAAACCATGGGGCAGATATTCTCTGAAGGCTTTTATATCTTCGTAATAAGCATCCTGGTACTGCTGTTTTTCCTGTTCCAGTTCACCCCGGTCGGATTGGCGGCTGCTTATGCCTGTGGAGTAGCCCTGGTACTGGGCATATTCAAAAAGACCGATCGCTTGAATTTTGCCAAATTTTACAAAATACTATGCAGGACTGGAAGACTGTCGGCTTATATAGCCATGGCCTGTGCTGCTGCCGGTATTATAACCGGGCTGTTAATTGAAACCGGACTCAACCTCAAGTTTGCTACCTTGATCCTGTCATTAGGAGCAGGCAATATTTGGGCAGCATTGATTTTGTCAGCCGTTGCCATCCTGATCCTGAGCATGGGTATGCCTTCCATCCCGGCCTATATAACCGGTATAGCTGTTTTCGGTTCGGCCCTGATGGAGCTTGATTTCTATCCAGCTGCAGTGCATATTTTTGTCTTCTACTATGCTACTCTCTATGCCATTACTCCACCGGTGGCTTTTGCGGCTTATGCCGGCGCCCAGATATCGGGAAGTGACGCAGTAGCAACAGGATTTGAGGGCATGCGGCTGGGAATGCTGACTTATTTGATTCCGATGATATTTATCTTTGACCCGGCCTTCCTGCTTATACCCGAATACTGGTCAGTTCAGAAGGTCATTATGTTTATAGTCTTCGTAGTTCCGGGATTAATTCTCTTTGCCTCCGGAATGGCCGGATACTGGAGCGACAGACTGAAGGTTGTTGATCGGGCTCTGGCTATTGCCGGCGGATTAATGATGGTCGCTCCATTTACGATTCCCAAGTTTATAGGGTTCGCGATTCTTATTTATACCATATTTAAACAAGGGGTTGTATCCAATCTCTTAAAAAGGCCGAGCAAGGCTGAAACCGAGCAAAAGATGTAGAATAGATATTAAACTCGCCAGGTGGTAAGAGTAAGCCACCTGGCGATGTTGTATTTGACTGGCAATTTTAAGGAAGAAAGGAGGGAATAGACATTAATTGATGATTAAGGGGTGGGCTCTGTAGGCCAGTTCAGTTTGGGGAACGGATTAAGAACAGTGAGTTAAAGATATTTTTTGCCTATTAACTGGGGAGGGTAAGGAGGATAGAGAGATTAAAGGGCTACCATAGACTATAGACCATCGGTACCCTGGCTGATTAATACTATTTAATTAAAGGGGGACTATAATGTGGAATTTAAATACGACGTAAGAGATTTACAGTTTATTTTAAAGGAATGGTTGCCTACAGAAGAGGTATTAGCCTGTGACAGGTTTAAAGATTATTTTTCCATGGAAGATATAGATCCGTTATTAAACGAAGGGTATAAGATTGCCCGGGAAGTGGTTAGCCCGATTAATGCAGAGGGTGATAAGATAGGGATTAAGTTTGAAAACGGGGTTGTTACGCCTGCCCCAGGATTTAGCGAGGTCTACCGTTTTCTCCAGGAAAATGGATGGGGATCCAGCAGTGAGTGTATAGAACTGGAGGGGGGTATGCCGTTACTTATAGCCAAGGCTATCAGTGAAATGTTCAGCGGAGCCTGTACTGCCATTAAAAGCTATGTCGGCCTGACTACCGGGGTTTCCAACCTGTTGATCAAGTTTGGTACCGAACAGGACAAGGAACGGTTTTTACCCAAATTACTGAGCGGAGATTGGCAGGGTACTATGTGCTTAACTGAACCAAACGCCGGTTCTGATGTGCCTGATATAGTAACTAGAGCTTACCCAACCGATGATCCGCTGATTTATAAGATAAAGGGAACCAAGATGTTCATTACCGGCGGTGATACTGGCATATGCGAAAACACTATTCATATGGTTCTGGCACGTCCTGAGGGAGGTGCACCCGGATCAGCCGGTATTGGTCTTTATATAGTGCCCAAGATATGGGTAAATGAAGATGGCAGCCTGGGAAAACCCAACGATGTGGTAACTGTATCCTTAGAACACAAGATGGGGTTGAAGGCCCAGGCTACTGCTTTATTGAACTTTGGGGAGAATGACGAGTGTTACGGTATACGGTTAGGTCCTGCTCCTGATGAGAAGGGACGTTCTAGGGGATTAGCCATGATGTTTCATATGATGAATGAAGCAAGAATAAGCAGCGGACATGGGGCGAATGCTCAGGCCTCGGCTGCCTATTATTATGCCTCCCAGTACGCGGTAGAACGCATTCAGGGACGACCTTTTGGAGATAAGAGCCCCGCGGCCCAAAGGGTGCCTATTATAAAGCATGAAGATGTCAGAAGGATGCTGCTGGACATGAAAGCCCATACTGAGGGCATTCGGGCCATGATCTTCAGGGGTTTTTACCTGCTGGATATTGCCAATAACTCCAGTGACAAAGAAAAGGCTAAGCTGTACCATTCTATTGCCGAGGTGTTTACTCCCCTGGTAAAATGTTACGCCAGTGAAGCGGCTTTGAATCTGGAGGCTGAAGCCATTCAAGTGCTGGGAGGGGTTGGATATACCCAGGAGTATCCAGTTGAGCAGTACCTGAGGGATTCCAAGATTTTAACCATCTGGGAAGGTACATCCTACATTCAGGCCCAGGACCTGGTAAACCGGAAAATGCGAATGCAGGAAGGCAAACCGTTTGCAGCATGGATGAAGGTTATTGAAGATTTCATCCGCCAGAATGAAAATAACGCCGAGTTTAAAGAGGACATCCAAATACTGGCCAAGGGCTATGGCTGTGTGGAAAAGGTAAAGGCGGTTTACGACTCCTGGTATGAGCAATTTGAGGAAAAGAAGAGCCTGATACCTTTGTATGCCGTTAAAGCCCTTTTTGTATGCGCCCAGGTCCAGGTAGCCCAGTGCTTGTTAGATCAGGCCTTGCTGGCTCAAAAGAAGCTGGCGGAGCTTCCATCTGACCACTATGACTGTTCCTTCTATAAAGGAAAGGTCGCCAGTGCCCAGTACTATGTAAGACAGGTATTGCCCAATGTCTTTACCTTAACCGATGTGATCGCGAGCGGTGATACCACCGTTCTCAACTGTCCGGAAGATGCCCTGGTAGTAAACTAAACAATGGCTATAATGTCCAGTCAAGAGTTAATATTTAGCAGAAGTTATGGTGATTGGCTGCAGCTAGCGGGGAACAGGCTGGAGATTAAAACTTAAAAACCAGGTAAAAAGGCAGGGATTCTGGTCCCTGCCTTTGGTTATACGAATATATGACTGGGAAAAAGACCTGCAAGTAGCTGGCAACTATATAAGCTGGCATTCCTGAACATTGTTGCTGATTTGGTAAATCACATATTTTAACAGGCTTAAAGCGCCATCGGTCACTGAAACTTCACAGGTCTGGCCCTTGCCAGTGTTTTGGCGACTGATCAAGGCCAAAAGGATAGCGATCACAGGGTACAATACTCCGCCGGCCATGTTGGCAATTTTGATGCCGGATAGGATTGAAATATCGGGCTGACTGAGGTTAAAGGAATTACTCAAATACTTCTGGTAATAATCTTCCTCGTTTTGGGTGATTATATGGTCGCTGATGCAGCAATATACCAGCTTATCGTTAATCTTCTGCAATTCTATTAACCTGGTGTTCTCAATCGGGGCTGAACCATCGCTTACCAGTACATCGCTCTGCTCGGCCAGCCGGGAAAAGACTGCCTTGCCTTCCTCTTTCTCCAGATTCAAGGTGAAACTTTTTTTATTGCGCTTCATTAAATCATTGGACACATAATTGATACTGGTGTTTGACTCAATCTTGATTACCTCGGCCCCGAAATCGGCTAATATCTGGGTGCAAAACTGGCCATAAATATTATTGCATAAATCTATAACTCTAATTCCTTCCAGTGGTTGTGCCATTCTCCAATCCCCCATTAAAAAAACAAAACTTTATAAATTAAGGATCCTAATTACTATTTTACCACTTATAACCATTAACAGCAATAAAAAGAAACCCCGGTTTCGGGGTTTCTGTAAAGTTGGTCGCTTGTTTTTAAGGATTAGTATTCTATTTCCTGTCCTGGATCCATTACAACAACCTCCACATCGGGGGCTTTTTGTTTTACCAGGGCGGAAAATTCTGCGGCATTCTGTACCAGTATTGGGAAGGAACGGTAATGCATGGGTATCACTTTTTTCGGTGATAACATCCTGGTGGCCTCGGCGGCTTGAACAGGGTCCATTGTAAAAACTGAACCAATTGGGATCATAGCTAAGTCAATATTGTAGATATCGCCCAGGATTTTCATAGCCCCAAATATTCCAGTGTCTCCACTGTGGTATAAAACCGTACCATCCTCCATAGTAAGGATGAAACCTGTTGGGGATCCCTGCCCTGCTGAGTGGAAGGCCTGGGTCATGGTTACTTTAATTCCTGCTACTTCAACGGTGCCACCGATATTCATGCCAATTAACCGCTCTTGATCGATACCAGAATTAACCAGTTGGGCAATTAATTCCGGTTGTCCGACTGACATTCCTCCTTTTTTCAAAAGGTCGGCTGCATTAGCCATGTGGTCAAAGTGATCGTGAGTGACTAATACTAGATCAGGGGCTGACAGCTGGTCAAGAGTAACCTGGCAGGAAGGGTTTTGTTCAATCCAGGGGTCGATATAGATCTTCTTCCCATTTGCCGAAGTGATTTCGAAAGCGGCATGGCCATGCCATTTAATTTTAATCATACTATACCTCCCGAACCATATATTATTTAGGTAATTATAACTAATTCTGGTAATATGGTCAAGAAAGGCGGCTGGTTGGCTTATAATAAGGGGTGGCTTTATAATAGAGGGAAATCGTGTTTTAAAAGGTATTTTAAATATATGCTAGGTGTTATAATAACCTATTTTTAATGAAGGGATTGATGCTATGGGAGGAGCATTGAAGGGCATAAGGATAGCCGATTTTTCCAGGATGTTGCCAGGACCGTACTGCACTATGATCCTGGGAGACTTAGGGGCTGAGGTAATAAAAATTGAACCTCCAGGGCTAGGGGATAATGCCAGGTATTTTCCTCCTTTTGTTGAAGGTGAGAGTGCTTATTTTATGAGCGTTAACCGGGGAAAAAAGAGCTTTACCCTCGGTAGTTTTACACCATAATTTAAAATAAAGATTTTAAAACCCTTGATGCTAGGTGCTTTGAGGGTATATTTTTTTCTGTTTCTTTTCTTTTATATGTATAGGAAAGTATAGTCATTTATGGTATAATATAAATATGTATTTTATGTGTTTGGAGGCGCTAATTTGAACCTTAAGCAATCAGTTCGCAAAAATGGTAGGGTTTATCTTTCTATTGAAAAAGCTTATCGTGATAAAGAGACCGGCAAACCAAGATCTAAAACTGTTAAGTCTCTAGGTTACTTAGATGTTTTGGAAAAAGAATATGATGATCCTATCGCCTATTTCAAGGAAGTTGCCCGGCAAATGACCGAAGAAGAAAATTCTAAAAAGAAGTTGACTTTGGCAATTAATATGGATGAGAAGATTTCTCCCGATACTGACAATAGAAAGAATTTTGGCTATGCTGCAATACTGAAGTGTTTCAGCTAGCCTAAAAAGTCCAGAAGCTGATGGTATTGCCTGACCGGAGATTGCTGGATATAATGACCATATCTTAGCGAAAGGAAAAGACGCCTCTTTTTTGTGGTGCTAATGCTGCAACAGAAGCACAAGAAGCGTCTCCAAAAAGGTATGGTAATTGTAACAGACTATCAACTTGATTGGAACCCCGAAAAGGGAGTTTTTTGTTAGGAGCGCGGAGCAGAATTCATGTCCTTGTTGCAATGGGGACTTAAGGGTAATTGGTAGCTGTTCCAGGAAATGTATTGATGACGAGGGAGAAAACAAAACCCTGATCATTCGCAGGTTACGGTGCGTTGGATGCAGACGAATTCATCACGAACTTCCTGATATGCTTGTACCATTTAAACGCCACGTCAGTAAAAGCATTGAAGCAGTCATCCGCAATGATGTACCACTTAGCGTTTTCTCCGATGAGTCTACTCTAACCCGATGGAAGAGCTGGTTTAAGGAAATGACCGATTACTTTCAGGGCTGCTTGAAATCAATTGCTATGCGCTATGGCATAGAATCTGTGGAAGATAGATCCGGTCTTCCTCAGTCCAAGCTCCAAAGGATTTGGCATTATGTAGGGAACGCTCCGGGATGGCTGGCCAGAGTTGTCCGTCCCATAGTCAATTTAAATTTATGGCGACATACCCGTTCCGCATTTTGTCCATAATGATATATATTTACACTCATGCTGAAACCATAAAAAGGAGTGAACAGCATGAGAGATCAGAAAAAAGCAGAAGAGGTGGCCTCACAGGGGGTGCAGTTATTATCCCCGCTCCTGGCTGAAGGCCTGGATAATGCCCAGGCAAAAGTAATCCGAGCCAGGATATGTGAACAAAGCGGTATATCCGAGCGTACCCTGCGCAGATACCTGGCCCAATACCGGAAAGATGGTTTTAGCGGACTCAAACCTAAAGGTAAGGGTCAGCACCGCAGCGAGGAAGCAATACCTATTAACATCCTAGAACAGGCCATTCTATTACGGCGCCAAGTACCAGGCCGCAGTATTGCACAGATAATTCAGATACTGGAATGGGAAGGGTTAGTAGAGCCAGGGCAGATCAAACGCAGCACTCTGCAGGAGAAATTAGCTGAGCGCGGCTACAGTGCCAGGCATATGAAAATGTATGCTGATACCGGCACTGCCGCCAGACGATACCAGAAGAAATACCGCAATCAGCTCTGGCATTCTGATATTAAGTATTCAATTTATCTGCCCATAGGCGAGGGTGGCAAAAAGAAGCAGGTCTACCTAGTTATCTTCATAGATGATGCCACTCGTTTCATTCTGCATGGTCAGTTCTACCCTGCCCTTGATCAGGTGATCGTAGAAGATGCCTTTCGTCAGGCTATTTTAAAATATGGTGTGCCTGAAAAAGTATACTTTGATAACGGCAGCCAATACCGAACTAAATGGATGAATAGAGCCTGCTCTAAAATGGGGATTCGCTTGCTCTATGCTAAGCCCTATTCGCCTGAAGCGACGGGTTATGAAGAGTTAACCATTATGTAGAGCTAACCTTTCTAACACGCCAACACGCTACATCAAATCCCGGTTAGCTCTACATAAATATTCACCTATCTTCCTAAGCTCTGTAACCATTCCAAAAGGTCAGCATTTTGCTGCCATACTGGTAACTCTTTGGGAACAACATCCGCATAAGCATTTTCCAGTGCCTTTCTTTTCATGCTGGCATCGGCTCTGGCATATATTTCTGTGGTTTGGATATTGGCATGACCGAGCAAATCACGGATGTACACCAGGTTTACACCAGATTGTAGTAAATGCATGGCTTTGCTATGGCGCAGGACATGAGGAGAAATTGTATCCGGGAAATGTCCTGGGAATAATTCTTTTGCCTGATCAAAGTGCTTTTTGAGAATATACGATATTCCTGACCTGGTTAGCTTATGATTTTTTCTATTGCTGAACAACGGGTATTCGTTGCATTGGGGCAGGTGCAATTTATTCTCTTTTAAGTACTGTTCAATAAGTCTGGCCATAGGTTCCATTAGCGGAACAACCCTGGTTTTATTACCCTTGCCAGTAAGCTTTATGATTGCTGGTGAGGGAAGTCTAACATCTGCAATCCGCACATCGGCAATTTCTTGTACTCTAGCCCCGCTATCATAGATAAGGCTCAGAAGAACTAGGTCTCGCCTCCCTTCCTTGGTATTTTTATCTGGCATGTCCAGCAAAATTTTCATGGCATCAAGGGTTAGATAGTTGACCGATTTTACTGGTGCCTTTTTCATAGGTATAGCAAGAATCTGTTGATATTGGTACAAGGCCTGCGGTTGCTCAAGTTGAAGGTATTTGAAAAAAGCGTGGATAGCCGCAAGCCTCTGATTCCTTGTTGTAACACTGCATTTTCTCTCTAATTCTAACCAGATCAGGAAATCCTCGATCAATTTCCGGTTCAATTGATCAATGACAAGCTTCGCCGGAGATAGTCTTTTCTCTGAAGCACAATACTTAAGCAGGATCGAAAATGTATCACGGTAAGACTGGATTGTATTACTACTTGCGCCAACTTCACCCGGAAGATATTTTGATAGATAGGATGTAATGGCATATGCAAAATCGGTTGGATTCATATTATCTTCACCTCCGGGAAGATATATGCGCAAGTTTGGCTTACTGTGTCCAGAATTTCCGGATATGCTTCTGCAGTCAATCTCACGTATTGTTCCGTAGCCTTAATCGAAGCATGTCCCAAGTAAGTTGAAAGAATGGGTAGGGCACAGTAAAGTTCAACTCCTTGCTGTACCATTTGCTTTAACGAATGAACCGCAAAGGTATGGCGCAAATCATGTAGCCGTGGGCCTCTTCCTTTACCTCCGTGAGATATTCCGCTTTTCTGGAGAAGTCTCCGGAAGTTGCGATATACAGTATTGGAAGAGTAAGCAGTCCGGTCTCTTTTCATAAAGAAATAATCTTGGGGACTGGAGACAGTGTGGATCTTTAAAGAATACCCTACAAGGTATCTTGTTAACGAAGCTGACATGGGAATAACGCGGTCTTTGTTAAATTTTGAGCCCCGAACAACAACTATCCCTTGTTTTAAATCCACATCCTTAAGCCTTAATTTTACGGCTTCGGAAATCCTGACGCCGCAACCGTATAGCAATCTGTAAACGGCGGGGAATACTAAATGCCGGTTAGATAGCGGATGGGGCTTAATATTATCACACTCAGTTAAAAGGTTCCGGATTAGGTCTTTCGAAAAGATATAAGGCATATAGGAGTGCCGATTAATCTTGGCTTTACATGATGGTACGTATGCATCATGGCCAAGGTTGTTCAGGAATAGAGCAAAGCGCTTTAAATTATTGATCCGGCGTTCCCAAGTAACGTCCCTTTCATTTGGTCTCTTTTCTGTCCAAGCGTCAGCCAGTTCTTTAGTAAGGGTATGGTTTTCAATGGTGTACTGAAGTGTAAATTCTGAAAAGCGTTTTAGAGCATTGGCCTCGGCATAATAATCGAACCCGAGCGATCGTTTCATCTGAACGAACTGAATCAAAAGTTCCCTGAAATCTCCCACAAAGCCATCGATGTCATACGGTTTAGAGTTCACGGGCCACACCTCCATCCGCTGTATGGTTCCATGCAAATCCGGGAATGTCCAATGCACATCGCCGCAAATGGTTAACATCAATCTTAAGATAAATTGATGTTGCATCTGTCGTGGTGTGTCCCAAAACTTCGGAAATGACCGGCAACGGAATGTTCTCTTCCAAAAGAGCGCTGGCAAGACTATGTCTAAGGGAATGGGGGCCATGTTTTTTCCCGGCCGGCACCTTGATTCCCGCTGATTGAATGTATTGTGTAACAATACTATGAATCGTGGGCGGTGTTAAACCGGTGAGCGGACAGACATGGCGCACAAAAATAGTAGTACAGTCTGTTATTGGCCTACCATATTTTAGATAGTCAATGATTGCCGTCCCCACTTCCGGCAGCAGCGGTAATTGTATTTTTTCTTGTGTTTTCTCCTGAATCAATTCAATCTCATTGCGATCCCATTTTAGGTTACCGAAAGATAAACTGCAGATGTCGCCAGCCCTCATACCGAGCCTTGACGCCAGAAGCAAGATGGCGTAATCGCGTTTCCCCTTTGGATTTCCGCGATCGACACAGTCAAGAAGTTTTTGGACTTCGTCTTTGTTGTATGCGGAGGGAATTCTTGAAGTTTTGTCGATTTTAACGTGGGGCACTACATAGGATAAGTCCTTCTCCAGCAGTTTTTCTTCATACAGATAACGGAGCAGAACCCTTAAGGAGCAAATTGTACAGTGGACAGTGGCAATGGTGGTACCGGCCAAGGTGTTGACAAAGCCCAAGATGTGCTCGGGGGTTAATTCGGAAATATCATTAATCCTTTGTTTGGATAGATATTCGGAAAACCTGCTCAGGTATAATTCATTTGATCGCAAAGTCTTCTCCGAGATGCCGTACAGCCTACGCGACCGAATAAATCCATCAAATGCCTTTTTAACTGGAGTGTAGTATTCTTTACCAATGACTCGCCTCTTCGAGAGAATAATTCCATGTAATTGATACTCCCCTAGCATATTGACGGCCCGAACTTTAATGCCATTAGGGTTGCTCAAATGATGGAAAACCGTAATACCATATTCGTCTTCTAAAAAGTTCAGACCGATCTTCATATCGAAGCACCCCAGGTTTCTTCTTCTCATGTACTTGCCTAGTGCGTCCCAAATGGGAACATAAGTTTTAATCCGTTGCTCCTTGTAATTTACGCGTAGAAGTTCGGTTTTAACTGCCTCCACGAGTTCACTGAACGGTAACACATCTTGCATATTTTCCCCTCCAATCTAAAAATATGGTTATATTAACCACTTTAAAGATTGAAGTATTATGCGGGGTCAATCAACAATTAAAGCCAATAATTCGAGGTTTCGTAATAGGACTCTACATAATGGCTAACTCTTCATAACCCGTCTTATGTTGAGCTCAACATAAGACGGGCAAACCGGAAAGGTTTAATCGGATAGTAGATTCTTTTCTTGCTGAAGCTGTCCTGGAAAAACCTCAGACACTGGAAAAATTAAATCAACTGTTTGAGGTATGGCTTGAGGAATGTTATCAAAACAAGCCGCATTCCGGATTGGAAGGAAATATTAGTCCTCAGACTGCGTATCGCAGTGACAGAAAAGCTTTAAAGTTTTTAGATCCTGAAACAATAGCCAGTGCATTTCTCCACTGTGAAGAAAGAAAGGTAGATAAATCTGGATGTATCAGCTTTGCCGGCAAAAAATACGAGGCAGGCCTGAGTTTAATCGGGTGTAAAGTAGATGTTATCTATGATCCTGCTGACATTAGTGAGTTAACTATCGAATACGAAGGCCACAAGCCATTCAAGGCCAAAGAACTAGTTATCGGAGAACGGAGCGCTCCCCGGCCTAAACTGCCCGAGCACTTGCAGCTAGTTCCGGCTGATTCTTCCCGGTTGCTCAATGCTGCCGCCAGGAAGAACAAGGAGCGTAAAGAATACCAAACCCCTGCCATCTCCTACCGTAAAGTAAAAAAGGAGGAGTAAGGTATGTTTGAGACATTCTATCGCATGGAAAGAACACCCTTTTCCAGGGATATTCCTACAGATCAATTGTATCAGTCGCATATGCTGGAAGAGACCCTGGGGCGCTTAGAATACACCGCCCAGCGCCAGATGTTTGCAGTATTAACTGGGGATTGCGGAACTGGGAAAACTACCACCATACGCAAGTTTAAAGAAACCCTGGATGCATCTAGGTTTTTGGTAATGTACCTGGCTGATTCCAAACTTACCCCCCGGCATTTTTACAAGGGTCTGCTGGAGCAGTTGGGATGTGAGGCCAAGTTTTACCGGGGTGATGCCAAACGTCAATTACATAGAGAGATCGAACTTTTACAGGGTATCCACCATCTGCAGCCGGTGGTGATTGTAGACGAAGCGCATCTATTGGATAAAGAAATGCTAGAAGAAGTCCGATTCTTACTAAACTTTAAAATGGATGCGCAAAGTCCGATGGCTTTAATCCTGGTAGGGCAAAACGAACTCTGGGAACGGCTTAAACTTCAATCTTATGCAGCGATCAGACAACGCATTGATTTACAGTGTAAACTGCACTATCTGGATCGGGCAGAAGTGGGTGATTATGTAAAACGACACCTAGCTTACGCCGGTGCCCATCATGATATTTTTTCAGATAGTGCAATCGATGAAATTTTCAAATACTCAAGCGGAGCGGCCAGACTGGTAAACAAGGTTTGTACGCATTGTCTGCTTTACGGGGCTCAAAATAACCGAAATATCATTGATGACCATATGGTGAAGTTAGTAATCAAGGGAGAATTAAATTAGTTCTCCCTCCCCCCCAAGGGGCAAAGATTTAAGGTCATAATGTCCATCAGCATTTGGACATTTTACACCGTCTATTGCCGGACATTATGAGTTAGCAGTAACATCCAAGGTATTCCAACGTTCAGGTAAGATAGGGCTTTGACAAAACTCACATATGGTAGTATTGTTTTTTTTATGAATTTCAAGACCTCGTTGTACCCATTCGCGAAGCTCTATGTTTTGCTGTAACCTCTCTATAGTTGTGTATACTGGAGATTCTATTAGTACGTTTAATATTTCATTGCATGATTGTGAGGACAATAAATTTAATTGCGGCATAATAATTCTTTCTTTCTGAGTTGCATTAACTGAAATCAAAAGTCTCTTATATTCAGAATCGGATAATTGCTCAGGAGACCCAATTTCTTTATAGCGTTCATATATGCGTTTGTAGTTATATCCTTGGCTATACTGTGTAATATCACGCACTGTTGTAGCACGGTGTATATAAAATAATACTTTGTACAATTCACTGCTTTCTTATCCAATAGACTATTTCTTTAAAGGGTAGGTGTATAAAATACCGAGAATGGCAGTGTAAAATTCCAGAGTTAAAGTAAAAAAAGGTCAGGCAATACCATCAACTTTCTAACTTTTTAGACTAGCTGAAACAACTACTACCTCCCACTCCTACAAAATGAATACATATATATCATGTTTCACCAAATATTGTGAATATCCTTCAAGTTGTAGCTAAAAGTCTTAACCTCTTTTACTAATCCCGTGATTGTATAGTCAGATTTTTAGTGTCTCCTTTACTTTTCACCACCTAGGCTCGTTTCCTGTTCGCACTTTCTTTTACTGCTTTATCTAATGTTTCCATGGCTTCGGCCACGAGTTTTACCCCTATTCCATCCAGCATTGTCTTGACGGCCATAATGAATTCAAATAATAAAATTGAAAAAGGATTTAATGACTTAAAGACAGGCAGAGTTTATAATGCCCTCGCTTGTCAAGACACGATTTTGGAATTATTAAGATAAATCCTCCTTCCATTACATGGTATTTATGCAGCTGCTTTTTGCTGACTGCAGTAGATCGAGTACGGGGTAACATTGTCCAATCCCTGGTGGTCCCTAACATAGTTATAGTGCTGAATATATTCTTTGGTCATTGCTTTAGCTTGTTTAACGGTTTCTGGACGTAACAGGTACAATCTTTTCCATTTATAGGATCTAAAGAATCTTTCAATCATTATATTGTCAGTTGCTCTGCCTTTGCCATCCATACTGATCTTGATGGTCTCCTGGGCCTTAATACAGTCTATGTATGCTTTTGGACGTAAACTGGCTGCCTTGATCACTGTTGATTATTTCCGGTTTTCCATATTTGCTTATGGCTTCTTTTACTGTTCTTATAACGAAGTCAGTTTGTAGAGTATTGCTTATTGCCCAACCCACTATGAACCTTGAGTACCAGTCAATTATGGCTACCATATAGGCAAAGCCATAAGGGGTACCAACATACGTAATGTCAATGGCCCAAACTTGATTTGGCCGATCAATCTTAAGGTTTCTTAGGAGATAAGGATATACTTTGGACTTCTTATCTCTTTTGCTGGGTTAGGCCCAGGATAAAACACATGAATATCCATTTCGCCCATGTAGCGGTTTATCAGCTTTCTGCCGATTTTGGTGAATCCTTGCTTTATTAATTCGTTGCGGATTCGCCTGACCCCGTAGGATGGTTCCAGGAAGTGAATTCTATCGATTGCGTTCTTAATTGCTATTTCCTCCTGAGAGACCTCAACCGGGACATTCTGATAGTAAGCGGTCGATCTCGGCAGATCTAGTAATTCGCACTGATGTTGACCGTCAGCCTGGAGCCAGTATGCTCTATGAGTTTCTTTTTTTCCGCAGTTCCAAGGCTTGTTCTTGTTTTTTTTAGCCAGTCAATGTCAATGGTCAGTTCTCCGATTTTACGCTCGAGAGCTGCCTTCTCAGCCTCGAACTGTTTTTTTAGTTTCTCAGTCTCATTTGCCTTCTTGTCAAATACTGATGGCATGTTGGCCAGAAACTCGGATTTCCATCGGCTTATTAACTGCTGGCTTACTTCATATTATTAGAGATTTCTATCAAGGTGTTTTCCTCACGGAGAACCTCTAATACTATTTTTGCTTTTTCTTCGGACTGTACCTTTTTCGTTTATTAACCATGACTACATTTTATCTTAGTTTCTAAAATTTGTGTCCAACCCTATGGGTACATGAATCCTATCTGAGTCTGTATTGAGGTTGCGAGTCATTATTAACGGTACGAGTCCGTATTATCAGCGCGGATTTGCAGGAGCGGTCAAAGACCGCTCCTACAGTCGTCGCCTCGTGAGCACCGGGATAAGGCCCAGGCAGTAAGTCACAGCGCAAACCTTGGTAGCTCGCCAGGGCGTTGCCGGAATATCGTAGCAAATACGGGCTGGCAGTCGAAGACCGCCCCTACAATTCTTGCAGGCAACTGCCTAGCATCATTGTAGGTCTGTGGGGTCGTCGGCCCGCCCGTCGAATGACAAAATAAATCCCACTGCGAGTCTATAGGGGTGAACTGCGCTCGCCCGCGATTCTGGGCATGTGGGGGTGCCTGCGCCGGGTTGCCACGAAACCCAAAAGGCTAAAATATACATCTAAGTTGTGCTAACATGGTAAATATAAAGCAAGCGTTATCATTTATCGATAAATCACATAAAGCAGGAGGATCGACTAATGGAGGAAATATTAAAAATTCTTAAAGCCAACGGCGTATTTTTCTTGGCAACAACAGATGGAACTGCCGGACGGGTACGACCCTTTGGGTTCATTGAGATTATTGACGGCCGGCTCTACTTTTTCACTGGCAAAAATAAAGAAGTATATCAGCAGTTAGTTGCTCGACCGGATTGCGAGATTTGTTCTTGCTCACCCACCGGACAGTGGCTGCGGGTAAGAGGTAAGGCTGTGTTTGATGAAAACCGGGAAATCAAGAAAAAAATATTTGCCAGTGCGCCCAGACTTTTAGAGCTATACAAGCAAGGTGAGGATGATCCGCGGGGAGCGGCTTTCTACCTGGAGAATCCAGAAGCAGTGCTGATGGATATGGAAGGCAATTTCAAAAAAATTGATATTTAGCTAGCAAGCGCCAAGATGTCCAAATCGGGTAGGAGGCTACCGTATGGCTAGCTGTTTAATGGCAATATTATCTTATTAATGATTTCGGAGGGGCTGCTATGGCCAAAAGAAAAAAGACTATCTCCCACCCCAGGGCAATTACTTTTGATCCTGATTTTATTCCCTGCCAAATCCTAGACAACCATGAGTATTTTCCAAATGGCATATTTATTTTTAATATAAGCAGGATGATTAGTTTTATTGAAGCCCACGAGGAGGAATTGATTTCCGATATTATAGACGTTGATTATTACTATAGGTTACAGGAGCACCTGGAACTGAACGAAGACTTTGTCCGCCAGGCGGATCTGACCCGCCCGGTGATTCTGGCTGAAATTACACCGGACAGATTCAAAATGGGCATGGGGATAAATCCCAACATTTATTATGAACGTGGATACAATTTAATTGATGGACATCACCGGGTTGCCAAAGCCTACACAATGGGAATTAAGACCTTGCCGGCGTATATATTACGGATGGAACAGCATATCAATTTCCTGGCCCAGGGATATAAAGAATATGTGGAGTATTGGAATGATAAACTGAGAGCTTCCGGTGCCTGAACCTAGCTTATGTTGTTTCCTTTACCCTCGACTTTGGCGGCCATATTACCTATACCTACTGCAGTTGCCCTATGATGGGGGGCCCCTTTTGCAAGCAACAGGTTGCAGTGTTATATGCTCTGCGAGAGCTAAACAATACCGGGGAGTTAATAATGGAGCAAGAAGAGCCCGCGAAGTATACATAGTTTTTTTTACTAAGAGTAGTCACCGTATGCCGAAGAAGATTAAACTAGTAATTAGGTATAAACTTTAAATATGGGGGATTTATTATGAACATTATCATCAAAGAAGATTATGAACAAATGAGTAAATGCGCGGCAGAGATCATTGGAAGTTTTGTAAAGGCCAAGCCCCAATGTGTACTTGGTCTGGCTACAGGATCCACGCCTATCGGTACCTACCGGGAACTGGCTAAAATGCACAAGGAAGGTCTTGATTTCTCCCAGGTTACAACCTTTAATCTGGATGAGTATTTAGGACTGGGGATTGATTTAGAAAAGCCCTATGATCTGGATCAGAGTTATGCCCGTTTCATGTATGAGGAATTGCTTAAACATATCAATATAGATAAGGAAAAAACCCATGTACCCGATGGGAAAACAAAGGACCCGGAAAAATATTGTATGTGGTATGAAGAAGAAATCAAGAGGGCAGGCGGCATTGATTTGCAGCTATTAGGCCTTGGCCGTAATGGGCATTGGGCCTTTAATGAGCCCGGCTCATCCCTGGATTCCAGAACCAGAGTGCAGGCCCTGAGCAAGGAGACTTTGGATGACAACTATGAGGCTTTCTATAAAAGAGCTGGTATTGCTAGAGAAGAGATGCCCCATTTTGCAATTACCATGGGAATTGGAACCATATTAGAGGCCAGAAATATTTTGATGATTGTAAGTGGTGAAAAAAAGGCGGAGGCAGTAGCCCAGTGTCTGGAAGGGCCTGTAACATCCCAGGTTACTGCGTCGGCCATACAATTGTACTCAGGCAATGCTTGGGTTGTACTCGATGAGGCGGCGGCCTCCAAATTAACAAAAGTGGTGCCCCAAAAAGGTGCCTGACAGTGCGGCCCATCATAAACACTCTGCAGGGAAGGTTAAATATGAGTTAGGGGCAAGGAACAATTCATGTGATATCTATAGTAAACCCTTATACCCGGTTAAGGGCTGCTGCTGGGCATATTTTAGAGATTTCACCTTAAACCTATCGGGCTAGAGAACCTTACAAATACCCAACAATATCATAGCCCATAAAGGTATGCTAAGCAATACCCCTACAAATAACCCTTTGAAAAATCGCAGTTCATTGTCCATATAGAATCCCCCGGATGACTATTTGTATTAGTTTTGACTATGAGTTTAAAGATTATAAGCGGGGATGATGTCGCTTTAGGGGATCTGTATGGACCTTAATATTTTTCGGTTTTATGGGTGCTACTGTACGCCAGAGCCGTAAAGGGTTTAGGGTGCAGATTGTTACCGGCACCAGGAAAAAACCAGGGAAGCAACCGCAGGGTCATGGCTATTGTCCCCAGCCTGTAAGATACCCTAGCTAAAAACCGTAATACCTATAAATGAAACTGAGGAGGTTATCGCAGTGCAAAGAAGCAAGGTTATTAAGACTATCATTCTGGCCCTCTGTTTTACCCTGGCCTTGACCTGTGCCACCGGGGGTAAAATGCTGAGCAAGCCGCCCGTACCGCTACCGGTGGCTCACCCAGATATAACCATAATAATCAACGGTCAGGAAACTGAATATCCTGTGCCCCCGGTAATTGAACAGGATAGAATCCTGGTGCCGGTCAGAGACCTGGCCGAGCAGCTGGGAGCAAAGGTTGAATGGCTGGGAACGCAGAACAGGGTTGTTATCAATAATGTTAAGGACCGGGTTGAGATTACCATCGGAGAAAAAAGCGCTTATGTAAATGGGCAGAAAGCGGATATGGAAGTGGCGGCCCGGATTATTGAAAATCGTACTTTTGTGCCGCTGAGATTCATCAGTGAAACTCTTGCTGCTGAGGTTACCTGGCTGTCGGAAGAAAGAACGGCTTTGATTAAGTTTGAAAGCCCGGTTAAACCGGTGGGGGGAAATATCCGGATTAATGATTTTACATATTCCTCGGAGCGATTGATGGTTACCGGTGTTGCCAGGGTTTGGGAAGCAAATGTGCTGTACGAAGTCACCGACCGGGATGGTGAGGTTTTATTTAATGGTTTTACTACCGCCTCCATAGGAGCACCGGAGTGGGGGGATTTTAGATTCTCGGTTGAAGGTGATTTAAGTGAGGCCCATGTATTAAGGGTCTTTTCTGAAAGTGCCAAGGACGGAAGCAAAATGGATGTAGTGGAATATTTTCTCAAGCCTTTCGGTACGGCCAAAGTTCTAGCCCAGGAACCTGGTTCAATTTTGGTGGAAGGTGTTCTGGACGGTTATTCCCAGCAGCCGGTACAGTTTTATTTTGCCCTAAGCCCGGAGACGATCATAACCGACGATAATGATAACCAACTGGCGGAAACCGACCTAAAACCAGGAGACCAATTACAAATATGGATATCTTATCCCGGCCTGGTTTTGGAATCCTGGCCGGCACAGGCAAAAGCAGGCAAAATCGTTAAATTGTCTGAGAGCGCGGATAGCTAAACGATGGCTTCCATACCAAAATCGATAAAGTTCGTCAGTGTTCCTGGAAAGTTTAGACCCTGCTTCTTTAAAAAATGCCATGTGGTTGTTATAAAGGGGGTGATGGATTATCATAGCAAAAAATCCCAGCTCATTGTCCATGTGGAAATCCCCCGGGCTGTGAGCCTATGAAGACATATACAATACTGGTATATAATAAGAATAAAGTACTGACCAAACTGGAAAAAGAATTTTTAGACAACCTGTATTTATTCGCCGAGAAGTCAAGTCCCCATCCAATAAATTAATGAGTGACAAGGGGAAGGGTTTATGGGTTCCCGGTTTGGGGGGCAGCTATCGGTTTAACCGGGAGCGGGAAAAATGTTCCCCTGCTTTTGCAGATCAGCTTCCCGCTGCTGTTGTATAGAGCTGCTTCAGCCACCACCGTGCTTCTGCCCTGGTGGATTACATATCCTTCGGCGAAGATTTCGGTTTGGGTTACTGCAGGGAGGCAGTAATTAAGGTTAAGCTCTATGGTAACACACCTGATCCCGAGGGATTGAACCGCAAAACCCGCCGCCGTGTCCGCCAGGGCCGCAACTATCCCTCCGTGAAGTACTCCCCGGTAGTTATCATATTCCTTGCCGGCAGTCATTTTGAGTCCGACTTCACCGTAACCCAGGTATACCGCCTTAATGCCCAGGGTGCGTAAAGCCGGTGCATTGTCCAACATGGTTAACATTGAATGAAAGATCCGTTCATCAACACCCTTGTTTTCGACCTCATTTTTAATCATGTTTAACAGCTCCTCCCCCATCCAGGTGCATATAATTAATAATTCTATGGATTAATAACCGAAAAGCGACCTGTCATGTGCCAATGAACCCTTAAAAAAGGGCGGTTCATGATTGATGGCCTTTCCCCGGTTTTTAAAATGCAATAATACCACTATCCTTAACGGCAGGCTAAAAACCCATCCGGAATGGAAAACCATGGGTGGTATTCCATCAGCAGTAAGTGGTACCTGTATTTATAATATCACTTTGGGAGAAAATGGGTACATGAATTTTTGGAACTATTGCCATTACTGGTTTAATTGCTAAAATAGATGTGGGTCAAATAAGGTTAACGCCCGATTGGAAGATATTATTTGGAGGAGAGTAAGCATAAATGTCAATTGAAAAGGTTAAGGAATATTTGAAGCAGTGGGATAAAGATAACGCGGTTTTAGAATTTGACGTTTCCAGTGCCACCGTAGACTTGGCGGCCCGGGCCTTAGGGGTAATCCCGGCGCGGATTGCCAAAACCCTGTCCTTTAAGTCCCCGGAAGGCTGCCTGCTGGTTATAGCTGCAGGCGATGCCCGGATCGATAACAGCAAGTTTAAAAACCAGTTTGGATTTAAAGCCAAAATGCTTAATCCGGATGAGGTGAAGCTTTTTACTGGCTATGAAGTCGGCGGGGTATGCCCTTTTGCGATTCAGAACAGCCAGGTAAAAACCTATGCCGATATATCCTTGCAGCGGTTCGTTACGGTTTATCCCGCCTGTGGGACCAGTAATTCGGCGATTGAGCTCACCTGTAAGGAATTATTTGATTACTCGGGGAGCTGCTCCTGGGTTGATGTGTGCAAAGGCTGGGAATAACTAAAATGGTAATAGGCACCAGGGACAATGTAACATTTATTGCCTTCTTTGCTTAAACTATATTATTAAGATTTTACCAATTACCAATGAATTTTGGTAATTTTGGTTAGAAAATGGAGGGCAATAAAATGGTTTCAGCCAAGATAGAACATGTTAGAGATGACATTATCATATTAAAGCCGGTTTATACTGAAACCGGCGATGCTACCCAGGTATACTTAAAGGACTTAAGCTCGTTTATCGATCCCAGGATCATTAAATCAGCAGTTAAAGCATTGGTACGCAGTTATGCCATTGATTTAAAAGCCCAGAGACAGATGCTGGGCAGCCACTTGGGCAGAAAAGCGGTTATGCCTTTTTACCTGGGTAATAACCGGGTGTTTGTTCCCATAAAAATGCGCAATGTAATAGTTGAAAGCGATCCTACCTACGGTTACCTGGATGTTTTATACCTTTCCAGGGTGGAAGCGGTGGAGAAGAACCGTTCTCGAGTTATCCTGTCCAATGGCATGGAATTGGAAGCTTACAGCCACCAGGCTACTGTTTTGCAGAGCCAGCACCTGGGCACTATGGTATTAGGATTGCTGGAAAAGACTCAGGAGAAGGATGAAACCGAGGAAGTCCTGGTACAGTCCAGCAGGATGCTGGCCCAGGCCTTGGAGCGCATATCCAAACAGCTGGATCAGATTGAAAACAAGCTCTCTCTGATCCGGAACTAGAATAGCTGCAGTATGCCTATTCCGATACCGCTGACCAGGAATCCTGCCACGGCAATGCCGATGCTGATACTTAGTAACGAAGGCCAGAATCTTAGGCCCAAGAATGATGCGGCCAGGGCGCCGGTCCAGGCACCGGTCCCGGGCAGGGGAATGGCCACAAATACTATTAAACCCAGCCAGCCCCAGCGCCTTATTTTAATCATCAGCTTGTCACTGCCTCGTTCGCGAAGGCGTAAAATCCATCCGTGTATAGCGGGAAGTTTTTTCAAATGGGATAAAAGGTATTCAATTCCCAGCAGAATAAAAGGTACGGGGAGCAGGTTGCCGATAAAGGCAAGCCCCCAGGTTTTAGCTATAGGGAGACCCAGGGCTATGCCCAGGGGAATAGCCCCCCTCAGTTCGATAACAGGGGTAGCTGCGGTTAATAAGACTAAAAGTTCATTGGATAGCAATAATAACAGTCCTTAAAAAATGTGGGCGTTACATTATTCATTATTATAGTTAGTCTTTTACCGGCAAATCAAGGGGTAATTGGCAGGACTGGACAGGTGAGGCGGGGTAGAGCAGAAGGACCTGCCCTACCGCCCCATTTGATTTAGGAGATGTCTTTTCCCAGCTTATATATATGGATAAGCCTGGTGCATTGCAGTTCTATAAGTTTTTCCTTGAGCACCTGTCGTTCTTCCGGGTCAGAGCTTTTTGCTAACCTTTCCTTGGTTTCTTCAATCTCATCCAGAATATTGATTATCTTAACTTCAAATTCTTTAGATTGCATTTACCCTCACCAATTCAGGCAGTATTTATTGCATTATATGATTTAGGGTTCCCGGAGGTTCTGAGCCTTTCACTGAGAATCTATGACTGCAAGTATTTCGAGAATGGCAGGGAGAGGGCGGGCGAGATATGGACTGTAAAGACTGCCTGCGCCCTCCCTGAATACTGCCTGCCGATTAGGAATCCCTGCCTAACGTTCCTCCCAGGTGGGAGCGGGCCATATGAGCTTGCTTTCAGCCAATTCCAGGGGCCAAACAATTTTAATTTGCTGATCGATGATTTGGGTCACCAGGCCGCCAGACAAGGCGTTTTGCCCGTTTTGATCAAATTCCACCCCTTGCCAGGGCATGATTAGCTTGGATTCCCGGATAAAGGTGCGGGCTAAAGCATTGCGGATATCAATGGGGTTGGTATTCCTGGCCCGGTTGATGGCGTCGGCTAGGACCAGCATACCAGTAAAACTTTGGGCATTAACTTCATCCAGGTCTTGATTATACTTATCCCTGTACAGGGTGTTGACTTCGTGCGCCAGGGGTTTTCGTTCCCCCAGCCCTGCAGTCCAAGCTGCACGGCTGATGATATAGTTTGCTTTACTGCCGGCCTGCTCAATTAGTTCAGATAGGATAAAGTCTGTATTTTGGGCTACTAGCCCCTCGGGGAAGCGGTTTAGGCTTTTTAAGGTCTCTATAACTGTGATAACCCCTGGCAGTTGCTGGTGACTGATAATTACCTTGGGAACCACGCCTAAAAGCCGGTTCATTTCCGCCTTGAGGGATTTACTCAAGTCGTGGTACATCTCCAAAGCCAGCCATATATCGAGAGACCTGCCCAGGTTGATTTCCAGGGCGGATGCTTCGACACTGGAGGGCGAGTCATCGGATAGTATGGCCATCGGGCTGGTTTGGATACCCTTTTCCTTCAGATAGGTAAACATATCGAAATAAAGCTGGGTCAGGGCAGTCTCATCAGGGCAGGTTCTAAAGAACCATTTGAACCCCCGCTGGGTTAATAAAGCAGACGGTGATTCAGGGTTTAAAAAAGGAATCTGCATTACTTCGGCTTGGAGAGATGCCATTGCGGTAACATTGCTCTGGAAGCAGCCCAGCAATGCTACTGCTCCTTCCTCTTCTACTAACCGCCGGGCTTCCATTCTGCCTATAGCCGGACTTCCCTGGGAATCCGCCCATAAAATTTTAATTTTGCGGTTTTTCAGGTTAGCCAGCCCTTCCGATTGAGCGAGGGGCAGGGGAAGATTGTAATAGTTATTGATCAATTCCGCCGCCAGTTCTACAGCCTGGCGAATCCTTTCCCCAAAGGGGGCGTAAGTTCCGCTGAGGGGGTAGATAGCCCCAATTTTTACTGGTTCTAGTTTTCGGGGAAGAAATCTTCTTTCCTTGTCTGCCTTCTGCCCCGAATCTTCTTCTGCCTCCGGCTCTGCTTCCGATTCTTCTATCGGCTCTGTTTCTGTCTCCGGCTCTGCTTCCGTGTCCGCTTCTACTTCCAGCTCGGGTTCTACCACCGGTTCTGACTCAGGCTCAGGCCGGATTTCTGACAGGGCTGCATCATCCGGTTCAGGTTCGCTTTCGTTGTCGACTTCCTCCTCGGGCCGGGATTCGGGTTCTGTATCGGCAAAGGTATCTTCTTCAGGCTGCGGTTCGGTTTCGCTTTCGCTGTCGACTTCCTCCTCGGGCCGGGATTCGGGTTCTGTATCGGCAAAGGTTTCTTCTTCAGGCTGCGGTTCGGTTTCGCTTTCGCCACCGACTTCTTCCTCGGGCCGGGGTTCAGGCTCGATTTCAGATATGGTTTTTTCCTCGGGTTTTGGCTCAGGCTCAGGTTCGGGCTCCTCTGCTGCACGGGCTGGTTCCGGCTCAGTTCCGGGATCGGCCTGGGCTTCCACGTCAAAGTCCGGCTGAGGATCAACCTTAGCCCCGGCTTCTTCATCCTCTTTCAATTCTAATTCTGATTCCAGCCTCTCCTGGTAGGAGATCAGGTTGCCGCTGGCATCTTTCCAGAATACGGATACTTCAATATTATAGCTTTCCAGTATGGTAACCATATCTATTTGGAACTGCGATAGTTGAGATATATCAAAGGTAGCACTTAAAGAGGAAAGCGGACGGATAGTGAGTACGGATATGTTTCTTCTTCTCTTGCGGGGTAGTGAATAGAGGATTACCCTGGCCTTGAACCGTTTCGTCCGGTTGTTGTTGGTTACCTTAACCACAAAAAAAGGGTATGGGGTCATACCATCAGAACGGCTCACATTCTGGATTAAGCCAGTTGAAAATGCCAAGTTCATGAATAACTCCCTCCATTAAATATGTTGATCACTTAAAATTTATTCATGAACCGGTCAACTTAGACATGAAGAAGGAAAGCAGGGGAACGTTCTTTTTGCTTCCTGCTTTCTTCCCCCCGCTTCCTCTGATTATTTTTTCAAGGCAGAATTCAGACTGTCTCTAGTATTTTCATTAGTTAAGGATATGGTAAAGTAATCTGCTCCAATTTTAATTGATTCTTCAATTCCGGCATTTGCCAGCCAGCGGTTTATCAGTTCTTTTTGCAGGCCTACAACATAGGGCGAGTTTCTGATTATTTCCTTCATAGCCTTTTTTGCTTCATCCAGCAGGCTGTCCCTGGGAACTACCCGGTTAATCAAATTAATCTTTAAGGCTTCTTCGGCGGTTATGACTTTGCCGGTTAACAGCAATTCCCTGGTTTTGACCAGCCCGACTGCAAACGGGAAAAGGGCGGCCTCGATTACCGATGGAATGCCTAAATTAACTTCCTGCATGCCGAAGGTGGCATTGTCGGCTGCCACACACATATCACAGGCCAGAATAAATTCCAGGGCCCCCCCGAAACAGTACCCGTTAATGGCCGCAATTATTGGCTTCCTGTTATACCTGGCTGCGTTTATCATACCGTGCAGCTGCTTTATAAACTCCCGGCCTTCCTCCGGGTTTACCTGCATTAGGCTGATGTCTACCCCGGATGAAAACGATTTTCCTGTACCGGTTATGATGATTCCGCGTATGGATTGGTCATCGCTCAGTTTGGTTAAGAGTTCGGTCAGCCCGGAAATAATATCCTGATTCATGGCATTGACTTTTTCCGGTCGATTGATGGTGATTATGCCAATATTATCAGATTTTTCATATAGGATAAGCTGATTCACATTATATTCCTCCCCTTACATTTCTATTTATTAGTATAAGTATAAGTATATTATATTGTAAAAAAATGACAAGAAAGTAAGGGGACGTTCTTTTTGCTTCCCGAGTGAATCAGAATTGCCGGGATGATGGCTATTTAGTTTGAAGGCCCGGTATATTGGGGCTTGTCTACCTGAAATTCTGATTGACATAGAGAAATCCCAGTGCTATTATGCAGTTAAGTTAATAGTTAGATGAGATTAGATGAGATAGAAGAGGTTATTAAGAAGAGAAGAGCTGAGCTGAGTTAGACGAGCAGGATTTAACCGGCGTATGGCTTATGTCGGTTGTTGTTTTTCATTCACATCTGTGGCGCTTTTCTTCGGCCGGACTTGTACCGGCTGCCTCTTTACCAGCCTTTGAATCAAGGGACGGTTCCTTTAAATCTTTTAATAATGAACAAACTAAATTTGAGTTGGTTAAAGCAGTTAAATTGGCGGAACGGTCTTTTGAAATCTGATTGATTGAGGAGGATCAGGAAGCATTGCAAGCATTTACCCTTCTGAGCCGAACTGAAGGTATATTGCCGGCCCTGGAAAGTGCCCATGCGGTTGCTGAGGCCGTGAGAAGGACTCCCTCTATGGATAAGGAACAGGTAATAGGTAATTGTGGTCAATCTATCCGGCCGGGGAGACAAAGATGTGGAAACCGTGGCGAATTTAAAGAGGGGCAGCTTCCCACCGGCTGGATCTTAATCTAGAGGAAGCAGGGGGACGTCAGACTGTGTGAGAATGCCCCCTGCTTCCCTGTAATAAATTACGAAATGAGGTTTGGTTATGGCAAAAATTTATAAAAGTTTTGCGCAACTTGTGGGATACACTCCGCTTATGGAGCTGGTCAACGTGGAAACAATGCATAACCTTAAAGCTGTGATCCTGGCAAAGCTTGAATACTATAATCCGGCGGGAAGCGCCAAAGACAGGATTGCCAAAGCAATGATTGAGGATGCGGAGAAGAGAGGAGTGTTAAACAGGGAATCAGTAATCATTGAGCCGACAAGCGGGAATACTGGAATTGGACTTGCGGCGGTGGCTGCATCCAAGGGATATCGGGTTATACTGACAATGCCGGAGACAATGAGCGTTGAACGCAGAAACTTGCTAAAGGCTTACGGCGCAGAGATTGTCCTGACGGATGGAAATCTCGGCATGAAAGGGGCGATTGAGAAGGCAAATGAACTTGCACGGGAAATTCCAAACAGCTTTATACCCGATCAGTTTTCGAACCCCGCAAACCCGAGAATACATTTTGCGACCACGGGTCCAGAGATATGGGAACAGACGGGCGGCAGGGCCGATGTTTTTATAGCCGGGGTAGGTACGGGAGGAACAATCACGGGAGCCGGTGAATATTTAAAAGGCAAAAACCCAAATATCAAAATTGTTGCGGTTGAACCGGCCGCATCTCCGATCCTGTCGGGAGGGAAAAGCGGGCTGCATAAAATCCAGGGTATTGGTGCGGGATTTGTGCCCGAAGTGCTTAACACAAACATTTACAACGAAATTATTAAGGTTGAAGACGAGGACGCGTTTAACACCGCCCGTGAGATTGCCAAAAGCGAAGGTGTTTTAGTTGGTATATCCTCTGGCGCTGCAGCTTATGCCGCGATTAAGCTTGCATCGCGGGAAGAAAATGCCGGCAAGACCATCGTCGTTATTTTCCCGGATTCGGGCGAGCGCTACCTGTCCACGCCGTTATTTTCAGAAGAAACAATTTAGAATAGACGGAGAGATTAAATAAGAATAAAGGTATCAATTCGAAACCCTTCAGGTTCATGTTGGCCAAGAGCAGCCGGACCCGGCTTCGGATAGAAATAATAGGGGATTTGGACCAGGCGTTCAACAGAGATTAGCTTAGTATAAGAGGGAGAGAGATAGAAGCTTTGACTTTGTTCGTTTGGCTGTTTTTACAGATTTCCAAGCGGTCAAGGATGAACTGGTCTGATGGTGAAAAAACATTAGATACGGAAGATTAAACATAGAAATTTTGCGAAAAGTTATTATTGTAATGGGAATAGAAACGGCTTATGGAGCAGGATATTGAATGTAGGGGGCAGTCAAATGCTCAAGCAATTTGCTACCAAGTGCATTAATGTGGATGGGGTTAACATTAACTGTTATTACGCCGGAAACGGTAAGGAAACGATTATATTGCTCCATGGTGCCGGTGTTGATTCCGCGCTGCTTTCATGGGCTGAGGTCATGCCATTGCTATCCTCCAATTACCGAGTGGTTGCTCCGGACCTGCCAGGATACGGGGCAAGTGACCGAATCGAGGGAGAATATACCCTTAGGTTCTATACAGATATGGTCAAAGGAGTAGTCCACGGGTTTAATGTTTCTTCGGTAATTTTAACCGGACTTTCCTTAGGAGGGGGTATAGGCTTGAATATGGCGCTTACCCACCCGGAACTGGTCAAGATTCTTATACTGGTTGATGCCTGGGGATTATTTGCCAAGTTGCCATGGCATCGGCTCACTTACTGGTATACCCGTTCCAGACTCAATGTAAAAATGTACAGCTGGGCGGGCAAATACCGCTCTCTGATTAGGTGGTTGCTTGAATATAGCTTAATTGGAGATAAAACCAAAGTGACTGATGATTTAATCAATGAAACACAAAAAGCGTTGCTGGTACCGGGTGCTGGTACACCGTTTATATCCTTTCAAAAAAGCGAAATAACACCTGCAGGCCTTAAAACCGACTTGTTTTCCCGATTGGGAGAGATAAGAATTCCCACCTTATTAATTCATGGCAGTAAAGATAAGGCAGTTCCGGTTAGACATGCAATTGAGGCCTGCAAGAAGATTCCTGATTGTGAGCTGTATTTGATGGAAGGGTGTAAACATTGGCTGCAAAAGGAGCGTCCCGAAGAGTTCGCAAAGGCTATTCTTAAATATCTAGAACGAAATCCTGCCCTAAGAGTACGAGATTGATACAAGAGAAAAAACGAAAGTATCATACTATTAATAGCTAAGTTAGAAGAAAGATGCATTGTAGGAATAATATATCGAAACCATAACCAGATACATTATATTACTCATCAAATTAAGTTGAACTTATAAAGATTGGTAATGTAAAATATAGTAAAAGTAATAAAAGGATTTGATAGTATGAGTATTGTGAAAGTAAATCCGAAAGGACAATTAGTAATACCTATTGAATATCGAAAAAAATATGGCATAGAATCACCTGGACAAGTGCTATTCACAGAAAGGGATGGTTATTTAGTAGTTTTACCTATTCCTAATGATCTGCTGGATGCAAGAGGTATGCTAAAACCTAAAAAGCCCCTAGATATTAGTCATGCAGAATATAAAAAAGAGGAGCTAAAACTGGAGGGCGAAGTGGATGAAAAATAGATATGTTCTTGATTCATATGCTATACTTTGCTTTCTCCAAGATGAACCTGGGGCTGACAGGGTAGCAGAACTACTTAAACAGGCCAAGGAAGAAATCGCCAAATTATTTACTACTTGGGTTAATTTAGGGGAAGTATACTATCGAGTTTGGCGAGAATATGGACAATTTGAGGCTAAAAGGGTTTTAGATGTACTTTCAACTTGGCCTATGGAAATATTAATAGCAGATTCCGAATTAACGATAATGGCGGCTTCAGTTAAGGCTCAAAACAAACTTGCATATGCTGATGCTTTTGCTATAGGAGCTGCATTATTACACAGGGCAAAAATAGTGACAGGAGATCCGGAAATACAAGTGGCCAGTAAGAAAATGGATTTCGGTCTATGTTGGCTTAGGTAATAACTGGTGGAGACAAACGGAAAAGTATACAGCATTATCCTATAGTAAATTGATACTATCTTTTATGCGATTGTGTTGCTCTTGTAAGTACATATGAATATAATAGAGATGTAAAGGTAAACCATAATCCTTAAAAGGGGTTTTTATATGGCAAAATCAGCAAATCTGAATGTACGAATCGAGCCTGAAGTAAAAGAACAGGCAGAAGCAATCCTGAATGCGTTGGGTATTCCCGCCTCTAACGCGATAACGATGTTTTACAAGCAGATCATTCTCCGAAAAGGTCTGCCTTTTGAGGTGAAACTGCCGGATCATCCGCTCGACGTCAGCCGTATGACAACGGAACAGCTGAACGCAGAACTGGAAAAAGGCTATGCGCAATTGCAAGGCGAACAGACGATTCCGGCCAAGCAGGCTTTTGCGGACATCCGCAAGGAATACGGCATATGAACTATGCAATTCAGTTAACTCCGGAGGCACAGAATGACTTGCGCAGCATTTTTGAATACATTGCATATAATTTACAGTCTGTTCAGAATGCGGCGGGTCAGCTTAACCGTTTGGAGAAAGGAATCGCTTCGCTGCATCAAATGCCGGAACGTTTCCGTGCATACGACAAAGAGCCGTGGCGCAGCCGCAATCTGCGTATCATGCCTGTGGACAATTATCTGATTTTTTACATTCCGGATCATGATAAAAGGACGGTTACAATCCTTCGTGTTATGTACGGTGGGCGGAATATTGACAGGCATCTAAATGAAATATAAAAAGCAAATCATACTTTGAGAAAACTGGGAACAGGTTTTTCGTAACGTCATTGATTCCAGCATCCTGCAACATTTCAAGCAGCTTTTTCCTTTGTTCTCTTTTTTCAGGTGTGATTTTTCTTTTTGCCAATATAAAAACCGCCCAACAGATGCTCTTATCTTACATCATCTATTGGAAGGTTTACACAAAATCTGAAATGGTCTCCCAGGGGCACAACCCTGGATAAATTTTATAAGCAGCAGTTAAGCAACAGTTTTTAATTCTTTAAGTGCCTCAAACCCTGGTGGAGACGAGGGGATTCGAACCCCTGACCCCCTCGTTGCGAACGAGGTGCTCTCCCAGCTGAGCCACGCCCCCATTGACATTCAAATTATATCACATAAGGTGTAATAAATAATATGATGAAAAAAGTTTGGACTTATGCTTTCTTCAATATGTCCTTATTCAATTGTCGCCTTTTAGATTAAAGTGCTTGGAATAACCGATCCTCCAAGCACTTTGCCCTTTTATTCTTTTTCCGATCAAGATATGGCGGTAATAAACTTTAGTTTTTACTTAATCTTAATAATAAAGACTATGGATAACTTTTTCCTGATACCACTGCTTATTTCTGCCAGGGTAGTTTTTCTTCAGCATTTCCATCTGACTTTGGAAGTACTTTTCAATTTCATCCTTCGACAATCCATGCTCGTGCAAGTACCTTCTCTTCAGCCTTTTAAAACAGAAGTTACCGAACAACTCGCTAAACATATAACCCACCTCCCAACTAATTCAATTTCCCGATAATCGTTATCTTTATATTACCTAATTCTATTAATTACGTCAAATATTTCATATATTCGACAATAGACTGATTAAAAAGGGAAATAGAAGCCGATAATTTTAAAAACCAAAGCTTAAAACTTGTCGGATAGCGGTGGCTTACATGCAGGAGTGTGAGCGGATGGGAAGGTTACGCAGGCTTTAAAACAAGGCTTTATACGCTTTATACTGGTGCACTAGAGTGGAGGGAAATTGGGATGCAAAATCCGGGCTAAGCTTCCTTGCTTCCAAATGAGAGCCCGGCTTATAAAGCCGGGCTTAAGGGCGGTTAGTCTATTTTCCCTTCTTTTTATTCTTATTTTTACGGTTGTTCTTGCTTGGGGTTACTTCGTTTTTAAGGTCGTTGCTGTCACGATTGTTGTCTCTGTCCAATACAAGACCTCCTTTATCTAGAAATCAATATTAGTTTAGGTAATTTACTCAAAAAAATACGTTAGGGGCATTGCGGGAGAAAAGAATCTTCCCTCCTTTACCAGCTCAGTGATAGATTACCCTTTTCTTGGTGATATCTTCAACTATGCGGGATAAACTGGCCATTAACAGTTGATCCGGCAGTTCGGTATATTTAAGTTCATAATGCAGACCCAGCATCTCCCATTTGTGACTGCCCAGGGAATGATAGGGCAGGAGCTCAATTCTTTCCACCTGGTCCAAATCCTCCACCAGTTTCGCCATCTCTGCCACATCATCCCGGCTGTCAGTCCAGCCCGGCACCACTACGTACCTGATCCAGATAGGAACACAGTTTTCATTGATCAGCTTGAGGTTTTTTATATTAAGCTGGTTGTTGGCCCCCGTAAGCTCGATACTCTTTTGGCGATCCATGTGTTTGATGTCGGCCAGGACCAAATCGGTAAAAGGGAGCACATCCAGCAGTTTTTCTCTGGATATATAAAGAGAAGAATCAAAGGCGGTGTGGATATTTAATTGGTTGCACCGGATAAACACTTCTTTTACAAACCTGTGCTGCAGCAAAGGCTCCCCGCCGGAGAAGGTAATTCCTCCCCCGGATGCTTTAAAATATGGCTTGGACCGGTTTATTATTTCCATCAATTGTTCAGGGGTGTATTCCTTGGCACTGGCAGACTTGATATCCCAGGTGTCGGGATTGTGACAGTATTTGCATCGCAAGTGGCAGCCCTGCAAAAAGACTACGGTTCTGATTCCAGGTCCGTCCAGGGTGCTGAATGTATCTATCGAATGAACCAGGCCCATAAGGATTCCTCGCTTCGCAATTGATTAACCCTACATAGTTTTAAAGAAGGTGCGAGCAATTATTTCTTCCTGCTGCTCCCGGCTGAGTCGGGTAAAGTGTACGGCATAGCCCGATACGCGAATAGTAAGATCCGGATAGCTCTCCGGGTGTTCCATGGCATCCTGCAGGGTTTCTATGTTCATGACATTAACGTTTATATGATGAGCGTCCTGGATAAAATACCCGTGCAGTAAGGCTATAAGGTTGTTTACCCGCTCCGATTCAGTCTTGCCCAACGCGTCAGGTACGGTGGAAAAGGTGAAGGAAACCCCATCCCTGGCAAAACCATAAGGTATCTTGGCTACTGAATTACAGGCCGCGATTGCACCTTTCTCTTCCCGGCCGTGCAAGGGGTTGGCCCCTGGGGCTAAAGGTTCCCCTTTTTTCCTTCCATCAGGGGTTGTCCCGGTATGGCGTCCATACATAATGTTGGAAGTAATAGTCAGGATGGAAAGGGTGTGGATGGAGTTTTTATAGGACGGGTATTTTTGCAGTAAACGAATAAACTTCTTTACTATCCCTACCGCGATCATATCTACCCTGTCGTCATCATTGCCGTATTTGGGGAAATCTCCTTCAGTAACGAAATCCACAATCAGCCCCCGTTCGTCTTTGATCGGTTTAACCAGGGCATGTTTAATTGCGCTCAGCGAATCTGCCAGAACTGAGAGCCCGGCTATACCAAAGGCTACGAACCGGTCCAGGTGGGTGTTGTGCAGAGCCATCTCTAACCTTTCATAAGCGTATTTATCGTGCATGTAGTGAATAATGTTCATGGTGTTGACATAAAGGGAAGCCAGCCAGTCCATCTGAGTATCCAGCCGCCGCATAACCTCGCCGTAATCCAGGTATTCACCGCTGTATACCGGCATTTCAACCCCAACCTGGTCCCCAGTGATCTCATCTTTCCCCCCGTTTAGTGCATATAAAAGCAGTTTGGCTACGTTGCACCGAGCCCCGAAATACTGGCTTTGGCTCCCGAGCCGCATAGCCGAAACACAGCAGGCGATGGCATAATCGTCGCCGTAAAATTCCCGCATGATTTCGTCATTTTCGTACTGCAGGGCGCTGGTTTTAACCGATAAGTGAGCACAGTATTCCAGGAAGGGCTGCGGAAGGTTCTTGGCCCATAAAACAGTAAGATTTGGTTCGGGTGCTGCCCCCAGATTCTCCAGGGTATGAAGGAACCTGAAACTGGTTCTGGTTACCAGGGGGCGTCCGTCAACTCCTGCACCGCCAATTGCTTCAGTAACCCAGTTAGGGTCGCCGGCGAAGATATCGCTGTATTCAGGTGTCCGAAGATGGCGTACCATTCGCAGTTTCATAACCAAGTGATCAACTAGTTCCTGGGCTTCCTGTTCCGTCAAAGTGCCTTCACGCAGGTCTCTTTCGATATATATATCCAGAAAAGTGGATATCCTTCCTATGCTCATGGCAGCGCCATTTTGCTCCTTAATTGCCGCCAAAAAAGCAAAATACAGCCATTGTACGGCTTCCCTGGCAGTTACTGCCGGCTGGGAAATATTATAACCGTATGATTGGGCCATATCCTTCAGTTCATGCAGTGATTCAATCTGGTCGAAGAGTTCCTCGCGCAATTGAATGTTATCATCGGTCATGTCCCGGCTTAGGAGTGATAAGTCCTGTTGTTTGGCCTTAATCAGGAAATCGACCCCATAAAGAGGTACTCTCCTGTAATCCCCGATGATCCGGCCGCGGCCATAAGAATCAGGCAACCCGGTAATAATACCCACCCTTCGCGCCAGGCGCATTTCCGGAGTATAAACGGCAAATACCCCGTCATTATGCGTCCGGCGGTGTTTTTGAAAAAACCTTTTAAGATCGGGGTTTAACTCATAGCCATAAGCCCGGCAGGCGTTGGCGGCATGTCTTAAGCCGCCATAGATGTTTATTGCCCGTTTCAAGGGTTTATTGGTTTGGAGCCCCACTACCTGTTCCAGTTCCCGGTCGATATAGCCGGGTGGATGGCTGGTAATACTTATGGGATTATCAGCGTCAACTTCCAGTACTCCTCCTTTTAACCGTTCCTGCTTTAACAGTTCCTGACACCGGGACCAGAGCTTTTTGGTGTTTTCTGTGGGGGGGGCAAGAAACCGGCTGTTACCTTCATAGGGAGTATAATTCTTTTGGATAAAATCCCTTACATTTATTTCGTGGGTCCATAAGCCCGGATTAAAATTTCTCCATGCGTGCACCATCTACACCACCTTAACCTGTTTATAACTTAGTATTAGTTCTATCCAATAGTTTTAGTCGTTTCTTGGTTTTGGTGATGTAAATGGTTATAAGCTATCTAATCATTGGTATATTGGGCTAAAATCTCCCCGTAATATAATACATGGTAATCCTGGTTGGCATAAAACTTATCGTTTAATTCCTTATTCAGTAACGATGGATCGATGGGATGCTTGAAAATAATCCTGCATTCGAAGATCAGCTGGCACTCCTTTATAACCGGACTGGCAATGGTCTTGCCCTGGGCAGCGGTCAGCCGGAATGCGGCGAATTTATCCAGGTTTCTTCCCGATTGGGTTCCAGCTCCTGCCAGGGAATGCTTAAGCTGGTCGTCTAAGGGCACTGAGACAGAAAAATCGGTGGTTTTTTCTATCAACTCATAGGTATACCGTGAACCCCGTACAGCTACGATTATTATGGGCTTTGCCCACATATAGCCGATTGCTCCCCAGCCAATAGTCATGGTATTAATGTTGTTCCCGGCCCTTACTGAGAGAAAAGCTCCCTTAGGCAGTTGAGACAATAGTTTC
Source organism: Syntrophomonadaceae bacterium (assembly GCA_050949865.1). Lineage (GTDB taxonomy): Bacteria > Bacillota > Syntrophomonadia > Syntrophomonadales > Syntrophomonadaceae > JBMNGN01. The sequence continues at coordinate 164,037 of JBMNGN010000002.1, forward strand.
CCGGCATATTCATCCAACTTTATCTTCTGGGACATGGTTATCACTCCAATTCTATTATTCCTCATCCAGGCAAAGGTTTTAAGTATTTATAATAGTATAACAGGGTAGAGGAGTTTGATACTAATATTCTGATCCGGCACCCCATTTTTAGGGCGGATGGCGGCTGGTTACCGGTGATAAGCCGGGCTATATACCATTTCCCCCCAGGTTAACTGGGTTACCAGATCGGAACCGATCTTTTTAATGTACAGGTCCCGCATCCTTGGTTTTACCGGGTAAATAGCGCTGGGATTGAACATAATAAATATAAAGGATAAATCATCAATGGCAATACTATTGGCGCCTAGTTCCACCCCCTTGGCAGCCAGTTCCTGGCTTTGCTGGGTTTTATCCGGATCCACCAAATTAATCCGGTTATAATAGAAACACCTGTAATCTCCAAAAAATTCTCTTTTTTGCAGCAACAGCCGGTTGGATTGGTTGAACCATTGTTCGGCAAAATCATTCATTCCGATTTCCTTAAGTTCTTTGGTGTTTAAGTCATAAACATAAGTTACGGTTACATGCCCCGGGGGCATAAAGGCAATGATAACCAATTTACTGTCATCTGGGCTTACATTGTAAAACCAGAGGGAATCCTGAAACAGGGAGAACAGTTCATTTTCCTCCCCGGTAACAATATTTCGTTGCTTTAAGGTGGTGTTGTTTTCGTAAAACATCAAGGTTTCTCCATCTTTCAGCCAGCGGTGGTTAGAGCCTTTGAAGGATAATAACAGATTACCGCTTTTAGGATCGATGATTAGACCATCATCTACTACGATTTTATTGCCGGTATGAGCCCAATCCAATTCAGTGCCTCTTGCAGAATAAGGCAGTTTTATCCATTCCTTTTTGCCGCAGTTAAAGTCATAGCTTACCAGGGAATCCCCGTTGTTAACAAAGAAGCTGGCTATGTTTTGGTCTTTGTTGAGGAATAGGCGGTTCTCATCCACATCTTTTATTAGATCGCAAATTTTAACCGTGCAGTTTTTTAGGTTAATTGTCTTCAGTTCCTGCCCGGACGGGGTCTGGTTTAAATATACGATATCCCCGCAGAAGTCTTCTTGATAACCGGGTAAAACAACCAGCTGATCCGGTTGCCAATACTCGCCTGGGAGGTGCCAGTTGGCAGCCTGCAGACGGTCCTGGTTAATACCATATAGGTCAGATAGGTCGGTAATGGTCATTCCCTTATGAGTCCGGTGAAAAGTTAACGGGGCGGGAATCGCTATTAGGCTTCCGGCAGTTAGCTTGGAAACGGGGCTGATATTGTTGAAGCTGGCGATATCCTCCGGCTTTTTGGCAAATAAGGCAGCTATTTTGATTAAAGAGTCGTCATTGTTTACCCGGTAGGTGTAACCAATGGCCGGATAAGCCATGGTTGTGCCTAAAGCCAGGAATGTTTCCGGGCCTACTACCCCATCCGATGGTATTTCTGCTGCTCTTTGGAAGCTTTTTACTGCTTCTACAGTTTTGGAGTCAAAATATCCTGTCAGGGGATGATTATAAAACCCCAGCTGGTATAAATAGTACTGCAGCCAGTAAGTATCATAGCCATGCAGGCCCTGAGCCAGGGTCCTGCCGCCCATAGGTGACTGAATAATTAATTCCTCAAACATACCGGGGCCGGCAAGTCCATTCGGGGTCAAGTGGTTAAAATCTTCCAGGAACCTTTGGACTGCTTGGGCGGTTTCAGGAGTAAAGCGGCTGTTCGGAGTGTGGCACAAGCAAGTTTTGGCCAGGCTGCTCATTCGCTGCTGTAATACCAGAACATCATCGCCCTGGGCTCCAGGAGCCAGTGCCCGCGAAGAAAAGACCGGCTGGTTTAGAGCGTACTTGCCTGCCCGGTGTCCCAGGGCGTAATAAGCGGGATAATCTACCTGGCCGTTGATCTTCAAATTAAAATATTTTTTAAAAGCATTTACCGCGTTTCGGGTTTTTGTATCATAGATACCGTCAGTTTTCAGCTTTTCCGGGATTATATTAGCCGGAAGCATGTTAAGCAGGTGCTGGAGCAATTTGATATCAGTGCCGTGCATCATTGGGTCATCCAGGTTCAACACCCGGCTGCCGAAATAGTGATATGGCAGCTCATTTATGCCTGTCATGGTTATTAAACCTCCAATTGATTTATTCCTTAATATCATATGTATGATACATAGGGTTAGCTCTGACCAAGATAAAAAATGGTAGATATTTACTGCTGTTTCAGTTAATCTATAGTTGACAGGTTTTGTCCTTAATAAGAATGATATTTGAGAAAATAAGGGAGGGGTTAAAAGAATGCAAAACAGGTTGCTGCGTATAAATCTTACCGATGGAACAGCAAGAACAGAAGAGATCCCAGAGGCTTATTTGCGTGATTATTTAGGCGGAGCCGGCCTGGCGGCCAGATATCTTTATGATGAGATTCCGCCCGGCTGTGAAGCCTTTTCGGAGGGCAACAAGCTGTTTTTTTCTGTAGGGCCGTTGAACGGGGGAGTGTTTCCCACTTCCGGAAGATGCAATGTGTCCTGTCTTTCTCCCTTAACCGGCATATGGCTGGATTCGAGTTCATCAGGCAGGTTTGGATACCACCTTCGCCGGGCGGGCTACCTGGCCCTGGTGGTTGAAGGAAAATCTGAATCACCGGTCTATATAATGATAGATAATGACCGGGTGGATATTAAGGATGCCTCATCAATATGGGGATGTACCGTGTCAGAGGCTATAGAGCGCATTAAAAAGGAGACCGGTTTACCCAGAGCAAGTGTGTGCGCAATTGGGCCAGCTGGGGAAAAGCTGGTTAGGTATGCTTCGATTATAAATGATGGACGCAGGGCTGCGGGCAGAGGCGGGGCCGGTGCGGTTATGGGTTATAAAAATCTCAAGGCCATATTGATATCGGGAACCAATAATATTGCCTTTGCCAATAAGGAGCGCTGGCAGGAGATTATTAAAGATTATTCTATCCGCTTGGCAGAAAACCCGATTAGCAAATCGATGAAATCCTTTGGTACCGCCGGCGTTATGGCTATTGCAAAACATACCGGCGATGCCCCGACTAAAAACTGGCAGCTGGGGACCTGGGAAGGCTATAAAAAAATCAGCGGGCCGGCTATGACTAAGACTATTTTAAAAGAACACCGTCCCGAGTGTCATGCCTGCCCCATCCAATGCGCCCGGTATGTAGAAATAAAAGAAGGACCTTACCAGATGGTTGGAAGCGGGCCGGAGTATGAGACCCTGGGCTCTTTCGGGTCGTTGTGCTTGAATGATAACCTGGAATCTATAGCATTTATCAACCTGCTGTGCAATGAATATGGGGTGGATACTATTTCTGCCGGATCGGCAGTGGCCTTTGCCCTTGAAGCCTATGAAAAGGGGATAATCACCAGGGAGGATACCGGTGGAATCCAACTTAAATGGGGAGATAGTGAAGCAATCATCGCCCTTTTGAAACAGATTTTAAACCGGGAAGGACTGGGCGATATCCTGGCCCAGGGTGTTCGCCAGGCTGCTGAAATCATTGGGCAGGGAGCAGAGGAATTTGCCATCCATGTAAAAGGCCTTGAACTTCCCATGCATGATCCCCGGGCATTCTTCAGCTTTGGATCAACTTATGCTACCTCTCCCCGGGGAGCCTGCCATATGCACGGTTCAGCAGGGGTATGGGATGGGCGGGCTGCTTTGCCTGAGGCCGGTATAAAGGAGGTTCAGGACCCTCATGTTAATACCGGGAAGGGATTGCTGGCCAAGGCGGCCCAGGATTACAGCAATGCCATCCATTCATCTATTATATGTATATTTACTACCTATGAGCTCGGTCCTTCGGACCTGGCCAGGGCCATTTCCGCCGCAACCGGCTATGATTACCAGGCCAATGACGTCTTAAGGATAGGGGAACGGGTATTTAACCTGCAGAGAGCCTTTAACTACCGTTTTGGAATAACAGGGAAGGATGATGTCCTGCCGAAAAGAATCCTCACTTCGGTAATAGGCGGCCCGACAGAAGGTTTAGTACCCAACCTTGAAGAGCAATTACGGGAATACTATGAAGCCAGGGGATGGGATCAGGACGGAAAACCGACTCAGGGCAAACTGCAAGAGCTGGGATTGGACTTTGTGATTAAGGATCTTTACAGTTAAAGCGTTGCAGCTTTATAGGACAAGATACCTGGATGGAACCGGGGATATTAATAGTCCCCGGATTCTAAACTTCCTTCGGCCTGGTTGAGATTTTTCATTTCAAAATAAATCAGGGTAGCAGTAAAGGCGATGGACAGCACATCAGCAATCGGCGCTGTTCTCCATACCCCCTCAATGCCCCAGATGCGGGGTAAAAACACCAGTAATGGTATAAAGAATAAGACCTGGCGGGATAGGCTGAGGATAGCTGCCTGCCGGGCCTTGCCCACTGCCTGGAAATAGGTGGAGCTTATAATCTGAAAGCCCACCAGGGGGATCATGGCCAGAAAGATCAGCATAGCATGAGCAGTCAAAGCGGTAAGAGCCGTATCTCCGTCACTGAATAATCCAATCAGCTGTTCAGGCCATATGCGAATAACCACATATCCGGTCAGGGTAATGGCCGTACCAGCCAGGACTGCCATTTTCCAGGTTTCTATTACCCGCTTATACTGCCGGGCGCCGTAATTAAAGCCAATAATAGGCTGGGCTCCCTGGGCTAGTCCCAATACCGGCATGAATAAGAGGGTAGCAATACTGCCTATAATACCGATGGCTGAGAGAGCCAAATCACCGCCGTATAACCATAGGGTTTTATTAAGGATCAACTGCTGGACACTGTTGGCCATCTGCAGGGCAAAAGGGGCAAAACCTATAGCCATTATGCTGGAGACTACCGGCCAGGTAGGACGCAGGTTGGATACCCGGATTTTGACCAGGCTCCGTCCGGTGAAGAAATACCCCAAAACCCATATGGCAGAAATCAGCTGGGCCAGGACAGTGGCAAAAGCTGATCCCTTCATTCCCCAGCCAAATTGGAATATAAAAACATAGTTTAATGCTATGTTTGCGGCCGCGCCCAGCAGCTGGGTATACATGGCCACTTTGGGGTTGCCTTCGGCCCGGATAAAGTTGTTCATTCCCATGCTGATTGATCCTAAAAATGAACCGAGCATAATGATCTGGGTAAAATCACGGGCATAAGGCAGAACCTCAGGGCTGGCCCCAAAGGCTACCAGTATCGGTTCGGTAAAAATAAAGAAAACCACCGAGCAGAGAGCCGGTAAAAGGATCAGCAGGGTCATGGCATTGGCTGCAATTACCTCTGCTTCTTCCTTTTTTTGTTCCCCCAGCCGGATAGAGATTAAGGCGGTAGCTCCAACCCCGATTAAAAGTGAAACTGCCAAAAGGATAATCATTATGGGAAAGGCAACGGTTGTTGCCGCAATGGCAATACTGCCGATTCCCCGGCCGACAAACACCCGGTCTACCACGTTATAGAGGGAATTAACCACCATCCCGACAATGGCCGGCAGGGAGAAATCCCACAAGAGCCTGCTGATCTTTCTGCGGCGCAATTGTTCTGAACTATTCATAAATACCCCTTTTGAAGCTACAACCTGCCGATAAATTCTACTACCTGGCGCAGGTTTTTAATAAAGCTATCCATTTCATCAGGCTCCACCTTATGAAACAGCTCTACCAGAATCTGGTCATACAGTTCCATCATCTTTTCTACCTGTTCTTCCCCGGCCGGGCTTAAGGATAATAAAAGCTTTCTCCGGTCATGGGGATCAATCTCACGTATGACCAGGCCCATTTCCTGTAATTGATCGATCATGGTAGTGAGGCTGCCTTTCTCGATGTCCAGCATTCTCGCCAGCTCGGTTGCCGTTATATCGTCATACCGGTATAGTATACTGATTAGTTTACTCTGGTTTTTGGTAATCTGGCGATTAAAATCCTGGTGTTTCCAAAGCCTTTGGAAAAACTTCTCATGAATAGTTCCCATCAAGGTCATGATAAGAGCGTGTATTTCTCTTACTTTTTCTTTATACATAATAACCTCGAAAAAAAAGATTAGATATCTTACTATTAGAAATCTAATCTATTCTATATCAATATGATTTTATAATCAATAAATAAACCAGGTTATTTCTTTAGGGGAGAAGGAGTTACCGGGTGCTCTCCCTGTATCAGGTTCGGCCCATGCCTTTAGTTACCGGGCTCATGCTGTACTGGTCTACTTCTACATTAATAATGGCAGGTTTACCTGATGCGTATCCCCTCTTTATAGCCGGTATTATATCTTCTGGCCTGGTTACCAGCTCTCCATAGCCATCCCAGAGAGAGGCTAATTTTTCATAGCGGAACAGGTAAGAGAGCTCATTGGCTACATGGCCTTTTTTTACTTCTTCCGGCCGGCGCAGGGTTTCGGCCAGTTTTATCATTCCCCAGGCTGAGTCATTAGAAATAACGCATACTACCGGTATTCCCTGTTTCAAAAAGGTTTCAAATTCCATGGGATAGAAGCCGATACTTCCATCCCCGGTATAATAAAGGACAGGTTTCTTAGAAGCCATATAGGCACCTAGGGTAAAGCCTGCTCCTGTGCCGATAGTACCCAGTGGGCCGTAGGTAATAATCTGCCCGGGACGGTAAGCATAGACGGCAGCTTTGATCCATTGGGCTGCATCTCCTCCATCGCATACCACTGTCCAATCCCGCCCTTCATCAGCCAAAAACTTGCCTACTTCAAAGGCACATCGGCCGGGGTGCACGGGAATGCTATCCGAAGAAAAGCCCTCAATATAGCCTTTTAAGCTTCCTTGCATCAATTCCTGAGCCCTTTTTACCCATGGCGTTTCTTGCTTGGACGGGGTAATAGATTTAATCTCTTCCAGGATTTGCTTGGCTACCCCGGTTGCTCCGCCTACTATACCAACCTGTGCCCGGGTGTTGTAACCGATTTTGGTAATATCCGGGTGAACCTGGATTATTGTCGCTGCCGGGTTAACTGCCGGGGCTCGGCCTTTTAAGAGCCGGAAGTCAAAACATACTGCCAGGGCTAAAATTACATCCGCTTCCCTTAAGGCTCTTAGCCCTACGGTTCCCATTCTAAACAAAGGATGGGTTTCCGGTGCGAATAAGCCTCTGCACATGGTTTGGGTGATTACCGGGATCTGGAGGTGATCCACCAATTCCAAAATTGCCTCCGGATACTGGGCGCTAAACCGGGCGGTGTCGCCCAGGATGAGTACGGGGCATTTGGCATTTGCCAGCAGGTCAGCCGCCTGTTTAACCAGCAGGGGATCACCAAAAGGCTGGGCAGTAGTTCTGTAATGCTCAGGGTAGTATATCTTTTCATCATCTTCAATTGTGGCAGCAATGGTATCGGTGGCACATTCCAGGTAAACCGGTCCAGGGGTAGCATCATATGCCTGCCGGAAAGCCATAGCTACATATTCTGGTATGCGGCGGGTATCATATATTTTGCGGGCCCATTTGGTAGCTGCCCCCATAATTTCAAGGGTATTCATGTCCTGAAGCGGTCCGGTTTCATTTTCTTTCAGGGGTGATGCCCCGCCTATTTGGATTACCGGAACTCCTTGAAGCCTGGCTTCAGCCATTGCGGTTATTGTATCTGTAACCCCTGGGCCGGCAGTAGTAATAACCACACCGGCTTTGCCGGTAACGCGGGCATAAGCATCAGCAGCGTAGGCGGCTGACATCTCGTGCCGGCAGTCAATTACCTTTATTTCTTCTGCACGGCAGCCGTAAAAAATCGGCATAACATGGCCGCCGGATAACACGAAGACCTGTTCTACTCCTTCACGTTTTAATGCTCTGGCAAATAGTCTCCCACCGTCAACTTTGGCCATCTAATACTCCCTCCTCATATTGGTTATGCATATTTATAGCAGTAACATATAACCTGGCAGTCGGCAAATGCATTGCGGTTTGCTGTTACATTTCCCTGCTATCCCCCTGCAAGGGGGACAATAAACCAGATCTCTTGAACTGTGGATATATCACTGGTATAGCTTAAACGCTCTCCCTGGTCATTGCCCGCAATAACCAGGTTATGGTTTAGCCTTTGGTTATCCTCTTTGTATTGGGCAGGAATCTCTGCTCCATATTGCTCCAGGACTAGGTTTTCCACTGTTTCCAGGGTGCTGCCTTCGGCCAAGCTGTAGACAGTATCCACAAACTTGCCAGGAATCAGGCCATACAGGTAAATAGTGATCTTGGGCATAAATGTTTACCAGTGGTTGAAATGGACTCTTTCAGGTTTATACCGGTTTGCCGGGGGTTTTGATTCTGCCGGATATCCTAGCGGGATTAAAGAAAACGGAATCACGTGTTCAGGGAGGCTAACCAGTTTGCTGAGCCCATCCATTCTTTCTTTATCGGGATATATGCCAAACCAAACAGCACCTAAACCCTGGCTATGGGCAACCAGCAAAATATTCATCGTGGCAGCTGAGCAGTCATGAGGCCAGGCGCCTTCCCTTTTCAACAGGGTCATATCAGCACAAACGGCAATGGCGATGGGAGCTTGTTTTATGGCTGCTGAATTGGGGTGAAAGCTGGGAACCTGATCCAGGATTTCACGCTGATTAATAACCACAAACTGCCAGGGTTGTTCATTGTGGGCTGAAGGTGCGGCCATTGCAGCTTTAAGCAGGCTTTCGATTAGCTCAGACGAAAGGGCATCCGGTTTAAATTTGCGAATACTTCTTCGGCTTAAAATGGTATTGAGCATTTTCTACCTCCTAAATGTTTTTAAGGTTGTACCAATTCTATCCGTTCCCCATCCGGACCCAATAAAAATATGATTTTCTTGCCGTTGGGCAGCTGGCGGATGGTTGGTTCCGCCAGGGGGATGTTTAATTCTTTAAGCCGTTGAACCTCAAGTTCAATATCGGGCACGGTGAAGGCGATATGATCGATAATGCCGGTGGTACGGTTTTTAACCGCATCTTGCTGGTATTGAAGCAATTCTATGGTCTGTCCTCCAACCTGCATACTGATCAAGGTCAGTTTATCACCTGTCTGGCGCCTGGTAATTTCTCCTCCAAATACATCTGCATAAAACCGGGCTGATCTATCGCTGTCGGTAACGGCAATACTGACATGGTCAAAAGTAAACATATGATGCGCTCCTATCAATTGCATTAGGTTTGAAAAATTATACCAGGAATTACCTTTTGGTTCAAGTAACTGCAAGGGACTTTGTCGATAAATAAATCCGGCTTAAAATGGCTAAGGGGATTCATGTCAAGGCAGCCTTGAAGTTCTCTAATAGGATTGCTTTGCTGTATTTGTCTTGAAGGCCATGAAGGGGTTGGGACGGTATATTCTTTGTTTCGTACCCGGACAATTAGATAAGCTGCCGGAAGATATACGGTATAATACATAATAATGCCTATCTAATCAATATATTCCATATCCCTGGCAAGTTATGCCTTATAGGCAATCGGGGCATTATAACCATTAAGACGGAATGAGAAGGGGTTATGTATGATGAGCAAAATAAAATCCAGAGAAGAGATCGACAGCCGGTATAAATGGAAACTGGAAGATATTTATCCAGATGAAGAGGCATGGGAAGAGGATTACCAGTTCGTACAAAACAAGATGCAGGCCATCGCAGAGCTGCAAGGAACCTTGGGACAATCAGCCCAAAAATTGCTGGAAGCACTCCGAATGCTGGACGAGATCGGGCAAAAGCAGGAAAAAACCTATGTTTATTCCAAGATGCGCCGGGATGAAAACAATGCCGATCCCAAATATCAAAACCTTTTTCAACGGGCTGAGAATCTGGCAGTGCAGCTGGGCAGTGCGGTATCGTTTATAGTCCCCGAAATTACCGGGATACCCTCTGAGAAATTAGCCGCTTTTATCGACGAGAATAAAGATCTGCAGTTATACCGGCATTACCTGGATGAAATTATGAGACAGAAGGAGCATATACTATCGGCGGCGGAGGAAAGGATTTTGGCCATGACTGCTGATTTGTCCATGGCTTCAGGCAATATTTTCAGCCTGTTCAATAACGCGGATATAAAATTTCCGGTTATCAAGGACGAACAGGGGCAGGAAGTGGAAATTACTAAAGGCCGTTATGGACGGTTTATGGAAAGTACCGACCGCCGGGTGAGAAAAGAAGCTTTTGAAGGCTTGTTCGACACTTACGGCAAGTTCAAGAATACCCTGGCTGCTACCCTCAATTCCAGCATCAAGAGCGATGTTTTCTACGCCCGGGTTAGAAAATATCCCTCATCCCTCCATGCTTCCCTGGACCAGGACAATATTTCTCCAGACGTGTACCATCGCCTCATAGAAACGGTTCATAATAACCTGAAATATATGTATCAATATGTAGCCCTGCGGAAGAGATTATTAGGGGTAGATGAATTGCACATGTATGACCTGTATGTTCCCATGGTTAAAGATGCAGCCATGGATATTCCCTATGAAAAGGCCCGGGAACTGGTTATTGAAGGATTAAAACCGCTGGGGGAAGAGTATGTTGCCAAACTGGCTGAAGGTCTTGATTCCGGCTGGGTTGATGTTTATGAAAATGAGGGGAAAACCAGCGGTGCTTATTCATGGGGAACTTATGGAACCCATCCCTATGTCTTATTAAACTATGATAATAAATTGGATGACGTTTTTACTTTAGCCCATGAAATGGGACATTCTATGCACACCTATTATTCCAACCTGTGCCAGCCTTACGTCTATAGCAAATACCCGATATTTTTGGCCGAGGTGGCTTCCACCGTAAATGAAGCCCTTTTGATAGACTACCTCTTGGATAAAACCAAGGATAAAAAGGAAAAAATGTACCTGCTCAACCATTATTTGGAGCAGTTCCGGGGAACGGTTTTCAGGCAGACTATGTTTGCCGAATTTGAAAAGGTAGTTCGTGAAAAGGCTGAAAGGGGTGTTCCCCTGAATTCCGAATCATTCAGCAAAATTTACCAGGATCTTAACCGCCTCTATTATGGCCCGGAAATGGTCATTGATCCGCAGATAGCTATAGAATGGGCAAGGATTCCTCATTTTTACTCCGGGTTTTATGTCTATAAATATGCCACCGGGTTTTCCGCAGCTATTGCCCTGAAACAACAACTGGCAAAGGGGGACCAGTCTGCAGTTAATCGGTATATGCAATTCCTCAAATCAGGCGGTTCGGATTATCCCTTGAATATACTGAAAAAAGCCGGGGTTGATTTAACCACTCCGCAGCCGGTGGAAGAAGCCATGCAATATTTTGCCAAATTGCTGCAGGAATTGGAATCGATGATTTAAAAAGCGGCATATTATACCATTCCATTCCCTTAAAAAGTAAAAACATGGGATTTATCGGGGGGCTTAAATATATATTTTGAGAAATGAGCATAATTATTTAGTAGCGGCTTTTTGAGTCTGAAAAATTTAAGGGGGTTATCTAGTTGACCCAAGTACATCCCGATACTCTATTTGAACAAAAAATGCAGGAAGTAATCCCATATCTCAGTGATTATACCAATTACGATTTAGTGATTGGGATTCCGTTCATCAATGAAACGGAAACCCTCCCTTTGCTTTTGCAATCCCTTGACCAAATTCTCGAATCCTGGATTGGCAGAAGGCAATTGATCATGTGTGTCGGCGATTATTCGGCTGGCCCACTGCTGGAAACCATTCAAGGCCTGAAATTAAAACACCCCCACATCTCTTTCCTGATGCCGAAAGAGATTAGCGGAAGAGGAACATGTATAAAAGCTATGATCCATATCAGCAAGCTTTTAGATGCGGATCTTTTATTATTCAGTGCCAATATGGCCACCGAAGAGGGAGCTGCAGTGGATAGTTCCTGGCTGGAAAGCCTGCTTACCCCAATCCAGGGCCATTACGATCTGGTTGTAGGAACCTTGCGCCGGCATTTAGGGATTGACAGTATTGCCCATATCCTTGTTTCACCTATCCTGGAAGCATTTTACGGATTCAGTATTGGGGATCCACTGGGGGGTATTTATGCCATATCCCACGACTTTATCGAGGAACTGGACCATGAATCGCGTTTCTGGGAAAAGGCTACCAGAGGGCATGGAATCGATTTCTGGATACTCAGCCGGGCATTAAGCTGGAATAAGAATATTTGCGAGGTCAATATGGCTGGCCGGGTGAGTCCTCATGTGCTGGAGGTTAGAAATAAGATCTTTTATGATAATGCCCATATCATTTTTGAGGCGATAAAGCGGGATAATATAATTTGGCTGAAGGATAGGCTGGTAGTCAAAGTGGCGGATATAATACAGCGCAGTGAGGTCAAGCGGCTGGATGAAACGGTTTATTCGGTTCCCGATCTTTTAATGAACTTTTACCAGGGTTGCCGTAAATATGATTCAGTTTTTCAGAACGGTATTGGCAAATTCAGCGAGTTGAAAAAGATATGCCAAGCCCCTGAGGAAAATTTTTATTTTCCGGACGAAGTCTGGGTCTCTTCTGTATATAGCTTGTTGCTTGACTATGCCTTTAGGGAGGAAGGGCAGCATGATGTTTTGTCAGCCCTGACTGCTTTATATAACGGACGGGTTGCCAGCTATGTCTTGGAGATGACATCTTTCAGGCAAAAACTGGGGGGCATACCCCGGGAACAGAAAAGTGAGCTAATGGTAGGAAAATTGGTTTTCATACGGCAAAGGCTTTCCAAAACCTTCTGGCATATGAAACCGGAGCTTAACCGCCAGTGGGTTCAAAGGAGCGAACAGGTAAAACCGGCTATAATACCCCTGGGATACATGGAATATGTGCCGGGGAAACCCATCGTTATCCCCAAAAAGATTGCCGGAAAGGATAACAGGTTGGTGCAAACCGATAATATTTTTAAGGAGCTGCGCCGGCGCTATACCAATAAATTCAACCAGTTCATCACTGAAGGACTCGGGCTTTCTGAGACAACCAGGGCGGATGAAATCATAGAACAGGTAAAGCATTTTATCGAGCAGATTGAAATGGACCTGGATAGGCTTCTTCCAGGCGATCTGCATTCCCACGCAGGTTTGCAGCAGTTCGTTAACGGTTTAATGGCTCTTTTTCCCTGTGCCAGAATGTTTACTATTAGTGATGATTTGTTGAAGAAAATTATCCTCCGGTTTCCACCCATTAATCTAATGATATCTTCAGGCTGCTACCGGCCGGAGGATTTAATTGAAAACATGGATATCCGGGATGCGGTAACCTTTGCCAATCTGATTGAGGGACGAAGTTACTCCGATAGGGCCTTTTTCTGGCTGGTGGATAACATTAAGCCGGAGAGCCTTGAATGGACGGATATTAGACCGGTAATTCTGACCCAGGACCAACAGTGTGGAATATTGCCCCATGGAAAGTTGTCAGATTTAAACCGGGCTACAGCCAGGATTGCTATTAGAGGCCTGGAGCCGGGCAGGGGTGGCAAATATCCCAAACTGCGATATTTAACCAACATACTGCGCCAACTGGCGGTTGCTGAAAACTATTCCCAGCTATTTAGATTAAATGTAAGCGAGCGGAAAAACGTTGGTTTAAAGATATACAATTCTTTGTTCGGCTTGCACAAGGGCGATGACTTCTCAGCTTACAACATACTTGACAACTATAACCACCGCTATTTAGTAGAGCAAGTCAGGTGTTTGGCCGGCCAACTGGATAAAAAAGGGCATAAGGATATGGCCCGCCGTTTTAAATTGATGGCAGATTCATATGGATTATGCCATGTGTTGGAGAATGAAATTTTCCTGACCTGTACCGCATGGAGCTGGGCCAGCTACAGTTTTAAAGGAGGTTTAAAGATACCTACTCCTTCTACTACTACTGTAGAGAATCGCTGGTTTGTTCATGATTTTCTGGAGTTGTTATATCAAGAACTAGGTTATGACCCGAAGGATATAAAACAAATAGTATTCCGGTTTATGCAAACCGGGCGAAGCACTTTTAACCTGCTGGATGCCCTGTTACCTACTCGGCCCAAGGATGTGGATGTAGTGGTACAGGAAATAACCAATGAACCGAGCAAGCATTTGGTTCGTTATGAAGAAAATCCTATTCTAGAGCCCCTGGAGGATAGCAAGTGGGAGAATAAATATGTTCTAAATCCTGGCGCTCTAAGAATAGATGACAAGGTTTATTTGTTCTACCGGGCAGTAGGGGATGATAATATCTCCCGCATAGGCCTGGCAATAACCGACGGGTATAAAGTGCTAAAAAGGCTGCCTGAACCCATCTTTTCTCCCGAGATACCGGAGGAAAAAATGGGATGTGAAGATCCCCGCCTGGTTAAAATTGATGACCAAGCGTTAATGCTGTATACGGCTTACGATGGCAACATCGCACAGATTGCCGGGGCATCAATCAAGATCGACGATCTGATCAAAGGTAATTATACAGCATGGGAAAGAAAAGGATTAGCCTTTAAGAACATCTGGAACAAGGATGCTATAATCCTTCCGGAGAAGGTTAAAGGCAAATACGTGGTATATCACCGGATAGAACCAAGTATTTGGGTAACTTATATAAATGAATTAAAGCTTCCCATAAAAGAGCGCCATTCAATTATTGCAGGGCCCAGGCCCGGACGCATGTGGGATTCCTTAAAAATCGGCGCCGGCGCCCAGCCGCTTAAAACCAAGTACGGTTGGCTATTAATATATCATGGTGTTGATTATAATTATGTTTACCGGCTGGGTGTATTATTGATGGATCTTCGCAATCCGGAAAAAGTAATATATCGTTCCCCCAATCCCATCCTGGAACCGGAAGAGGATTATGAGATCGGTGTGGATGGGGCCTGGGTGCCTAATGTGGTGTTTACCTGCGGAGCAGTAGCGGGCGAGGAGAAAGACATACTGGAAGATGAAGATGAAATACTGGTGTATTATGGTGCGGCTGACACCAGTATTGGGGTGGCTAAAGCCACTTTAGCCGATTTGATACCCCAATCATTCAGGGTTAACCGGTAGGATTAAACAAAATAGCAGCAATACATTAGCTGGGTTGTTCCATTTCGGGCCTTTGTTTAACAAAGGCCTTCATAGTTTGGTCGGTTAACAGCAGGGATAGAACCGCTTCGGCTCCTTGATTACGATTAACCCCTTCCGCGGTTAAAGCGTCATAGCAGCCGCCGGTGGAACTATCATAAAGTGAAAGGCCGTGGATGTTTTTGCCCCGGTACCAGCGATGAGCCATTACGGCCAATTCCAGGTATTCAATATCCCCGATGGTCAAATAAGCCTCAAAACAAGCCAGGGCAGTGGAGGCAGCATCTACGGGCTGCTGGTCAAACAGTGCAGGGCTTTTACCCCGGTACATCCAGCCCTGGTTTCCGATTATATTCAGATAACCCTTTCTAAATAGGATTCCGTTCAGAAAACCTATAGAATCCCGGGCTGCTTTAAGCAGTTTTTTGTCCCCATTGACCTGAAAGGCAGCAAACAAGGCTTGAGGCAAAATACCGTTGCAATAAGTGAAATTATTCTCAAACCATAACCAGTGGCGGCTATGGGTATTCTGGTAAAAGGCCAGCAACCGGCTGCTTAAAACCGATATATAATGTAGCCTGGTTGGCTCCGGGTAAGGGATGCTACCTTTACAAAGCCCGATTAAGGTGTAAGCGATGGCCCGGGGGGAAGAGAATCGCAATGCTGAAGGAAGATTCCATTGTATAAGCTGTGAGCAGATTTGGCTGCATGCTTCCTTTTTTGCTCCCAGGCAACAGGCCATTAGGGCCCGGCCAACGCTGTCTTCGGAGTCATAATCAGAAGAATATTGACCATTCAGAAAAAAATTAGACCAGCTGCCATCGGGCCGGTAGGCCTTGTATAAGTAGCGGGCATACTTTTTAGCTAGTTCCTGACCGTCTTCCATCGATAATGAGACGATCAGGGCTCTGGCGTTATCATCCAAGGTATGGCCACTAAGGGGATTAGGATGTTCGAGGATGGAAAACTGTAATATTCCTGTATCATCAGTCAAAGATAGTAAATGTCTATAATCTGCCATAGCTTATGCTATCCTCCAGTATAGAGTGGTAATTGAGAAGCTGGGAGAAAGCCCGGGTGTATTCTTTGCCGATATTGGGCCAGGCCCAGGTTTCTCCTAATTGATAGCTTTTCTTCTGCAGTTCCAGTTTGAGAGACTCATCATCCAGTATCCGCTTAATTAGTGAGGCTAATTCAAGGGGGTCGGCTTCCTTCGCTAACAGCCCCCGGTTATTCATTAACACCTCTTTGGCGTAAGCATAAGAAGTGGATACTATTGCCCGGCCACATCCAATTGCAAAAGCCATAGTACCGCTGACCGCTTGATCTTTATTGGGATAGGGGCTTAAATATATATCGGTCATGTATAAGTACTCACCGAGTTCTTTATCTGATAGAAATTTATTTATAAATTGAACATTATTTTCAAGACTTTGTTCCTTGACCAGGTGTTCCAGCATTTGACGGTATTTTTCCCCTTCATGTTTTCTTAACATCGGATGGGTTTGACCCAGAATCAGGTACAATATTGAGGGATAATCCCTGGCTATGCTGGCGATAGCCCGAATACCAAGTTCCAGGCCTTTGCCAGGGCCGATTAAACCAAAAGTACTTATAATCTGGCGCCCTGTGTAATTGAAGCGTTTTTTTAAGCTATCGGCAGTTTCCTTCTTGAAAGTAGGAACTCCATGAGCTATCACCTTAATTAATTCAGCAGGAGCTTCATAGAGATCGGTCAGGATCTGTTTTGAGTGGTTGGTCATACAAATAATTCCGGTAGCGCGGTGGCATAACTGGTGCAGGATTTCCTTCTGCTGCTTGGACGGCTGAGGTAAGACGGTATGAGTTACCAGCACATAAGGCTTTCTCAGCAGTCTTACCAAGTCCAGTATATATTCTCCGTCTTTTCCACCGTAAATGCCGTATTCATGCTGAATTATTACCAGTTTTATCCGGGGCAGGGAGTTTATAAAGGCGGCTGCTTTAATATAGTCCTGTTTATGATTTTGCTTAAGATTATATATAACTTCCTTGGAATAACGGTATTCAAAACTATCATCCGAAACGGCTATTATCTTAATGTCATTGCCATTTATCTTTAAGCTCTGGCGCAAATCCATGGAAAAGGTAGCTATTCCACATTGTTTAGGAGGATAAGTTCCTAGATTTATGATTTGCATATCTCACACTCCTTGTAACATGTACTTTATTTATTTTCCCTGTATAATTGCTACTTATACAGTTACCGCTTTTTTCCTTAAGCTCTCACTGGTTAATCCTAATTCTTCAAGGTATCCGAAAAGTTCATTTTTGATATTCTCCAGGGTTTCGGGGGTGTTGCCTTCACACCTGACAATAAGTTCGGGGCCGGTGTTGGAGGCCCTCACCAATCCCCATCCGTGGGGAAAAACGATCCTCGCTCCATCTATATCAATTACCTCATACTTGGCTTGAAAATGCTTCAAGACTTTGTCTACCAGGGCAAATTTCTCCTCGTCGGTGCTGGGGACTCGGATTTCGGGGGTGGAGTAATATCGGGGCACGTCTTTAAGCAGTTGAGTAAGGTTTTGGTTACTATGGGATAAAAGAGAGAGCAGTCTCGCTCCTGCATAGATAGCATCATCAAAACCGTAGTACTCATCAGCAAAAAACATGTGACCGGACATTTCTCCGGTAAATATGGCTCCTATTTCCTTCATTTTAGCCTTTATTAATGAATGGCCGGTTTTATACATTATCGGTTCACCGCCAAGGCGTTTAATCTCATCGATAAGGCTTTGTGAACACTTAACTTCAACTATGCATTTTGAGCCCGGGTATTTGGGCAGAATTTGCCGCCAAAAGAGGATCATCAGCATATCCCCCCAGATGAGATTTCCTTCAGGATCAACTACCCCTAAACGGTCTCCGTCTCCATCAATTCCGATTCCCAAATCGGCTCTGGTTCTTTTAACTTCATTGCTCAAGTCCTGCATGTTTTTTGGATCAATGGGATCGGGGTGGTGGTTGGGGAAACTGGGATCTGATTCACAATACAATTCGATTACTTCACATCCCAGTTTGCGAAAGATAGCCGGGGCAAATAACGAGGCTGTGCCATTCCCGCAATCGACCACGATTTTAGGGATATTTGCTCCCATTGATATCTTTTCTACGATCATTTCCATATATCTGTCGGTAATGTCCACTTTCTTTACCGGGCCGGCCTTGCCGGTTAGAAAGTCCCGTGCTTCAATAATTCTTCTGATATCCTGAATCTGTTCCCCGTAAATGGTGGATTCTCCCAAGAGCAGTTTGCACCCATTGTATTGGGACGGATTGTGGCTAGCGGTAATCATAATACCGGCGTTTACATTAAGGTGGCGGGCAGCAAAATAAAACATTGGAGTTACGACTGTTCCCAGATCCAACACTGTACAGCCTGAGTTTTTCAGTGCTTCAATGGTCAGGGCGGCCAAACGCGGTGAGGAAGAACGATTGTCTCTGCCTACCAATATAGTATGTTCCCCTTTTAGCCGGGCATAACGGGCAAATGCCTTGGCAATCATGGTCATAGTTTGATCAGTTATGTCTATATCGACGACTCCACGGATATCATATTGCCGGAATATCTTATTATTCATACTGGTCCTCCTTATATTGGTTATTAATTGTTATCAAAAAAATCAAAAGTTTTACGGGCAGCAGGTTTCGGAAAGAGGTTATCTTTATAAAGGGGTAGCTGGTTCCTATGTAAGGTTACCAAGCTAGGCTTTAAAGCAGGTCAAGGCGATGCTTTTGATATAAATCATCAGTCAGGTTTCGGACTTCCTGGGAACGTTGGCGGTCGGACACAAAAATGACATCATCGGTTTCAACTACTAACAGATCTTTAACCCCGAATAATACTACAGTTTTGTCAGATTGCTTAACCACGCAATTGCTGGCTTCTTTTAATACAATATCCTTGCCGGAGCATACGTTCTTATCTTTGTCTTCCCGGTATAATTCGGCTAGAGCGTTCCAGCTTCCCAGATCACACCAACCGAAATCAGCCGGCACAACAGCCATTCGATTGGATTTTTCTGCTATACCGTAATCCAGGCTGATATTGGGAAGGTATTGGTAAGAATTAAGGTAATTATCAAACCCTGCTATAATTCTTTCATATAGTTCCGGTAGGTGTTTTTTAAACTCATCTAAAAAAACCTTAGTCTTGCCTATATAAATGCCGGCATTCCACATATGCTGGCCTGTTGATAAATAACTTTGGGCAGTTTCAAAATCTGGTTTTTCATAAAAAGCTTTTACCTGAAAAACATCAGGGATTTCTCCAATTTCCCATTTAGTTTTTTCGATATAACCGTACCCGGTTTCAGGACGGTTAGGGGTAATTCCCAGGGTAGCCAGAAAACCATTTTCAGCAGCTAGACTGGCCCGCTCAATACTTTCCTTGAAACCTTGATTATCCAAAATATGGTGATCGGCTGGAAAAACGCCGATAATCTCATCTTTGTTTAATACAAATAGTCTCGCCAACGCTAACCCAACAGCAGGTGCGGTGTTTTTTCCTTCCGGCTCACTTAATATTTCAATCAATTCGGCATCAGAACGTTGGCTTACCAGGTTTTGAATACTTGGAAGCAATTCATCATTAGTGATAATGATGATGCGGTCTGAACCGGCCATTCGCAGGCGGTCAATGGTATGTTCCAGCATCGACTTGTTGCCCACAAATTTGCAGAGTTGTTTCGGTCTATCTCTGCGGCTCTCAGGCCATAAACGCAAACCTTTACCTCCTGCTAATATAACTGAGATCATAACATATACCTCCCGAAAAAGGCTGACACGTTATTTTATGCCACAACTTGGTGTTTATATTCCCTTGTTTGCTGTTAAAAACTGCATAAATAGATGTGAGATTGGCAATTGAAGAAAATATGTGTTCGAGCGCTAGTTAAATCTTGGTTGCGGGAGCCGGACTTGAACCGGCAACCTTCGGGTTATGAGCCCGACGAGCTACCAATTGCTCCATCCCGCGGCTTATGTACATGGATAAACAACCATAACAGGATTAAAGTCAAAAAGTCAATATGGCTTAACACGCAAAATAGTGAAGTAATTGAAGTTTTAAGACAGGAATAGGGAGGTATGCTATAATCTGGGCACATATTTGCTGAAAATAGTAGGTTGACATTTGTCGAAGCCGATGATATTATAAATCTTGCGCGCGGCAGGAGCCATAGAAAGCGCAGGGAAAGCCGGCATAGAGCCGGAAAAGGGCTCCCTAATAAGGGAGGCCCAAAGATCTTGATAAAACAGAACAGCAAGAGCAAGTGCGAAAGAGTCAACACATAAAGTGAAGACTCGGCTCAAAGGAAAAAGCCAGAAGACATGGCTAGGATAAGAAGAACTCTTTTCTTTTTATTCTTTAATGAAAGAAACCGAAGCAACCGAAGCGCTAGTAAGAGCTGAGGTAGCAAAGGTATAAAGAATTATTAGGAGAGTTTGATCCTGGCTCAGGACGAACGCTGGCGGCGTGCTTAACACATGCAAGTCGAACGGTTTGGTCGTCGGTCATCAGACGTCAGACGTCGGGATAGTAGGAATTCGCGGGGCGAATTCCATTAACGAAACCCTACGACAGAAGGCTTATGTCAAGTCTGATGGCGACGTAGGAAGAAAGAAAGGAATTCGTGAAACGAATTTCGACGAGCCCTACGACTGATGCCCGATGACTGACGACTGAATAGTGGCGGACGGGTGAGTAACGCGTGGGTAACCTGCCCATAAGAGGGGGATAACACTGGGAAACTGGTGCTAATACCGCATAAGTCCTATGATGCGGAAGCGTAATAGGGTAAAGATGGCCTCTGTTTACAAGCTATCGCTTATGGATGGGCCCGCGTCTGATTAGCTAGTTGGTGGGGTAAAGGCTCACCAAGGCGACGATCAGTAGCCGGCCTGAGAGGGTGGACGGCCACACTGGGACTGAGACACGGCCCAGACTCCTACGGGAGGCAGCAGTGGGGAATATTGCGCAATGGGGGAAACCCTGACGCAGCGACGCCGCGTGAGCGAAGAAGGCCTTAGGGTTGTAAAGCTCTGTTGTAAGGGAAGAAAGGCATGGGCAGTAACTGGTTCATGTAAGACGGTACCTTACGAGGAAGCCCCGGCTAACTACGTGCCAGCAGCCGCGGTAAGACGTAGGGGGCGAGCGTTGTCCGGAATTACTGGGCGTAAAGAGCACGTAGGCGGATATTTAAGTCAGTTGTGAAAGGCCGCAGCTTAACTGCGGGGTTGCAAATGAAACTGGGTATCTTGAGGGCAGGAGAGGTCAGTGGAATTCCTGGTGTAGCGGTGAAATGCGTAGAAATCAGGAGGAACACCAGTGGCGAAGGCGGCTGACTGGACTGACCCTGACGCTGAGGTGCGAAAGCGTGGGTAGCAAACAGGATTAGATACCCTGGTAGTCCACGCTGTAAACGATGGATACTAGGTGTGGGAGGTATCGACCCCTTCCGTGCCGGAGCTAACGCAATAAGTATCCCGCCTGGGGAGTACGGTCGCAAGGCTGAAACTCAAAGGAATTGACGGGGGCCCGCACAAGCGGTGGAGCATGTGGTTTAATTCGATGCAACGCGAAGAACCTTACCAGGTCTTGACATCTGCAGAACCCTGATGAAAGTTGGGGGTGCCATTATAGGAGCTGCAAGACAGGTGGTGCATGGTTGTCGTCAGCTCGTGTCGTGAGATGTTGGGTTAAGTCCCGCAACGAGCGCAACCCTTGCTATTAGTTGCTAACAGGTAGAGCTGAGCACTCTAATGGGACTGCCTGTGACAAGCAGGAGGAAGGTGGGGATGACGTCAAATCATCATGCCCTTTATGATCTGGGCTACACACGTGCTACAATGGGTGGTACAGAGAGAAGCGAAGCTGTGAAGCGGAGCGAATCTCAAAAAGCCATTCTCAGTTCGGATTGTAGTCTGCAACTCGACTACATGAAGTCGGAATCGCTAGTAATCGCGGATCAGCATGTCGCGGTGAATGCGTTCCCGGGCCTTGTACACACCGCCCGTCACACCACGAAAGTCAGCAACACCCGAAGCCGGTGACTTAACCGAACCAAGTTTGGAGAGAGCCGTCTAAGGTGGGGTTGGTAATTGGGGTGAAGTCGTAACAAGGTATCCGTACCGGAAGGTGCGGATGGATCACCTCCTTTCTAAGGAGAGAAGGATCTTTTAAAGGAAGTTCCTAAATCCTATGGTCGATCACTTGTTCTTGTCCCGGAATCTAAGATTCTGGGATCTCGAAAAATCGGGATCCTTTTCAAGGACACCTCGATTTTTCGGGACTGTTCGTTTTAATACAATTTGTGCATTTCCTGAAAGGGAAGGCCAAAGATATTATCCCGCTTGGCGGGAATAAATTTCCTAACAGGAGTCAATCAGGCTGAAGAGGAAGGGTAATATTGAATTAATCGGCGCAGCCGATTAACCCATAAATCCGACGCCTGACGACCGATGACTGTTAGAAGTTCTTTGAAAAGTGCATATGAAGAAAGCAGGAACAATTTCATTGGAGAAGAAAAGGCGTAGAAACGTCTTGAGAAAGCAATGAAAAGTTCTCTCGCAAAGGTCAAGATACAAAGGGCGTACGGCGGATGCCTAGGTGCCAGGAGGCGAAGAAGGACGCGGCAAGCTGCGAAAAGCCACGGGGAGCTGCAAGCGAGCATAGAACCGTGGATATCCGAATGGGGGAACCTAGTAGAGGCGAACCTCTACTACCCACACCTGAATCCATAGGGTGTGAGGGGCGAGACCCGGTGAACTGAAACATCTTAGTAACCGGAGGAGAAGAAATCAAGAGAGATTTCCCAAGTAGCGGCGAGCGAACGGGAAAGAGCCCAAACCACTTATGTGTAGAAGCCTGCAGGCGTTGCATAAGTGGGGTTGAGGGATAGTCCAGGGACATACTGCAGGATGTTCATAGAGTTAGAAACCTTATGTTTAGGCGAACATGTCTGGAAAGTCAGGCCGCAGGGAGTGAAAGCCTCGTAGCCGAAAAGCATAAGACTCTAGGGACTAAGCCCGAGTACTGCCGGACACGTGGAACCTGGCAGGAAGCAGGGAGGACCACCTTCCAAGGCTAAATACTACCTGGCAACCGATAGAGTAGAGTACCGTGAGGGAAAGGTGAAAAGAACCCCGGGAGGGGAGTGAAAAGAACCTGAAACCGTATGCCTACAAACAGTAGGAGTCCCATGTTGCTAAAAGCAACGGGATGACTGCGTACCTTTTGTAGAATGGGCCAGCGAGTTATGGCAGCAAGCGAGGTTAAGTCTAAAAGGGCGGAGCCGCAGCGAAAGCGAGTCTTAAAAGGGCGAAAGTTTGTTGCTATAGACCCGAAACTGGGTGATCTATCCATGACCAGGGTGAAGTTTTGGTAACACAAAATGGAGGCCCGAACCAGGGTGCGTTGAAAAGTACGTGGATGAGTTGTGGATAGGGGTGAAATGCCAATCGAACCCAGAGATAGCTGGTTCTCCCCGAAATAGCTTTAGGGCTAGCGTTATATGTTTCCTTATGGGGGTAGAGCACTGGTTAGGCTAGGGGCCTTATCCGGTTACCGAACCTTCCCAAACTCCGAATACCATAAGGTAAGAATATAGCAGTCAGACTATGAGTGATAAGGTTCATAGTCGAGAGGGAAACAGCCCAGACCAACAGCTAAGGTCCCGAAATCTATGCTAAGTGGGAAAGGATGTAGAGCTGCACAGACAGCCAGGATGTTGGCTTAGAAGCAGCCATCATTTAAAGAGTGCGTAATAGCTCACTGGTCAAGTGGCTCTGCGCCGAAAATGTAACGGGGCTAAGCATAGTACCGAAGCTTTGGATTCGGCAACTTAATGAGATGCTATTTAGGTAAAGCGTAAGATTCGCGAAGCGAATCCAAATTCCCTTACTAAGCGCAGTACCGAAGGGACGAAGTTCCTAGGTAATGCGATAGGAGCAAAGCGCAGTACCAAAGGTGGCATTTGATTAAGTTGCCGAATGGTAGGGGAGCGTTCCTATTGGGCAGAAGCTGTACCGAAAGGAGCAGTGGACTGATAGGAAGAGAGGATGCTGGCATAAGTAAGCGAGAAGGCAGGTGAGAATCCTGCCCGCCGTAAACCTGAGGTTTCCTGGGGAAGGCTCGTCCGCCCAGGGTAAGCCGGGGCCTAACCCGAGGCCGAAAGGCGTAGGGGATGGACAACTGGTTGAGAATCCAGTGCCACCTTAAACCGCTTGAGCGAAGGGGTGACGCAGGAGGATAGGTGAAGCGCACGGCTGGAAGAGTGCGTCCAAGCATGTAGGAGGCAGAGCAGGCAAATCCGTTCTGTGTAAACTCTGAGGTGTGAAGGGGAGGGAAGCGAAGTACCGAAGTCACTGAATCCAAACTGCCAAGAAAAGCCTCTAGCAAGGTATAAGGTGCCCGTACCGAAAACCGACACAGGTAGGTAAGGAGAGAATCCTAAGGCGCGCGAGAGAACCCTCGTTAAGGAACTCGGCAAAATGACCCCGTAACTTAGGGAGAAGGGGTGCTCTGATAGCGTGAGTCATAAAACAATGATGAGCGTGAGGGAGCCGCAGTGAACAGGCCCAGGCGACTGTTTAGCAAAAACACAGGTCTCTGCGAAATCGAAAGATGAAGTATAGAGGCTGACGCCTGCCCGGTGCCGGAAGGTTAAGGGGAAAGGTTAGCGCAAGCGAAGCTTTGAACCGAAGCCCCGGTGAACGGCGGCCGTAACTATAACGGTCCTAAGGTAGCGAAATTCCTTGTCTGGTAAGTTCAGACCCGCACGAAAGGCGTAACGATCTGGGCACTGTCTCGACGAGGGGCTCGGTGAAATTGTAATACCGGTGAAGATGCCGGTTACCTGCGATAGGACAGAAAGACCCCGTGGAGCTTTACTGTAGCTTGATATTGGATTTTGGTAATGCATGTACAGGATAGGTGGGAGGCATGGAAGGTAAGTCGCCAGGCTTACTGGAGCCGTTGGTGGGATACCACTCTTGTGTTGCTGGAGTTCTAACCTGGGCCCGTAATCCGGGTCAGGGACAGTGTCAGGTGGGCAGTTTGACTGGGGCGGTCGCCTCCCAAAGAGTAACGGAGGCGCCCAAAGGTTTCCTCAGCGCGGATGGAAATCGCGCGAAGAGTGTAAAGGCATAAGGGAGCTTGACTGCGAGATAGACATATCGAGCAGGGACGAAAGTCGGGCTTAGTGATCCGGCGGTACCGAGTGGAAGGGCCGTCGCTCATCGGATAAAAGCTACCCCGGGGATAACAGGCTTATCTCCCCCAAGAGTTCACATCGACGGGGAGGTTTGGCACCTCGATGTCGGCTCATCACATCCTGGGGCTGGAGAAGGTCCCAAGGGTTGGGCTGTTCGCCCATTAAAGTGGTACGTGAGCTGGGTTCAGAACGTCGTGAGACAGTTCGGTCCCTATCCATCGCAGGCGCAGGAGAATTGAGAGGATCTGTCCCTAGTACGAGAGGACCGGGATGGACAGACCGCTGGTGTACCAGTTGTCTCGCCAGAGGCACAGCTGGGTAGCTATGTCTGGAAGTGATAAGCGCTGAAAGCATCTAAGCGCGAAGCCGACCTCAAGATGAGTTCTCCCACCCTGAGACCGCAAGGTCAAGGGGGTAAGATCCCATCAAGATTAGGTGGTTGATAGGCCGGGAGTATAAGTACAGTGATGTATTAAGCTGACCGGTACTAATAGATCGAGGTCTTGACCTAAAGCGAAAACTTTCTTCATATGCAGCTTTGAAAGAATTGATAAATATAAAATAAATATAAATAAGAGATAAGAATTCTTGGTGCGTCGATGCTCAACCCTTCGGGTTTCGATCCATCGACACTAGGCGACAGAATGTGGCCGTCGCAATAGTTAATGAAATCGAGACATTTATATGAGCGAAGCGAATAATAAATGTCCGATTGAATTAATCCCCTCATCCGAGGGATGCCCCCATTGGGGATTAGAGATGCGCCTCAGTTGCGTTTCGCGCAATTAAGAATGAAGGGGACGGAGGGGACCGGAGCGACAGACTAGAAGGCAACGCCCCGACGGATTTATATAACAAATTAAATAAGGTATAAAAATTCCTGGTGACAATAGCGGAGGTGAAACACCCGTTCCCATCCCGAACACGGCAGTTAAGCCCTCCAGCGCCGATGGTACTGCAGTGAAGCTGTGGGAGAGTAGGACGTTGCCAGGAATTAATTTTTCTGGCAAGAGTATACTTGTCGCTGTGGGCGCCGGCAGTCAGGCCTATCGGCCTTCTATTTGCCCCCCTACGGGGACTACTGATGTTCGCTCCCCCGGAGCTCACAGTTAAGGTTGCGGCACTTCCTTCGGTCGGAGTAGGACGTCGCCAGGAATTAATTTTTTTCGGGCAGATCGAGACTTTGAACGAGCACAGCGAAGTTCAAGTCCGGTGTAACAGAAAGACAGGCCCCTGCTAATAGCAGGGCTTTTTTGTCGGACACAAGGGGGTGACAAGGGGAGCACACCCTTCGGGTACTCCCGATGTTCCCTTCGGTCACTATTGATGTTGCCAATCGCCTCCACTTCGCTTCGCGCAATTAAGACACTTTTTACCGTTACATCCTCGCATTGTAATAGTAGTAAAAACCCACATACATAAACATCAAGCAACCTAGAGCCATGCCGAGCAGATTATATGGATTAACCATGATCTGCGGTCCCCAGATGGAACCAAGCAATACAATCAACGCACTTATGACCGCGAATAATCTTATGGCAGCATAGGATGCTTTTCCGGCCACCGCCCAAACCCGTTCGTCATAGGGATCCATGCCTTTTTCCGTAGTCTGAATGATTTGTCGGGCATTTATTCTTAATAATACAGCTGCAATAATTATACCAGCTAATAAAGCGGCGCCAAATGAAGTATTACCTGTGGTGATTTGCCAGACTGCAATGACCCCGATGAGTAATAAAACTGCATATTTTGCCAGTAGCCTTATTTTCGTCATAATCTACTCCCCCTCCATTTCATTCAAGAGAAACACTTCTTCAATACTCAGTCCAAAAATACGAGATAATTTATAAGCTAAGGTAATTGATGGATTGTATCTGCCTTTTTCCAGCGATATAATAGTTTGTCTCGATACTCCTGCCCTAATGGCTAATTCCTCCTGGGTCATCAATGCTTTTTCCCTTAATTCTTTTAAACGGTTGTTCACTATTGTCACCACCAAAAAAGTAAAGCCAGCTTTACATATAGTGTAAAACCGGCAGCCTAAAATGTCAAGCAAACTTTACAGACAAGTGAAAAAATAAAAGCCTGATTGCGGTGGGCAGCCTCCAGCAAATTGTCACCGTTTACGTTTTTGAGCTTTAATGGCTTTTTGGGCTTTTCGTTGCATTCGGCCTTCCTTGGAAAACAGGAGCTGGTTCTTTTTCTGCTGCTTGGCTCCACCCAGGTATTCTTTTTCCAGTCCGCTGTATACAATTAAGGTGTGCCCTTCATCAAAAGTTAAAGCTACCGGTAAATTCGATTCACCATAAACCACCTTGTAATTATAGTCCTTTAACACAGTCATTTGTTTCAGCATTTTCCTGATTTCCTGCTTGATAACTGAAAAGCTGCGGCTGCTATGGTGGCCTTTCCCATGGTTTATATCCAGTACATCGACCCCATTGTTTAAACTCCATTCAATATTCACCTTTGTCTTCTGCACTGCTTCCTCGATACTAAGTCCGTGAAGATCTAGGGTTTGAAATTTCACAGTTAGCAGCCTCCTTCGGGTTATGTGTTACCTGGAGATTTTGTTAATAACTGTTCCATGTAACATTACGGGTATCGATAATGACCGGTGATTTCCCACCGGGTTAAGCAGTCTTCTTCAACCGCCCTGCCTGCATTATGTATTACCAGTGGGCGTCCATCTTTAGTTTTTTTGTCGCTGATTATACCACAATGATCCAGACCATTAGAGAACTTCCAGTATACAACATCGCCCCATTTCCATTCATCCAGTTCAGAAGCATCGGTATTTAATTCCAAACCATGCCTTTTAAAGAAGGTAACCTGGTTGGGAACCCGGCGATGATCAATGTTGGGGTCGGGCTGGCTTAGCCCCCAATCCTGCGGATAAGATTTAAAGTTATTTGCCATATCTTCGTGGATTAACTGCTGTAAATCAATTCCCGCGTTTCTAAAGGCCCTTACTATTACGTCGGTACAAGCTCCCCGATCAGCCGGAACATCACCGAGAGGGTATTCTATTGCTTGATAACTGGCATCATATACCACTCGATTATGAACCTCTTTTCTGGCACCGAGCAGGATGAGATCCGGGGTAGTTAATTTATCGCTGGGAATTAGTTCTACCGGCGAAGGTGAATTGCTAGAAGGGCCTCCGTCAAATACCTGCGAGCTGGAAGAGGTGAAGAAATCCGTTACCGTCCGGCCGCAAATCATGCTTAGGAAGGCCAGGACGATGAATACCACAATAATTTTAGAATTAAGGTGCTTCATTTGTATTTCCTCCTGAAAGGAGACCTGAAAAGGAGCCGGTTCTTCTGCCATATGGTTGTGCCATATGGCAAAAAATTAATAGGGTTTTAGGTCTTAATACACTGCTGATATGGCAGAAAGAAACGTGCCCTGTCTTCCTTCCTGCTCACTGCGGTTAAAATAATGATTGTGGCGGTAATGAACTACAGCCGATCTTGTCTTTATGTTATCATAAGATATGTCTTATGATAACAAACTTTAAAGGTGGTTTAATAGTTTATGTCGGCAATTGATAGGGTTCTAAATGATCTAAATGAGCAACAAAAGACTGCGGTACTACACCTGGAAGGGCCCTGTATGGTTCTGGCCGGGGCAGGCAGCGGAAAAACCCGGGTTCTTACCCGCAGGTTAGTGAATCTGATCGACTACGGCTACCCGGCTAACTCGATTCTGGCCATTACCTTCACCAACAAGGCGGCGAATGAGATGAAAGCACGGGTTTCCGCAGTAATCCCCGACTTTGCCGGCCAATGGGTGCAGACTTTTCATGCAGCCTGCTACCGGATATTGAGAAGTGACATTCATTTTCTAGGATATAACCGCAATTTTACGATTGTTGACGATACTGACAGCAAGTCGGTACTCCGCACCCTGTTAAGGGAGGAAAACGATTACGAGACAAAACCGGAGGAGTTGACCCACCTCTTTAAACAGGTTAAAAACAGCTTGACCGGACCAGAAGCTTATTTTAACCAAATGAGATTGCCTGAGTTTATTATCGAACGAAACCTGCGCCTTTTTAAGCTATACAACACGCGGTTAAAAGCATTAAATGCCTTGGATTTTGAAGATTTAATCAACAAATGTATCGAATTGTTTACTGATTATCCGGAGGTCTTGAATAAATACCAGCAGTGGTTCAAGTTTATAATGATAGACGAGTACCAGGATACCAACTATGCCCAGTATGTATGGGCCAAATTATTAGCTGCTGTACATAAGAACATATTTGTCGTAGGAGATCCGGACCAATCGATTTACAGCTGGAGAGGAGCTGAACCGTATAATATCGTACGGTTTTTAAAGGATTATCCTGATGCAAAGGTAATAAAGCTGGAACACAATTACCGGTCATACCAGAATATCCTGGCAGCGGCTAATGCGGTGATCGCCAATAATCAAAATAGGGAAGAAAAGATGCTGTACAGCAACCGGGGTCCGGGCGATAAAATTACCCTTTTTACTGCAGCTGATAGCTACAAGGAAGCGGAGTTCATTGCCAACGCCATTCAGGAAAATATCCGGTTCAAAGGCCGGCGGTACAGGGATTGTGCCGTTTTTTATAGAACCCATGCCCAATCACGTCTATTGGAGGAAGCCTTGCTGTTAAAGGGCATACCTTACCAGATTATAGGAGCCCACCGGTTTTATGACCGTAAAGAGGTGAAGGATATCGTAGCCTACCTGAGACTGGCCTGTAATAATAATGATATCCTAAGCTTTAGAAGGGTTATCAATACACCGCGCAGGGGTATTGGGGAAAAGACCGTGGAGAAGATTGAGGAATACGCCAGTAAGAATGAGTTGCCGGTTCTGGAGGTATTGGCTGAGCCCCAAAAGATACCTGGTATAAATAAAAAGATGGTCATTGCTCTCCAGGAATTTTTCGGGATCATTTCCTTTCTCCAAACCCTGGCGGAGAGTGAAGGGCAGTTGAGGGAAATCCTGGAGTATGCTATGGATTTAACGGGGTATATAGAGGATTTGAAAAAAAGTTCTCCCCTGGAAGCTGAAACCCGTATAGAAAACCTTTATGAACTGAGATCTTTGGCGGTTGAATTTGAAAAAGAGGGTGGGGGTTCGTTGGAGGATTTCCTGGCCCATGTTACCTTGCAGCAGGAGACTGATAATATTGATCTGAGCGACTCGGTTTTGCTGATGACTTACCATGGAGCAAAAGGACTGGAATTCCCGGTAGTATTTATGACCGGTTTGGAAGAAGGGGTTTTTCCCTCCTACCGCAGTGAATCTATAGAGGAGATTGAAGAAGAAAGAAGGTTATGTTATGTGGGAATAACCAGGGCTATGGACAAACTCTATATGACTAATGCTGTAATCCGGCTGCTTTATGGTTATGAAAGAAACAATTCCCCCTCCAGGTTCTTAATGGAGATTCCGGAAGAACTGTTATCGACCAGCAGGGGTATTGATTTGAAGGAAGGGGACAAGGTTTTTCACCGCAGATTTGGGATAGGAACGGTAACTGCCCTCCAGGAAAATGATGAAATAGCTATTATTGAGTTTGTATCCGCAGGGCAAAAAATGCTGCGTTTAGATATTGCTCCTTTGGAAAAGATAGATTAAGTTTACCATTAATGCGAATTGTAAGGAGGGGTGCTTTTGAGTGAGATTAAGACCAGGATAGATCAATTACGGGCCGAAATACGGAAACACGATTATTATTATTATGTGCTGGATAACCCTTTGATAAGTGATCGAGAATATGACTTGCTGATGGGTGAATTAATCAGGTTGGAAAGGGAGCACCCTGAATTGATTACCAAGGATTCACCTACGCAAAGAGTGGGAGGAGAGGTTGGAAGTGCTTTTAAACCCGTAACCCACCGTTTTCCCCTGCTTAGCCTGGATAATGCTTTTAGTCTGGAAGACCTGAAAGAGTTTGACCGGCGGGTTAGGAGAGTTACTGATGAGGTAGGTTATGTGGCTGAACTGAAAATAGATGGGGTTTCCATATCCTTGATATACCAGGATGGGATATTAATAAATGCTGCAACTCGTGGTGATGGGTATACCGGGGAGGATGTTACTGCTAACATCAGGACCATAAAAAACCTGCCCTTGCGATTAAACCGATCCCTCCCCCGCCTGGAAGTCAGGGGGGAAGTATATATGCCCAAAGAGGAATTTGCACGGCTAAACCAGGACAAAGAAGAAAGCGGGGCCAGGGTTTTTGCTAATCCCAGGAATGCTGCAGCCGGGTCCTTGAGGCAGCTGGATCCTTCTATAACTGCCTCCCGCCGGTTAAAAGCATTTGTTTATGACTTAACTTATATGGAAGGCAACAATGAGGTTACGAACCAGTTTAATGCCCTGGAATATCTTAGGGAATTGGGGCTGCCAGTAAACCGGGAGGCAAGAATAGGCAGGAACATCGAGGAAATATATGACTACATTCAAGAATATGAGAAGAAGAGGCATGACTTGCCTTATGAAATTGATGGAGTGGTTATTAAACTCAATGATTTCCCTGGGCGAGAAAAGCTGGGAAGTACGGCCAAAAGCCCCCGCTGGGCTATTGCTTACAAGTTTCCTGCTGAGGAAAAGGAGACCGTATTGTTAGCAGTTGAGTTTAATGTTGGAAGAACCGGGATAGTAGCCCCTACTGCCATATTGGAACCGGTATTTATTGCTGGCACTACCGTTAGCCGGGCCAGTATGCACAATTTTGATCTGGTAAAGGAAAAAGATATCAGGATTAAGGATAAGGTCCTGGTCCATAAAGCTGGGGATATAATACCGGAGATTATAAGACCTGTGGTCACCAAAAGGACTGGGGAGGAAGTGGAGATAAAAGCACCGGCTGACTGTCCATCATGTGGCAGTCGTCTAGTCAGGGAGCAGGGAGAGGTAGCTATCCGGTGCCAAAATATAAACTGTCCGGCCCGGTTAAAGGAAAGCTTGATATTTTTTGCTTCCCGCGGAGCCATGGATATTGAGGGCCTTGGTTCTGCCCTGGTTGAGCAGTTGGTAGACAGGAAAATAGTGCAAAGGGTTGATGATATATATCGCCTAAAACCCGAAGATATAGAAAGCCTGGACCGGATGGGCGCAAAATCAGCGGCCAAGCTGATATCAGCCATTGAAGCCAGTAAATCAAGACCCCTCCACCGGCTCATTACCGCCCTGGGGATCAGGCATATAGGAGCAAAGAGTGCCAAAAGCCTGACCAGGCATATAAACAGCATTGAAGGAATCCAGAAGGCCAGCATCCACGAGCTGGTAGGCATACCCGATATCGGGCCTAAAATGGCAGCCAGTATCAAAGCTTTTTTTGCTGAACGCCGGAATCAAGAGACTATCGATGAGCTTATAAAATTGGGAGTAAACACCTTCGAGGATACCTCCGTTCCATACGATGGCATCTTGAAGGGCAAGGTTTTGGTTATAACTGGAACCCTAACAACAATGACCAGGGAAGAAGCTATCGAAAAGATCGAGCTGGCTGGAGGAAGGGTTAGCAACAGTGTAAGCAAGAAAACCGATTATGTAATCGTAGGAACTGAGCCGGGGAGTAAATACAGAAAAGCCCTGGAACTGGGAATACAAATATTAACCGAGGAAGAACTCTTGAGTTATTTGGATAATAATGGTATATAAGGTTTAACAGTTTTATCCGCCCTTTCTGGAAAGAAACAAAATATTTTTAAGGAAGTGGATTATGAAAGTTAAGATTATTACCGACAGTTGCTGTGATTTACCGGAATCTATACTGGCTAAATACGATATAAAGAAAACCAGGCTCCAGGTTAGATTTGGGGATGTTTGTTACCAGGCTGAAGATTTGACTAATGCCGAGTTTTACCGGAAAATGGCCGAAAGCCAGGTTTTGCCAAGTACCAGTCAGCCCACCATTGAAGAGATGACCCGGGTTTATGAAGAAGCTTTAGCTGACGGCTCAAACGTATTAGCTATCCATATGTCCTCTAGCCTGTCGGGTACCTTTCAAGGTGGCATCTTAACTCAAAAGATGATTAACAATGATAGACTTACGGTGTTTGATTCCAGAAAGGCCTCATTAGGCTTAGGATTAATGGTAATAGAAGCAGCCCGTATGGCAGCCGGCGGTAAAGATATTAAGGATATACTTGAACGGATGGAACGGATGCAGAAGAAAATGGAATGTATTTTCGCCGTAGGCAACCTAGAGTACTTGATTAAAGGAGGGAGGATTTCCCGTACTAAAGGCCTGGTGGCGGAAGTCCTGGACATCAAGCCGATCCTGCATATTAACCAGGAAGGGAAAATTGAACCTTATGACAAGGCCCGGGGGAAAAAATCATGTATCAGGAAATTGATCGGTATCATGGAGCAAAAAGCGGACAATCTCGAAAAACAAACCATAGGTATAGTTCATG
Source organism: Syntrophomonadaceae bacterium (assembly GCA_050949865.1). Classification (GTDB taxonomy): domain Bacteria; phylum Bacillota; class Syntrophomonadia; order Syntrophomonadales; family Syntrophomonadaceae; genus JBMNGN01. The sequence goes on from JBMNGN010000002.1 coordinate 197,709, forward strand.
CTAATTGCCCCGAAGTAGCAGAATACATACGCAATGAAATCCAGCACCGGTTTACGGTTGAAGAGATCATTATTGGTGAGATCGGCCCGATTATCGGTTCTCATACCGGAGCTGGAACCTTCTCCATATTTTTTGAAAGCAAGTAGGGTTATAGTGTTTTTAGCTTAAAAGGGGAAAATTTAATATATTAGTAGTATTATTTATATATATTTGCCTTTGGAGATAATCGTGACAGGAACAATTATTAATGCAGCTGCAATTGTTGGTGCAGGTTTGATCGGGATATTCCTAAAAAAAGGGATTCCCGATCAGATTAGTAACAGCATAAAAGACGGATTAGGATTACTGGTAGCAATTATTGGCATTCAATACGCTTTAGGAGCTGAGAGTTATGCGGTAATAGGTATTAGTATAGCCCTTGGTGCTATTGTCGGCGAATGGGGAAGATGGGAAGACAAGCTGAACAGTCTAGGCGGAAAATTGGAAAACCTGTTAAGTACGGGTGAAAGCCAGTTTGTGAAAGGGTTTGTATCTGCCACTCTCCTGTTCTGTGTTGGGGCTATGGCTATAGTCGGTTCTTTAGAAGACGGATTAACCGGTAATTATCAGATCCTGCTGATAAAATCTATTCTAGATGGGATCTTTTCTTTGCTTTTCACTGCCAGCATGGGAGTGGGGGTTATATTTTCCGCGGTACCGGTGTTGCTGTATCAAGGATCAATTACCCTGGCTGCAGATATTATAAATCCGTTTCTAAGCGATTCGATGATGAATAACATTACCGCGTTAGGCGGCGTATTGATAACCGGTCTGGGTATGAATATTGCGGGTATAACCAGGTTCCGGATTGCCAATTTACTGCCAGGCATTTTACTGGTTCCGCTGGTTATGCTGGTGGTCAATCTGCTGCCCCTTTAAGAACAGGATTAAAGGCCTTGATTTAAACCTAAGTAAAGGTGATTGCTGGATGAGGGAGCCGGAGGCTCTTTTGTTTTTTGACCTGTATACAAGGTGCCAACATATATACGGCAAAAACATTAGGTTAATTGGGCTTGTTTTTGATATAATTACGAAAAATATTATAGAATTAAAGGTTAGGAGGTATTTTTGTGGCCTTGACAATTAAGGAAGTTGAACAAGTGGCTCTCCTTGCCCGGCTCAGCTTAACCGATGAACAAAAATTGGAGTTTGCAGAACAGCTGGGGGGAATACTGGAATACGCAAATAAATTAAAAAAACTGGATACAGAAGAGGTGTTACCCCTTAACCATATATTACCTATATACAACGTTTTTCGTGAGGATGAGGTTTATACCGGTATAACCCGGGAAGAGCTGTTAAGTAGTAGCCCGTTGACTGAACAAGGGCATTATAAGGTACCGAAGATAGTATAGGAGGAAGTTTGATGGAATTATTTGAGTTAACCGTACACGAGCTGATCAACAAGCTGCGAAATAAAGAGGCTTCCTCACAGGAGATAGTAGATTCCTTTTTTAAGCGCATTCAAGATGTTGAAGGAAAGGTAAACTCTTTTATCACCCTGACCGAGGACCTGGCCCGGCAAAGGGCTAAAAAGTCTGATCAGGGATTAACGGATGGAGCCCTGGCTGGAATTCCTTATGGCCTGAAAGATGCTATATGTACCAGGGGGGTTAGAACTACTTGTGCATCGAAGATGCTGGAAAATTTCATTCCTCCTTATGATGCTACTGTTACTGCCAGGCTAAACCAGGCCGGAGGTATCCTGACCGGCAAGCTGAATATGGATGAATTTGCCATGGGATCTTCAACTGAGATGTCTGCGTTTTTCACCACCCATAATCCATGGGATCTCACTCGGGTACCGGGAGGGTCTTCCGGAGGTCCAGCTGCAGCTGTAGCTGCTTCGGAAATCCCATTTGCCCTTGGAACTGATTCCGGGGGTTCTATCCGCCAGCCAGCGGCATTTTGCGGTGTAGTTGGTCTGAAGCCTACTTACGGCAGGGTTTCCAGGTGGGGAGTGATTGCTTACGCATCTTCTTTTGATCAGGTAGGGGTGTTGAGCAAAGATGTGCAGGATTGTGCCCTGGTAATGAATGTAATCAGCGGGTACGACCATAAGGACTCCACCTGTATTGATAAAGCAGTTCCTGATTATTTATCTTACCTGCAAAACGATATAAAGGGGATAAAAATTGGTTATCCGAAAGAATACTTCCAGCAAGGGGTGGATCCACAGATTGCCGCCAGCCTGAAGAAGGCCTTAAGGACATTTGAGGAGTTAGGGGCCATAGTGGAAGAGGTATCCCTTCCCCACAGTGAGTATGCATTGCCTGCTTATTATTTGATTGCTCCGGCTGAGGCCAGTGCCAATATGGCTCGTTTTGACGGTGTCAGGTACGGATTTCGGGACCAGGAGGCAGATAATGTTTTAGAGATGTTCGCCAGGAGCAGAGGGTATGGATTTGGCGATGAAGTCAAGCGAAGGATTATGCTGGGGACTTATGCCCTGAGTTCAGGGTATTATGAGGATTATTATTTAAAAGCGGCGAAGGTACGGAGGCTTATCAGTGATGATTTCGCACAAGTTTTTAAGGATTTTGACCTGATCGTATCGCCCACTACTCCAACCACTGCCTTTAAACTGGGGGAAAACGCGAAAGAACCGCTTACCCTGTATATGAACGATATTCTTACGGCTCCGGTTAACATGGCCGGCCTTCCGGGTATTTCAATTCCTTGTGGATTTATTGACGGACTGCCGGTTGGTATGCAGATAATTGGCCGGCCGTTTGATGAGGGTACTATCCTTAAGGCGGCTTATACCTTTGAACAGAACACTGATTATCATACAATAAAACCGGCTCTGGGGGTGGAATAAGATGAAGCAGGATTACGAAGTAGTAATAGGCCTGGAGGTTCATGCTGAATTAAAGACTAAGAGCAAGATCTTTTGTTCTTGTTCCAACTCTTTTGGAGCTGAACCAAATACCAATGTATGCCCGGTATGTACTGGATTTCCAGGGGCGCTGCCGGTTTTAAACCGCCAGGTAGTTGAATATGCTATAATGACAGGTTTAGCCTTGAACTGTGATATTGCGGATTTCTGTAAATTTGACCGGAAAAATTATTTTTATCCTGATCTTCCCAGCGGCTATCAGATATCCCAGTTCGATTTGCCCATTTGCAAAAACGGGTATCTGGAGATAGAGGTTGAGGGAGCCCGGAAGCGGATAGGTATAAACCGGGCTCACATGGAGGAAGATGCAGGTAAGTTAGTTCACCAGGGGACTATTACCAGCACTACATCCTCCCTGGTTGATTTAAACCGTTCTGGAGTACCCCTGTTAGAAATAGTCTCCGAACCGGATATGCGCAGTTCGCAGGAAGCCAGATTATATATGGAAAAGCTCCGGGCTATTCTTCTTTTTATCGGGGTTTCTGATTGCAGAATGGAAGAGGGTTCGCTGAGATGCGATGCTAATATATCGGTCAGGCCAAAAGGTCAATCGGCTTTTGGTACCCGTACGGAGATAAAAAATCTTAATTCCTTTCGTTCGCTAGAGAAAGCCATTGATTATGAGGCTAACCGGCATATTGAATGTCTGGAATACGGAGAAGAGATAGTGAGGGAGACTAGGACCTGGGATGAAGAAAAGCAGGTCACCCGTTCATTGCGCACCAAGGAAGAAGCCGACGATTACAGGTATTTTCCAGATCCTGACTTGCCTCCTTTAAGAATAGATCAAGAGTGGATCGAAAGAATTAAGGGCAATTTGCCCGAACTCCCGGATATGGCCAGGCAAAGGTTGGTAGACCACTATGGGCTTCCGGAATATGATGCAGCTATTATCACTATGTCCCCGCAGTACTTAAGGTTCTTTGACGAATGCCTGGGCAGCTATTCCGACGCCAAGGTAGTATCCAACTGGATGATGGTTGAATTAAATAAATTATTAAATCAGAATAACCTGGAGATTGACCAATGCAAGCTTAAACCCCAGTTCCTGGCCAGAATGCTGAGTCTCATTGACAATGGCACTATCAGTGGCAAAATGGCCAAAGAGGTGTTTGAAGCCATGTTCTATACCGGGAAAGAGCCGGAAGAAATAATCAAGGAGAAGGGATTAGTTCAGATTTCAGATGAGGATACCCTGGCAGCCGTTATTGATGAGATTATTGCTAATAATCCCAAGGTAGTTGAGGATTTTAAGAATGGTAAGGAAAAAGCGGCTGGATTTCTGGTCGGCCAGGTTATGAAAGCTACCCGGGGACAGGCAAATCCGGGAATGGTTAACAAAATATTGAGAGAACGGTTAGTAAACTAGCATTCGTCTGCAGCAGGCTGGGGAGCCTGCAGGGGGAGACGTAGAATCCGGAGAATAATAAGGTTAAAGGACTGGTTCAAACAAAAAGGAGCTAAAGTCTATTATGTTAGGTTGAGGATTTGAGGGTGGCGGCATCCATAATGCTGGAAGCAGACCTGGGTAAAAGAGGAGAGAGTAAATAATGAAGATTATTGATTTGTACAGAAGGGGAGGAGTGGTGCTTTCGCTAGAAGTGTTTCCTCCTAAGATAGACTATCCTTTAGAGACCATATTTCAAACCATAGGCGAACTAGAAAAGCTTCATCCCGGTTTTATTAGTGTTACTTACGGTGCCGGCGGAAGCAGCCGGGTGAGAACAGTTGAGATTGCTTCCCGGATTAAGAAAGAGTATGGGATTGAGTCATTGGCCCACCTGACCTGTGCAACCCACACTAAAAAAGAAGTAAATGAGATCCTGGACAATTTATTGCGTGAAAACATCGACAACATACTAGCCTTAAGGGGCGATCCCCCTTTGGATGATGCGGAATTTGATTTCAGCCGGCAGGAGTACCAGTATGCATATGATCTGATCATTGAGGTCCGGAAAAAAGCTGATTTTGGAATAGCAGCAGCAGCTTACCCGGAAGGACACAGTGAGTGTGAACGGCTGAGCAGCGACCTGGTTTATTTGAAACAGAAAGTGGATGCCGGAGTTGACTTTCTAATAACTCAAATGTTTTTTGATAACCGGATTTATTACGAATTTGTGGACAAAGCACGTGCTGCCGGGATTAATTGCCCCATCGTTCCAGGAATAATGCCAATAACTAATCCAAAGCAGATCCGTAAGATTATCTATCTGGGGGTTTCATCTATATCCTCCAAAATGCTTAGATTGGTAGATAAGTATGAACATAATCCCACGGATATGGAAAAAGCCGGTATAGATTTTGCGACCGAACAGATAATTGACCTGGTAAACAACCAAACCCCCGGAATTCATTTGTACACCATGAACAAATCCGAGCAGGTATCCCGGATTGTGAAAAATGCCGGGTTGACAAAAGGACGGTAGGTTGGGTGAGAATAAAAAGGCGACTCGCAAGGAAGACCGGGGTATAGTGACTTTTCTTGATAGGGTAATGAACCAGGATAATGAAGTGATAATGGAGTGTGAAAGAACTGTAATGTACAAACGAAGGACAGGGTAACAAGGGTGCAGTCGCCCAGGTAACCACTGTTTAATAATATGCCAGCCCAAGAGCGCCGGGGCCTGTGTGGGAGCCGATTACCGGTCCGGTTTCGGAAATGGTGACTTCTCCGCTGTAAAGCTGTTGTACTTTTTCCTGTAATGCCTGGGCTTCTTCCAGGGCGTCCACATGCATTATGGCTACCTTCTCAATAGAATGCAGGCTGGCCTCAAACTCCTCAAGAATACGGGCTAAAGCTCTTGGCTTGGTTCTGACTTTTTCATAGACTTCTATCTTTCCCTGGGTTATATGTAATATCGGTTTTACTTGCAGGATGTTGCCTAAATGCTTGCTTGCCTGACTGATTCGCCCTCCCCGGGCCAAATACTCTAGGTTATCAACCACAAAATACAGCCTTTGGTTACGTTTTATTCTCTCTATTTCCGCCAGGATATCATCGGTGTTGAGTTCAGGGTTAGACTGGGCTAATTCCGCAGCTTTTATTACCTGAAGACCTAAGGCAGCGGTAGTTGTCTCGGAATCAATAATGGTTATTTTAAGGTTTCTTTTAGCTGAGACCATCTTTTTAGCCATTTGGGCAGAATGGACGGTTCCTGACAGACGGGAGGAAATCAAAATAACAATTGCCTCATCGTCAGCATCAAGGGAACTGAATTCCTTAACAAAATCTCCGGCTGAAGGCTGGGAAGTTGTAGGAAACACCGGCGTGGTTCTGAGTATATGGTAATACTGTTGGTTTGACGGACCAAATCCTTCTTTGAAAACAGTATCCTGGATTTTTATATTTAATGGAACTACTTTTATATTATATTTATTATTGAACGGCAGGTCCGAAGTGCTGTCCGTAATTACAACTATTGCCATTTACTCTCCCCCTGCTGGTGCTTGTATTCTGCTAAATAATAACCTGATTTCCGCTATAATGTCAAGCTAAGCGAGAGGCTAGTTGTATTAGTTTCCTTGCTTCCTAAGCCAGTTCATCATGGTCTTTTTTAAGGTTAGTTGTTTCCGGGATCAAACCCCTGTTTATCTGTTTTTTAGTATTGCCTTGGATGTAAGCCGTCAGTTGCTTATTTATCTCTTCAACCAGAAAATCCGCCTTGAAAGGCTTGGCAATGTAAGATGTGCAACCCGCGGCAATACACCTATTTCTGTCGCTGAATATGGCGTCAGCAGTCATGGCAATTATGGGTACCTGTTTAATACTATTATCCATGCGTATCTTTTTCGCAGCTTCATACCCGTCCATAACTGGCATCTGCATATCCATTAGAATAACAGCAAAGGGTTTCTGCTCTTTAAGAATTTTCAAGCATTCAAGTCCATTAGATACGGTTGTAACCTCGAATCCGTATTTAACCAGTATTTGTGATATTATCTTCTGGTTAAGCGGGTTGTCTTCCACAACCAGGATGGGAATAGGTTGAAGACAGGGTAAAGGTGATTTACAAGCTTTTTCCTGAGCTTCAGGATAGCCGGACACAGGGTTTTGTTCAGCAATTTCCAGCGGGAGCCGAATCTGAAATACCGTGCCGGCCCCTTCAACACTATCAACTGTTATCTCACCCCCTAGAAGGTTAACCAGTTTTTTGCTGACATGAAGCCCCAACCCAGTTCCCCCATATTTTCTGGAATTGGAATTGTCTATTTGCGTAAAGGGATCAAATATGGCAACAATCTGGTCAGCGGGAATACCTATCCCGGTATCGGAAATGGTGGCAACCAGTTCAGCTTTTGGGTAATGGTGGGGTTGTATCTGTACGGTCAGTCTGATTTCACCAGAATCGGTAAACTTAACCGCATTATATAACAGATTGACAATTATTTGCTTTAGTTTTACCTGGTCGGTAATTATTTTGGCCGGGGTTTCGGGTGGGATATCTACGGTCAAACAAAGATCTTTTTTTCTAAACATGGGTTTCATAGGTTTAATTATGGAGCCAATCATATCCCTGATGCTGGTGGGCTCAAGGTTTACGCTGGCCAGTCCCGAAACAATCTTGGAAACATCCAACATACTATTGATAATCTCTAAAAGGTGTTCACTGCATTCCTTTATGTTCTCAATATAATCAACCTGCTCGCCGGTCAGCGGACCTTGTTCCAATAATTCCACTGAACCCAGGATGCCAATCATCGGGGTTCTAATCTCATGGCTAATATTGGCCAAAAACTGGCTTTTTGCCGTGTCCGCGCTCTTAGCCTGTTCTTTGACTAGGGCAAACTCTGTAATGTTGTTGGAAATCATAATCAGTTCCTTAGCCGGGCGTTCATCGCTAAGCAGACTAATGCGATGGGAAAATTTCTTGATTTCTCCGTTTACCACTAGATCCTGTTCAAACTTATATGTAGCGCCAGAAATAACCTTTTCCTTTATCTCAGCGAACCTTTTCTGGTTCAAAGAAAGCATATCCAGGGGCAGCGAATCGCCAGGGCCAGATTGAAGAATTGCTGCGGCCAGTTTATTCTGGTAGATTATGCGGTTATTGGAATTAAAAACCACAATACCTTCGGATATGTAATTTAACAGGCGGTCTAAATTTGGCTGGCTTTCCTGTGCCGGGGCCCCTTTTACCTGGCTAAGGCTTGATTCATCAAAACTGGTTTTAGGGTTTATGCTGGAGTTGATTACTACATCCACAACCGCATTATTTTGGCATAACCCTTTCCATTTATAAACGGTAATGGTTTTTCTCCGAAATAAGGTTTTGATATATGCCTCATACCGTTGAGGTTGCTTAAAGCCGGTAAGGGCAGTGTTAAGCAAGGAATAACAGTGTTCCGGGGTGTTGGTTACCTTAAGATTGGACATACAGAAATAGGATAAAACTAGAATCATTAAATAATCGAATAAAACGCTGTTTATGGGGCATAAAAACTGGGGCATTTGCACGAAATGGCACATAATTATGATTCCTGCTAAGAAAAAGAGCAATACAATGAGACTCTTACTGGTTTTTACTGACATATTCCTTAGCACCTCCCGAAAAACTGGATATTTTGAGTTAAAGGGAAAGTATTAATAAGATACACCAATTCAGCTAAAAAACTTGTCTTATTAAAGAGCCTGGATTATAGAAATTTTGGGGGTTTGGTGACGAATTGTGAAACATTATTATTAATAAGTGTAATAAATGGCTAATTAAATGGATTATTGAAAATATTTTGTGGAATTTTTTCGTATTCATTTTATAATTACAGTATCGGGGGCTGAATAGCCTTGCCGAAAATTACTAATAGAATATGGAGGTCTTTATGAAAGGTTTTAAGTCGCTGTTTATGATGACAACCCTGTTGCTGGTACTATTCGGATTTGCCCTCTGTATTCCCGGCGCCGTCAATGCCAATCAGCCGGTCAGGATATTCCTGGATGGCTTCGAAATCCAGTCAGATGTTCCGCCTATGATTGTCAATGACAGGACTATGCTGCCGGTTAGGGCTATCAGTGAAGCTTTAAACCTGGTAGTTGATTGGGATAATGATAAGCGCCAGGTTATTATCAGTTCCAATCCTGCCATACCAGTATCCTCAACTAATTCGGGGGAAATTAATTACGATATAGCCATTATGGGCAATTCGGTCGTTAGTAGTGAGGATTTAAAGGCTTTATTAAAGGTTATGAACCCTAATGCCATACCCGAATTGGTGGATTTATATCTGGCTATCGGCAGCGAGTACGGAATAAGAGGGGATATTGCTTTTTGCCAGGCGGCTAAAGAAACTGGGTGGTGGAAATACGGCGGCCTGGTTGAACCACACCAGAATAACTATTGCGGGTTAAGTGCTACGGGAAAGGCTGCTGCTGAAAATGAGGATTTGAGAGGTGCAAATCCGGCCAAAGTATGGTTTGAGCCGGGAAAACATGGAGCTTTTTTTGATTCCCCGGCAACCGGGGTTGAAGCTCATATTCAACATTTGTATGCCTATGCTACGGACAAGCCCCTTCCAAGTGGCAAAGAGCTTTTAAGCCCCAGATATGTGCTAATAAGCCGGGGAAGCTGTCCGAAATGGATAGACTTGGGTGGCAAGTGGGCGGTACCAGGGTATGATCGGGACAAATACGAGAGCTATGCTCAAGCCTATTCTAATGCAGATACATATGGCCACAGTATTTTAAAAGATTATTACCAAAAAGCGCTTCAAATAAGCAGCAGCAATACCGTTGCCGGACAAGATATGGCGGAAAAAATTAAAAGCCTGGAAAGGGAGAACGAGTTGCTGAAAATCCAGGTAGAGCAGTTGAAAAGCCAGTTAGGGAATGGAACTAAAATCTAAAAAATAATAAGAATGGTGAGATGCGTTGGGGGTGATTCCCCGCGCATCTCTGTCGCATTATTTTTAGGCGGATATAGTTTTCGAGCCCTTGGCAAGTTGAGCTGCTCTGGTCCAGGGACCGAAGGGCTTACCTACCGGTAAAACCTCAATACCATAATGAGTATTCAGCAAGGTAGCTGCGCACCCGTAAAAAGATACAATTGAAATAAATAATTCCGAATACGCAGCCAGTTGGTGCCAAAAGTGTCCTCCCCAGCCCAGGGTACTCATAAATAGCCCCAGGAACAGTAAATCGATTAATACAAAATCCACGAACAGCATTTTATTAGTTCCCATAGAACCGAGGGTCATAATAAAGGTGAAAATAAAGTAACCCAGAAAGGCAAATCCCATCTGGTGCGGATCAAATTCCAGATTATTGCCAATTATCCCGGAGGATATCATCCAGCTCATACCCATGCCGAACCAGAAAACACCATAACCGCAAAATGCAGTAGCTCCAAATGTATTATTATGTTTATAATCCAACATCCCTGCATAAAATTGAGCCAGAGCTCCTAAGAAAATAGCCCAGGGAATAACATAAACCACCCCGTCAGTTATACCCAATTTAGATGAAGAGGCTACCAGGGTAACCATTGCTAAGCCTAACAATCCTAACGGGGAAGGATTGCCAACTACTTCCTGGACATGACCAGTTACTTTGACATCAGATAAATTCGACATAAATACCTCCATCTTATTAATATTTTGTTATTAAGCATAATCCCTCCTTTGCTTATTACGTTGTGCAGGTAGTTTTTCCCCTTAACTATTCAACGCAGATACTTAAACTCCTCTAAGATTGTGACAATTTTCTTAAATTCTAAAAAGTTTGTGAAATTTCCTTTGTTTCTTAAGTGCTAAACGGTCTTAGCAAGTTCTTAAGTAAAAAAAACCGTCCTATCCAGGACGGTTATGCTCATATAATTAACCAGGTTAATCCATAGAGCATAAATAAAAGTGGAAGGGAAAGTAGGTTTGGTAATAAAGTTAACTGTCAAGTTAATTGTTAAGTTAATAATTGTTTAAGCTATATCATTTAGTTTATAAATAATTGTTAAGTCTATGAGCCCGATTTTTAGCGCTTTGAACTTTATTCACTTACCTGATAACAATTTATGAAGTGAAGGGAGGAAATGTTACTGTGGAAGAAAGATTCTATAAAATCAGTGAAGTGGCTGAAATGCTGCATACAGAACAGCATACTCTACGTTACCTCGAAAATACTCTCAAGCTAAAGATAAAGAGAAATGAGCGCGGTGACCGGCTGTACACGGAATCAGATATAGAAACCCTTAAACTGGTTATGAAGTTAAAAGAAAAGGGGTTAAATACTACCGCAATCAAAATGGCCCTGGAAAACACTGAGGAAACCGAGACCAGTTTGAGCCCCAAGCCGGGTTCGGCTAGTGTGGATATTTATGAAGTAGTCTCCATTGCCAGGCGAATCGTGGAACAAAACGAAATGCTGCTGGAGCAGAACAAGAATATGGAACAGCGGTTAGAGAAATTGGAGCAGAAGATTGAAAATCGAAACCTGGAACGGGAAAGGAAAATCGATGAGTTTTTAAAGCTATGGAAGGCTGAACAGGAGTCAAGGGGAAAGTCCTGGCTGGCAAAATTGCGAGGAAAATCCTAAGGTTCTGACAAGAAGTTGAGAAGTCTTGCCCTCGGCATAGCGGAGGGCATTGGAGAGCTCCAAGGAAAATCCTAAGGTTCTGACAAGAAGTTGAGAAGGGCTAACAATTTGTAAAAAACAGTTTCGAAATGCCCTTCAAATGGAGTCTGGGGTGTTTCCTGAACTTTATTAAGCCGGTTTTTAAAGACCTTCATCAAATCCGGATTAAGGTATTTATAATGGTTTATTAAATCGTATGCAGCCAGCTGGCCTTTGATAAAGGAATCGGCAAAACCCTCACCTGGTTGGTATCCGGCTCTTTGTTCCAGATTTTCCACCTCAATGATTGATTCCTTCAGATTAAGGTACAGATCGAATACCGGAGGGATATCCCGGCTTTCCTCCTCAATATGGATTATTAACTCCTGACCGGTAAAGGTCCTGTCAACTATTTCTTCTTCTGCTGATACTTCAAATACCCTGACAACTGTTTTAGACGGATCAGGTGAGATATTAAAAAGTGATGGCTCCTGAATGGATAAGATCCTGTACCTGCCATGGAAATCAAGGGCTAGGTTGGCCGTGTCAAAAGGAATCTTTTCCAGATAAGCAGTATCCCCGGCATGATTTGGTTTTTCAATATAAAAATTAAAAGGATAAATGGTCTTAATACTGGTGAGCAGCGGCATAGAAGGCTGATCCCATACCCCCAGTCCTGCCACTACATTATGATCCAAATCTGGTGGAGATATAACCGGTATCTTTGGACAAACCCGGTTAATGAAATCCCTCACCCCGGGAGTCTGGGAGGCACCTCCCAGCAAAAGTATATAGTCAACGGCGAGCCTGTCTGAATACAGGCCGATATCTCTGGCTTTAGGGACTATATACTCATTGAAATACACCTGGAACCGGTCAAATACCGGCTGCATTAGGTACAGGAAGCCTTTCTGGTCCAGGGAAAGGGAAAGAGAATACCCGTTAATTATTTCCGGGCAATCCAGGTAACCGTAACCGGTGGTGGAAATTTCAATTTTGAACTGCTCGGCCAGGCTTAAAAGGCGGTTTAACTGGAAGAGTTCCCGGGATGATCCAGGGTTATGGTTGATAATGTTTTCCGGCAGATGAAACCCAGTGCGGGCTAATAAAGCCGGGGCAAAAATATTTCTAATAATGCCCTTATCCAACTCAGAACCGGAAAAGATATCGTGTCCCGTCTGCAATTGAGCCTCCAACAATATCTGGTTGCCGGGCAGCAGGCTGATAAAACTGAAATCAGCAGTGCCTCCGCCGATGTCAATGGTAAGAATATCGCCATCCAAGGATTGGCTTGGGTTTAAGAAAGAGTGCCCCAGCAAAGCGGCTACTGGTTCGGGAATTAGCCGGACTTCATCGATTAAAAAAGCTTTTTTCGCTGCATTGAGCAAGAGCCGTCGCGCTTTTAAACCAAAATAATTAGGAACGGAAAGGTTTAAGGCATCAACTTTAAGATGGTGCGGATCTATCCAGATTTGCTTTATGTAGCGGAAAAAACCGGTAATTATATCTTCCAGGCCATAGCCCCCCAGGGTGAGCCCGGGGTTTCTTTTCATTTCTATCTTAAGAAATTTAACGGTTTCTACTTCAGGATCGTTTAAGCGCACGACCCAGTTACCAAAGTAGAGCTGTTGGTTTCTTATATCATAACCTGCTATGGTCGGTAAATCAGCCAGGCTTATAAAAGTGTTATTCTCAATATATCCAATCTTGGTGAAGGAAGTCCCCAGATCAATGCCCAACTGCATTATCAATCAACACCTTTCTGTGCTATTACCATATACGGTACTTCCTCATCCGTAAGCTGGCCTACCTTGATAATGAACAGGTCTCCTTCCTCCTCCAGGACCGTGTTGTGGCTGTAACTGGCCGATACCCTGGTTTCAACCTGGTGTTTATCCAGAATATAAAGGTAGTTCTCCGGGAACGGTTTGCCCCGTTCAATGGGGATTCGATCTACCTTGATGGCCAGTTCCCTCCAGGTGCGAGAAATATTACGGGGAGCCAGCATCCGCTCCAAATCTACCCTGGTATTATGAAGGATAGAAGAATGAGCAGCAATACTATCTGATATTGCCGCCCCTACCGAGGCAAGATGCTCAGCATGCTGCTGTTTTTCATCTGCTGATTTCATAATAAACTTAAGCAGGGATAGCTGGGCCTTAAGCTGAGGCATTATGATCGAATACAGGTGCTGCCCCAGCTCTTCTTCAGCCTGGTTAAAGAAACCATGGTCAAAACCGTGCATCAGTTCCCTGGTTTTGTCAATAAACAGGGATAGGCTTGGGGCCGGAGCCCGGGAAAGATCACTTGCCAACGATCTGACTGCATCTCTGGCGGCAAGTAGTTTTTCCAGTAAACTGGAAAGATAGGGCCTATTAGTGCCATTTACTTGATCCAGGTTCATTATAAGAGCGGTTTGATCATTTCCTATATAGGGCGGTGATTTTTCCAAAATTAGAAGGAGGCTGGCCAGCCAGGATTCGAAGCTTTTTACTGTTTCTCCAATCTGGTTATAGTCCCCGGTCTGCAATTGCAGCCTTAAATGTTCACAATAATGCCGGTAATGGGAATGGATTTGTTCTTGGTAAAAAGAGGCGGTTTCTTTAAGTTCACGATTTCCCAATTCCCGGCTCCGCTGGAGCAAATCTTCCCTAACCTGTTTAATGTTTAACGGGTATTCATCCTGGGAAGCAATAAGAGCTGAAACCTCCCGTTGGGAGTATCGAACCAGTAATCGTATTAAATCCAGTTCAAGTCCGGTCTGGGGATTATTCCAATCTAAACTGCTGAGACTCCTTATTTGGGTTATAACGGCTGGATGTGTTTTTAAGGCGTTTAGCAAATCTGATTCTCCAGCCAGCCTGGCCAGATGGGCCAGGTTAGTTCCTGTCCGATCCAGGGCATCTCCTGTCTTTTCCAGGGTATTAAGGAAATCCATAGCTGCCCACATAGAATGGCTTCTTAAAGACTGGCTCAGTTGGCGGATTTGCCCTTGATATATATCCAAAACCCCCAGCAAAGTTTTTATTCGGTTAAATAGTTTGGCATATCGCTTAAGGTTGGCCATAATATCATGGTAAACCAGGTTTAATTGCCGGTTTAAGCCCAATTGCTCATTTACCTGTTCCTTGATCTGGTCTTTGTACCAGGGAAATACCTGGTCGTGAAAGCTCTTATAGTAATAACTATTAATCTCCAGGAGATAGCGGTCAATCTCTGCCAGGTTGTTTAAATCCAGGTCAGGCCGAACCAAGTGTTGAATATTCTGTTTTAACGCAGCTACCAGCTCTTCCAGGCAGCTTATATAATGGTTATAATCAATTCCGGTCCGATCCACTTTACAGCACCCCCAGATATTTTCCGATTACTATGCTTTTCCTAAAGCTTCCCATCTCTCCGGTAAAAAGGCGGGCCCGATCGGCTAAATCCCTTTCCAGCTGACCAGGGCGGCGGTAATAATCAATTGCCTTAAGTATGCGCTCAGCCTCCTGGCGCACCGGGTTTTCCACCCTGGGAGCGAGTTGTTTAACCATAAAGTGATTTATAAAAAGACGGGATGGAATCCAATGAAACAGTTTTAGGTAGCCTTCCAGTAAACCACTGGCTTCAGCTTTGCCCGTTTCGGCCATGTTGTAAAACAGCAGTAGTCTTGTGAGTTCCAATATGATAAAGCCTTCATGGGGCATGGACGGTATCCTTTCTATTCCCAGTTCAATCAAGTCGGCTGCGAAACTGGATCCCAGCCTTTCAGCAATTACCGTATCGTCCAGCAGTGGGGCTTCGCTGGGGCGGTATTGAGAAATCTGCGCAATTATAATCAACAGCTCGAAGAAAATGTTTTTGCTGTTGGCATTGAATCCAGCTGCAATCCCCTCAAAAAGTTTCAGATACAACAGCGAACCTGGGTCGGGACTGATACGGGGAAAATAAGTCTTAAACAGTTTATCAGCCAGGGAATAGGCTCGGGCTGGTTCAGCAATAAGCCCATAAAAAGGGATTACCTTGCGCAGTAATTTGTGAAACTGCTTGAATACCTGCTGGTCATCCAGTATCCTGGCAATGCGGTTTTTCTGCTCATAGTTCTGGTAGGTATCAATCAGGACCGCTAGGCAATCTTCGATCATTCCGCATTCAAATATCAAGTCGCTGGATTGTAACAGGCGGTTGAACCTTTCGGCACTATAGGGATCATCGTTGAAGTGGGAATGGGTGCTTAAGGATTCAATGGCTTCCGCTAGCTTAGCCAGCCGATCTCCGTAAATGGTTGGATTATTATAGGGTTTATTAAAGGGCCCCTCAAAAACCCCGAAATACCTCTCTCTTTTGGCCTTAATCAGTTGATCCAATCTGGTTTTTAGGAGTTTTTTTAATTCTGGGTTCCCGGTGCGGGGAAGCAGAAACTGGCAGCCGGCTAGGTCGAGAACATTGACAATACGCCAATAATACTGGTACAAGTCGCGGTGATAAATGTTGATTAAAAAAAGCAGCTTTTCGGGCTGGGGATGGTTTTTGGCAATATACCAGGGCAAGAATTCCAGGAAATCATGGATTATCTCGCCGGGCGCACCGGCCAGCCAATTTATAGCCGGCATAAGGTGCAGGTTATCAAACAGCTTCTGGAAGAACACAGGCTTGTGGGCAGTGAAGAACAAGCTGCGGAAATTGAGCCATATATCCTTTTCCGTGGCGAATTGGATTTCCGGGCTATTAGGATGGTTGCGTAATTTAGCGCGCAGGTTTAGCTCCTCCTGCCATTCCTGGAGCAACTTATAAAAGGGATGTCCATGGTTAAAATCTCTTACCTTAGTCATACGCCGAACTCCTAAAGACATTAAATACCTGGTTTAATAGCCGGCATGCATTCCTGGCCTTGGATTCATCCTTTTCACTAAGAAAGATGAAAAAATAAATCGACCTTTCTTTATTGGTAAAGATTCCTCCCAGCTTATCCGGGGATATATATTCAAACCGCTCCCGGGCGGTTTTCCTGGTAAGATAACGCTGGGTTTGCAGTCTGGTGATAAACGGGTACCGCTTGAGCCGGTCGAAATGGGCTTTTAAGCCAATTTCCTTATAGGGGTTGGAATCTTCATATTTGATGGCCGGTTCAGCCTTACGGGGTGCGGGGAGCTGTACCGGCTGCTCTTGCTGCTGCAATGCCGACAAAACTGGTTTCAGCGAGAGCAGGCTACTATGGTTCCCGAGCAGATACTCTACATAAGGAAATAGATCAGGGGGAATTAGTTCCGGGATTATAATATTGTTCTCCAGCAAAGGTATTGCACTGGGATTATAAGCCAGATAACTGATAAGATCATCGATTTCTTTGGGGAACCGGGGCAAATAGGTACTGTAATCGGCAAAAAGGATTCGAGCATAATGGTTATACACTGTTTCATATGATTCCGGTGATTTCACGCGCAAATCCTCAATATACTGCATAAGCTTCCAATACTCATCGGTATTAAGTTTAATATGGCGATCCAGCTTTTTAAAAATTGCTCTCATATACTACCCAGTTTTTATTGTTTTATTTTAGCGGATTGGTTGATAAAATGCCAATCTCAATTTCTTGATTTGACTTTTATGCTTAAATAGATTGTTATAATACTAATATTGTTTGCCTGCGGGATGAAATCTAGTCGATTGTGGTGGAGCGATTATACCGTGTTTAAGAGATGTTTAAATATAAATTCGGTTATATTGCTAGTCTTTCCAATAATATCAATAGCCTTGGCCATATTGATCCTGTATAATAACCCGGAGGCTATTAAAAAACAGGATGCCATAATATTTACCTATTTGAACAATGCCGTTAAAGGCCGGGTTGGTTATGGATTTAATGCCTATTACGATAATGATATCTCTTTCTCAGGGCTGGAGCCGGGTGACATTGTTTTGGGTGCCTACCCGGGATGTGCTTACGGAGGATTTTCCCATGCAGGGGTCTATATTGGCAATGGCAGGGTTTTGGAGAGTTATGTTGACCTGGGGGTTACTATTCAGCCTATTGAACACTACAGGGAATACAGCCGGATCGCTTTATTAAGAGTAAATGCCGATGTAAGGGATAAGCAAATGGCAATTGACTATATGCAGAAATTTCTGGGCCAGATGTTTTACCCCATGGCTTTTAAGCCGGGGGAACGTTTTTGGAACTGTACCAAAATTATGTGGAAGGCTTATTACTTACAAGGTATAGATTTGAGCATTTCTAAGGATTTATGGGTAACCCCGGATGAGTTTTACTATAGCCCCAATGTTTCAGTTATCCGGGAAAAGGAAAGGGAGTAGCAGCGATTTCAATTTTAGTCAGGGTCTTTAGGTTGTATTTTATTCATTTTTTCGCTTTTTTTGCGGTTTGGTTCAGCACTTATTTCCCTGGCTGGGACATTGCCCTTTCCGTGCTCTATTTAGCGATAATCGGGATAGAATCAAAGAATAGCCGGGATTTGTCATGGGGTTGCCGGGTGATTTCTGCTATTATATGGCAGGCCCCGGCGATAGCTTTATGTGTCATAATTATTACAGGGCTTTCGGCAGGAGGGCTCAGCAACTATGCTATATTTTTGCTGCAGTTCTGGCATACTCCTTTGCTGCCGTTAGTTTCCTTGTTTCCGGGAACCTTGTACGCAGGGAAACCGGTTTATTATTATATTCTGTTGGGGCTGTCCTTTTTTATGGTACTATACTACTGCTGGACTGGATTTAGCCAATCAAAAATCCGTTGGCGGTTGCAGGATTAATAGTCGGGTATGCCGGTATTAAAGTTAACAACTCCACCAACGGATATTTTTAAGAACCGAATACCAAACCCGATTAGGGCCGGTATATAGTTAGTTATAAGATTTATCCTTTGAATAAAGGGACTTATAAATATATACCGTTAGGTGTCGGTTCTGATAGATAGTATGGTGCTTTTTTAAAATAATATACCTTAATTATAATTTTAAAATTTAATTGAAGGCTGCTGAATAAGTGTTCAGGGTTGCCGGATGGTATATACTTATCGTGGAATAAGAGGTAACATTTACTTAAAGGCATCGTGGGGCGGAAAGAACAGGACAACCACTTTAGTAAAGGAGGGTGACTAAATGGTTTTTGCTGTTGAAAACAAATACCACGGTTTGGAAGAATTGATGGTTAAATGCTTTTACGAGGCTACCAGCATCCCAATGTTCTTTGTCAATGTTGAGGGAATAATTGTTTTTGCTAATAAGGTTGGTGCCCAACTGCTGGACAAGGATGATGACACGGTTATAGGGGAATCAGCCGACATTCTGCCCGGCTTAAAATGGGAAGACCAATCCCTGGTTCCAGTCCCGGAGCCATTTGAGATCAATGGAAAATGGTTCCAGATTTCAGCATCACCGCTGGACCTGGATGGATTGAGCTGTGCCGGTTCGCTGGTGGAATACATGGATATAACAGAATTGCACCATTCAAAACAGACCATAAGTGAAATGAATGATATTATTGAGGCCGTCTCCGACGGTATTTATGTAACAGATGGCCAGGGGAATACTTTAAGGATAAATTCAGCCTGCCAGCAAATAACCGGTCTGATCAAGGAAAAAGTAATGGGGCAGAATATGAGAACCCTGGTGCAAAAAGGGTTGTTATCTGCTTCATGCAGCCTGAAAGTTCTGGAAACAAAACAGAGAACCACCATACTGCAGAATACTCCCAGCGGAAAAACCGTAATTGTAACCGGAACCCCGGTATTTGACGAAAAGGGAGAAATAAAGCGGATAATATCAAGTACCAGGGATATAACCGAGCTTAATCAGCTCAAGAGCCTCTTAGAAAAGGAGCGGCAGTTGTCCCATCGTTATTATTCCGAACTATTAGGTTTAAAAATGAAGCACCTGAATGAGTTCCAGAAGGACTTTATCGCCTACTCGGAAAAGATGTTTAAAATAGTTGAGATGGCCATGCGGGTTGCCCGGACAGATTCTACGGTTACTATAACCGGCGAATCAGGGGTGGGAAAAGAGGTTATTGCCCGGTTAATCCATAATGAGAGCAGTCGGGCCAAAGAACCGTTTATGAAGATTAATTGTGCAGCGATTCCAGATAGCCTATTGGAGTCAGAATTGTTTGGGTACGAAAAAGGCGCTTTTACTGGGGCAAGGAAAGGCGGAAAACCAGGTTTAATTGAATTGGCCAATAATGGCACCCTGTTCTTGGATGAAATTGGAGAAATGTCCTTAAACCTTCAAGCCAAGCTGCTCCAGGTAATCCAGGAGAAATCCTTTATTCGGGTTGGTGGAAGCGGGCCGATACATGTAAATATACGTATAGTTGTGGCAACTAATCAGGATCTGGTACAACTGGTAGAACAGGGCAAGTTTCGCAAGGATTTATATTTCCGGTTAAATGTAATTCCTATAAATATTCCCCCGTTGAGGGAAAGAACTGATGGTATTCCACCTCTAGTCTACCGGTTTTTGTCTCGCTGTAATGTCAAATATGGTATGAACAAAATGATAAGCAGCGAAACGGTGGATATATTGCAGCGTTATTCCTGGCCGGGGAATATAAGAGAACTGGAGAACCTGATTGAGCAACTAGTGATTATAACCCCGGGTAATTGTATAATGCCGGAAAACCTGCCTGCCCATATCAGGCAAAGCCAGAACCAGGAGAGTAATAAACAAAAGATAGTAGTCAATGGAATACCAAAGTATAAAGAAGCCCTGGAAGAGGTTGAAAAGCAGCTGTATTTAAAGGCTTACCAGCGGCATAACAACACTTACAAGATTGCTGAGGCCCTGGGGGTGAGCCAGCCCACCGTGGTAAGGAAACTGAAGAAGTATCGCATGTATGCAGATGAATTTATATAATCATCAATGATTCATTTTTAGATTAGGGCTAAATGGGCGCCTGTAGCCTAGTTGTATGATCATGTTAATTCAATATAACATTAAGTTATTAACATCACAATAAGGTATATTTAGATACTAGCATATAAAAAAGGTGGTAATTTCGCAGATGCTTCGGAATGCCACCTTTTTATAATCTTGAATGGCACATTTCTTGCGTAAAAAAATATTGGGCCACAATTTCGACATCCTACGAAAGGAGAGGAGGCCGGAGTAAAAGAGATTTAAATTAGAGAATTTTTGGAGGAGGGGGATTGTATTGTGAATTACTCTAACCGTTTTGGATTTTATCTTCCTACAAAACTGGTATATGAGGTAGGAGCAATCAAAAACAAACTGGCGGGAGAGCTTGGGCAGTTTAAAGCTTCTTCGGTAGTGATAGTAACCGACAAGGGAGTAGTAGGAGCCGGGTTGTTGAAAGATGTGGAATCGGCTTTGGAGACCGCTGGGAT
Organism: Syntrophomonadaceae bacterium; assembly: GCA_050949865.1. Lineage (GTDB taxonomy): Bacteria > Bacillota > Syntrophomonadia > Syntrophomonadales > Syntrophomonadaceae > JBMNGN01. The sequence continues at coordinate 218,520 of JBMNGN010000002.1, forward strand.
CAAATATGCCATATTTGATGAAGTGGAACCAAACCCGAGTACCGAAACCTGTTACAAAGGTGCTGAGGCAGCCAAAACCATTGGAGCAGAAGCAATAGTAACGGTTGGCGGAGGCAGCCCAATGGATGTAGCCAAAGCAGTTGCTATTCTGGTAACTAATGGCGGTGACCTGGATGGATATGAAGGGGCAGAGAAATTCAGCAATGATCCATTACCATTAATCGCCATTCCGACGACGGCAGGAACCGGCAGTGAAGTAACCCCATTTGCAGTAATAACCATTAGAGCCCGGAATTACAAGATGACCATTTTAAGCAACAGGATATTACCCAGGGCTGCTATATTAGACCCGCTGGTAATAGGTACTGTGCCGGCCCCGGTGGCAGCTGCCTGCGGTATGGATGCCTTGACCCATGCCATAGAGTCTTTTACCAACCAGGTTGCCTCACCTGCAACTGATGCCATGGCAGTAGAAGCAATGCGGCTGATTGGGAAATATTTAAGAGTATATGTGGCGAATCGCCAGAACCTGGAGGCGGCAGGGGGAATGCTGGTAGCCAGCAACCTGGCCGGGATAGCCTTTGGGATAGCGAGATTAGGCAATTGTCATGCGATGGCCCATCCCCTGGGTGGATTCTTCGATGTAGCCCATGGAGTAGCCAATGCCATCCTTTTGCCCCATATAATGGAGTTTAACATGCTGGCCGACAGGGGTAAATTCAAGCGGATAGCGGCATTACTGGGTGAAGATGTTTCAGGATTAACCGATCTTGAGGCAGCTCCTCTGGCTGTGGAAGCGGTTAAAAAACTGTCAAAGGATATCGGGATCCCTGCGACCTTAAGGGAAGTAGGGGTTAAAGAGGAAGCTATCCCGCAAATGTCCAAAGATGCAATGCTCAGCGGCAATGTTAAAATTAATCCGCGTTCTACCACCCTGCAAGATATAGAGAATTTATATAGAATTTGCATGTGAACAAAATAGTTTTCCAATAACAGAGTTGCCTGTGTTTAAAATATTCGAAAATACTCGGAGGAGGAGTATATTATGGCAATATTTTTACCGGGAGCACCGAGGAGAAAGTATGGAGAAATAACACCCAATATTACTGTAGGTATATTTAATATTCGTATTCCATTCTGGCACTGGGGAGTAGAGCCTGTAGAGGTTTTGCAGGCCATGGTAATGTTTGTAACCGGTATGGGGGCAATTGCGGTATTGCAGGACATGTTCGGCATGCCTTTTGAGATTGCCCTTACTATAGTGTGTTTTCATGAGCTGACCTACTGTTTGCACCAGATTATGGGGGACCCGATGATATCGGGCTGGATTACCCCGGCCATTCCCTTAACCACGGCATTTTTGCTTGGTTTTGAAATGGGGCCGGAGAGGATTCATGCCCTGATCGCCCTGCAACTCCTGGTGGGAATCATATTCCTGATTTTGGGGTTGACGGGTTTGGCTGCTAAATTACTGTCTATAGTTCCCAAAGCCCTGCAGGCAGGAATAATCCTGGGGGCCGCTGTAGCCGCGGTTACCGGTAAATACCTGTTCTTATCCGGTGATGGTTATTTTTATACCTATCCCATAAGTATAACTGTGGGCGGGCTTGGAGCCCTGTTTTTATTGTTCTCCAAGTTCTTTCAGGAACGAGTCCATGCTGCTAAAGAGCAGAATGCCCGGGATGTCTTTGTTATGTTTGCTAACTATGGCATGGTTCCCGGACTTATAATAGGAATAATCGTAGGCTGGATTGTTGGTGAAATACCGCTGCCGGTATTTCAAAAAGGGCTGTTTTTCGTGCCTCATGTCAGGGAGGTTATATCGAATTTCTCACCATTTAGTATTGGTTTTCCTCCTTTGCATATCTGGATAGCCGCTATACCGATGGCCTTTATCGCTTATGTTATTGCATTCGGGGATATGGTTTTGGGAGCTACAGTCATAGACAAGGCCAACAGGGAAGACCGCCTGGATGAGGAAGTAAATTTCAACCCCAACCGCCTGCATATTTTATGTGCACTGCGTAATTTCCTGGAGGGGTGTTTAGCTCCCACGGTCACCTTGGCTGGGCCTATATGGGCGGCTATGACGGTGGCAGTTACCGAGAGGTATAAACTGGGGCGCAAGGCTATGGATTCCATCTATGGCGGCTCCGGAAGCTTTAATATCATGAAATTCCTCAGCTGTTTAATCCTGCCCCTGGTATGTATATTCCAGCCGGCCCTTCCGGTTGCCTTATCATTGACCATGCTGATCCAGGCATTTGCCTGCGGCTATGTAGGGATGCACCTGGTAACTACAAATACTGAAAGGGGTCTGGCGATTGTTATCGGCAGCGCGCTGGCCATTGCCGGGCCGACCATGGGCTTGGTAATAGGTATTATACTGTGCCTGGTCCTTTTGGGACCGAGTGCCTTTGCCATGAGACACGATGATGATATTCCTTCGGTTATTGCAAATTCTGTTGCTAAAGGTAAGAAAAAAGATGCTCCAAGCACTCAGGCCTAGAAATTGGCAGTAATATAATTTTTCATGCTCTGCGAGCCTTAGCACCTGAAGCCTTAGGTATGGTGGATGGCCGATAGGGTGCAGCAGGAAACCGCTGCACCTCCCGTTTGGAAAGTAGAGCTTGGGTTTTTTAAAATTTATCAAGCCAGACTTGGTTTTGTAAACGGAGGTGTAGTATATGGCTAAGATTGTAAGGGTAAATGTAACCCGTGGAGAAGTGTCAATCGAAGCGGTTTCGGAAAGCTACAGGATGTTAGGCGGAAGGGGTTTAACTTCCAGGATTGTACTGGATGAAGTAGATCCTAACTGTGAGCCCTTAGGCGGATTAAATAAGCTGGTCATCGCTCCCGGACTCTTAACCGGAACTAATGCTCCCAGCTCAGCCCGGATATCAATCGGGGGGAAAAGCCCTTTAACGGGTGGAATTAAGGAAAGCAATGCCGGGGGTACGGTAGCTAGAAAACTGGCCCGGTTAGGGATTAAAGCAATAATAATTGAGGGAAAACCTCTTGATAAAAGCAGTTATATACTAAATATTAATAACCATGAAATTTCCCTGTTACCTGCCCAGGACCTGTCGGGTTTAGGCAATTATGAAACAGTAGCCAGGCTGCAGGAGAAATATGGCGCCAATATAGGGGTTATCTCCATAGGCCAGGCAGGAGAAGCGAAGATGAGCAATGCCAGTGTAGCTATAACCGATATGGAAGGTTTGCCTACCAGGCATTGCGGCCGGGGCGGAATGGGAGCAGTAATGGGCTCCAAAGGGATAAAGGCAATCATAGTAGATGACAGCGGAAGTTCCCAGCTGTTGATTGAAATAGAGGATAAAGAAGGGTTCAATGAAATATGCCGCAGTTTGGCCAAAACCCTGATAGAAACCAAAGTAGGTTTAAAGAATTTTGGCACAGCAAGCTTAGTAGATCCCACGGCAGCCATTGGAGCTTTTCCTACTCGCAATTACAGCCGGGGCTATTTTGAAAACAAGGACAAGATCAACGGCAAGTCTCTACAGGACCTGATTGTGGAACGAGGCGGCAAATATGGGCACTCGTGTTCACCGGGATGTGTAATCAGGTGTTCCAATGTGGTGCATGATGCAGAAGGCAAATATCTTACCTCAGGTCTGGAATATGAAACCATAGGGCTATGCGGATCCAACCTGGAGGTTGATTCTCTGGATGTAATATCCGCTATCAACTACAAGTGTGATGACTATGGAATAGATACCATGGAAACGGGAGCAGCGATAGGGGTAGCCATGGAGGCTGGGATAGCAAAATTCGGAGATGCAGAGGCAGCCATAAAACTGGTTGATGAAATTGGCAATAATACGTTAACGGGTAGGATCCTCGGGCAGGGAGCGACAATTACCGGCAAGGTACTTGGAGTAACCAGGGTTCCGGCGGTAAAGGGCCAATCATTCGCCGCCTATGATCCCCGGGCCTTGAAGGGGAATGCCTACACCTATGCAACAACCCCGATGGGTGCTGACCACACCGCAGGGAACTGTCTGCCCGGCCGTGGAGCATGGCGGGGACTCAGTAGACCCCAATAAGAAGGACTACTACCTGGAAGTATCGCGGGATCTGCAGATATATGCAACGGTTTTGGATGTAATGGGATTCTGCAATTTCGTGGGGATATCGCCGGCGGAGATGGAGATCATAGCCCAATTGCTAAGCAAAGCCACCGGCAAGGAAGTAACGGTTGCAGACGTGGAAGAAATCGGCAAGGAGTACCATAAGAACCGAGCTGGAGTTCAACCGCCGGGCAGGATTCACCAAGGCCCACGACCGTTTGCCTGAATTCTAGCAAATTGGAGAAACTCCCGCCCAAAGATTTATACAATGATATAGAAGATGAGGAATTGGATAGAGTCCTGGATTTTTAGACATATAAAAACCATATAAGTATAATATATTCCCATAAGGATACGTGAATGAATTAAAAAGATTCATGAGGGGATTTTTATATTAATTTTTGGTTAAGGTCAAGGTAATAAAAGGGAAAAAAATGCAATACCTAGTGTATTGCATTTTTTTTATTATTTTAAAATCTATTAATTTGTCCGGTCAATATCTTAAGGCAAGGAGACCAGTGTTTAACAGCATTAAAAACCGGAGCTGATATTATTTAATATTGACCTTAATATTACTTATTTTTATTAAAGTTATCTAGTTGGTACGCTTTTTGCTATTAAAAAAGGTAAAGTATTTCGCTATCAGGAGGTGGTTTATAAAACCAATGGACAAATCGTCGGAGTTTTCCAGATTATCTTGAATAAGGGAGGTCGATTGTATGAATTATGCTACTGGATTTGGATTTTATCTACCTACAAAACTGGTATATGAGGTAGGAGCAATCAAAAGCAAACTGGCAGGAGAGCTAGGCCAACTTAAAGCTTCTTCGGTAGTGATAGTAACCGACAAGGGAGTAGTAGGAGCCGGGTTGTTGAAAGATGTGGAATCGGCTTTGGAGACCGCTGGGATCAAATATGCCATATTTGATGAAGTGGAACCAAACCCGAGTACCGAAACCTGTTACAAAGGTGCTGAGGTAGCCAAATCCATTGGAGCAGAAGCAATAGTAACAGTTGGCGGAGGCAGCCCAATGGATGTAGCCAAAGCAGTTGCTATTCTGGTAACTAATGGCGGGGATCTGGACGGATATGAAGGGGCAGATAAATTCAGCAATGATCCATTACCATTAATCGCCATTCCGACGACGGCAGGAACCGGTAGTGAAGTAACCCCATTTGCAGTAATAACCATAAAAGCCAGGAATTATAAGATGACCATTTTAAGCAACAGGATATTACCGAGAGTTGCTATATTAGACCCACTGGTAATAGGGACTGTGCCAGCCCCGGTAGCAGCTGCCTGCGGTATGGATGCCTTGACCCATGCTATAGAGGCCTTTATCAACCAGGTTGCCTCACCTGCAACTGATGCCATGGCAGTAGAAGCAATGCGGCTGATTGGGAAATATTTAAGAGCATATGTGGCGAATCGCCAGAACCTGGAGGCTGCGGGGGGAATGCTGGTAGCCAGCAACCTGGCGGGGATAGCCTTTGGGATAGCGAGATTAGGTAATTGTCATGCGATGGCACATCCCCTGGGTGGATTCTTCAATATAGCCCATGGAGTAGCCAATGCCATTCTTTTACCCCATATAATGGAGTTTAACATGCTGGCCGACAGGGGTAAATTCAAGCGGATAGCGGCATTACTGGGTGAAGATGTTTCAGGATTAACCGATCTTGAGGCAGCTCCTCTGGCTGTGGAAGCGGTTAAAAAACTATCAAAGGATATCGGGATCCCTGCGACCCTAAGTGAGGTAGGGGTTAAAGAGGAAGCTATCCCGCAAATGTCCAAAGATGCAATGCTCAGCGGCAATGTTAAAATCAATCCGCGTTCTACCACCCTGCAAGATATAGAGAATTTGTTCAAATCTGCAATGTAGGGTTTCATTGGCCCCAGTAATTTATTATCAGGGTTGCCAGAGTGATTGGAGTCGGTGTTTATCTAAACAGAAATAAAGTATTATAGCAGGGAAGGGGCGAGTATATTGGCAATATTTTTACCGGGAGCACCGAGGAGAAAGTATGGAGAAATAACACCCAATATTACTGTCGGTATATTTAATATTCGTATTCCATTCTGGCACTGGGGAGTAGAGCCTGTAGAGGTTTTGCAGGCCATGGTAATGTTTGTAACCGGTATGGGGGCAATTGCTGTATTGCAGGACATGTTCGGCATGCCTTTTGAGATTGCCCTTACTATAGTGTGTTTTCATGAGCTGACCTACTGTTTGCACCAGTTTATGGGGGACCCGATTATATCGGGATGGATTACCCCGGCTATTCCATTAACCACAGCGTTTCTGCTTGGTTTTGAAATGGGGCCGGAGAGGATTCACGCCCTGATTGCCCTGCAACTCATGGTAGGAGTAATATTCCTATTCCTGGGGATAACGGGTTTGGCTTCCAAACTGCTGTCTATAGTTCCCAAAGCCTTGCAGGCAGGGATAATCCTGGGGGCTGCAATAGCCGCGGTTACCGGTAAATACCTGTTCTTATCCGGTGTTGGTTATTTTTATACCTATCCGATAAGTATAACCGTGGGTGGGCTTGGGGCCCTGTTTTTATTGTTCTCCAAGTTCTTTCAGGAAAAAGTCCATGCCAGTAAGGAATTAAACGCCAGGGATATTTTTGTTATGGTTGCCAACTATGGCATGGTTCCCGGACTTATGATAGGAATAATCGTAGGCTGGATTGTTGGTGAAATACCGCTGCCGGTATTTCAAAAAGGGCTGTTTTTCGTGCCTCATGTCAGGGAGGTTGTATCGAATTTCTCACCACTTAGTATTGGTTTTCCTCCTTTGCATATCTGGATAGCCGCTATACCGATGGCCTTTATCGCCTATGTTATTGCATTCGGGGATATGGTTATTGGGGCTACTGTTGTGGACCAGGCCAACAGGGAATACCGCCTGGATGAGGAAGTAAATTTCAACCCCAACCGCCTGCATATTTTATGCGCTTTCCGTAACTTCCTGGAGGGGAGTTTAGCTCCTACGGTCACCCTGGCCGGACCCGTATGGGCGGCTATGACGGTGGCGGTTACCGAGAGGTATAAACTGGGACGCAAGGCTATGGACTCCATCTATGGCGGGGCGGGAAGCTTTAATGTTATGAAATTTACCAGCTGTTTAATCTTGCCCCTGGTATGTATATTCCAGCCGGCCCTTCCGGTGGCTTTATCCTTAACCATGCTGATCCAGGCATTTGCCTGCGGCTATGTGGCCATGCATTTGGTTAAGACAAATACTGAAAGGGGTCTGGCAACGGTTATTGGGGGCGCACTGGCTATTGGCGGGCCGACCATGGGCTTGGTGATAGGTATTGTACTGTGTCTAGTCCTTTTGGGACCGAGTGCTTTTAAAATGAGCGACGATGCTGATGTGCCTTCTATAATATCTGGCAAGAAAAAAGATACTCCAAGCACTCCAGCCTAGAAATGGGCGGCAATATAATTTTTCATGCTCTGCGAGCCTTAGCACCTGAAGCCTCAGGTATGGTGGATGGCCGATAGGGTGCAGCAGGAAACCGCTGCACCTCCCGTTTGGAAAGTAGAGCTTGGGTTTTTTAAAATTTATCAAGCCAGACTTGGTTTTGTAAACGGAGGTGTAGTATATGGCTAAGATTGTAAGGGTAAATGTAACCCGTGGAGAAGTGTCAATCGAAGCGGTTCCGGAAAGCTACAGGATGTTAGGCGGAAGGGGTTTAACTTCCAGGATTGTACTGGATGAAGTAGATCCTAACTGTGAGCCCTTAGGCGGATTAAATAAGCTGGTCATTGCTCCCGGGCTCTTAACCGGAACTAATGCTCCCAGCTCAGCCCGGATATCAATCGGGGCGAAAAGCCCTTTAACGGGTGGAATTAAGGAAAGCAATGCCGGGGGTACGGTAGCTAGAAAACTGGCCCGGTTAGGGATTAAAGCAATAATAATTGAGGGAAAACCTCTTGATAAAAGCAGTTATATACTAAATATTAATAACCATGAAATTTCCCTGTTACCTGCCCAGGACCTGTCGGGTTTAGGCAATTATGAAACAGTGGCCAGGCTGCAGGAGAAATATGGCGCCAATATAGGGGTTATCTCCATAGGCCAGGCAGGAGAAGCGAAGATGAGCAATGCCAGTGTAGCTATAACCGATATGGAAGGTTTGCCTACCAGGCATTGCGGCCGGGGCGGAATGGGAGCAGTAATGGGCTCCAAAGGGATAAAGGCAATCATAGTAGATGACAGCGGAAGTTCCCAGCTGTTGATTGAAATAGAGGATAAAGAAGGGTTCAATGAAATATGCCGCAGTTTGGCCAAAACCCTGATAGAAACCAAAGTTGGTTTAAAGAATTTTGGCACAGCAGGCTTAGTAGATCCCACGGCCGCCGTTGGAGCTTTTCCCACCCGCAATTACAGCCGGGGCTATTTTGAAAACAAGGACAAGATCAACGGCAAGGCTCTACAGGACCTGATCGTGGAACGGGGCGGCAAATATGGGCACTCGTGTTCACCGGGATGTGTAATCAGGTGTTCCAATGTGGTGCATGATGCAGAAGGCAAATATCTTACCTCAGGTCTGGAATATGAAACCATAGGGCTATGCGGATCCAACCTGGAGGTTGATTCTCTGGATGTAATATCCGCTATCAACTACAAGTGTGATGACTATGGAATAGATACCATGGAAACGGGAGCAGCGATAGGGGTAGCCATGGAGGCTGGGATAGCAAAATTCGGAGATGGAGAGGCAGCCATAAAACTGGTTGATGAAATTGGCAATAATACGTTAACAGGTAGGATCCTCGGGCAAGGGAGCGACAATTACCGGCAAGGTACTTGGGAGTAACCAGGGTTCCGGCGGTAAAGGGCCAATCATTCGCCGCCTATGATCCCCGGGCCATGAAGGGGAATGCCTACACCTATGCAACAACCCCGATGGGTGCTGACCACACCGCAGGGAACTGTCTGCCCGGCCGTGGAGCATGGCGGGGACTCAGTAGACCCCAATAAGAAGGACTACTATCTGGAAGTATCGCGGGATCTGCAGATATATGCAACGGTTTTGGATGTAATGGGATTCTGCAATTTCGTGGGGATATCGCCGGCGGAGATGGAGATCATAGCCAAATTGCTAAGTAAAGCCACCGGCAAGGAAGTAACGGTTGCAGACGTAGAAGAAATCGGCAAGGATACCATAAGAACCGAGCTGGAGTTCAACCGCCGGGCAGGATTCACCAAGGCCGACGACCGTTTGCCTGAATTCTGCAAATTTGAGAAACTCCCGCCCAAAGATTTATACAATGATATAGAGGATGAGGAATTGGATAGAGTCCTGGATTTTTAAGAATAAGCGAGGCTTAAGTATGGAAGTATTTCTTAAGTTATATGCTCAACTTGAAAAATATATCCTGCAGCCCGATCAGAATGGGGTTACAACTCTATCACTATCCGAAAACTGTACAGTCGGCGAGATGTTGAAAAGTGTAGGAATACCATCCGGTGAGGCTGGTTTTATACTATTGAACGGAAATGCCGCGCAGGAGGAACAAAAGCTCAAAACAGGGGATCGGGTAGAAGTATTTCCCCCTCTTGAGGGTGGATAAGCTAACCAGGCATCCAGACAAAACAGGGAACGGTCCTGCTGTATGTACCTAAAGGAAGTCCTTCAGAGATTTTGGATTAGGAGGGAATAAATTCTGAAGCAAGCTCGCCGGATAACAAGCAGACCGTTCCCTATTTCTTGTTTAAGGAAATACGGCAGGAATATGACTATAGAGGGAATTAGTATATACTTTTACCATTAATTAATCTCAAAAATGGCTAGTTAACAAAATATTAACACCAATATGATGATTAATTGTATTATAATAAGGTATCATGCCATAAACGGAATATATATATGCTAAAGCACAAGAAAAAGTTTACAAATCAATTGGCTTATAACTCCAGTTAAAGAAAGGGGCGACCTTTATGGGAGGTGCGGTTAAGCCTACTCAGCCCAAGGTAAAAACGCTAGTAGCAAAACTAGAGTACGATGCAGGAACCAGTGTCAGTCTTTGTTATCAATGCGGGAAGTGTTCTGCCGGGTGTCCGGTGGCATTTGCCATGGATTATACCCCCAGGCAGATTATCCGGTTGCTACAACTGGGTCTGGAACAAGAAGCCTTGGAGGCAAAAAGCATATGGATTTGTGCCAGTTGTGAAACATGTTCTACCCGGTGCCCTCGGGGAGTTGAAATAGCTTCCTTGATGGATGCCTTGCGGCGGGAAGCTTTGGCCCAGGGCAAGGTAAACGATAAAAAAGTGGCCGAGTTTAATAAGGCCTTCCTGGGCAGTGTAAAGCAATTTGGCCGGGTTTTTGAGGCTGGGCTGTTATTGCAGCACAATCTAATGACCAAGCAATTCTTAAAAGATGCCCATTTAGGGTTGCCAATGATGAAACGCGGTAAACTGGGGATATTTCCCGAAAAGATAAAAGGTAGAAGCGAGATAAAAAGAATATTTGAGCGCGCTTCAGAACTGGGGGGTGAATAAGGATGAAGATGGCATATTTCCCCGGTTGTTCTCTTGAAGCAAGCGCGGTAGAATACGGGCTTTCCACTAGAAGGACCGCTGAAATAATGGGAGTGGAACTGGTTGAAATAGAGGATTGGAACTGCTGCGGGGCGACTTCCGGACACAGTACCAATAAGCTATTATCTCTTGCCCTTCCGGCCAGGAATTTGGCCATAGCTGAAAAAAGCGGATTGGATATCCTGGCTCCATGTGCGGCCTGCTACAATCGGCTGAGTACTACTGAGCATACGGTAAGAAACAATGATCAAATGCGGCAGAAGATTGAAAAGGTTATTGAAATGGAGTGTCAAGGCAAGACCCAGATCTTTTCAGTGTTAAATCTGCTCACCGACCAGGTGGGAATAGGCGATATAGGTAAAAAGGTGAAATCACCCCTTAAGGGGATGAAGGCGGCCTGTTATTATGGATGTCTTTTGGTTAGGCCCCAGGAGCATACCGGATTTGATGATACTGAGGATCCAAAAACCATGGACCAAATTGTTCAAGCCCTGGGGGCAAAAACGGTTGAGTGGGCTTTTAAGACTGAGTGCTGTGGCGCGTCCCTGGCAACTTCACGGCCTGAAATTGGGGCTAAAATAACCTACGAGATTATCAGAAACGCCAGGGAATCAGGCGCTGAGTGTCTGGTTACCGCCTGTCCGCTTTGTATGATGAATTTGGATATGCGCCAGGGTACAGTTAAGCAAAGATATAAGCTTGATTATGATATGCCGATTTATTATGTTACTGAATTAATCGCCATAGCTTGTGGCGATAAACCGGAAGATGTTGGAGTGCATCGTCATTTCGTAGATGCCGTGGGATATTTGCATTCTCTGGCTGCTAAGGCTGAAGAGGAAGTACCGGTTAAACAAGTGACCAGCAAAGGTGAGCCGGAGGCGGATAATGATGCCGAAGGAAAACAAAAAAAGATTGATGCTATGATAAAAGTGTTGCAAAAAAACCCGGATAAACCATTGGGCAAGTTGATTGAAGACCAGGAGCAGGTTAAGATCCTAGTTCAATTGATTAACGAGGATGAAAAAAAGCTGGCTCGTTTGGCTGAAGCCATGGTAAGCGACAGGGATAAAGCGGTTAAGGTTGCCAATGCTTATATTACCGGTGAGTTAAAAAAGCGAGGGAAGCAATAGCGTATAGTCATACGGGATTGTGACCGATAACGATTAAAGGGGAGATGGAGGATGAAAAAGCGCGTAGGCGTATTTGTGTGTGAATGCGGCACCAATATTGCTTCGGTAGTTGACACAGAGAAAGTGGCCGAAATGGCAAGACAAACCCCTGGAGTTATCTATGCTACTACCTATAAATATATGTGCTCAGACCCTGGCCAGGAATTGATTAGAAATGCCATAAAAGAGCACCAACTTGAGCAGGTAGTCGTTGCCTCGTGCTCACCGCGTATGCATGAAAAAACATTTCGTAAAGCGGTTGAAGCTGGAGGTTTAAACGGGTATTTATTTGAAATGGTGAATATCCGGGAGCAGGACTCATGGGTTCATCATGATCGTGATAAGGCCACCAAGAAGGCTATCGATCTGATGAGAATGGGTGTCGCCAAGGTTTTGCGCAACAAACCATTGCAGATATCAACCATTCCGATAACCAAAAAGGCCTTGGTAGTTGGCGGGGGTATTGCTGGAATGCAGGCGGCGCTTGATATTGCTGAAGCAGGCTACCAGGTTGTCCTGGTGGAGAAGGAGGCCAGCATTGGAGGCAAGATGACTCAACTGGATAAAACCTTTCCCACCATGGACTGTGCAGCTTGAATTGGCACTCCCAAAATGGTAGCTGCGTCGCAGCACCCTAACATTAAACTGATAACTTATGCGGAAGTAGTTAAAGTAACTGGATATATTGGAAATTTCAATGTAACTATTAAAAAGAGGCCTAAATATGTGGATTGGGATGCTTGTACAGGATGTGGAACCTGTATTGATAAGTGCCCAACCAAAAAGCTAAAAGACGAGTTTGACCTGGGACTCGGTTTGAGGACTGCGATTCATAAACTGTTTCCCCAGGCAGTACCGGGTAAGCCTTATATTGATGCCGAAAACTGCTTAAAGCTTACTAAAGATAAATGCGGTATATGCGAGAAGGTATGCCCAACCAAGGCGGTTAATTTTAAGGATCAGGAAGAGCTGGTGACTGAGGAAGTAGGAGCCATTGTAATGGCTACCGGATATGATTTGTTTGAATGGGAAAAAAGCTATGGCGAATACGGATATGGTAAATATCCTGACGTTATAAGCAGCCTGGCTTTTGAAAGATTGGTAAGCGCCGGTGGTCCCACTGGCGGGAAAATACAAAGGCCATCTGATGGAAAAGAACCCAAGAAAGTAGCTTTTATTAAATGTGTTGGGTCCAGGGATGACACCAAGGGTAAAAGCTATTGTTCCCGGGCGTGCTGTATGTATACGGCCAAGCATGCCTATCAGGTGAAAGATAAGATAGAAAATAGTGAAGCATACGTGTTCTATATGGATGTCCGGACAGCCGGCAAAAACTATGAAGAGTTTTACCAGCGGTCATTAAATGCCGGAGCCAAATATATCCGGGGAAGGGTAAGCAAAATCTACCCCAGGGGAGACAGCTTGGTATTAAAGACTGAAGACACTTTGCTGGGCAGGCCGATGGAAGTGGAGGCCGATTTGGTTGTGCTGGCCACCGCTATGGTTCCGTCGGAAGGTTCGCTAGATTTGGCCAAGGCCATTGGCTTTTCTACAGATAAGGACGGCTTTTTCCAGGAAGCCCACCCCAAGCTTCAACCAGTAGAGACATTTGCTGCCGGTGTATATCTTGCCGGAGCTTGCCAGGGCCCGAAGGATATCCCGGATACAGTTGCCCAGTCCAGTGCAGCAGCAGCTAAGGTCTGCGGTATTTTCTCCAAGCAGGAACTGGCCACAGAACCTATGGTTTCAGAGGTTGACCCGGTTAAGTGTTCCGGTTGTGCCCTGTGCGTGCCAATCTGCCCGTATAATGCCATATCCCTGGTTGAAATCAAAGACCGGGGCCACCATGGACCTTTTGTGAGGAACATCGCCCAGGTCAACAGCAGCCTGTGCCAGGGATGCGGCGCATGTATTCCGGCCTGCCGGACTGCAGCATTGAGCTTGAAGGGCTTTACCAGTGAACAACTAGTATCGGAGGTGGATGCATTATGTCTATAAGGGATAATTGGGAACCCAAAGTAATTGTTTTTGCCTGTAACTGGTGCAGCTATGCAGCAGCTGATTTGGCAGGCTTAAACCATTTGGAATACCCTGCTGAAGTGAGAATCATACGAACTCCTTGTTCGGGCAGGATGGACCCGATGCTAGTGTTGCGAGCCTTTAACCGGGGGGCAGACGGCGTTTTGCTCTCGGGATGACACCCTGGCGAATGCCACTATGGTAGTGGCAATTACTATAACCGCAGGCGTCATACTATTATGAAAAACCTGATGGAGCATATTGGAATTGAACCTGAAAGGTATAGGACTGCCTGGATATCGGGAGCTGAGGGGATTAAGTTTAAGGAGACTATGGTAAAACTGGTCGAAGAAATTACCAAGCTTGGGCCAAACAGAAAGCTGAGGGATGCAAGATGACAGGTATAACTAATAAAATCAGAGAGATTGCAGCCAGGCTTTTAAAAGATAAGCAAGTCGATCTATTCATGGCCTGGGAAAAAGGAGAGCTGGATTACCAGGTAAAGCCATATTTTGCCCGAACCCCGGAGGAAACGGACCGGATGGTTTTTAATGATTACTGTATACAAAGCTTGTCCAATAGCCTATTAAAATTCAGAGACGGACTGGAGAAAATAGGAATAGTGGTCAAGGGCTGTGATTCACGAGGAATAGTCAGGTTGCTGGAAGATAACCAGATTACCCGTGATCGCTTATATATTATTGGCGTATGCTGCCCGGGGATGAAAGATCCCTTAAAAGCTGCTCTGAACGATTCGGGTTTCAAAAAGCCGTCTGAAGATGTGCCGTTGGCGGACAAGTGTTTGAAGTGTCAACAGCCGAATCCGGTGATTTATGATGAGATTCTGGGACAGGAGAGAGTACCTGATGTAACAGGGGAAAGGTTCTCCCTGGTACGTGATTTGGAGAATAAAACCCCGGATGAAAGGTACGCCTTTTTTGAAGATATATTATCCAGGTGTATTCGCTGTTACGCCTGCCGTCAAGTTTGTGTAGCCTGCAACTGCCGAACCTGTATATTTGATGAGACCAGACCCCAGTGGGTTGGACGGGAAACCAGTGTCACCGACAACCTGATGTACCACCTGGTAAAGGCTTGGCATATGGCCGGAAGATGCGTGGAGTGCGGAGAGTGTGAAAGGGTTTGTCCGGTTGATATACCCTTAATGTTAATAAACGAGAAGCTTATCCAAGATGTGAACAAATATTTCGGGCCGTATGAAGCGGGTATGGAGTATGTTGAAGGTGCTAAACCCCCGCTTAGTGTGTATCGGGAAAATGACCCGGACGATTTTATATAAGGGGGGAGATAGAATGCAGGTATTGAATAAGCAAAACCTTGAAAAGGTATTCGATAAACTAAGCAGCCAGGCGGAGGTATTCCTGCCAATGCGGCGCGGGGATCAATCCGGATACTTTTCGTGGAAATCATTCAATTCTGAGGTTGACGAAGTTGTACTGGATAACTTGAATGTTGTTCAATCTCCCAAAAAGGTAGTGCTTCCCCAGACTGAGAGGATGTATGATTTCCAATTGGATGGAAATGATGTCAAAGTCGATAAGGTTTATGAGGATAGCGGGAAAAGGATAATATTCGGAGCCAGGGCTTGTGATGTTAAAGCTATTGACTGTCTGGATAAAGTGTTTTTAACCCGGGGATTTGAAGATGAATATTACAAAGTTCGCAGGGCTAATACGGTTATAATCGCCCATGCCTGTTACCAACCAGGTCCTAATTGTTTTTGCCAGGCAATGGGAGTAAACTGCACCGACTCTGAGTCAGCCGATGTAATTCTGCGTGATACCACAGATGGCAACTATACCTGGGAGGCCAAAACCGCCCTGGGAGAAGAAATAACCGCCATTATAGCAGAAATCCTGACCGAAGGCCAGCCGGAAGTTGAGAAATTACAGCCTTTTACCTTAAAAGTAGATTATGAGGGCACTGCAGAAATACTGAAAAACATGTTTAACCATCCGGTATGGGAAAGTCTGTCCGAGCCTTGCATGAATTGTGGGATCTGCACTTATCTTTGCCCGACCTGTTATTGTTTTGATATTCAGGTTAAGTCCTGGGGAGATGATGGATACAGGTTCCGCTGCTGGGATTCATGCATGTATAGTGAGTATACCCAGATGGCAGGTGGTCATAATCCACGGGCAGCAACAACCGAAAGATTCCGCAACCGGTTTCTGCACAAGCTGCAGTTTTTTAACGAAAGGTATGGTCCATCGCTATGTACCGGATGCGGCAGGTGTATAATAGCCTGTCCGGCTGGAATAAATATTACCCGGATTATTGCCGCTATCAAGGAGGTGAATGCTGGTGCACAAGTGTAATTGTGAGAACCCGTTAGTGCCTGGTATAGTTGAGGTAATTGATATTGTCGATGAAACCCCGGACGTTAAATCCTTTTTTGTCAAAAGTGAAAACGGGGTGCCATTCGATGTTATGCCTGGCCAGCTTGCCATGGTTTCCCTTATGCAGGTGGGGGAAGGAATGTTTTCAGTTTCCTGGCAGGAAGGGCAGGAGTATCTTCAATTTGCCATAAAAAGAGTTGGACTAATGACCGATGAGCTTCACCGGATTGATATTGGGCAAAAATTAGGAGTTAGAGGACCGTATGGCAATGGGTTCCCGGTAGAGGAATGCCGGGGCAAGGATATGTTGTTTATTGGCGGCGGGATTGGACTGGCCCCCTTGCGGTCATTTATTAAATACTGTTTTAAACACCGGCAAGATTACGGCAAGATTAAGATATTATACGGCAGCAGGAGCTATGCGGATCTGTGCTTTAAAGAAGAATTGTTTGACCTGTGGCCCAAAGAAAAGGATACTGAGGTGTACGTTACTATTGATAATGCAGAAAAAGACTGGAATGGACATGTGGGGTTTGTTCCTTCTTATTTGGAAGAGCTAAACCCGGATCCTAAAGGCACTATCGCTGTAACCTGCGGCCCTCCCATTATGATCAAATTCGTATTGCAGGCCCTCGAGAAGATGGGCTACACTGACCAGCAAGTCATAACTACTCTGGAAATGAGAATGAAATGCGGAATAGGTAAATGCGGCAGGTGTAATATCGGGAGTGAATACATCTGCCTGGACGGGCCGGTTTTCAACCTGGCTCAATTAAAAAAGCTGCCGCCCGAATGGTAAAAAAATAATAAAACACAAGGGGACGGTTCTGTTGTGTCTCACGAGACACAACAGAACCGTCCCCTTGTGTTCCCGATTTGACATATGGAAAATTATCGTTAAAATGTATACAGCAGAATCAATTGCACAATAATGTGCACAAGGAGGTTGCCTGTGGCAGGTTGGCGTAAAAATCTATTCAACCCTACTCTATCCGAGGTGCTTGAGGTATTTAAACTGGATATGGAATACGTTAAGGGTGAAGGACCATATCTCTGGGACTCTAATGGGGTAAGATATATTGATTTTATTGCCCAGTATGGTGCGGTACCTTTTGGATATAATCCGGATTTTATTTGGGAGAAGCTGAATGAAGTCAGGACGAAAGGAATACCTAGCCTGGTTCAGCCCTCTTACCCGGTTGAATCCATTAAACTGGCTAATCTGCTGGCTGAAATTACTCCTGGCCAGCTTTGCTACTGTACTTTTTGCCAGAGTGGAACTGAAGCAGTAGAAGCAGCCATCAAACTGGCCCGTTCCACTACTAGGAAGGAGATAATTGTTTCTACAACCAACAGCTTTCATGGCAAGACTCTGGGTTCACTCTCCGCTACCGGGAAGAGGTCTTACCAGGAGCCATTCCGGGCTCCGGCTCCGGGATTCGCCTGCATACCATTTAATGATATTGAGGCCTTAAGTGAATTATTGCAGGATAAAAGCGACCAGATCGCCGCCTTCATAGTAGAACCGGTTCAAGGGGAGGGCGGTATCTTTGTGGCCGATAACCAATATCTTAGGTCAGCCCAAAAGCTTTGCAACGATTATGGGGTATTGTTTATAGTTGATGAGATCCAGACCGGTTTAGGACGTACAGGTGCTATGTTCGCGTCTGATCGAGCCGGCATTGAACCCGATATCATGGTTTTGGCCAAAGCTCTGGGGGGCGGGTTACTGCCCATAGGGGTTTGCATTAGTTCTCCTAGGTCCTGGAACGAAGACTTCGGTATGCTGCATAGCTCTACTTTTGCCAATAATAATCTTACCTGTGTCATAGGGAGGGCAGTAATCGAAAGACTCTTGGCCAATGATAGGCAGCTAATACGAGAAGCGGAGAAAAAAGGAAATTACCTTCTGGATCGAGTTCTGGAATTAAAACATAAATACCCGAATGCGGTTAAGGAAGTGCGGGGAAAAGGGCTAATGGTCGGTGTGGAGTTCAACGATTTGCGGGATTGCGGCTCTTACGATATGTCCTACATGATTGATCAAGGTGCCTTTACCGCTTTACTGGCAGGCTTCCTGCTCCATGTTTACAATATTCGAATAGCGCCCTTCCTGAACAACTCCATGACCCTGCGATTGGAACCGCCCTTAACCATAACCTATGAACAGATTGATTATGTGATAAAGGCCTTAGAAAAAATATGCCATATAATAGAATATCGGGATTTTGCCAAACTGTACAGGTATTTAATCGATGATTATTCAAAACCCGGTGTGGTTATTGACTACCGTCCCGTAAGCAGGGTTACCAAACATTCGGCTTTAGGATCATACCGTGAGGCAAACCGGTTTGCCTTTATTATTCATTATCCTGGGGTGGAGGATGTAATAATTAATAATCCTTCATTTGCAGATTATACCCGGCAAGACTTGTCCCGGTTTACCCAGTGGCAGGCGTCGATAGACAGTCCAGGAATCGTATCATATATGCCGGCCCTGCGCTCCAAAACAGGCGATGTAGCGGAAGGATGGCTGATAGGAGTTCCTTTTGGCGGGAGGGAAATAATGAGTCTGCCGAAAAATCGAGTGGTAGAATGTATTTCCCGGGCTGTGGACCTAGGAAGAGACCTGGGAGCAAGAATAGTGGGTTTAGGCGCCCTGACTTCAGTAGTAACCAGGGGAGGCAGAGCGGTTACCGGAAAGGGGGTCGCCATAACCAGCGGCAACAGTTTTACTACCCTCATGGCAGTACAGGCGTTGTTTTTAGGTGCCAGCAAAATGCATATTCCATTAGAAACAGCTAGGGGAGGGATAGTGGGGGCAACCGGCTCCATTGGCAGGGCATGTGCCCTGATGATGTCGGAAAAAATAAGCCACCTTATCCTTTTCGGCAACCCCAAATATGTTACCAGCAGCAAAAATCGGTTAAACTCCCTGGTTAAGGATATACTGAACTATGCCCTGATCAGAATGCAGAATAAAGAACTGCAGGGAATGAGCCGCTGGCTTAAAGACACGGTTAGTTTATTAACTAAACTGAACCGGGCTGAGGCTCAAAAATATGCTGAATTAATCGTAAAAGGCGAAGATTTGAGCTGGCAATTGATTAAAGAAATATGCGATTATCTCGGGATCAATTGCCCTATTGTCCTAAGCCTGGATTTGGAGAAAGATCTCCCCAAATGCAACCTGATAATCACCGCCAGCAACTCCCCGGAATATCTGATTTACCCGGGATATCTTGCGGCCGGGACAGTTGTTTGTGATGTTGCCCGCCCGGCTGACGTTGCTCCAGAGGTACTGGCAACTCGAAATGATGTGCTAGTTTTAGAGGGTGGATTAGTTCAATTACCGGACCAGGTATGTTTTGGCCCTAATCTCGGCTACAGGGACGGGATTAGCCTGGGGTGCCTGTCTGAGACCATGCTTTTGGCTTTGGAGGGTGAGTACCAGGATTACAGTATCGGAACCCATCTATCGCTGGATACCATTAATTATTTCCGCAAGCTGGCCGCCAAACACGGGTTTACACTGGCCAGCCTGAGAATGGGCAGGCATGAGATAAGCGATAGTTATATAGACAACATATACCGTAATTCGATAAAATATAAAATGGTCGAAAATATCTAGACTGGGCTAGGGGGATGCTTGATGGATGCCCAACCGATTACTATTAAAAAGAACGGTAAATGGTATTACGGTCAGGTAGAGATGTTTAGGCGCAACATAATAAACGTGCTGGCTTCCAATATACAGAAAACAGGTGAGGGCAAGTACCAGATAGTGCTGGGCAATGATATTAGCCCGGTTATGGTAGAGGATGTTCCCTTTTTGGCATCAGGTTATTGTGAGGAGGATAACGGTTTAATAAAACTGGTGTTCTTTGACCTGCAGGAGTTTGTTATCGACCGGGAGCTAAAGGTTTTCTTTAAAGGTGATATACCCTATATCAGCTTTAAATGGGATGCGGATACCAGGCTCAGCCGCGGTGTGTACTGGAAGCTGAGCCAGTATTTTGAGTTCCGGGGTGACGAGATTTTCATTGTACCCCCGGTTGCCAGCCGCCTGCATTAACCAAGGGAGCAACTCTATAACCAGCCCCTATGGGGCGGTCTAAACCTGGATTCGTCCAAGGAAAGGGCCTTATCGATCTCGGATAGCATGGTTTGGCGATCATCGGGGATTACCCCTTTTATGTCCCAATAGTTGTTCATGTGATCGCTTAAAATCGTGCTATTTGTACAATTAAGGTTTTCGATAAAGAGTCGGACTTCCCGTAAGGCCTGATGAGGGGTTAACAGATGGAACGTCCCCTTTTTGAAATCTTCATAAAGGGGGGTGCCAGATTTCGGGATAAGAGTCCTGATTCTTATAAAATCGGGGCTAAAAGCACTCAAAGCTTGAGCGCTGTATATGGCGTGTTCAGTGGTTCGCTCCAGCCCGCCTATTCCGGTAAGAAAGTATTCGCTGCATTCAATCCCAGCTTCTTTTAATTTAGTTCCAGCAGAAACTATTTCTTCGAAGGTAGTCCCCTTACGGATCCTTTCCAGGGTAACATTATCTCCGGTTTCCATTCCGGTGTGGACTCTTTTTAAACCTGCCTCCCTCAAACGGATAAGATCCGCCAGGCTCTTTTTATTAACATATTTGGCAGAGCCGTAGACGGTAATCCGGCTTAAATACGGAAACAATTGGCGGGCATAAGAAAATATCTCCACCAGTTGATCAGTTTTCATAATAATTGTATTACCGTCAGGGAAAAACAGGGATTCAATATAGGGACCGTAATAAGACCTGGCCGCAGCTAAGTCCTGTTTAATATCCTCGACACTCCTTATTCTAAACCGGGTGTTCTTGTACATACCGCAGAAAATGCATTTATTATGGGGGCAGCCGATCGTAGCCTGGATTAAGAGACTATATGCTTCACTGGGGGGACGGTAAATAGTGCCCTCATAGCGCATAAACTTCCCTCCTAATGTATAAATGGCAAATGTATATTATATTATATAACAAATCCCTGGTAGTTGTTGTTTTATGTCAGCAAAACCGATATATTAGATAATAGAAACCACATAACTTCTAGGGTTAAATAAGGGGCAAGGGTTGATGGCTATGCCAGTTAAGGTATTAATCGTGGATGATGATGAGAGAGAAAGGATTGTTTTACGCTATGTTTTAGAACAGATCAAAGATGTTGAAATAGTTGGAGAGGCTGTTCATGGTTTGGAAGCCCTGTTGCTATGCCAGGAAAAGAAAGTAGATCTTGTATTTTTGGATATTACCATGCCTGAAATGGGAGGATTTGAAACTGCAGCAAAACTAAAAACCCTAAAAGAAACGCCGCTGTTCGTATTCATCACCGTTAGAAAAGATATGGCGGTTCATGCATATGAATTGGGAGCTTTAGATTATATAGTAAAGCCTATTGAACAAAGCAGAATCGAAAAAACCATTTTCCGTACCAAAGTGCAGATGAGCCACCGGGACGCCATTGAAGAGATGGTTAAGAGCAAATTGCAGGAAAGGATTAACTACATTGTAGAAAAGTTTGGGGTGGTTAAAGATATCTACTCTGATAAACTGCCCATTAGAGAAAAAGGTAAGATCACCATCCTGAATCAAAAGGATATTGTTTACTGTGAAAGCCAGGGGAAAAAAGTCTATATCAGCACAATTGATCAAGGATATCTAAGCAATTATACCTTGAATGAGCTGGAAGCGCGGCTGGACAGCAACTATTTTTTCAGGGCTCATCAAGCATTCATAGTCAATCTTAACTACATTAAAGAGATCGTAAACTTTGGCAAAGGTTCGTATCTATTACCTTTGGATATCGGGAACAAAAACATAATTTTAAGCCGTTCCCGGGCCAAAATCCTCAGAGAAAAAATAGGAATTTGACAATAAGAACTATCCCCGATATCTGCACACTATACCTAAAAACCTACCTAATAGGCGCTTTATTTACCTTGAACAGGCGGATTTGATTTTTATAAATTAATGGTAAAACAACAAAGAAAAGGCTTGATACCAGGCCTTTTATCCGTTGTTTTTTTCGGATTTATCCTAAGAACCAAATTTGTTAAAAAGGTAACAAGGTAACACTAATTATCCGGTATAATCAACCAAGTGAATCAACTATAGAGAAAATTATCACAAAATGATTTATATTATAAATAATAGATAATTAGAACGGGCAAAAAACTAAAGAAAGGAGAAAATGAGTCTAAGTATTCTAGGAGTTGTTAAAGCAGGGGTTGCGTTCGGGGTTACCCTGCTGGTTTGGACTATTGATACCGTAAATAAGAGTGTCCTTACAAGGGGAGCAGTCCAGTAGTTTGAAACGTTCGGTAGTTTCTAGCTAATAAGAATGGAGTGATGCTCATGATACCATTTTACAAGCTCCAGCGGTATGAAGGCAATGAAGCCCTTTTTCAACTGGTCCTAATGTCTATTGTGTCAACTTACGTCGGAGAACCTTTGCACGTCCATGCGGAAGGATTAAGAGGAACGGGAAAAACTTCGATAATGCGGGCGGCAAAGGGAATTCTGCCCAACATCACTAGGATAAAGGGTTGTATATACAATTGTGATCCTTTATCCCCGCACTGCCCTAATCATAGGAACCTAACTAAAGAGGAAATCGAACAAATCGGCACTGAAATTATACCCATGCCTTTTTTGGAGATATCGCATTCGGCCAAGGTCGGAACAGTGGCCGGGAGCATTGATCTCTCCAAACTCACTGATACCTCTAAGCCGGAAGCACGGCTGCTGCCGGGACTTATCCCTCAGGCTCATCGGGGAATCATTTTTGTTGACGAAATAAATCGGCTCGCCGATACTTCACCGGAGATTACTGATATTTTACTTGATGTAATGGGTAATAAGCCTGGCCATATACAGATAGAAGAAGCAGGATTACCGGTGGTTGATATCACGGTTAATGTCTCGGTCTGGGCAGCTTCAAACCCGGATGAGGAACCGGGTCCACTGGAGGAAATAAGAAGGCAGCTTTCAGACCGCTTTGATATGGTATGTTATATGGGACGACCTGATTCGGTAGATGTGCTGGCCCATATTCTTAAAGAGAATTCCCATTGTAATCGAAGCAAGCGAAGCTGCAGCTCGACTGACGAGCATGATGATTCTCAAAACGATTCATACCGAAAGAATATTATGAAATGGGCAAAGATTTACGAAAAAACGGATTTACCTGATTTCCTCAGGAATTTTATCGCCCGATTGTACATCAAACACAACATGGAGAGCATCAGAGCTACTGAAGCAATGCAGCAAGGAGCCGTTCTTTACAGTATTATAAACGGACGGGATAAAGTAGCTATCTCCGATGTAACCGCCATGATTCCCCTGGTACTAAAACACAGAATAAATGGGGATACCCTGGTAAGAATAATGAACGATGTTGATCCAAAAGGCAGCAAGGATGGAATACTAAACTTTAAAAACAAAAAAGAAAGTAAAAAACAAGAAACTGCGGAATATTTTCAACAGACTGCCCGGTCTTTGAGGGAGATCGCCCGCGGAGAGTTGGTTACCACCGAGCGGATGCTTAACCCCACTGATTAAGGGGAGGTGGCTTTATGGCTGATGATGATAAGTTAAACATTGATAAAGCAGCCTCGGTTGGAAACTATTTAAACCTCTATTTTAGTCAGAATCAAGGAGTGCGGCTGGGGGAGAGCACGGTAGTTAGCTTGAAAGCCCATGCTAAAATGCCGGAAAAAAAGCTCAAAGGCCAGATTAAAATCCTGTTAAACCAGGATGCAGGCAAAACTTATCTTGATTTTGTTGAGAATAACAAGGTGATTCATATAGATGTTTATCACCGTTCGGGGAAAATAGATCCTCGAGATATTGCCAGGGCCGTATTTGGGAGAATTGATAGTTATATCTTAGAGAAAGAACCCCAATTACAGTATGCAGAAGAGGAAAGGTTTAGATTGGTTACTGAATTTGCCAATAAAGTATTCCTGGCAACTAATCAGGGGAAAGGAACGGTATACGATCTTTTTCAGGGCATTGCCAAACCGTTAATTGAAGGGGAGGAAGGCTCAGACCATGTCCATTTGTTGGCTCGCCTAAACCGGGAAGAGTATTATATCGTCTATATTATCGTAGAGGCCGTGGAAGAGACCATTCTGGCCGCCGGACTTAAGCTTTCCAAGGTTCGCAATATAAGCCATGGAAACCAAAAAGTCAAGGAAGATGATTTTGCTGGTTACATAAAGCTGCCTTGGAAAAGGTTTAAAGGGCAGCCCAGCAGTTTTCTTCCGGCCAAGGAAAACATTAATCAACTAATAGTGAAACTGGCAGAAAAGTTCGGCGGAATAAATGAGATAGAAGAGTTTATGGAGAGTTATTCAACTAATATACTAAAGCGCAAGGGAATTGAGCAGCAGAAGAAAAAATGGGGTGAAGTAGAGCATTTCCTTGAGCAGCTGGAGGACCTGGAGTTAATCAAGAGTACCATTATCGGTAAGGTTTTCACCAGGAAAGGAATTGAACTAAAGGAATATGTCTTGAAACACAAATGTGAGCTGGAAACGGAAATAAGGCGCAATATGCGCAAGATACCGTCAGGTGGAAGCAGCCGGTTCAGGAAACTGGGAAAAATAGAGAAAAAATCAGCTGTAGTTGAGTTTACTAACCGAAATAAAACAGCTAACTGTCCGGATAGAAACTGGTCAGGGGATCTTGCGGTACCCGATACTATCATTAAAGCCAAGAAGAACTGTTTTTTGCGCGGGGATAGCCGGTTTGCCATAAGAAAAGAGGATCTGCACTACTACGAGAAGAAGAGCTATATTCCTATTAATGTCTGTTTACTGATGGATGCAAGTGGCAGTATGGCCGGGGATAAACGGCAGGCTGCCTGTTATTTAGCCCAAAACCTTTTGCTTACTGGAAGAGAGAAGGTGGCGGTGGTTACTTTCCAGGAACGGAATGCTCAGATAGTAGTGCCCTTTACCCGCAATCACAGTATTTTGAGCAAAGGATTGTCTACCATCAGCCCAGCCGGACTTACACCTATGGCACATGGTATTGTTGCCGCAGTAGATCTGATCGCTAGTAACCGGGTGAAAAACCCTTTGCTGGTTATGATTACAGATGGTATACCAAATTCACCGCTCTGGACTTTAGATGCCCAGGCTGACGCCCTTAATGCGGCTAAGCTAATTGCCGAGAATAAGCTCAGATTTATTTGTATTGGGGTAGAATCAAACCGCCTTTTCCTGGAGAAAGTCTGTGACCAGGCCCAGGGTATCCTGTACCTGGTAGATGATCTCAATAAAGATAACCTAATAAATATAGTCCGTATGGAGAAAAGAGATATATTAAACCGGCGGAGACGAGTGGCCAATTAATTATTTAACGACAATAATCGACGAATAAAATTTCATATTGACATAATTCTATCTTATCTGGTACAATCCTTTTAAGGAACGAATGCAAATTAAGGGTTGCAAGACCCGCAGTTTGCTTTAATAACTCCTCCTTCATAATGAGCACCAATCTGGTGCTCCCTTTTTTTTATTTATAAGTCATAAATATCAGCCTTCTCTAGTATGTTTATTTAGCAGGAATTAATAGGGGAGGCTCAGGCGACATGACTAGAAAATTTGTAAGTGTTCTAGCAATTATAGTTTTGGGAATTTGCCTTTTGAGTGGAGGATGTTTTCCGTTTTCTGACGACCGCAATCTGAAGTCCTGGAGAGATATCCTAAGAATAGGTCCGGATGAGAATAATAATGATACACCGTTGAATCTGGAACCGATTCAGCCCCAGCTAGAAAACGAGGACCAAAAGGACAGGATCGGGGTTAGGCTTTATTTTGGCAAGCCCGATGGCTACGGCTTGGTTGCCGAAGAACGGTTGATTACCAAGACCGAAGGGATAGCCCGCCAGACCTTGCAGGAGTTATTGAAGGGGCCAGATAGCAGTAATTGTTTAAATATATTTCCGGAAGGGACAAGATTGTTGGACATCAACATTAAACCGGATGGGCTGTGTATAGTTGATTTTAGCCCTGAGATTAAGAATGTTACCAGTCTTCACCAGGAAAAACTAGTTGTATATGCTATCGCCAACACCCTTGGGCAGTTTGCTACTGTAGATAAGGTGTCTTTCAGGATTGGCGGGGAGGAAGTGCCAACAATAGCTGGATTTGTAGACATTTCTGAAACGGTAACCCCAGACTATGACCTTTAATATCCCGTTTGTTACCCCGCATGGCGGGGTATTTTTTTACTGGCGGTATGGGATCAAACCCTGTTATGTTTAAGAATTAACTTATATGGTATTAATTAAACAAAAGTGATAAATTAATTAATAGACTGTTTTAAATAAGGAGAATATGGTGATGGGGTGTTATAGTGCCAAAGAGGCCCATAGGTATTTTTGACTCGGGTGTTGGGGGACTTACCGTAGTTAAATCCTTGATCCAACAGCTGCCTAATGAAAGCTTTATTTATATCGGAGATACTGCTCATGTTCCTTATGGAAATAAAACTAAAAAACAGTTACTCAGTTATGCCTATAGAATAATTGATTACCTTATTCAACGCAGGGTTAAAGCAATAATTGTGGCATGTGGAACCCATTCATCGGTTACACTTCCGGTATTAACCGAAGAATATTCATTACCCATTATCGGGGTAGTTAAAGCCGGTGCCTACCAAGCATGTAGGGTTACTCGGAAGGGATTGCTGGGGGTTCTGGCTACCCAGGCCACAGTAAACAGCCTGGCCTACACCCGGGAGATCAACCGAATAAGACCCGATTACAAAGTCTACGAGGTTGGCTGTCCACGCCTGGTTCCATTGATAGAAGCGGGTAAGCTCAGGGATAGAGAAACGGTTGAAGCAGTGGAAGACTACCTGTCCCCATTGCTGGCTAAAGGGATTGACACCTTAATCCTGGGTTGCACCCATTACCCTTTTTTAAGTGAAGTTATCAGGAGTATTGCTGGGGAAAATGTAGTACAGGTAGATCCTTCATGGCAGACGATCCGGGAATTGATACAGATTTTTTCCGAGCATAACCTTTATAACCAGTCCAATGAAACCCCTTTAAGGGAATTTTACGTCAGCGGGCAGGAAGAACCGTTTTTTGATTTAAGCCGGGTTCTAATCGGCGAAATTGTTAATAATGTGCACAAGATTTACCTTGACTAAACTTTATCCTTAAACCGGCGGTTATTAATGGGTCAAGCTGGTTACCAAGGCCTTTGGGAGGCCATGTATAATTAGTTTAAATAGGGGTATAAGGAGCAAACATTACTTTTCAAGTAAGCGGGCTAAGGGAATTCCCGTTAGCCCCTTTTCAGGAGGTGTAGCATGCAAAGGCCAAACAACCGGATGCCTGACCAAATGAGAGAGGTCAGGATAATTCCCCATTTCATTAAACATCCTCAGGGATCGGTTCTAATTGAGATAGGAGATACCAGGGTCCTCTGTTCAGCCACTATAGAAGATAAAGTGCCGCCGTTTTTAAAGGGCACCGGCAGCGGATGGGTGACTGCCGAGTACTCGCTTCTTCCTGCATCAACTGAGATTAGGACCCAACGTGAATCTGCCCGGGGGAAGATAAGCGGCAGAACATCTGAGATTCAAAGGCTTATTGGCAGGTCGCTCAGGGCGGTAGTTGATCTGCAATCCCTGGGCGAGAGAACTATATGGGTTGACTGCGATGTTATTCAGGCTGATGGGGGAACCAGAACCGCCTCTATCACCGGCGGTTATGCGGCATTACATCTGGCTTTGCAAAAACTGAAAGCAGCGGGCCAGCTTCCGGTAATACCGGTTAAGAATTTCGTAGCTGCAGTAAGTGTAGGGATTGTAAACGGGTTGCCGGTTTTAGATCTGGAGTTTTCTGAAGACTGTATGGCAGATGTTGATATGAATATAGTTATGACCGGCAGCGGTGAATATGTGGAAATACAGGGTACTGGAGAGGGCAGGGCTTTTACCGCAGCAGAGCTGAAAGAACTCCTGGGCCTGGCGGAAAAAGGTATTTCAGAATTGTTCGTAATACAAAGAAAGGTTTTGGAGGGGAACAGCGCCTTTGAGTAAATCCCTGTTATTAGCAACCCGTAACCAGCATAAAAAGGCGGAGCTTCAAGCCATGCTTAAAGATATGGGAATTAAGGTCCTGGGGTTGGACGACCTTGCCGGAATGCCAGAGGTCGAGGAAAACGGCCGTACTTTTGAAGAAAACGCGGTTAAAAAAGCACGGGAAAATGCCCTGGTCAGTAAAATGGTTTGTTTGGCTGATGATTCCGGGCTGGTAGTCGATGCTCTTGATGGTAAACCGGGAGTTTTTTCAGCCCGCTTTGCCGGCCCCAAGGCAAGTGATCTGGAGAACAATATTCAGTTGCTAAAAATGATGGAAGGGGTTAAAGAAACCCACCGAACGGCCAGATTTGAATGTGTTATTGCTGTCTGTAGTCCCGATCTTAATGTGAAGCTGGCAAAGGGTACCTGCGAAGGGACTATTGCCCTGCAACCTCGAGGCAATGCTGGGTTTGGCTATGATCCTCTATTTATTCCTAAAGGCTATTCGATCAGCTTCGCCGAAATGGCCCCGGAGGATAAAAACCGGATAAGCCACCGGGGTATCGCCCTGCGGAAGGCCCTGCCGATCATAAAGGGGTATTTTTATGGCCATGATGCTTAAAAGGTGGGGGAGCATACTTGAGAATTGCGGTTGCGGGTGATACCCATGGCAGAACCGAGTCTATAAGAAAGGCCTTAAGCCATATCCGGTTTGACAGCCTGTTTTTTACTGGTGATTATTATAGGGATGGCAAAAAGCTAGCCAGTCAGATTAAGGTTAAATACTATGGGGTAGTTGGCAACTGTGATCTTTCAATGGGAAAGACCGAACTAATGGTCAAGCTTGATGGCTGTTCCTTCTATATCACTCATGGTCATAGGTACGGGGTTAAGAAGAGTATTAATTCACTGTTTTACCGTGGTAAGGAAATGGGAGCTGATGCGGTAATATTTGGCCATACCCATGTACCTTTTATCGAAAGGATCGATGATATGTGGTTGATAAACCCTGGCAGTCCTTCATTACCCCGGTCTAACAGCCGCTGTACTTATGCGGTAATCGAAACGGACAACGGCAGCTTAAAACCCAGGATTATAGAGTTATAGCGGCCCTTAAGGAGGATTAATGGAACTAAAAAAAATCAGGCTCAATACCTATGCTATTAATTATCCCAGCGCGGTAGGAGTTTATGTGTTTGATGACCAAAGCTGTGTTTTAATAGACAGCGGTGCCAGCGCATCCTTTGGGAAGAAAACCCTTAAATTGTTAGCCAACCAGGGCTATAAGGTCAGGGGGATTATAAATACCCATTCTCATGCTGATCACTGCGGCGGGAATCATTATATTCAAGAGGCAACTAATTGCGCTATATATGCTTCTGCAACTGAAGCTCCATTTCTGGGCGATCCCGTGCTGGAAATGACCTACCTGTATTCTGCCAGTCCTATCAAAGCGCTTAAAAATAAGTTTGTTTTGCCCCCCAAGTGTACGGTTACCAATATTATAGAACCGGGAAAAGCTGTTATTAATGGGGCTGAATTTAAATTCATAGACTTGTCTGGACACAGTTTGGGACAAATAGGGGTAGAGACTCCTGATGGGGTATTGTTTGCCGGGGATAGCCTAATAGTAACCAGGATACTGAGTAACCATCCTTTCCTGTATTTGGTGGATGTTTCAAATCATATGGACTCCTTGAACACCCTGTTAAGCTGGCCAGGTGATTGCGTATACCTTTCCCATGGAGGGTTAGTAAACGACCTGGGAAAAGAAATCCGGGAGAACGGCCATGCCCTTGATCAAATCCTTAATTTGCTGCTGGATATCGTTAAATCCCCTAAAGGTCGGGAGGAGACCCTGCGGGAATTGGCCCAAAGGCTGGGAATAACCTTAAATCAAAACGGCTATTACCGGAGCCTGTCCAGTATATCAGCCTTTCTTTCATTTCTGTGCAATGAAGGAATAATCCAAGTCGGTCTAGAAGACGGCCTGATGAAATTTGCAAGGGCCAGATAGGTCCTCAAATAACGAGACCAAATGCCGTTTAGGTGTATACAGTCCACCTTTAGGTTGCGGCTCTGGAGATTTTAATATATATTTAATCAGTGGACTATTGTAGGTTGTCCTAATACTTGCGAAGGATGTTGAGAAGTGGGTAGATTACCAGACTATATTGGGGTATCGGCTTTCGGTATAAAAATGGGAATCATAGTACCGGGAAGCGATTTAATAGACCTGTTATGCCAGGCTCTAAAAAAGTGTGACCAAGATGGACTTCTGGATGATGGAGACACAGTGTGTATTACTGAATCAGTACTGGCCAGGGCTCAGAATAATTATGTCCTGGTTGAAGACATAGCCGCACAGGTTAAAGAAAGGCTGAATTTACATCCTCGGGCCAAAGTTGGGGTGCTTTTTCCCATATTAAGCAGAAACCGTTTTTCATTAATTATGAAAGGCATTGCGGCTGCAGTACCCGAAGGCCAGGTGGTTGTACAGTTGTCCTATCCTGCCGACGAGGTTGGGAACCAGCTATTGCCCATTGAATATTGTGAATTGCTGGAAAACCGTATAATTACGGTGGAGGAAATAGGTGAGAATCGCTTTAAACACCCTATTACCAATGTTGATTACATTGAGCTTTATCATAATATTATTGCCGAACAGGGGGCCAAACCCCATATAATACTGAGCAATGACTGTTTGAAAATTACCGAATATGACCTGGATGGGATTATAGTTGCCAATGTCCACAACCGGTTTAGGACTCTGGAAAAAACCAAAAGTATTGCTCCCAATTGTATAACTTTACAGGATATTTGCAATCAGGGAAATGGAGCCTGGTCGGAATGGGGGTTGTTAGGAAGCAATCTTTCCTCGGGTAATAAACTGAAACTGGCTCCCAGAGAAGCCGATCAATTTGCTGATAAGCTCCAGGAGCAAATCAGGGCCGAATTGGGCAAACATGTTGAGGTGTTAGTATACGGAGACGGAGCGTATCGGGATCCTTCTACCGGCATTTATGAATTGGCCGATCCCCAGCCGGCTTTTGGTATGACCAAGGGATTAAGGGGAAAATATAGAGAAGGTTTGAAGTACAAATACCTGGTGGATAAAATGCTGGAAGAAGGAGTAGATATTGCCCATATTGAAGAACTGCTCAACCGTATGAAAAGCCAGGGATTTAATAAAGGCAGCCTGGAGACTGAAGGGACCACCCCCAGGAGGGTTGAAGATTTAATTGCCAGCTTGGCTGATTTGATAAGCGGCTCTGCCGATGCAGGGACCCCGTTAATTCTAGTTAAAAACTTTCTCAAGTAGGGGGCAAGAATTTTGGGGGCGGGAGCATACCCGTCTTTTTTCTTTTGAATCCCGGTTTAATGTTATTTAAAGCAGGGAAATTGACTTTAATGTCAAATTTATAGTATGTAGTTAAGAATAGGAATAAAATTGTTGAAAGCACAGCCATTTAGTCTATAGGCACGGGTTTGAGGGAATGACGATGAAAGAATATGTATTGCTCGTAATACTGGTTTTTGTCCCCATTGGAGCACTAATGGCATATCTGCTGAGGAGAGAAGGAATATCGGCTCGCAATACTATTATAATCCTTATGGCATCTTGCCTGATTATCATGTTTTTTCCGGTAATTTTTCAAAAGTGGGGGAAACCGGGCGTTTCAGTGATTCTATTAGCTGTAGTTTTTGCGACCGTAAAGTTCTGTCATCAAGATAATCTTGAAATCCAATCTGAAGGGGAACAGGCCCCGGTAAGGTTTAAGGAGTTAGTGATGCTGCGGGAGAGTAGAGAGGAGCCAATGGTTGTGGCAGCGACCAGGGATCATAACCCTGGGGAGTGTGAACTTGAAGAAGACGATAATAAAACCCAATTAGAGGAATTAAAGCTGTATCGTTCAACTCCTCCAGAGCCCGTTGCTGTTCAGGCCCATGATGGAACCCAGTTAGCTGATTTACCGGAACCGGAGGGTTTCGAGTTTACCGAAAAGGGGCTGGAGGCTGGTTCTGTTTTAAGTTATAGCCCTGATGAAAGTGAAGAAATGGATATTATAAAAGATTATCAACCATATCCGCCGGAAGAAGCACAAGCCGAAGAAACTGGAACCATGGATACTTTGGACGATTATCAATCCAGCCTGGCGGAAGAAGCCCAATTCCATGAAACTGAAACAGTGGATAATCTGGAAGAGCCTATCCAAATTATTGAACATCCAGATACCCAGTTAAATACAGGGGCTCCTAGCCCTGTCGCCAATGAAAGCCCTGCCCTGCCTGGGGAGGAGGAACATGTTTTGCAGATACTGGAGGAGGGTTTTGCCTCCAAATTTCAGGGAGATATGGAGAAAGCAGCCTCATGTTTTTCTGAGGTATATAATATTACCAGCGATGAGCAGGTAAAATATCTTTTGGCAGGAGAATTAGCGAATATCTATAAACAGAGCGGGTTATATGACAAAGCGGTAGCCTTGCTTGAGGGTTACCTGGAAACAAAGACAGACATCCCCGGTGCAGTAGAAGCAATCAGTAAAGAATTATCCTATTTAAACCGATTGACAGGGGAATTGGGAAGATTAGGCATTGAGGGCCTACCATTTACTAGCGTGCCGCGCTGGGTGAAGCTTAAAGCGGCCGAACAGATAGAAGACTTATAAGCCGTGGAAGGGAGTTAGAGGGATGAAAAAGACTCAAGAAATATTAGGATTGCCGGTCTTTTCAATAATGGATGGGAAAAAAATTGGGCAGGTTAAAGATCTGGTAATTAACCCTGAAGATGGTAAGGTGGATTTTATCCTGGTCAGCAATGGAGCCTGGTATGTAGGGGCCCGGGTGTTACCTTACAAGTCGGTTATGGGAATAGGGGAGCATGCGGTTACCACTGAAAGTGAAGGCCAGTTAAGCCTCATTAATGACACTGCAGCAGCTAAGAACCTGTTGCAGCGCAATGTCATGGTTAAGGGTAATCGGGTATTAACCAAACAGGGCAATCTGGTTGGAGTGGTCAGTGAGTTCTCCATTGATGAGATGACGGGAAAAATAACCCGGCTGGAATACAAGACCGCCCAGGATGAATCTAAAGTGGAAATAATAGAAGCGGATCAAGTATTAACCTTTGGCTCAGATGTTATCGTAATTAAGGAGCGAAAGCCTCCTGAAAGTGTTCCTGTTATGCCAGAACCGGTCATGGTAAACAGTGATGAGGAAAAGGCCTCAGCTACTGAGGAAAGCCAATTAGCAGCATTTTTTAAGCAAAAACAGATCGAATTTCTATTAGAAAAAAGATTGGAAAAGGATTTAGTGGATGCTGCAGGTAATGTTATCATTCCCGCGGGAACTGAAATAACCCAGGATGTTATTAAAATAGCGGAACAAAACAACCTCTTTGTAGAATTATCCAGATGCATATCCTAGAGGTGGTTTTAATGGAGTTTAAACATGGAAAAAAGGGTTATCAGAGTCTTGTCTGTGGTTTTGCTTTCTATTTTGGGTACTCTATTAGCCGTTTCCTGGCTTTTAGCTAAAAGAGATCTCATTCATTACCCTTCTAACCTGATGGTAGGCAATATTCCCCTATCAGGCTCTATAAGGGCTGAGAGTATTGAACTACTTGGCAGCAACCATGAATTAAACCATTTGGTTTGCCTATTTCCCTGGGGAAATGAGACTTTTTCCCTGGCTGAAACGGGCGCTTCCTTTGATATCCAGGCTACTCTTTTGGCGGTGGACAACGCACTGTCAGGAAGCTGGCTGGGCCTGGAACCGATTAAGTTTAGGGGCAGGATAAAGAGCATAACCCCGGTTTACAACTGGCCGGATGAGGCAATGAACCAGTTTGTAAACCAGCTCAAAGAACGCTATGATAAAAGCCCATCTGATGCAGCTATAATACTCGACAAGGGCAGGTTAACTGGTGTTCCCGAAGAAGCGGGTTACTCCCTGGACTGTAATGCTACATTAAGGGAGATCAAGGCTAGTCTGCAAACAGGTTTTATGCAACCAGCCAAGGTATGTATGGATGAGATTGAACCCCAGGTTAAACTGGACCAGATCCAGGGCATTAAAGATTTATTGGGAGTGGATGCGGCATATATATCAGCTGATTTTGGCTCCTTTGAGCGGGCGGTTAATTATCTGAACGGACAGATAGTAATGGAAGGAGAAAGCTTTGGGGTAGGAGATATTTTTGACCGATTAAAACCGGAAATTGCTCCCGCTGCTGTCGACAAAATTAAGGATATAACGGTATCTGCCTGGAAGCAATCTAATCTGGAAACATCGGGGACCCCATCCCGACTCTTAAATGATTCTGGCTATCCGGTGATGATAGCAGCTATTATAGAAGGACAGGTTTTGCTGGTTAAGATTTACGGAGTTCAGCCCATTGACGGCCGGGAAATCAGTATAGTCCAGGAAACCGAAACCCTTAAGAACACTTTATCAAAATTGGATAAAGTGTTGAGGATATATAAAATAGTCAAGATTAATGGCCAGGAGACAGAAAAGACTCTACTACTGGAAGAACCGGTTAAAGGTCAGCCGACAACCGGGCTCCCAGTTTCGGTCAATCAATTCAAATAGATTAGATATTTCGGGGAAGATCGATTAGTGTTATTATAATTATAGATTGACCTATTAAACAGGGTGTTAGGGGGACAAACCATGGAAGAGCTGAGTAAACAAGTGAGAAGCGAATTAATCCGCACTTTACTATGGGTAACTGTATCTGCTGCTGTAGCAGGAGCGGTTTATTACCTGGTGCTTTAAGATAGGGAGAAAAAATCATAGATAAATGATTACTAGGAAAAAATAATATATCACTGATTGAATTTGAATCAGTCTAGGGAGGAGTGAAATCATGGCTGAAATAAAAGAATTGAACGGCGATAACTGGGAAAGGGAAGTGGTTCAGTCAGAAAGGCCCGTATTAGTTGATTTCTGGGCCCCTTGGTGTGGACCATGTAGAGTTATGGGACCGGTAGTCGAGGATTTGGCAGGCGAAAACAGCCACCGCATAAACGTCGGTAAATTAAATGTTGATGAAAACAGAAACCTGGCGATACAGTACGGGATCCGGGGGATTCCAACCCTGGCCTTCTTCAAAGAGGGAAGAGAAGTAAAAAGGATTGTCGGGGCTCAGAATAAATCCCAATTGCAGAGGATAATTGATGAAATAGCTGACTAGCCGGGGATTAACCTGGTTAGCTAAAAATGGTTGCAGAGGGTTGGCGGATACTATAACCGGTATCACCCAACCCGTATCATCGGGTAGACTTCATTGGCCTGTAATCCAGGCTAAAAATTCGCGGATCCTTTTCTCATATCCTTCCTTTCCAGGATTATACAATTTTATTCCCTGAAGGTTTGGCGGGAGGTATTCCTGTTCTACATAGCCTCCATAGTCGTGGGGGTATTTATATCCCTTACCCATGCCCAGTTTCCGGGAACCGGGGTGAGAACTGTCACAGATATGGGCTGGTACCGTAATGTTCCTTTGTTTACGAACTATTTCTATTGCCTGGTCAATGGCGGTTATGCTGGAGTTGCTTTTGGGTGCGGTGGCCATGTATATTGAGGCTTCGGCCAGGACTATTCTGGCTTCGGGCAGGCCTAGATATTGTACAGCATTAAAGGTGGAACAACCAATGTTTAAAGCATTGGGATCAGCCAGACCGATATCTTCGGCAGCCAGTATTAAAAGTCTCCGGGCAATAAACTTAGGGTCTTCACCCCCTTCAAGCATTACAGCTAACCAGAACAAGGCGGCATCCGGATCCGAGCCCCGGATGCTCTTAATAAACGCCGAGATTGTATTGTAGTGTAAATCGCCTTTCTTATCATACTGAACCGGTATCCTTCCGGTTACTTTTTTAACCATATCGGGCGTTATATTCAGGTGTCCATCAGATAAATACGAATTTACTATGGTATCGAGTATATTTAATGCCCGACGGGCGTCACCCTGGCTGGCCATGGATATATAATCAAGGCTTTCTTGATCTAGGGAAATGTGCAAATTACCCAATCCCCGTTCCTTGTCTTCTATGGCCAGCCTGATTATGTTACGAATATCTTCCTCAGTCAGCGGTTCCAACAAGTAGAGCTTTAGCCGGGATAGCAGGGCATTGTTCAGTTCGTAGAGCGGATTCTCGGTAGTGGCTCCGATGAGGAGCAAAATCCCCTGTTCTACATAGGGTAAAAGGACGTCCTGTTGGGATTTGTTGAACCGGTGAATCTCATCGACAAATAAAATAGTAGGCTGCCGGTAGAACTTGATCCTGTCGGCGGCATCGGCAGCAATCCTTCTAATATCACTAACCCCGCCGGAAACCGCCTCCAGCCGTTCAAACCAGGCCCTGGTCATCCGGGCAATGATTCCGGCTATGCTGGTTTTACCGCTTCCGGGAGGTCCATATAAGATAAAAGAATGCAGGCGATCTTCCTCAATGGCTTTTCGCAGGATGGACCCTGGTCCTACAATTCCCTTCTGCCCCACTATTTCGTCCAGGGTACGGGGACGCATTCTGAATGCCAATGGGGCGAAAGCCTGATTTCTCTCTAAAGGTGCCGAATCAAACAGGTCCATTTCTATACCTCCGGATCCATTATACCATTAACGGGTTTAACCTGGGAATAGCGGCAACCGGGGGGATATGCCAACCTGGTTTTTAGAGTGGAGATGCTTACCCGGGTCAAGAAACCGACTCCATGCTGAAGAACATTTCAGTTTAAGCCCAGGTGGATTGCCTCAAATCCGGTATCCGGTTTTGACATCAAGGGCTAATTCTATTGCGCCGCTTACTTGATCATGCTTCATAATTTATTGGGAGTTGGGGAAAAATGCGATTTAGAAGGGAGTTCAAAGACCATGAAGCTAAGAAAAATCATAAATTTACCGGTGTTTGATTCAAATTTGGGAATAATAGTGGGTGAAGTGATAAAGGTAATTGTAAATCCAGATTATCAGCTGGATTATGTGGTGATAGACAGGTTTGGCAACGATTTGGGAATGATTAAGAGCCAGGACTTTATGCTCACCCCTAACGCTTTGCTGATTAATTCGGGAGAATGTATTAAAAAGTATAAATCGGGGGAAGAATTATCATTGTACCCACAAAAAGTGGGGGATCAGGTTTTTGATAACCAGGGCAGGGAACTGGGGGTTGTTAGTGACCTCATTGTTTCCGCAGAATCCAAAGAGATACAGGCAGTAGAGATTTCTTCCGGGGCTATCAGCGATCTGCTTAAGGGAAGAACGGAGATACCCCTTAAAAATGTATGCTGGACAAGTATGGTGAGCGCTATTGTCAATCATGAAGGGAGCGAGTAAATGGTTCTAAAATGCCCGGTTTGCAGGGGCCTGCAGGTTGGTCGGGTAGGCAGTGATCAATATTATTGCTGGAACTGCTATTTGGAATTTAATTTTGCCAAAGGAAAAACCAACTTATATCAAGTTGCAGAAGATGGGTCTTTGATTGCCATGGAAGAAGCTGCAGAGCTGCTATAAAAGATCGAAGCTAGATATACGGTTAAATTGCGTAACTACAGTTGAGAAAGTGTGCTTCTGCAAGGAAAGCAGGATGTTTTGGTGCGAGTGATCAGCAGTAGAATTTTTCGATACCTGGTCTTTTTGGTGGCGGTTATGGCCACCCTTTATTTTTTATTTTTAGTTAAGGATATATTGCTAAGCTTTTTTTTAGGCGCTCTTATAGCTTTTCTGTTATACCGGCCGGTGCACTTTATAGAGTCGAGAGGGATTAGAAGAACCTGGGCAATTTTGCTCCTGTATTTATTGGTACTCAGTGCCCTGGGCTTAATAGTATCGGTTACTTTAATGGGACTGGGCAAGGAGCTTAATGAGCTGGCTGAATTAGTCCCTGAATATGCTGATCAGGCCCAGGAGCTGGCGGAGCAGGTAGATGAATATCCCCTCCCGAAAGAATTAAATAGGATAGTAGATGAAAACCTTTTACGGATCAAGAAACTGGTTTATGATGGAGTAAGACATTTTATAAATGATTTATACTTGTTTTTGGGCAGGATCCTGGCCATTATATTTTCTCCCATTTTGGCTTTTTACATTTTGAATGACTGGGAGAGAATCAGGGATGGAGGATTACGGCTTTTTTCCCCAGGTGCCCGGCGGGAGATTACCCTGATATTACAACAGATTGATGATGTACTGTTTGAATTCCTAAAAGGACACCTTACAGTTTCCCTTTTTGTAGGAATAGCTACTGGCATATCTGCAGCCCTGATTGGGGTAAAATTTCCTTTTTTAATTGGGCTGATCGCGGGAATTACCAACCTGATCCCCTATTTCGGGCCTTTTTTGGGGGCGATCCCAGCGGTGGCTATTGCTCTGTCCCAATCATGGCGTTTAGCAATATATATGGGAATAGCCATATTTATCATTCAGCAGGTCGAGAGCGAGATAATAACCCCCAAAATAATCGGAGAGAAGCTGGGGTTACACCCGCTGGTCATTGTTTTTGCCCTCCTTTCTGGGGGGAAGTTGTTCGGCCTGTGGGGATTGATATTGGCAGTTCCGGTAGTTGCGGTTTCTAAGGTGATAGTGAAATGGGGATATCTTAAACTTGTTGAACAATAATTAGGATAGAAAACGGGTCGTTTCCATCCTTATAGTTGACATGGAGCAGGAATAAATAAGAAAATAGATAGAGTAAAAACCCTTTTTTAAAAAGAGGAGGCTAAGTCGTGTGGACTAGTGGTAAAGTCAGATCCGTATTCCTGGAATTTTTTAAGGACAAGCAGCATACATCAGTGGAGAGTTCTTCCCTGGTGCCGGTGAATGACCCCACCCTGTTGTTCAGTAATGCCGGGATGAACCAATTTAAAGATGTGTTTCTGGGTATAGACAAACGGAACTATACCCGGGCGGTATCAGTTCAAAAGTGTGTTCGGGCAGGGGGTAAACACAACGATCTGGATACAGTAGGCAGAACTCCCCGCCACCATACTTTTTTTGAGATGCTGGGCAATTTTTCTTTTGGCGATTATTTTAAAAAGGAGGCTATTGCTTATGCCTGGGAGTTTTTGACTGAGGTTATCCAACTGCCCAAAGAACGCCTGTGGGTGACGGTTTACCAGGATGATGATGAAGCTTCCCAGTTATGGCAGCAGGTAGCCGGCATTAGCCCGGATAGAATTATCAGACTGGGCGAAAAGGATAATTTCTGGAGTATGGGGGATACAGGACCGTGCGGTCCCTGCAGCGAAATATTGTATGATCGGGGGGAAGAGTTTACCTGCGGGAACGAATGCGGAATAGGGATTTGTGATTGTGATCGGTGGCTTGAGATTTGGAACCTGGTGTTTATGCAGTATAATCGCGGCAGTGATGGGGAGATTACCCCTTTGCCCAGGCCCAGTATTGATACCGGGATGGGACTCGAGAGATTGACCTCTATTCTGCAAAAAGTACCCAGCAACTATGATACGGATCTGTTTGTACCTATAATAAAACACCTGGAGAATATGTCCGGGATTCAATATAACCCCGGTGATCCTGGGTTTCCTTTCCGGGTTATCGCAGACCACAGCCGGTCCAGCACTTTTCTGATTGCTGATGGAGTAATTCCCAGTAATGATGGACGAGGCTATGTTTTACGGAGGATAATACGCCGGGCGGTTAGGTTCGGTCGTTTATTGGGAATTCACCAGGCATTCTTGCATAAAAATGTGGATATTGTGGTCGATTTAATGCAAGACGCTTACCCAGATTTAGAATCAAAAAGGGATTTTATCAAAAAAGTCATCCAACTTGAGGAAGAAAGGTTTTCTTCCACCTTGAATGAAGGCTTGAAAAAAGTAGAGGAGATAATCAGCCAGGCCCGTAAAGAGGGGCAAAAAGTCCTGCCAGGGGAAGCTGTTTTTATGCTTTATGATACCTACGGTTTTCCCATTGATTTGACTGAAGATATCGCCGATGAGAATGGTTTTATTGTGGATAAGAAGACCTTTGAGCAAATGATGGAGGAACAAAGAAATCGAGCCCGGGAATCGAATAAAACTTCGGCTGCTTTCAGCCAGGAAATAGCCATATCGGATTTGCTTAAAG
Source organism: Syntrophomonadaceae bacterium (assembly GCA_050949865.1). Lineage (GTDB taxonomy): Bacteria > Bacillota > Syntrophomonadia > Syntrophomonadales > Syntrophomonadaceae > JBMNGN01. The sequence goes on from JBMNGN010000002.1 coordinate 258,898, forward strand.
GGGTAAAACCTACTGATTTTACTGGCTATAGCCGGATAAATGATACAGCATCAGTCTTAAAGATTATTAAGGATGGCATTCTGGTGGAGTCAGCAGAAGAAGGTGAGGTCTCGGTAATCGTAAATCATAGCCCTTTTTATCCTGAAGGCGGAGGGCAGGTTTCTGATCGCGGGGTACTTACCGGGCTTAAATGCCGTATTGATATAAATGATGTCCAAAAGGTGGCTAGCTGGATAATCCATACCGGGTACCTTAAAGGCCAATTGCAGGTAGGGGACCAGGTGTCTTTAGAAGTTGAAGCTGAGTCCAGAATGGATACCCAAAGAAACCATACCGCCACCCACTTGCTGCATAAAGCCTTGCGAATAGTATTGGGGGAACATGCTCAGCAAAAAGGATCCCTGGTGGAGCCTGCTCGCCTGCGCTTTGATTTCTCCCATTTATCCCCCCTGACAGAGGATGAGCTGCTCAGGGTTGAAAATATTGTAAACCAGGCTATATGGGCAACCTATGAGGTTAGTGCTGTAGTAACCGGTATTGACCAGGCCCGGGAAATGGGGGCCATTGCCCTGTTTGGCGAAAAATACGGGGAAGAGGTAAGAGTGGTACAGATTGGCGATTTCAGTTTGGAATTGTGTGGTGGTACCCACGTAAACAATACCGGGCAGATTGGAATGTTTAAGATTATCAATGAAACCAGTATCGGTTCCGGCTTACGGCGCATAGAAGCAGTAACTGGCAGCCATGCGGTTGAATACCTGCACCAGCTGGAAAACGAATTAAAAAGAGCCGCAGCTTTATTGAGGACTACGGCTTTTCAGGTTGCTGATAAGATAGATGGTCTAAACAGCATGCTCAAGAATAAAAATAAAGAAATCGATCTGCTGAAGAACCGCCTGGCGAAATCATCGGTTGAGGATCTAATAAACAAGGCATATATCATAAAAGACACCAGTATTCTTATTGAAGCCATAGAAGTCGAGGATGTAGGGATTCTGCGGGAGAACGCCGAGAAAATTAAGGATAAACTGGGAAGAGCCATAGTTATGCTGGCTGCCCCGGTGGGAGGCAAGGTAGCTTTGATCTGCTTTGTTAGCAAGGACCTAGTTGAGCAGGGAGTCCACGCAGGAAAAATTGTCGGTGCCGCAGCTAAGGCCGCTGGAGGTGGAGGCGGAGGGAGACCGGATATGGCCCAGGCAGGTGCTAGAGAAATAGATAAAATACCTGATGCTCTAAATGCTGCGCAAAAATTGATTGAAAAAACCCTGGCCTGAACAAAGGAGTTTAAGGGTTTAATGTAGAAAAAGAGCACGGAGGAGGTGTTGCTATGCCTCAAAATCCAGGCGAAACAGTAAGTTTTAAACCGAGTAAAGACGGTGAAACTAAAGTTCACGCCATACTATTATCTGTTTACGAGGCTCTAAAAGAGAAAGGGTATAATCCTATTAACCAGCTGGTAGGGTATATGATTTCTGGTGATCCTTCATACATAACCAGCCATAAAGATGCTAGAACGCTAATTTGCCGAATTGACCGGGATGAAATTCTGGAAGTATTGCTCAAAAACTACTTACACGAAGGATAGTGATGTTTATTATCATCGTATACTATATAAATACAGTGGTTTAAATTGCTATCGCAGAGGAAGTATAGGGTGCACAGTTTATGAGAATAATGGGCTTGGATGTTGGAGATAAGAGAATAGGAGTGGCCTTAAGCGATCCTTTAAAATTAACTGCTCAGGGACAATGTGTAATTGAACGCCGTAGCCCTGATGCGGACTTAGATAGAATAACCGCAATCTGCATGGAGTACCAGGTAGGGAAAATTGTAGTAGGATTGCCTTTAAACATGAATGGAACTGAGGGTCCCAAAGCTCTGGAAATACGGACTTTTGCCCGTAAGCTGCAAAACTGCTCCAGATTGCCAGTGGAGTTTTATGATGAGAGGTTAACCACGAAAAGTGCCGAAAGGTTATTAATAAACGCCGATGTGTCCAGAAAAAAGAGAAAGCAGGTAATAGACAAATTGGCGGCGGTAAATATCCTGCAACATTACCTGGATAGGGGGTCAATTAAGTAAGTCTGTCGGAAATAAAATGAATAGAGGTGTACAAATGAGCAAGGAGGAACAGTTTGATGAGTTACCGGTTCTGGTTTTAGTTGATGAGGAAGGGACAGAGCATCAGTTTGAACTTCTGGCTGAACTCGAGATAGAGGATTCTGATTACCGGGTACTGGTACCTTTTGGGGAAGAAAATGAGGATTTGGAAGAGGATGAGGTAGAAGTAGTAATCCTCAAGGTTGTTTATGATGAAGAGGGTAATGAACTATTAAGCGACATAGACGATGATGAGGAATGGGAGAAGGTAGCAGATGCCTGGCAGGAATTAGTGGAAAAAGGCGAACTTTAATTTAGTAAAAATAGAAGCTTAAAAGCTTCTTTTTTACTGTTTAATAACCTGATACTTTTATATCAATCCATTTATACTTGCTGACCGAAAAGTAAATACTTGATGAAAAAATCCTTTAGAAATGACATTTAGATTTAAGGGGGAATATCCTGTTTAAGCTGGGGTAATTGCCAGTTATTACTGCGGACGCTCAGGGGGTGCGTAGTTGTCTAAGAGGAGAATTCAATTTGCACTGGTCTTTATTATGGTTTTGATGATTGGTATTAGTGCGGCAGTACTATTGTATTTTTACCACCTCTTTTATCAAACCGAATATTTTTTACCCGGGGTTACTATTGCTTCCGTTCCAGTGGAAGGGTACAATACTGAGCAAGCCATAAATATCCTGGAACGGGAGTTGTTGGAGCAGTACAAAAAGGAAGTAGTGTTTTTTTACGGCGATAAAGAATTCACCATTAAGTTAAGCCAGATCTGTTTACCCATAGATACTGAAGAAGTGGTTTATAATGTTTGGAACAGTGAACGGGGGCGTCATTGGAAATCAAAACTCTATAATATAGACGGGTCCCGCAAGATTAGATATCCAGTTAAGCTTCGATATAATGAATCGGCGATTAAAGAATTGTTGGATGATTGGGGGGCCGAGATAAATGAAGAGCCGTCAAATGCTTATTTAGAACTTGATCCGGTGCAAGGCTTAACCGTTAAACCGGAAAAAGCGGGCAGGGCAGTGGAAATGGAAGGTACCATCAATGGGCTTCCTTCGGAATTGACCCAGGGGGAAACCATCAGGGTACCTATTGTAGTTGAAGAGAGAATACCGGAGGTTAAAGCTGAAGACCTTAAGAATACTGGAGAATTAGCCAGTTATACCACCTGGTATAACGTTGGCGATCAGGCCCGGACTAATAACCTTAAGCTAGCAGCAAAGGCTATTCACGGGTCGGTGGTTCTGCCAGGGAGGGTTTTTTCCTTCAACGAGACGGTGGGAGAAAGAACCTTGTTAGCTGGTTATCAAGATGCCCTGGTGATCGTAGGAGGCAAGTTTATACCCGGCATTGGCGGCGGAATATGCCAGGTTTCCTCAACTCTTTACAATACCTGTTTGCTGGCCGGGCTCGAAATAGTGGAACGCCATAACCATGCACTGGCTGTTGCTTATGTACCGGTAGGCCGCGACGCAACAGTTGCCTACGGGCTCCAGGATTTCCGCTTTAAGAATAATACCGGTTACCCCATTTATATAAGAGCAGTTTCTGAAGGGGGAAAGTTGACTATAAGCCTGTACGGGAATCTGGAACAAAAGGCTGAGGTAAAAATTATTCAAATTATAGACAAGGTTATGGAATACCAGGAGATAAGAGAAACCGTTGCTGAGCTTGAACCAGGCACGGAAGAAGTCAAAAATGAGGGTTTTCCAGGATATGGGGTCAGGATTTTCCGGGTTTTTTATGACCGGAATGGCCAACTGATTAAGGAAGAACTTGTTTCCAGGGATTATTACCAACCCTTGAACAAACTAATCCACATGGGTCCTCCGAAGGAAAACGAAACACCGTTACCCCCAGATGCAGGTTCTGGAACCGCCCCTGATGAACAACCGGAACCGCCACGAGAATCAAATGAACCTGAAAAAAGCGGTGATGAGCAAAATGAACCGGGGAACAATGGAGTTCCAGTTATAAACGATTAGTTATGAAAGTTAGTTAAGAACCAGGTGAAGAAATGAGTGAATTAAAGCCCATGAAACTAAAAGCCGTTGCCGTTATGGGACTGGCAGTAATTATATTGTTGGGGTTGGTTATTACCGGATTGCAGCTGTTAAACCGCCAGTATGCGCCGGTGGATCCCGCGGATAAGGTATTTATTGAAGTAATAATTCCCGAAAACAGTAATGCAGGTCAAATAGCCGAGATCCTTAAAGGGCATGACCTAATTCGCAGTTCGCGGGCATTTATAAATTACTGCCGCAGAGAAGGGCTGGATAGCCAATTAAAGGCCGGCCATTATAAATTCAGCCGGAGCCAGTCTTTGCAGGACATAGTTAAAGCAATTGCCGATGGGCAGGTAGTTAATATATCGATAACCATACCTGAAGGCTATACAATTCCTCAAATAGGTGAACTGTTGGCCGGCCGCAACATTTGTACCTGGGAGGAATGGACCAGGGCTATCGGGAAAAAATATGCCTACCCTTTCCTGGAAGGAGTTGATGTAACCAGAGCCAACTATCTTGAGGGATTCCTGTTCCCGAATACCTATTACATTACTGACAATACCAGTGCTGAACAAATAGTTAAGATGATGTTGGAGCAATTCCAAACCCTATGGAACACCGAGTTCTCATCACTGGCTGAGGAACGGACCATGAGCGTGTATGATACCCTAATCATAGCATCTATGATTGAGAAGGAGGCTATGGTGGCGGATGAGAGACGGAAGATTTCCGGCGTTATTAAGAACCGCCTGGAACGGGGGATGCTTTTACAGATAGATGCCACGGTTCTTTATTGCTTGGAAGAAGATAAGGATATTGTTACTTTAAATGATTTAGAGGTTGATTGTCCCTATAATACCTACAAGTACCCCGGATTGCCGCCCGGACCCATTGCCTGTCCTGGTAAAGATTCAATACAGGCTGCCTTAGATCCAGAGGAACACTCTTATTATTATTATGTCTCAATGGGTGATGGCCGGCATTATTTCTCCAGGACTTATGACGAACATTTAAGGGCCAAGCACAAGTATATTGATCAGAAATTACCTTGAAGGGGATAGTTTATGAAAGCGCCTGAATTGGTTATGCCGGCCGGCTCCTTGGAAAAGCTAGAAACGGCTGTACTCTTTGGGGCTGATGCAGTATACCTGGGAGGTAAGGAATTTAGCCTAAGGGCCTTTGCCGGCAATTTTACCCTGGAAGAGATACATAAAGGGGTAATTTTTGCCCACCAGAGAAATAAAAAGGTCTATATAACCGTAAACATCTTTGCTCATAACCGGGACATAGACCAATTGCCTGCCTACCTGCAAAAATTGGCCGAATTGCAGGTGGATGGTCTTATAATATCTGATCCCGGGGTAATCCGTCTGGCGCAGACATATGCACCAGGGGTGCCGATCACGGTCAGCACTCAGGCTAATGTGACCAACTATCAATCAGCCAGTTTTTATCGGGACCTGGGAGCGACAAGGATTGTGCTGGCCCGGGAACTGTCTCTGGAAGAAATCGCTGAGATTAAGAACCGGGTTGATGTAGAACTGGAAGTATTCGTTCACGGAGCCATGTGTGTATCGTATTCCGGGCGTTGCCTATTGTCCTATTATATGACCGGGCGGAGTGCGAATAGAGGGGCTTGTGCCCATCCCTGCAGGTACAGCTATTCCTTGATGGAAGAAAAGCGGCCGGGACAGTATTATCCGATAGAGGAGGATGAACGGGGCAGCTACATATTGAATTCCCACGATCTCTGCCTGCTGGAATGGATTCCTGATTTAATCGGCCTGGGTGTTACAGCGTTCAAGGTGGAAGGCAGAATGAAAAGCCCCTTGTATGTTGCCAGCGTAGCTATGGTATACCAGAAGGCCCTTGATGTGTACCAAAGCGGGCGAACTCCCTTACCCGGAGAATTCAGGGAATGGATGGACGAATTAAACCTTACTGCCACCAGGGGGTTTACCACAGGCTTTATAACCGGGCAGCCGGCTTCCCAGGACTTAATAAAAGCCCCCATAGCCCAAAAGGCAGAATTTTGCGGAATAGTAACCGGGTATAGAAAGGATTGGAAAATGATGGAGGTAGAACAGCGTTCCAATTTCGGTCCCGGAGACCAGTTGGAATTGCTCATTCCCGGCGGTGAGATATTAAAAATAGAGTTAGAACATTTATATAATGATGAGCTGGAAAAGATTGATCGGGCCCGTCATCCAAGGCAAAAAGTGTTTTTGCCCTGGGAGGAAGAAGTTCCCGAATCCTCTATATTAAGAAGGGTGGTTAACTTAAATCAGCAGCGAAATTATTGCCCGGGTGGCGGTGCATGATATTGATTTTTTGAATAAAATTATAGAAGCCTACGATAACCTGGGGATCCTGTCTACCCTGAACCAAAAGGAAGGGGTGGTTATAATCAGGACTACCGAGGACACCTTCAAGGACCTCCAAGCCATTTTATCCCATCTGCCTTTTGCTATTGAAATATTATCGAATAATTAGTCCCGATTTGAGCCAATTATAAATAAAAGGATTCAAAGAAGGGATAGCTTGCGCAACCGACGTATCTTTCTGTTGATGTGCACCATTCTTGTCATCTATTGCGGACTGGCAGCTAAAATCGGCTATTATCAATTGGTAAAAGGCCATGAAATTGCCCGGAAAGCTACTGCCATGCGCAGCAGGCAGATTGAGCTGAAGGAATATCCCCGGGGAGATATATTGGACCGCAACCTGTTACCCCTTACCAGTACCCAGGTCTGCAATGCTGTTTATTGCCTTCCCTCTCAGATTATCGAGTATTATAAACAACAAAACCCGTCAAGCTTAACCGATTCTGATGAAGACATATTATTGGCAGTGGCCAAAGATATTGCTTCCCTTCTGGAACCCGGGAATATTACTGATATTTACAAAAAGATTTTACGAGGATACCGGACAGGAACCCCTATGGTTCGAATTGCGTCTGACTTAAGCAGGAGCGAGGTTAATAAAATCAATAATTCAGATATGACCGGAATAGTAGTGGCACCCATGCTTAAGAGATACCGGGACGATGGTTTTTGTTCCCATATAATCGGTTATGTTTCAGGGGGGGATGATTTTCGAGGCGAAACCGGCCTGGAGAAGGTTTATAATTCGGTTCTAAATAAGTATCCCTCTCCTTACCAGGAACTAGTCTCGGTAGTGGATGCTCGCGGAGCTGTAATTCAGGGGCTTATGTTTAAAATTAGAAGGGAACAGGAAAAACAGCAAGCTGCAGTAGTCTCCACCATTGATAAACGAATCCAGGAAATGGTGGAAACAGCGCTGGATGCTGGAGTCGAGAAGGGTGCGGCAGTAGTGTTGGACATAGAGACCAGAGAGATCCTGGCCTTGGCCAGCCGGCCGGCCTTCAGCCCTTATGACCTCGAAAGAATAATAGAACATGACACCAGGGGTTCTTTTACTAATCGGGCTTTGACTTCATACCATCCTGGCTCCCTTTTTAAAATTTTCTTAACCGCGGTGGCCCTGGAAGAAAAGGTGCTGGATCTTGATGATCGGTTTAACTGCCAGGGCAGCTACACTTTTAACCCGGAGGTTACTATTTCGTGCTGGCGCGAAGAAGGGCACGGCAATATTAGTTTTGTGGAGGCTTTTACAGGCTCCTGCAATCCGGCTTTTATAGAAGTAGGCCTTCGGCTGGGCAGAAATAAACTAATGGAATATGCAGAGAGGTTACGTCTTTGTGATTCAACCATCAATGGCTTTGATTACAAATCGTCAAGCTTCATTCATATTAATCCAGGCCAACCAGCGTTGGGCAATGCTTCCCTCGGGCAGCAGGGAGTCATGCTTACTCCTCTGCAATTGTCTTCTCTGATAGCTACTATCGCCGATGATGGATATTGGGCTCCTCCATCCATAGTGCGGTATACTATTGGGCAAGACGGCAAGGCAAGCCCGGTAGCAGGCTTAAAAAAAGAAGCAGTCTTAAGCCGAGACACTTGCCAGAAGGTGCAAAGGCTTATGGAGCATGTGGTCAATAAGGGAACCGGGAAGACGGCAAGTATTCCTGAAACCCTGGTAGCTGGTAAGACAGCCACCAGTCAGACAGGGATATTCAAGAATGATGAGGAAATACTTAACGCCTGGTTTGGGGGCTACTTTCCCGCCGATAATCCCAGGTGGGCAGTTGTAGTGCTGGCAGAGGAGGGCAAATCAGGCGCCTCTGATGCAGCTCCGGTATTTAGAAAGATCGCAGCCGGTATGGTTAACTGCTTTTCAATAATTCCCCAGTCAAATACCAAGTTTGCAAAATAAATCTCCAGATTTGCAAGCAATTGGATTGGTTTGCGTATTAGAATAGAGCACCAGTTTAATGTTGGGGGGAGTTAAGTTTGAATAAGAGATATATACTCATGGTGGGCTTATTATTATTGGCCGCCATAGGCTATGTTGTTTTTGAAAAAGTATACTATTGGCCTCCAGATATGGATTCTGAAACGATTAAGGAAATAGCCTACTCGGATTTAAAAGAACAAGCACCCCAACTGCTCCAGGATAGGTATCAGCAACCCTACAAAAAAGAATTCTCCCAGTTGGAGATATTAGATGTCAGGGAATTGGAAGGGAAGACTTATCTGGTTTTTAAATTGGATTACGAGATGGTCGGAGGCCATTATGATTATATTGAAAAATATGATATAGGTTCCAGAGGCTATTTGCTCGGTCTCAGGCTGGTAGAGAAAACATGGAAGGGGATTACCCTTAAGCCGGGCATGGAGTTCCAAACATCGTATGTAGGGGTAGGTCCGGTAGATTGCGGTTATCATCCGGATCAAGGTATCTTCTACGGTTATTGTAAGGATCCTCGAACCGCCAAAGCGGTTCTGGGCCGGGCAGAGGGTGATCCCTTAACCATAGTGCCGGATAACCGGGTCTTTATGGCGGCTGTGCCCCGAAAAATAACGGATCTTGATCTGCATTTTTTCAATGACCAAGGTATAGAAATGGAGATGTCCTATAATTTACGGGTAGCTTTTGTAACTGAGGATAGCCGGGTTTTGGAACAGTATACCAACACTCCCTTAGAATGGTGGACGGTTAATAGTGATGACCTCCCAGGCCTCTCGCCGGATGCCATTGATGCGGTATGGATTTTTCCTGATCAGTATCGTAAAACCTTAAATAATTACATACCGGTGCTTAAACAACTGGCTCTGGAAGGAATTCCCGTATTATTCATAGGTGCCACCGATACCAGCAGCATTGTTAACTCTTTTTCCATTGAGAAACCCGCGGCTCCCAAATCTTCTGATCCTGTTGAAGCGCTTTATATAGCAAGTGAAGATAAGAATACTCTTGCGGCAGGATTAGTCTTGCTCAATGATACCCTGATATCCCCTTTGGTAGAGACCTCTATGGCCTTGAAGTACCAACAGCCTATCCTTCTTGAGCCCCGCAAGGACCTGCTTAAGGGCCCGGATAATAACCCGGAGGCTGAGTCAATACCGATTACCAAAAGCAATACCAGCAGGATTAAATATTGAGAGGGGTGGAACAGTGAACTATAGATTAAGGCCGGGAATCATTCGTACCGTATTAATATTAGGTATATCCTTATTCCTTCTGGCAGTAAGCCCCTTGAAAACCCCAGCAGAAGACGAAGTCACTATGACGGTAAAGGCTGGATTTTCTGGTTATGTTAGAAGCGGGGAAATACTGCCCCTGAAGATAAAAGTAGAGAATAACGGAGCAGACTTTAATGGAAAGCTGCAAATAACTACTACTCTGAATAATGAAACTGGGTTAACAAACTATAAAGAGGTCTTTGTATCCTCTGGGAGCGAGAAGCTTTTTGATATGTATATGCCCCGGAGTTATGGGGGACAGGATTATACCATCAGGTTGATCTCGGGGGAGAATCCAATTGCTGAAAGTAAGATAAAGGTTACTTATCTCCCAGCCAATGAGTTGATTATTGGGGTTTTGGCGGCTGATCCTGCGACCTTGAAACACCTAGAGGCTATTAGACTGCCCGGAGAAGGCCAGCGGGTAAAGGTAATTCAGCTGGGACCGGATGACATTCCTAAGAATAGCATGTTGTTAGAAACCCTGGATGGATTGGTTTTAAACAACTTCAACAGCCAGCTCCTGGCAGACGGACAGATGGAGTCCATATACGGCTGGGTTGAACGAGGAGGGCTGCTGGTAGTTGCAGGTGGCGCAAACTGGCATAGAACCATGGCCTCTTTACCTTCCGAATTCTTACCCTGCCGTGTTACTGGCAGCAAGATAGTCGATGGGCTTTCCTCGTTGGAAGAGCTGACTGGGGAAAAACTGGCCTCTGGATTTGTAATCAGTGAAGGGGAGGTTAAAGGAGGAGAGGTCATATTGAGCCAGGAAGATACCCCGATTATAGCCCGGGGGAGCCTGGGAAGAGGCAGTACGGTCTATTTGGCCTTTGACCTTGCTATGCCGCCTTTTACCACCTATGCTGGCAATGAAGGACTTTGGTGGCACATCTTATCCGGCACTGATCCGCATAGTATAATATCTGCCGGCAATTTTAGAGTTGAAATGATGCATAGGCCCAATGAAATGACCTGGATGCTGCGGAACATACCCGCCAATGATCTGCCATCAGGAGCAGCCCTGGGGTTGGTACTGTTGCTGTATATTCTGGTTTTGGGTCCAGGTACATACCTGTTGCTTAAGAAGTTTGACCGGCGGGATTGGGGATGGATAGCCATACCTGCTATGGCAGTAATATTATTTTCCGTTACGTATTTAACCGGGTTCAAGACTAAAGGCAGGGACACTTACACCAATACCATATCCGTGGTCAGAATGGACCCTGATTGTGATTTTGCCCGGGTAACATCATTTATAGGCGTATTTGCTCCAACCAAAAGGGTACTGAATCTGGAATCGGGCCCAGACAAAATAGTGGAAGTTATGTCCAGTGATAACTATTGGCAGTACCCCAGCAGACGGGTTAATGTGGACGATAAATTGCCCGAGCTGGCTACTGTCTTGCAGGGAGGGGATCGCACAACAGTGGAGTTTAATGATTTCTCCAGATGGTCAATGCGCAGTATTAGAGTGGAAGATACCATCCTGAAACCTGGGCAGATTACCAGCGATTTGACTACGGAAGCGGGAAGGATTTTTGGCACCTTAACTAATAATACCCCATACCTGTTGTCTGATTGTGTGATCTTCAGCAAAATGGGATACCAGAAAATACCGAAGATATTACCGGGTGAAACGATAGATATTAATTTTGCTCCCATTGTTTCAACCAGAAATACCGGTCCCATTTTTTACCGCATATATGAAAGCTATCCGGTCAATAGGCCGCAAGGATATAGATATGTTCAGAACCGAGATACTGTTGTCTCAAGGCAGGTTATGGAAACCTTATCGTATTCTGAGGAATCTTTGGCAGGCAACCTGGTTTTTATTGGGCGGACCAGTGAGATCTTAGAGGACCTTGGGATCAGAGATCTAAACGGAAGAAATTATCATAATACCGTTCTAATAGCCAGGCAGGATCTTAAGCTGGAGAATAAGGGGAAAGTATCGGTACCCCCTGGAATAGTCAACGCCCGGGTAGTTTCCTTTAATAACCAGCGCTTTAACCGGGATCTTCACGGTTACAGCATGGGAGAAGGTTTATACGAATACCAGCTGGATATTCCGGTATCGTTAAAGGATCTGCACATCGACAAGCTGCAGCTCTACACGGTAGGTGATAACAGGTCCTTAAGGTATTCGACAGGGTTAAGTGTTTTTAATTGGGAAAAGCAGAGTTATGAAACTATTGCCTACCAGCCTAACGGTATGGTGTTAAAAGAACCGGAGCGTTATATATCTGATACAGGAGCAATCAGGATCCGGATTGAAGTTGGGAAGGATTATTATCTATTCCTGTCCAGTATAACCGCAGCCCTGGAGGGAAGCTACCAGAGCTAGGGGAAGATGAAGATTATGATTATGGGGGGACTTAAGCATGCTGGAAGTGGAGGGATTAACCAAAAAATACGGTAACCTTACGGCTATAGATCATTTGAGTTTTACTATTGAGAAAGGCTCCATATTTGGTTTTGTTGGCCCCAATGGAGCTGGTAAAACTACGACCTTAAAAATACTGGCGACTTTACTGCGCCCCACTTCCGGGCGGGCTTGGATTGCTGGGGAAGAAGTAACCGGGAATCCTAAAAGGGTCCGGCAGCTGGTAGGGTATATGCCTGATTTCTTTGGGGTCTATGATGATCTGAAAGTTGATGAATACCTTGATTTTTACGCAGCCAGTTATGGGATTCCTTATTTTCAAAGAAAGAGAATAATCGATGACCTGCTGGAATTGATTGATTTAAGCCACAAAAGGGATGCCTATGTTGACAGCCTATCCAGAGGAATGAAGCAAAGGCTCTGCCTCAGCCGGTGCCTGGTACACGATCCGGCTCTCTTAATCCTCGACGAACCTGCTTCAGGACTTGATCCGCGGGCCAGGATGGAGGTTAAGGAAATTCTTAAAGAATTGAGGAATATGGGGAAGACCATTATTGTCAGTTCCCATATTTTGCCGGAACTGGCTGAATTCTGTACCCATATGGGCATTATTGAAGCCGGACATATGATCGTAAACGGAACGGTGGAAGAGATCTCCAGAAGAGCGCAATCAGGCCGGCTAATAAAGATAACCGTTCTGGATAAACTTGAGGAAGCTGTACAGCTTCTTCAGGAGCAATTTGGCATTCAACATTTAAAGGCAGAGAATAACCAGATAGAGTTCCCTTTCGCAGGAGACGACGGGGAAAGCAGTACCATTTTATCTGCTCTGGTAAGTTTGCAGATACCGGTAGCCTCTTTTACCAGGGTCAGGAGCAACATGGAAGATGTCTTTATTGAACTCACCAAGGGGGTGGTGCAATAAAATGAGAAGACCGGTTTTAAACCCAATTTTAGGGAAAGAGTTCCGTTCCCGGATGAGGAACTGGAAATCCCCGCTGATCATCAGCCTGTACCTTTCTGCCCTGGGGTTGACCGCCCTGGGTTACTACTGGATTGAGTATAACAACTTCTATTATGCAGGTTTCGGTCCCGATGTGGGACCGCAGATATACGTAGTATTAGCTGTTTTTCAGCTCTTGCTGGTTTCCTTTGTTACCCCGGCTTTTACTGCAGGGGTTATAAACGGGGAGAGAGAAAGACAGACCTTTGATTTATTAATTTGCACCACCTTATCATCAAGTTCTATAGTACTAAACAAGCTGTTGGCTTCAATAAGCTACATACTTCTTCTGATTTTTGCCTCCCTGCCTGTATTTGGCATCGTTTACCTGTTTGGGGGGGTGTTGTTAAGTGAAATCGCCCGGGTCTTTGGGGTATACCTGATGACAGCCTTAACCTTCGGTGCTATTGGCATTTTCTGTTCGGCAGTTTTTAAGCGCACCCAGATTAGTATGGTAGTTTCCTATATCACAGTCCTGTTTTTCTATATAGGAACCTTGGCAGTTGCTGTGTTCGTACAGAGCATAACCATAAGCATGGGATACTACCAGGAAGATCTAATGCCGTTCTTCTGTTATCTTAATCCACTGGTGGCCTTGTATTCCATTTTCCCTGGGTATGGCAGTTACTCAATCCTTAACCGCTTTTTCGGCGGTCTGGTCTATGGGGGGATGGCTTCCGGTATAACGGATGGGATGCTTGCTCCATGGGTCTATAATTGTATCCTGGATGGGATTCTAATCATTGTTCTTTTGGGGATAACCATTCTAATAATAGATCCTGCAGGCAGGGGCAGGCTGTTTGGCGGCCCAAGGAAGAACAAGATCTTTGTAGAAGTGGAAGCAAAGGATATGAGCCTATGAAGTTGATTAATAACCAATTACAATCAGCCTTAAAACCGATCCTTAAACACCTTCTTTGCCAGCATTTAATTAAAAGTGCTGCCAGAGGTTTGGCTCTGGCAGGTATAATTATAGGGTTTATGCTATTGGCAGCTCACTTTTTTCCTTGGGTTTCAGTCTATTACTGGTGTGTAGGAGTATTAGTTTTCATACCAGCTATGAGTCTTCTGGTTGCTTATCTATTCCGGCCCGGCTGGAAAGAGGCTGCAGTCGCCGCAGATGCCAAAGGTCTGAAGGAAAGGGCGATTACTGCCCTGGAAGCCCAGGAAGACCCATCAATTATAGCCCGGAAACAAAGAGAAGATGCCCTTTTTTATTTGAAAAAGCTTAATGCAGAATATCCCATGAAGGTTATTTGGCCCATTAGAGAACTGCAGATAGCAGCTGGAGCGGTGGTGTTTGCCCTTATCTTAACCATTTGGCCCAATCCAATGTTACCTGAAATTACACGCCAGCAACAACTGCAAAAGGAAATCCAGCACTATCAAAAGGAGATAGAGAAACTAAGCCAGGAGTTGGAGAAAAAAGAATTGATAATGCCTGAACCGAAACGACGGGAAACTATGGCCTGGCTAGATGAGCTAAACCAGAGACTTTCAGAAACCCGGGATCTGAAGGAATTGTTAAGGCAGCTCTCCATGGCCGAAACCAGCCTGGAGGAAATAAAAAAAAGCGGCTTATTGAGCCAGGAACAAATAGATATGATTACCAGGTCTCTTGAGGAATTTGAGCCCACCGGGGAACTGGTAAGCAAGGTGGCTCAGGGGGATATTGAGGGCAGCCAGGAAGCAGGTGAACAAATCGAGCAGGACCAGGGGAACGAAGTCTCCCAGCTGTCCGATATTTACAGCCAATTGGATGGCCAAGAACTGGAAAATACCGTCCGGGGAGAAACAGGGGCTGCGCAAATGCTTGGGCGGATAAGCAGCCAGATAGGAATGAATCGGGACATCCGTCAGGCCTCCCAGATTTTAAGCGATCTCCGGCAGAGCATAACCGGCAGTACACCCACCAGTGACCGCATTGCTCAGGGCAATATTCCCGGTACGGCTGTGGAAGGCCCTGATACCGGCGGCGGTGGGGGAAACCAAGGACAATCAGGTGTCTCTGCAAGTGGTCAGGGAGCCCAGGGCCAGAGTGGTCAGGGCAATAGTCCGGGTTCAAAAGGTCAGTCAGGGACTGGAAACGGACAGGGTGTAGGAGCCGGAGCTGGAACTGGCCAGGATTCGGGTAACAACCAGGGAACTGGCGCCGCATCTGGGGGCAGTTACTCCGGAAATAAAGAAGAACCGGTTATGAATATGGGCAGGTATGAGTTGATATATGATCCTGACCACCTGGGTTTGTCGGGAGAAGCTTCATATGTTCAGGGACAGCCGGGCGAAGGCTATCAAGAAACCCTGCAGCTGTCTGATTCAGGTACCCTCAACCAGTCGCTTCGCCCCTACCGCGAGGTTATAGGCCATTACAGCCGGTTAGCCAGAGAATCGTTAGATCGTACTTCAATCCCGGCCGGAGTTGGTGAAATAGTCAGAGATTATTTTTCTTCCCTGGAGGAATGAATAAGGAGGCTAATTAATGGATGCAGAACAATTTTACCGAATATTTCACGAGGTTGAGGACGAAATCGGCCGGGTAATAATTGGGCAGAAAGAAATCATCCGCCAGAGTCTGATATGCTTATTAGCGGGTGGCAATTTGCTTTTGGAGGGAGTTCCAGGACTGGGTAAGACCTTGCTGGTTAAAACCATTGCTTCTACCCTGGCACTTCGATTTAGCCGGATACAATTCACTCCGGATCTAATGCCGGCTGACATCATTGGTACCAATATCATTATGCAGAATGACTCCGGTAATAGATATTTTGAGTTTCAGCCCGGCCCGGTATTCGCCAATATAATCCTGGCTGACGAAATAAATCGGGCTACTCCCAAAACCCAGAGTGCATTACTGGAAGCCATGCAGGAGAAGACGGTTACCGCAGCCGGGGAGACCAGGCCCCTGCCGCAGCCATTTTTTGTTCTAGCTACCCAGAATCCCTTAGAGATGGAAGGAACTTACCCCTTGCCTGAAGCCCAGATGGATCGCTTTCTGTTTAAACTGGTGGTTAAATTCCCGGGTGAGGAACACCTTAGCCAGATATTTACCCTTACCACCGGGAAAGAAGAATACCAGGTCCGGGAAATTGCAGAAGCAAATACTGTTGAAGGGCTGAAACAATATGCCAAAGGGGTGCTGGTAGCGGATAAGGTTACTAATGCCGTTTCCCGGCTAATAGTGGCCTCTCATCCTACCAGCGGTACAGCTCCGGATAAGGTTAAAAAATATGTTCGCTATGGGGCTTCCCCTCGAGGCGGGCAGGCATTAATAGCTGCCGGTAAGGTTAGAGCCTTGATAGATAAGAGATACAACGTTTCTTTGGAAGACATTAAAGAATTAGCCTATCCAGCCTTAAGGCACCGTATTTTGCTCAACTTTGAAGGGGAGTCGGAAGGGATTATACCGGATGAACTGATTGCTGAATTGCTGGATAAGCTGCTAGATTAGCCAATGGCGTTTATAGGCCAATTTTTATGAACCGATAAAAGGAGCAGCCTATGAAGAGGTATTTTGACCGGGAGTTCCTTGCCAGTTTAGAGCGGCTCAGCCTGAATACTAACCGAATCAAGGCCGGCATAAACAGCGGGGAACGGCGTTCGCCGCATAAAGGTCATTCAGTGGAGTTTGCTGATTTCAGAAATTATGTGGATGGCGACGATACCCGTTATATTGATTGGAACAGTTATGCCCGTTCTGAGAAGCTGCATGTTAAACTATTTGCCGAGGAACAGGACCTGCTGTTAACCCTTTTTCTGGATATAAGCAAATCCATGGAATGGGGCCAACCCTCCAAAGACCTTCTGGCCCGCCAGATTGCCGGCGCATTAGGCTATTTAGTATTGACCGGATATGATCGGGTGTCAATAGCCGCATTCTCCGATGGGCTTAAAGGTTATTTACCACCTCTGCGAGGCCGGGCTGCAGTTAAGCAAATTTGGGGTTTTATTGAAGGCCTGGCCTGCGGAGGAAAAACGGATTTTGCCAAATCCATGCAGCAGTATGGCCGGTACTGGCGGACCCCCGGAATTTCCTTGGTTTTGACCGATTTCATTAACATAGAGGATCTTTTCAAAGGGCTGAATTATTTAGGCTCGCTTAAACAGGAAATCATTCTCCTGCAAATTCTTTCCCCAGACGAAACCGATCCCAGTTATTATGGGGATTGGCGGTTAATCGATTGCGAAACCGGAAATAAAAAAGAAGTTACCATTAATACCGCCATACTCAATCGTTATCGTAAGCAACTCAAAAGCTTAACTGATGAAACTAAAAGGTTTTGCAGCCAACGCCAGATTTATTACGCCCAGATCAGCAGTGAGTCTTGCTTGGAGGATATTATTTTACGGGATATGCCCAGGACCGGCATTCTCAAGTGATACCAGGTTTAACAGCGGTTGGCATTAAGGTTGGCTATATCGCAGTGCCAGCTTCCCCTGGGTGGAGGTATTTATGCAGCTATTAAATCCTGTAGGTTTATGGTTTTTAATGTCCTTGCCTGTGATAATAGCCCTGTATTTACTTAAACGACGCTACCAGGAGCAAATAGTGTCCAGCAACTACCTGTGGGAAGTGATCCTGAAGGACATCGAAGCTAATACGCCCTGGCAGCGTTTAAAGAAGAACTGGCTGATGATTCTGCAATTGATCGTGGCATCATTGCTGATCTTGGCTATCTGCCGTCCTTTAATCCCCCTTGCCGGTGGCATGGATCGCCATGTTATAGCTGTCCTGGATTGTTCTTCCAGCATGCTGGCCACGGATGTTAAGCCTACTCGGTTCCAGGAAGCCCAGGAACAGATACAACAGGCCATTGATGGTCTTGGACCCGGTGAATTGATGACCATTATTTCCATGGGAGAGCAGCCTGATGTCCTGATATCGGCCAGCCGGGACAAGACCCAGTTAAAAAACGCCTTGAAGACTGCTGAGCCTGGATTGGGAAGTGCTGATTTAGAATCAGCTATGGCGGTAGCTTCATCAATAGGGGAACAAAAGGCCAATTCAATAATTATTATTTTCAGCGATGGAAATACCAGACCGGTGGAAAGGGAGATCTCCAGTACCTGCCCGGTTGAGTTCAGGCAGATTGGTGAGGGCAATGATAATGTGGGGTTTATTACGTTTGCGGCCAGACAACAGCCCCTCGGTACTGCTCTTTTAGCCAGGGTGCGCAACTATAGCGACCAGGAAATAGCTATTGATATTGAGTTAAGGGTTAATGAACACCTGGTTGACGTTAAACCAGTTGTCTTAAGGCCGGGGGAAACCAAAGAGCAAATATGGACTGAGCTAGGCAGTATAAAGGGAGTAATTACTGCCGCCATAACCCGCAGGGATAGCTTCAGCCTGGATAATACCGCCGCCACGGTAGTGGAAGAAACCGGGAACCCCCGGGTATTGCTGGCTACAAAAGGGAATATTTATATGGAAAAAGTTCTATTGCTGTTTAAAGGACTGGAAACCTATAAGACTTCCGCCGAAGATTATTCTCCTGATGGGGAAGAATACGGGTTATATATTTATGACGGGTTTATTCCCCCCTCATTACCCCATGGCAATGTGCTGATTATCAACCCTCCGGATAAAAACCATTTTATAGAGGTGGAAGGCGAATTGGGCCATGCCGAAAACCTCAAGGCGGATCTTAACCATCACCTCATGAATTATGTCAATGTTGAGGAGTGGAAGATAGGCCGGAGTAAAAAAATCTCTGCTCCTATCTGGGCCAAAACCCTGGTTGAGTACGGGGATAACCCGCTGCTGCTGGCTGGGGAACTGGATGGAAGACGGATAGTTGTCCTGCCTTTTGATCTGCATCAATCAAATATTCCCCTTCAGACCTCTTTCCCCATAATGATGAACAATATTATCAACTGGTTGCTTCCGGGCATGGAACCTGAAATTATTACCGGAGCCGATAATTGCCTAAAGTTTAATCCGGCCTCAGATACCAAGGAAATCCAAGTCTGGTTGAATAATGAGAAGCTTGATACTATTAAACCCCCTTTCATCAATGAATACCAGGTTGGGAAACCTGGGGTATATAAATATATCCAGATTAGCGATGACCGGCAGATTGAAAAACAGGTGGCAGTTAATGCCCTGAATACCCTGGAGTCGGATATTGAGCCTGGAGACTTACCCTGGGATAAAGTCTACACTGGAGAAGCAGGTTCAAGTCGGCCGGGAAAACAGGAGATATGGAACTGGTTGGTGTGGTTGGCTTTAGTTTTTCTGGTCATAGAATGGGAGGTGTATCGGCGTGAGTATTAATTTCAGCGACCCTTATGCCCTTATTCTTATACCTATAGTCTGGTTTCCAGTCTGCTTATGGTACAAGGCATCCCATTACCATGCCCTGCGCAAAAAAATCGTTCTCCTAGCCAGGCTTATTATTTTATTACTGCTGGTTCTTGCTCTGGCCGGAGCTGAGTTGAGGTTCACGGTAGACCAGCAAAGTGTGGTTTTTGTGGTGGATGTATCTGCTAGCTGCGAAAAAGCCCGGGAAAAGGCAGAAGATTTTATTAAAGAAGCTTTGAAACATAAAGAAGTTGAAGAGCAGGCTGCTATTGTAGTGTTCGGAGAAAACGCCAGGGTGGAGCAGCCCATGCTTGATAACCTGCAGTTTAACCGAATTGAGACGGTTATCGGGCGCCAGCAGACCAATATCGAGAATAGCATTATATTGGGAAGCGGTTTATTGCCTGACGGGTTAAGGAAAAGAATAGTTTTGTTATCCGACGGAAACGAGAATTGCGGAGATGCCTGGCAGGAAACGGGCGGGCTGGCCAGGAAGAATATCCGGTTGGACGTGGTCCCCCTTGAAGTCAAAGATGGCCCGGATATTAGGATTGACAGCCTGCAGGTACCCCAAAAGCTATATGCCAAGGAGAGATTTTCCATCCAAACCAGGGTTTATAGTAATATAGATACTACAGCAGTTCTGCGTTTTTACCGCGACGATCAGGTGATTATAGAGGATACGGTTAATGTAACCAGCGGGGAAAACCTTTTTGTATATTCCTCTGCTATCAGCGAGAGTGGGTTTTATACTTTTAAGGTTGTAGGTGAAATGGGTTCCCATGACACCGTACCCGAAAACAACCAGGCCGGGGCTTTTACCGTAGTACAGGGGACTCCTAAAGTCCTGGTTGTTGAAGGCCAGCAGGGAGAAGGAAGATCCATTATAAATGCCATACAATCCTCAGGTATAGAAACCGAACTGACTACCCCGGCTAACCTGCCCCTTACTCCCCAGAAACTGAGCGCTTATGGTCTTGTTATCCTGTGCAACGTTCCGGCGGAATCCATACCCAAACAAGCCATGGAAGCAATTCATTCTTCAGTAAGGGATCTGGGAATGGGTCTGGTTATGGTTGGAGGGGAGAACAGCTACGGGCCTGGGGGCTATTACCAAACCCCGGTAGAAAAAGCTCTGCCTGTATACATGGATCTGCGCGGCAAGGCTGAAATCCCCAGCCTGGGATTGGTTTTGGTAATTGATAAATCGGGCAGTATGGGGGAACAGGCAGGAGGATATTCCAAGATAGCATTGGCTAGGGAAGCTGCCATCCAGGCGACCTCCATTCTGAGCCCTTACGATCAGGTAGGGGTCATAGCTTTTGATTCCTCTGCCGCGTGGGTTGTTGAGACTCAAAAGGTTGAAGATCTTGAATCTATTCAGGGCAGTATCGCCAGTATTCAAGCCGGGGGCGGGACCAATATATTTCCGGCCCTGCAGGTTGCCTATAGCAGCTTAAAAGATGTGGAAACCAAGTATAAACACATAATACTCCTGACTGATGGACAGTCAGCTACCTCTGGAGATTACTATTATTTAGCCAAAAGAATGCAGCAGTCAGGTATTACTATGTCAACGGTAGCCGTCGGTGACGGGGCTGACATATTGTTAATGCAGCAACTGGCTGAATGGGGCGGAGGCAGGTATTATTTCACCAATGATGCACAAAATGTTCCCTGGATATTTACCAAAGAAACGATGAAGGCTCTCCGTCATTATCTGGTGGAGGAAGAGTTTTACCCGGGTATCAGCTCCAGCAGCCCGTTAATTGACGGAATACACGAGGCTCCCCCATTAGAAGGGTATGTAGCAACTACCCCTAAGGGAACCGCCCAGGTGGTTTTGAGCAGTCATCTAAATGATCCGGTCCTGGCCGGATGGCAGTACGGGTTAGGACGTTCCGTGGCTTTTACTACGGATAGCGGCGGGAAGTGGTCAGGTAACTGGATAAGATGGCCCGGGTACAATCAAATCTGGAGCAACATCGTTTCCTGGGTTTTACCCAGGGTGGATGAAAACCATCCTCTATCACTAAGGTCATATATGGATAATAGCCTGGGTATCATAGAAGTGGAATCAGTAGATACAGGCAGGGTAGTTCCAACCTTTGCTTCAATAGTAGGTCCAGACCTGGAAAATATGCAAGTTTCATTAGACCCGGCAGGACCCGGGAAGTATCAAGCCAGGTTTAAGGTATCGGAGCCTGGAGCATATCTGATTAACATCCGCCAAGAGGTGGAAGAGGGCTTCAGGATGATAAACGGCGGGTTAATAGTACCCTATTCTTCCGAATACAAGTCACCGGGGACAAATTATCCTTTTCTCGAACAATTAGCCCATTCAACCGGAGGGACAATTATAGATGATCCGGCCCAGGTGTTTGCTGACAACCTTGCCCCGGTCAAAGGGGCGGTTAAACTATGGCCATGGTTCTTGACTGCTGCATTGTTGCTCTTTTTGGCTGATATTGCCGCTCGCCGAATAAACTTCAGACTAGACAGCCTGAGCCGGGTATGGCAGAAGAAAACCAGGGAGCCGGAATATCAGGATTCAACCACTTCAAGGCTTAACCGGAGAAAAAGCGAGCTAAAGGATTGGCAGGATATAAAACATCAAAGATCGGAACCTGCGCCAACGCCAGATTCAACAGGCGGATTATCGGATAGGCCGGAACCCATCCCATTGGGAAAGGAGTCTAAAGAAGCACCAACTAATGAAGAAACCACCAAGAGGTTGCTGCGCCGGGTGAGCAAAAAAAGTAATAATTATTAGCCGCCAAATTTTACTAGGAAAAAGTTTGGAGATTAAGGATAATTATTAAGAGGAGTTTTTAATATAATCTAGAAACTATAAAACAACTGAATAGCAATTAAGGAATGTTTTCGAGTCTATTAACCTAAGGCAAGTGCTATTGGTTTTTAGACCGATAGGGTATATTTGGAAACGGATATGCCTCCCGGTGTGGAAAGAAAATGGCCTTATCAGTGTGCAAACCGGGCTAAACAAGTTATTGTTTGGCTTTTGTATTTGATATGCAAAAGGGTCAGATGTATTTCCACATCCGGCCCTTTCGATTTGTAAAGGAGGGAAATATTGCAGTTAATTGACGTAAAAGGAGCCTTGAGTCTATTAGCGACCGAAAATCAATTGTCTCTTATGAAGGTAAAGGTAAATAGCCGTGCTCTATCCTCTCAGGAAGCCATAGGCGATCCGGAGAGAAGAGACTTTCCGCTTCTCAGGGGTAAAGAAGTATTGATTCAAGCTGAAGTCGAAGGAGGTATTGGCCAGGCTTTCACCAGTGATCCCATTTCTTTTAGCGGTACGGTTAGTGAGTTGTTGAATTGGAAGGTTGAACGATTTGGAAAGCAGGCTTTGGAGGTTGCGGTCTTAAACGCTTTATGCAATAAGCTTGGGCTTGCCAATAATACCATTCATTGCCTGAACAATGAGCCGGAAGAGTGTGCAAAAAAAATAAGCAGTTTTTTACTTGAGCAGCACGGTTTGTGTAATGTGGGAATAGTAGGCTATCAACCAGCTATCCTTGAACATTGTGCCCAAGTGTTCGGAACCCAACGGGTACGTATTACTGATCTTAATCCGGACAACATCGGGCAGGTAAGGTATGGAGTCCAGGTTTGGGATGGATTCAGTGATACTCATAAACTGATTGATGAGTCAGATGTGTTATTGGTTACCGGCACCATCCTGGTTAATGGGACGCATGAAGAGCTTTTGAGTCAGATTGGAGATAAACCGTATTACTTCTATGGAACTACCTGTGCAGGATTGGCTGCTATTAATAAAATGAACCGGTTATGTCCCATGTCTAGGTAAATAACTCTCCTTATTGAAGCTGTAACTGATAGAGGTGGATAATTGTGAACACACGCAAGGGGTCACAACATGTTTGAAATGAAAAGGGTATCTTTATCCTTTGGGAACTTAAAAGTACTATCCGATTTCAGCCTGGTGAGCCAGGGGAATGAATTTATTTGTCTCTTAGGAGCCTCAGGTATTGGCAAGACTTCCATTCTAAATATATTAGCTGGGTTATTAAAGCCCCAGGAAGGATATGTGGAGACCAAACATTACCGCATCGGGTATGTTTTCCAAGAGCCAAGATTAATACCCTGGTGCAATGTTAAAGAAAATCTAGAGGCAGGGCTGTGGGGACTGGAAATAAGTAAAACCGAGAAAAGTAACCGAATCGATTTTTTGATAGAAAAATTAGAGCTGACTGGCTTTGTTGATTTTTACCCCGGACAATTGAGCGGGGGAATGAAACAACGGGTCTCACTAGGAAGGGCTTTTGCCATTCACCCTGATTTGTTGCTGATGGACGAACCATTTAGCTCTTTGGATGAAAACCTTAAACAAGATATGCGGGTATTGTTGAAAAGCTTAATTGAGTGGCAACCCTGCACGACAGTCTTTGTTACCCACGATATAATGGAAGGGCTTCAGCTTGCAGATCGAATAATCGTTTTGAAAGGAAGACCGTGCCAAATTGTCCAGAGTATCGAACTGGAAATAGACCAAGCTTCTAACGAAGAGTATCTCAAGCTGCTGGCCCAGGAAGTTGCCAAAATTTACAGGTAAGGTCTTAACAACGAAATTTCTTAATATTTCTTAGTAATGGAGGCGGAATTTATGCGAAATCTTAATCTTCTATTAGTGGTTTTATTAGTTTTTTTCGCAATAATGATAGGCGGTTGTACAGGTGAAAAAGAGCCGGATCCCACAGTTAACGAAGAGGTTACTGAATTAACTGTTGGGGAGGCACCGGGACCGGTTAGTTACCCTTTGGCCCACATGACTCAGACTGACTCTAATCTAGTAACAATGCCTTGGAAGACCTATGATCAACTGTTGGCCATGATAACTGCCAAACAAGTAAAATTATCAAGTAGCCCAATTACTAATGCAGTTATGGCTTATAACAAAGGTGTAAATATAAAATTAGTAAATGTAGCAGTTTGGGGAATGCTTTATGTGGTTAGCAGTGATCAGAGCCTACAGGGTTTAGATAATTTAAAAGGCAAGGAAGTAGCAGTTAATGGACAAGGCAGCATACATGACCTGGTATTTCGCCATCTGTTAATTCAAAAGGGAATAGATCCTGATACTGACCTTACCATAAGCTACATGGATTTGCCTGAGGCTTCTGCCCGGCTAGTTAGCGGCGATATTGAATATGCTGTTCTTAATGAGCCTAGTTCCAGTATAGCTATTCTAAACGCCAAAAAAGCTGGTATAGACCTTTATCGGGCAGTGGATCTGTCAGAGGAATGGGGCAAAATACCGGGCCAAGAGGGAAATCGAATTCCCCAGGCCGGCTTCATTATGATTGAGGATTCGGGGATTACTGCCGATGAGGTTATATCCTTCGCCAATAAATATGAGGAGTCAGCAAAATGGATAAATGATAACCCCTCCGAAGCAGGGACGCTGGTTGAAAAGCAAAATGAACAGATGAAAGCACCGGCGGTTAGTGATTCTCTCAAGTATGCTCGACTGCAGCCCAAGATGGCCATTGATTGTCGGGAGGAAGTCGAAGCATTTTTAAGCGAATTAATCAAAACAGCGCCTCCTAACGCCTTGGGAGGGAAACTGCCAGATGCCGAATTCTACTTCCAAAAATAGTTCAGAGTACCTTTATATATTTTTAGGGGTATTGGCGATTATTGCGGGTTGGCAGCTTATTTCGCTATTCTATAGCCCGGTTCTGGTTCCTTCTCCCCTTAGGACTATTGAGTCGTTTTGGAATATTTGGAATAATGGGGAATTAGCTGCTAACCTGGCCATCTCATTTCAACGCCAGGTAACAGGTTTAGGTATAGGCCTTAGTTTAGGAATCAGCACCGGAATACTAGCAGGATTAAATAGGAAATTGGAATTGATCCTTCAACCTCTGGTTAATGCTTTGTTGGCTGTCCCAGCTATTGTTTTTGTGGTTATGGCCATGGTTTGGTTTGGGATGGGGACTTTAATGACGGTCTTTATTGTAGCCCTGTTAGTATACCCGGTTATGCATTTAAACACCCTAGAAGGCTTTAAATCCATCGATCGTGATCTGCTTGAAATGGCTAAAGTATACAGGCTGCCGACCTGGAAAAAGATAAATAAAATTTATCTTCCCGGATTAGCCCATTCCTTAATTGCCGGTTTTTCCTTAAGTACTGCATCCTCAGTGCGGTTGACAGTAATGGCTGAACTGCTTGGAGCCCGGGAAGGAATAGGGCAAAAGATTGCTATTTCTAGAGCATATATGGAAACTGAAAACCTTTTTGCCTGGGTATTAGTTCTAATTCTAATCTTGGTTGCCTTGGAATTGTTGTTGGTTAAACCCTTAAATGCATTTACTGTACGTTGGAAGAAAGTTATCAATAGTTAGTATTGCAGGTATTTGGAAATAACAGGGGAGTGAGTTATATGACTGCTGAACAGGCAATATTATTGAACCCTATTGGAATTGTTAAAACTGGAAAGGAAAACCCGAGGGAAGTTCCCGTTTCCGGGCAGGAATTAGCCGAGGTAGAAGTTTTCCCTCCCTACCGGCAAGGATTATTAAGGATAGAAGCCAACTCGCATCTGTGGTTACTACTGTGGTTTCATAAATCCGACCGCCATGTTTTATCAACAGTACCTCGGAGAATGAATCCCAACCTTCCAGAATATGGGGTGTTCGGGCTAAGGACGCCTAATAGACCTAATCCTATAGGATTAACCCTGGTAAAGCTGGATTCAGCAGAGGAAGGCGTTCTTCGAGTGATTGGATTGGATGCTATTAAAGGTACCCCGGTATTGGATATTAAACCTTATTTTGAACATGATATCGTTTTTTCGCCTACTACTCCGCACATATCCGCTGTAGATTACCGCGTTCGCTGGAACATGTTTTTTAAACAAGCTATAGTCCACCATCAGGAACCGTGTACAGATTTATACCTGGGAGTAAGGATGGCCATGGCGGCTGAGCAAATAATGGGCCATCTAAATACCCCGGAATTAAAGGTTGGCGTAATAGGCTCCCTTTGCCTGGCTGACACCTTGCAGGGTTTGAGCCGGGCTAGACTAGCCAGCCCAGCCAGGTTTACCTTCCAGGAAAACAGAGATTTAAGCTGTAGTGTTTGGGAAAATCATCAGTATCGCCTAACCTTGACCGCCAATAAAGGATTTAGTAAAGAAGAACTGGAGAATTTGGCTGATAGCCAGCTGTTTGTTATTAATATCAGTTCAATGTCCAATGAAAAGGGAGGTACTGAAAATGCTTAATGAGGAACTATGGTTAAAAACAGTTGCTTTTCACGGGCATATTTGCCCTGGTATTGCGGTTGGATATAAAGCCAGCAGATGTGTCCTTGAACTGTTTGGCTGCCTTGGTAAAACCATCGGGGAAACCCACTACGCTATTGTGGAAAACGACGTTTGCGGCATAGACGGGGTACAATTTGTCACTGGCTGTACTCTGGGCAATGATAGTCTAATAGTAGAAAACCAGGGCAAATTTGCTTTTTCCTGGGTAGGCAAGAAGAGCGGAAACGGATTCCGTTTGCTGCTTAAAGTACCGTTATGGCTTGATGAGGAACCTATCGAATTGCATAAGAAAGTTAAGCTTGAAATAGCTACTGTAGAGGAAAAACAAAGATTCATGTTTTTAAGAGAAAAACGGGGATTAGAACTGTACCAAATGACTAATGCCGAACTGTTTCAATGTGAAACAATCGCAAGGAGAATTCCTGGCAAACCCCGATTGCATTCCTTTGTAAGATGTTGGGCCTGTAATGAAAGCTTTATGAAACCATGGGCGGTTGTAAGAGATGGCCAGATCCTTTGCTCAGGCTGCGCAAAACTGAGAGAACAGAAGACCGAGACGTTAGGGACCCCATCTAGTTTATGACAAATTTTGCAAAAAACTGGTTGGGGTCATAGCCGGGTTTTTAAACCGAGCAGGGATTATACTTTGTAGTCCTGCGCTTTCAATAATGGATTGGCCCACAGTTCCAAGGATGAATCTTACAAACTCAATAGCTAGGTCTTTATGGGGGGCATTGTTGATGACAGTTAATGCATATACGATAGGTTTACCTATTTGTTGGATAATCGAACCCTGGGGACCAGAAGTATTTACCCGAGCGGATTGGTAAAGCTCAGTATATTGTGGATTAGATAGATTGATTTCCACGGGCAGTTCTATGTATTCTAGATTATTTTGCTGGGCAACTGATGCATATTCAAAGGCGTAATCTATTAGGCCATTTTTTAAAGCTTCTATCAGGTCGCTGGCTCGGTCATATACCCATTCCCGGGCGCAGGATTGACTGAAGGCCTTATCTAGACCCGGCTGTTTATAGTGCTTTGCTGCTAGCTGCCATACCATTAAAGTACGGTAACCAGCTGGATCGAGGTTGGGATTGGTGTGGGCGTAAGAAACTCCTTTATTTAGGAGGAGCCTGTACCAGTTGTCGCTATTAATCTCTTTATATAATCGCGAAGTTTTGGTATAGCATAATACCATTCTGTTGGTGGCGAACATTGCGTACCAATCTGAATACCGAGGAATTATAAACTGTTCAAATATAGAATAATCCGCAATAGCTATTAGGTCGACCTTTCTGCCCTGTTCGGTTGCTTTCCTTACACAATCCAGCGAGCCAGATGCTTCAAAATAAACATCTACTCCCGGGCGATGGCTTTTAGAGAATACCCTTGCTATTTCTTGCAGGGCTGGTTTAAGACTTCCGGCAGTGAAGGCTATAATACCGTTATCGGGTGACAGTGCTCCGGATGTCATTATCAAAAACCTCCTTGGTCATACTGGTCGATAGATCTATTATACCAGCACAACCAACACCGGATGGGAAATCCAGTGGTTCAATGGTTATATCAGCGCCGCTGGCTATACGGGTCATAATTCTCCGGGTTCCAACCGCACAGCTCCTAATGGCAGGATCTGCTCCTATAACTTTATTGGGCTTGAAATCTAGCATTTCCAGCAGCTTCCCGGAGCGATGGGGCGCACTGGAGTAGCTGGGGGCGTAATCGTGATCCGGCAGTTCCAACCCGCTGGTTAGGGCATAATACTGGCACTCACCCTGAATGTAAGTATACCAGGAGTAAGTATTCTTACAGGAATGGAAATCCCATTGGAAATCGTCCATTCCAATTCCCTCTAACACGATCAATGCGACTTTACGGTTCTCCTGTTTGATATACCTTGAGATTAAAGGAGCAATATCGGTAATATACGATACCGGTTCAGGGGAATAAACCGGCACCAGGTTGTCGCGGTTGTTTACCCGGTAGATTTTCGGTTTGGCCGAAGGTGCTGTACCAAAAACCGAACCCCGGTTGGCAACCAGCAGGAAATCGGGAAGGTTTTTGGATAGCAGGTTCTCCCGTTCCCATATGAACTTCAATCGTTCCTTGGATACCAACATTTGAATTGACTCATGATTCTCCAAATACTTCAAGTCCCGTTCACTGGGATTGTATAATCCAGCATAAACAGGGCTCATATTACCGGTTAATACCACACCATCCAGAAAGGAAAGATCTATCACATTTTCACACTGGACAGTGCTTCCACAACCAACAATAATGGGCAAATATGCACTATTATTAATGAATCTGTCTACTTCTGCGAAAACCTTTTGCCTGATAACCTTTATCGGTTGGGATGAGAACATAGAAATAACATAGGGGGTAGAATATCCCAGGAAAACAAAATCAGGTTCAAACTGGCGGGTTAAGCGATAACCTATATCTGTTACCCAGCTGATACTTTCCAGGCTCATATCACCTCTATAAGGGAAATAATCGAGAATACCTTTGACTGTTCGGCAAAGCGAGTTTTGCTTCTCTAGCTTTACCAGTCTTTTATCACTAAATTCATAGACCAGGGAATGCCTATCAATACTAATTATTCCTATTTTCATAATGGCCTCCTAAGTTCATACTTTAAATTTTAACATTTGGCAAAAGACCAGCTGCTTCAAGAAAACAACTGGTCTTAAAGTAGAGTGCAAACAAAAAGGCTAAATCATATTTAGCCCAGCGCACCAAACCAACTGTTGATTTTCTTTCCGCACTGGGAGGCACAACCATTTCTAGTTATACCCTATCGGCCTGATAACCATGGCACCAGCTTTAGGCTTACCAGGCTCGAAAATAACAGGATGATCGTTATTAAATTATCTAATTATCATATATTTCACTATTCTAAGTCGTTTTTCCTGCATGGAATATGAACAATTTATCAAATATTAAGATAAATAATTAAGGATAGTTATTCCTGTTTAATCAGGGTGATGAAATTATACAGGATTCTGGCAGTCATGCCCCAGATAGTTTCATTGTTCCAGATATAGAAATATCCAGGGTGTTTAGCCTCTCTGAATGGATAGTTCTTCCCGTAGGGAATTAGCTCAAAAGGGTAGTCCGGGGACGAGACAACCCTTAAAGACAGATACTTTAGGATAGGTTCATTCTGGGTAAAGAAATCCAGAGGAACGAAGAATACTTTCTCAACCTCTTGAGGATTGGGAACGATTTTTTCCGGTTTTAGTATTCGGCCTAAAAAAGGGAATACAATAGTATTAAACGGACTGACCATAATGTCCAGCGGTGCTATTAACTCTATATCCTCGGGGGAAAGGGACAACTCTTCACAGGTCTCGCGGATTGCAGCCTGGGCAGGGTTCTTGTCTGTCGGGTCGATCTTGCCGCCGGGGAAACAAATCTCACCCGGTTGCCGTTTAATATTGGCGGATCTTTTTTCAAACAGTACAGAGGATTTGGAATCGATATTCACCAGCGGCAACAATACTGCTGACTTGACTGTATAACTGGAGCTCAGTATTTCAGCCCGGCGTCCTTTCAAGGAGTTGATCTTTTCATCCATAAATAAATATACCTCCAGGTTACGAACAAAAAGTTTTGCTTTAATCAATGATCATAAACTCATAGTATAATTGCTTCCAGTTATCCGGTTGTTTAGGCTCAAAAGTGCGCTCCCAGAATCGAACTATTAAATTACGGCCAATCAACAATAGAGTTGTTGAACGGGTACCATAATTAGGGCTTATGATAAAGGCCGGCGCCAGCATTCTCTCTTTTTCAAGGCTTATCCCAGTATTGGGCAAATCCTTATCCTCAGGCTGTTCTCTATCCATTAAAATGGCGATTATTTCTTCTACATCGATATCCTCATTTTGTATCGCTGCCGCAAGGGCTGCTTTCCCCTTGGCGACCTTGGGCCAGGACACATCCAAGAGGTTATTGCTAAGGCCATGGACTCCATGAGACACAGGGCGTAGTATCTCTTCACGGTTGGAATAGTAGAATAATGATTCCCGGGTTCCAAGTAAAAGGTTAAAGCCGTTATAATTCCTTCCCCCGTTCGGCAGCTGTTCTATATAAGTCTTGGGATGGACATAGGTTTCCAGGTAATCTCTTACCAGGTGTCCCCGGGAAGGGGCCTGGGGCTTATAAGCAGAAGGATCTCGGTAGTTAGTCAAAGCAGCAAAGTTACCGGTGGCAGTAATTCCCAGCCAGGTACCCCCTTCCTGCAGATCCCTTCCTCCCAGGATAGCAGGGTTATCATCCCAAAAACAAGCAGGCAAACTGGGGCGCGCATAAAACTCGTCCCGGTTGGCTGCCAAAATGAGCTGGTATTGTGGATGGCAATCATAAGCAAAGAGTATCAGACACACAGAATTCTCCTTCTTACCGTGAAAATAATTTTCCAACCGCAAAAGAGTATTAATAGAATCTATACATATATGAAACTGCCTAGCTTTGAATCTTCACATAGTAATGGCGTTGGCGCGGCCCGTCGAATTCGCAGAAATAGATGCCCTGCCAGGTTCCTAAAACCAATTTCCCGGCTGCCAACGGGATAAGCTCGGATGAACCTATGACACATGCTTTGAGATGAGCGGATGAATTGCCCTCCATATGGCGATCTTCAGGATGATTCCACGGGCAGAGTTCGTTCAATCTCATTAAAATATCACGGGCTACATCCGGATCAGCATTTTCATTTATGGTAATTGCCGCTGTAGTATGAGGGCAATATACCAACACCATACCCTCCTGGACATGCTCCTGGCTGACAATGTTTTGAACCTGAGCCGTTATATCCAGCATTTGGTCATGTTTTTCCGTCTTTATAGTAACTTTGTGCAACAAGAGGATCTCCTCCAAAGGCTGGTCATTATTCTTATTGAAGGATAACACCTAAAAAGTGACAAGTAAAGATTGAGAGATGAAACAAACAGTATACGTTTAAAGGGGTTTTATCGGCACCCTTGAAGGCTGGCCGGGGGTATGGTGACAGAGGGACCAGGAAAAGGTTATGGGCCTCCTTGTTACAAATCTACCATGAGCTTATCCCGAATAAACACACATACCTCATCAAGGGCTGCTGTGGCTTCAGGAAACAAGGGAGCGAGTAAGGGACTGCCTGTTTTCCTCCGCATCTGAAGGTACAATCCATTCAGCATAAAGCGGTTTATACCCTGCTTCAACCACTGATATACCATCTGGTATCTTTATGAGCCTGGCAGCAGAGTCATCGCATTGACGGCGCAGCTCCTCGATCGAGGTGCTTTTATCAATTACTTCCCTCTTTAACTGCCCTTTTAGTAAGTGCCTGTATCTCATCATCATATGCATCATGCGCCCCTTGGCACTCATATAACTACACCTCCTGCTTTTTTTAGTCTTCCCAGTATCTTCTCCATCCGGAAGCAGTTATAGCCAACCATTGCCTACCAGACTGCGGCGAAGCAATAAGTAATCATCATTATATTTGTATAGTTTGATGAACAGGGCTAGTTCAATAGCATCGCCTAAATGGGCAAAATGGCTATATAAGTATTAGATAATTGCAGGGAGTTTAGGTTTTCTTCCGAACTAGTTTATTAAAATGATCAATCTGGTCCTTCCTAAAGCGCCCCAGGTAGGATTGGGCAGTATAAATTGCCGCCATGGGGTTGTGCCCAAGAACTCGATCCTTTACCGCAAAAACGGTACACATAGCTTGTGAATACTTCATAAACAATGAATCATGCCCTACGCATAAACCCATCATAATGTTAAAGTCGGTATTAGCCTGATTCAGAACCTCAGCTTGAGCTATTGGATTACACATTGTTTCATAAGCTCCGATGTGAACCCTTTCCTCCAGGCTTAAATCCAAATTGCTTTTCTCCTGGCCGCCTACTTTGCACATGACCGAGATTACCTCAAAATTATGAGCCTCTAAAATTTCATTAAGTATTGAAGCCTCGTGGCGAAGTCCATAGCAAAAAGCTAATCCTAATTTCCTGTAATTCATGCGCCGCGAAAACTCAATAATCTCCTGCAACCTTGGTTTTACTGGATAAGGGAAAAAAGGCTCTGAATCCCTATTTATGTAGCACTCTGACTCCTGCAGGGAAGCCTGCCGGGCAAACTCTTTGATCTCAGGTTTCTGGTATTCATCAGCAGATTTCTTAATAGCATCAGGATACAAGACCGTTGAACAAAAGGCCGGAGACCGGCCGTCTTCTTTCATACAAATGCGTTTATCCAGTTTACACATTGCACATCTGCCAGTGTCTTTCATTAGCTACATCCCATTTAAAATTACTATTAATGTTAAGTGTACCAATGCTTGCAGATTATGAATATAGTTATAAATGGCATGGGTCATTTTTTCTGGGGCTGCTAAATTAAATAAAATTTGCCTAAAAGATGAAATTGGGACGGATTCCCTGGCTGATCTGATGCCCTAATCCCCTGCATTAAAGGAAAGGCGATGAAATCATCAGGTAGTTCATAATTTGCTATAATATATCTATATACATCTTTTCTTGGAGGAAGACCGTGGCAGGGCTTACTAATATCTTACACTGTGATTTGGATGCTTTTTTTGCTTCGGTTGAACAGCTGGATAACCCCTCACTGCGCGGTAAACCGGTGGTAGTGGGAGGGAATATACACTCCCGAGGGGTAGTATCCACTTGTTCCTATGAAGCTAGAAAATTCGGTATCCGATCGGCTATGCCTATTGCCCAGGCCTATCGGCTTTGTCCCTGGGCGATATTCCTTCCGGTAAACATGCCTCGCTATCTGGAAGTATCAAAACAGGTATTTTCCATCCTCAGCCGGTATTCTCCCATCATAGAGGCTGTTTCTATTGATGAAGCTTTCCTGGATATCAGCGGTTGTTCCAAACTATACGGCAGCCCGGAAACAATAGGTTACTCGATTAAAGAACAGGTTTATTCCGAACTAGGGCTTACCATTTCAGTTGGTATCTCCTATAATAAATTCCTGGCTAAACTGGCATCAGATATGGATAAACCGGATGGCTTGCGCCTTATTACTGAAGATCAAGCATTGGAGATATTAAGACCGTTGCCGGTGGGGAGATTATGGGGAGTAGGGCAGAAAACCCAGCAGAGGATGGAAAGGATGGGAATAAAAAACATTGGCGATATCCAGGGCTTGTCACCGGAATGGTTGGAAGATAGATTCGGCTCAGCAGGCCGCTTATTCTGGGAACTGGCTCATGGTATTGATAAAAGGCCAGTGGTACCGGAGCGTGAAAGAAAGTCTCTGGGCCGGGAAGTAACCTTTCCGAAGGATATTAGCGATATCAACTACCTGGAAAGGCTAATCCCCCAATTTGCAGCTGAATTGTGCAGGAAATTACGCCGGGAAGGCCTTTTGGCTGCCAGTATCACTCTCAAGCTAAGATATAGTAATTTTAAAACCATTACTCGCAGCAAGACCATACCCCCTTGTAATTCTGATCTAATTGTAACCCAAATTGCCAGCCAACTATTGCACCATTCCTATACCAACAACCAACCCCTGCGCCTTTTCGGCTTATCATTAGGACATTTGTTGCCGGCTTCAAACCTGGAGCAGGGGAGTTTGTTCGGACCTCAATATACTGCCGATTATAAAGATATTGACCAGCTCATGGACGATATAAGGGAACGCTTCGGCCCCAAAGCAATTACCCGGGCCAACTTGCTGAACAACAATTAATGTTATTCCGTTGCACCGGGAGGCTTTTTCTATAATAGAGGTTATACTGGCATAATAGAATGGTCAATTCAGCAGTTGCATTAATATAAATATCAACACCATGAAATAGAACTAAACCAACAGAACATCATGTGTAAAATGCAGATCATTTTAAGGTCGATAAACTTCAGTTTAGGAGAGTTTAAGAGAGTTTGGGGTGGGGCATCATTATGAGAATACTATTTGGTATGTACCTGGATGGTGTGCCCTGGAGTAACAAGCCTGCATCTATGGGTGAAGTCAGAACGGGGCCTTTGGGGTTAATGAGTATTTTGGAGACTCAGTTGGGCCTTTCAGGAGCTGCTGTACATCCGGTAAAGCGCATCGATGAATACATGAAACGCATAGCGCAGATTGACCACAATTCTGCTTGGTTTCACCAGTCTTTTTCAGTTGATCCCTGGTCAACTGCCAGGCAGTTATTGAATTGGCGTGATGAACTGATTGAAAACGGCTGGAAGGGAACAACTGAAGGCAGTGCTTCTCCGCGTCTTAAGGCTCTGGCCGACCTGGAAAAGGTGCCGGTAAAGTTATCCCGGGGTTATGCTGATCGGCTGAGGGATATAATTGGGCAGCTGGAACAGAATCCTAAAGTACAGATTACTTCAATCCAGTTGATTGAACCTATGGAAATGCTTCCTCCAGCATGGCAGCATTTGTTCAGACAGTTGCAGAACCAAGGCATAAGTATTGACTTGTACCAGGAGGCGGCAGGCAGTGAACCAAACAGCAGCCTGGCATTAACCCAGGCAGTATTGCGTGGTGCTTATGAGCCAGGAACATTTACTTTGCAGGATGATACCTTGATTCTGCTTAAAGCTGAAAATGAATGGGAAGCAGCGGAACACCTGGCCCTCTGGCTATCCTGTCAACCGGAGGCTAACAAACAAGTAACCATAATATGCAGCCACGACACCCATGTTTTGGATCAGGCTTTGAAACGGCACGGACTTCCGTGTCTGGGTCGCTCAGAGGCATCGCCTTGGCGTGAAGTTCAGCAGGTATTGCCTTTAATGATTGCTAATGCCTGGAATCCGGTTGACATTCGCATACTTGTTGAATTGCTGTCTTTGAGTGAGTCTCCATTTCCGAATTGGGTTTGCCGAACTCTGCTGAAGGCCATAAACCAAGAGCCAGGAGTGGGTGGCAAAGCCTGGAATGACGCACTGGAAGAAATAATGGCCAAACGCAAAAAGGAATTGGAAGCGAAAGATGATCCCCAAAACGAGGAAAAGGCACGGGCTTACGTAGAAGAAATTAACAGCTTGCTGGTAGAAGAACGCTATGAGCCTGCAGATGGTATTCCGGAAGAAAATCTGCGTAAGCGCTGTCAAAAAGTGATTGAGTGGCTGGGCTGGAAGCTGGAAACAGATCCCATGCTGGTTGAAGTAGTTGGCCAAGCCCGGCAGCTTCAGGAATTGTCATTAGGCAAAGGTAAAATTCCCCGTAATACACTGGAAAGAATGCTGGATACCATAATTGGAGCAGGCAGCTATGGGGGTGATATCTGCGAAGAGGCCGCTCCCTGGCAGGTGGTTGATCATCCCGGACAGGTTGTAGATAAGTGCAGTGAAATCATATGGTGGGGTTTTAATAATCCTATCACCAAACCGCCCACCTTTTGGACCGCTCAGGAACGCAAGGATCTGCTGGCGGCCGGGGTGCAGATAGAAAAACCCATGGATTTTCGCCGTCGTGAGTCCAATGCCTGGCGGCAGGGATTTTTACATGCAGAAAAGAGATTTATAGGTATATATATAGCTCAGATAGATGGTGAAGAAGTTTTCCATCACCCTTTTTGGGATATGATTTGCTATGCAGCTGCCAAAGCAGGTCGCAACCTGTCTGAGGGAGATGTGCAGGCTTTTATTGTGAAAGAATGCAAGGATTTTTATTCCCGGAAGGAATGGGAATTTGCCGGGCGCAAACAGATTCTTGAAAGTGTTCCTAATCAAAAGCCTTTCGAGCTTATTGCTGCCCATAATGTGCCTCCGTCAGTTATCAAAGCTCCGTCCCAGTTATCCTACAGCCAGATGAGCACCATGATTGCCTGCCCGATGAAATGGGCTTTGCAATACCACGCGGGCCTTCGCCTGTCGGAGAGCCAGACAGTACCTTCGAGCAATCAGATGCTAGGGACTCTTTGCCACAGAATTGTAGAAGAATTATATTCTTCCGGCCAGCGATGGGATCCAGATGATGCTGCCGCTAAAGCAGGCCTTCTGTATGATGATTTGCTGCCTTTTATGGCATCAGAACTGCTGCTGGAAGGGAATGCCATTGAGAATATGCGCTGCCGTTCATCAATTATAGATGCGGTACGGCAGCTAGTGGAAACTATAAACCGGCTTGAATTAACAGTTGAGAAAACCGAAGCACCTCTTGAGGGACAGATTAATGATATACCGTTTATTGGCTATGCTGATTTGCTGCTGCGGGATAAAAACGGAAATCCCTTTGTAATGGATATGAAGTGGTCTTATACCAGCAAGTATTACCGGCAGGAAGTTGAAGAGGGAAGCGCTCTGCAGTTGGCAGCCTATGCCTGGATGCTAAAAAAGGCTGAACCGGCCCAGCTAGTTCATACCGGTTATTTTATGCTGGCTCAGGGCCAGATTATTAGCAACAGTACCCTGCTGGCTGACGAAGCAATAGATTCTCCCTTTACCCTTGAAGAGGTTTGGGATATGGCGGTATCTGCACTGAACCATGATTTAAAGCAGCTTGGTGAAGGTGTAATCGAAGCCAGGGGGGTAAAGGAGCTGCTGGCGCAAGATGAGTACGGGAAAAGGGAAGAGGAGATTAGCGAGATGTTTAAGCAGCAGCGGCTGGAACAGGGAATGCTGTATAGGAACCCGATGTGCAAATACTGTGATTACCGTCGCTTATGCGATTTGTAGGGGGGTAGGCTATGAAAAAACCTGAGTTGATCAATGCCAGCGCCGGTTCCGGCAAAACATATAGTTTAACTGAGCGAATTGTAGACAAAATAAAAAGCGGTATTGCTCCAGAAGCGCTTATAGCAACTACATTTACCAATCGTGCTGCCGGTGAGCTGTGTGAGCGGATTCGGGTTCAGCTCTTGCGCAACCAGCAGGTTGAGGAGGCTGTCCGGATACATGACGGTTTTATTGGCACGGTAAACAGCATATGTGCCCGCCTCTTAAAGGAATATGCTATAGATGCCGGAATGTCGCCAGCCATTGAAGTAATGAGTGAAGAGGATAGCGGCAGGATATTTAAAATAGCTGTTGACAGCGTTATCAACACATATGCAGCGCAGATAGAGCCTATTGCAAAACGTTTGCAACTGAATGGCGGGGGCAGCGGCTATCAACCGAAACAAGACTGGCGTGACCACGTCAGGGCAATTGTTAACCTGGCTCGGAGCAACTATATTATGCCGGGTGAACTGTCTGCTTGTTCTGTAGCCTCCTGGGAATCTATACGGGATATTTTGGGGAAGCCTTCTGCAAGGGATCTGGATAATGAACTAAAAAAAACAGTTGCTCTGGCTATTAATCAACTAGAAGAAATGGGAAACTTGAAAAAAACTACCCAGGCTGCCTTGGATTTCCTGAAGGAGGCTAATAAAAGGATCAACAAGCTATCCTGGGCGGATTGGGTCCGCTTAACCAAATTGAAAGCTGCTAAAGATGGACAGCATATAGTTGAGCCGGTTAAGGCCATTGCCGACCAGGTTCTGGAGCATCCCCGATTGCACAGTGATATTAAACAGATTATAGAAGGAGTTTTTAACTGTGCTATTCAGGTTCTGGAAGGTTATGAAACATTCAAACGGGAGCATGGCCTAATGGACTTTATTGATCAGGAAACCAGGGTACTGGACCTGGCTCAGCATAATGAAGCCTTCAAAAACTCATTGCGGGATCGGATGCAATTAATGATGGTGGACGAGTTTCAAGATACCAGCCCGATACAGTTGGCCTTGTTCTTGGCCTTGCATGAACTGGCTGGAAACTCGGTTTGGGTAGGTGACCCCAAGCAGGCCATATATGGTTTTCGCGGAACCGACCCCCAGCTAATGAATGAGATTGTTGCTTCAATAAAGAGTTCAAATATTCTAAAAAACTCCTGGAGGTCCCGGGAAAACCTTATTAATTTCACCAATGCCTTGTTCTCGGAAGTTTTTTATGAAATGGGAAGGGATAAGGTGTGTTTAAGCATTCCTTCTGAGAGGATTGAACAGGCCAAAGGCGGCTGTCTGGAAGTATGGCATTTGACGGTCAGGAATAATGATGAAGAAGCAGCAGCAGTGGCAAACGGTGTGCGGGAGCTTATAGGCCGAGAAGGGGTAAAACCGGGGAAAATCGCTGTATTGTGCAGAACCAACGCCCAATGTGAAAAAGTGGCAGCAAAGCTTGAGCAGATGGGGATCAGGGTATCAGTAGGGCAGGGATCCCTATTGGATACCAGGGAGTGCACTCTCGCTTTAGCGGCCCTGCGATATATGAATAATCCAGGAGATACCGTAGCCTTGGCAGAAATTATACATATGTCAACTGAGCATGCTGGCAATTGGGTAAAAGATCTGGTGAGCGATCCCATAGAAACCAAAAATCAATGGCAAACCCATCCTGTAATCACGGCTCTTAAAGAAGGTCATAGAAAGATGAGATACTGGACCCCGATGGAAGCCCTGGAGGAAGCAATCAGTAGGATTAATCTGTTGCGAATGGTTAAATCATGGCCTAACCCCAGATTAGCTGTAGCAAATCTTGACGCATTAAGAGGCAAATGCCGGGAGTACATTGATCAATGTTCTTCACGCCGTTCTTCGGCAACCTTAAATGGATTTCTGGCCTATCTCAATGATTCAGTTCCCGGACAGGCTCAGGGTACAGGAGAACTGACAGTTAAAATACTGACATACCATGGGGCTAAAGGAATGGAATGGCCGTGGGTTGTGCTGACCGGCCTTGATACTGAGCTAAAGGATGACGTATTCGGCGTGCATATTGAGGCAGCGCCGAAATTTGACCCGGCAAAGCCGTTAGCCGACCGAAAAATACGCTTCTGGCCCTGGCCGTTTGGTGACCAGAGAAAATATGAATTAATTGACCAGAAGATAGACAGCCTTGAGCTGAAAAAGATGATCAGGGATAGGGAAGAAAGGGAAGCACAGCGGTTGATGTATGTAGGTATGACCAGAGCTAAGGATGGAATGGTCATGAGTATAAGAAAGACCATAAACACAAAGGGAGCAAGCTTGAAAACGGCATGGCTGGACATTCTAAAGGGTGCCGACGGGAAAAGCGTCATTGAATGGAATGTGGATCTGGACAGTCAGAAACTCTGGGTAGGAAAGGATTTTATTCCTATCTCAGTTTATGAATTCGGCGCGGAGCTAAAGGTCCCGGCTAACCTGACCGAAGAAATCAATTATATACCGGCTTTATCAAGTAAAGCTGCTGAGTATCCTGCTGCCAGGATTATACCCAGCGCTCTCAAAGCAACTGATGAAATTAAAGACCTAAATATAGAGGTGGTAAAAGACTTTCAAGCCCGAATTCATATCAAAGGCAACCCGGAAATGGAAGCACTGGGCAGTGCCGTTCATGCTTATTTAGCTCTTGATTACGACGGAATGACGGAAGAGCAGAGGATGGAAGTTGCTCAGGGGATACTCAATAGATGGAGTATCGAAACTGCGGTAGACCCAGCCGAATTATTGGCTGTTGGTCAGAAGTTAACTGATTTCTTAAATCAGCAGTATCCGGGGTGCAGGATATTTAAAGAGTGGCCCATCTCCCTTCGCAATGACAAAAACCAACTCATGCAGGGATGGATAGATTTACTGCTGGAGACTCCCGATGGCTATGTGATTATCGATCATAAAAGCTATCCAGGTAAAAACCTTGATGAGCGGAACAAAGAATATGCGCTGCAGCTCAAAGCATATAAAGAAGCGGTCGAGAAAGCAACAGGTAAAAGGGTAATCGATACGCTGCTGCACTTGCCGGTAAGCGGGTTAGTATTAAAGATACCCAGTTGGTGACAACTCCCCCGGAATGAATTCCGGGGTCCTTTCGTTTGACCTAAAACAAGGAGATAGAATTTATATCTACCCGATTTACGTAAAACAAAAAGGGATATACCGCGTATGAAACCGCGACTTTTCGGGTGCGAGCCCATGCCCGTTGTACGAAACGTATCCATGAAAGATTATGGACTTCTACCGCGCAATTCCTCTTTGATAGCCTTCAAAGTGATCGGTGATATCCTTTTTATTTCTGATATTACCGTTTGTGCAAAAGGCCCAAAACCAGATGCTTTGTTCTTGCATCTTTTAGGTGCTCTTTAGTTATATCCACATCCCGGTTATTTGATGAAAAGAATCGGCATAATTCATCCAGCGGGAAATCTTTAGTTTTATTCTGAACTAGTATATGGTGAATCGACTCTAATAGGCTATCTGTATCTGAACAAAACCAGTTTAATACCTGAGCCTTATAATAATAGCTTTTTAAATATGCTATGTTGATCGGGTCAGGATACGAATATAAGTATAAGTATTCAAAAATCGGTATTAGTGAATCGTATGAACGGATGGCTTTTGCGGAGCTGAGCTTAAGGTCATTTATGATAAAATTTCTAAGATGTTTAAAAGCGGTTATAATCCGCTCGTTTGGAAGGTACTGCCATTTGGCTTGTATTTTGGCCATAAAATCGGCCCCCAGATCTCTTTCGAACATAGCGTAAGTCAAAGAAGTTCCCTCTCCTATTGCCATCATGATACACTTCAGTACAAAGGTAGTACTGAACTCGAAACTGCCAAGGGCATTTAACATTTTAGCAATATCTTTAATATTTTGTTCAGCATCTTCCCAATGCTGGTTTATAGATGTAAAAATTAGATCAGCCGGCTCAAATGCAGTCCCTCCGCAATTAGCTCTAAAAAATATATTTAAAACTTTCTCATAAGGATAATGATTGTCAAC
Organism: Syntrophomonadaceae bacterium; assembly: GCA_050949865.1. Lineage (GTDB taxonomy): Bacteria > Bacillota > Syntrophomonadia > Syntrophomonadales > Syntrophomonadaceae > JBMNGN01. The sequence continues at coordinate 300,371 of JBMNGN010000002.1, forward strand.
TCCATCTAATTCCTTGTACCATATGTATTTCTCTTCCCTTATAATTGAAACCAGTTTACGGATATTATTGCTGAACAGGTTCTTTATTACTGCTATATCCTGTCCTTCCTGGCAGTTGTTAAAATGCTCAGCGAGCTGTTTATTTAGTTCACTGGTTATATCGGATAAGCTTCTATTGTCTGCAACAAGGTCTTTTAACCTAATATAGGGGAATTGCAGCTTGTCCTGGGATAATTTAAACTCATACCAAACCCCGTTTTCAACTTCCCTATTTCCCGATAAAAGGTTCATATAAACTTCTGAATCATAAATAAAACCATCAAATACTGCAAATAGAGACTGTAAACGATGCTGTCCATCGATGACCAGCAATTTCTCTATTCCCCTTTGGGAGAATTTAATATCATAAAACCTGCTCAAATCTGGGACTTCTTCTATATTGTTCATGAATCTTCTAACATTAACATATTCCCTGGTTCTCCATAACAGTATGGTCTGAATGGGATAATTATTCATCAGACTATCCAATAGTTTAAATATTTGGTCAATCTCCCAGGTAAATGGCCTTTGAATGTGTGGCAATAATAATGGATTGTTTTTTTGACAGATAAGACTTTTTAATGAGACAGGTTTGTAACTCATAATGTACACTCCTTAAAAACTAATTTGTTTAAGATTTGATTATCTGCTTAAACTAATCTAAGAGTTACACTATTAGTAAGCTTTATTGCGGTAAATCATTAGTATACCCGTTCTGTATAGGTTTACAGGATTCAACAAACAACTTTGCTACTCCACTTTTATAGGCCCTATTATTTTAACTAGCCATGAAATTCGGGTACGTAAGTCCTACATTTGCGTTTTTAAGGAATCGATTTTCGCCTCGGTTGTTCTAGGCCGTCTTATTTCTTTTTAGTAGGCGATATTTCCCAAAAAATTTACAGTAAATGTTTTCCTCATAGTCCCTATATATTTTTATGAGACCAAAAATACTCAAAACCCTTCTCAAATAAGGCATTTACAATCCCCCTTGGTGTGAAATGTGCTTCATAATTTTAGCACTAGCGAAGACTAGGAAATAATATCGTGCCCTTTCTATATTTTGTATGCGATTAATGTCTCATCATGCATTATACCATTAATGCCCAAAAATATCACATAAATTACAGACAAATGTCCCTAAAATAATAGGAAAAAATAGCTAAGCAATAAGGTTCAAAATTTTAACCATGTAGGACAAAAAGCTTAAGACCTGTTTAGCAGAGGTGTTTTTGGGCACATTGAAAACTTATACTTGCTTTCTGGTGAGTTTGTAAAAATACACCCATTCCTTGATGGGAATGGCCGGATCTCAAGGTTGCTCTTGAGGCTTGAGCTTATGAAGAACAGGTATCCTCCAATTGTAATAAAGATAGAGGAGCAGGCAAGACACTATTATGTGCTTGATCTTGCACATGCAACCATGAATACACCATTCATAGAATTGGTATCAAAACTGGTGGCAGAGTCTGAAAAACTATGGTTATCTGTAAGGTCAAAGATAAGAATAAGGTATCATATATCTAGCAAGGTTTTTGCAGTCGGTATGATAACATGAACAATTAGCGGTATTAGAAGGTTAATTACATTAGGATTGTCTCTGGAAAACTGGTATAAATATATCAAGTGGGAGGTGAGGATTTCTGCAACAACCCCATTAAAGAATACCGAAATTGGCAGTATTGTTAACATGCTTACTAGTAACAGCTTAAGAATATGGCTATATCTACAGCAGGTTACGAAAAATTATTGGGACAATGCACCGGTGGAATCATTCTGGGGCAAATGAAACAAGGATAATTGAAGGGATAGGAGTTCAAAACAAAGGATGAAGCCAAGGCTAAAGTATTCAAATATTCAGAAGGATTCTAGCTGGGCCAAAAGGCGTTTCTTACTTATCTTAATACTGTTAATTGGCTGTTTTTTCTTGGTTGGTTGTGCAGCCGGAATTGGTGAAAACGACCAAGATAACGTTGTTGGCCAGGTCTATGATCGAGGGCAACTGACCGTCAGCTTCATAGATGTGGGGCAGGGGGATTCCATACTTATCCAAACTCCTTTAGGGCAAAGCATGTTAATCGATGGGGGAGAAAGAGACCAGGGTAGAAAGGTTATAGATTACCTGAGAAAACAGGGCGTAAATAAAATTGATATTATGGTAGGCACTCATCCCCATTCGGACCATATCGGAGGGCTTATTAAGGTGCTGGAAGAGTTTACCGTTGATAAGGTCTATCTGCCCAGGGTAACTCACACATCATCAACATTTGAAGATTTGCTGACAGCGATAAAAAACCAAGAACTTAAGGTAAATACCGCTAAAGCAGGAATATCTATTCCCCTTGAGGGTGTGGATAGCTTTTTTATTGCCCCGGTAAGGGATACCTATGAAGGTCTAAACAATTACAGTGCAGTAGTTAAAATGGTTTACGGAAATAATTCTTTTATCTTTACCGGTGACGCGGAGGAAGAATCCGAACAGGATATGCTTGCTTCCTACCAGAAGGATTTAAAAGCCGAGGTATTAAAGATCGGGCACCATGGCAGCTCTACCAGTACCAGTGATGGTTTTATAGATGCAGTGTCACCCCAATATGCGGTTATTACCTGCGGAACTGATAATGAATACAGCCATCCCCATAAAGAGACCATAGAGAAATTGAAAAGAGCAGGAGTAAAAATATACCGGACCGATGAAAACGGGAATATAGCATTCAGCTCAGACGGTAATTCGCTGAAAATAGAAACCTTTTGCCCGGCTGAAGATGGGGCACCAAATGCTGATTTAAATAATCAAAATAGTGGCGAAGATACCTACTATATTGGTAATGGCAAATCGAAAAAGTTTCACCGGCTGGAGTGTGAAAACTTGCCGGCCGAGCATAACCAGGTAAAACTTAAAAGCCGAGCAGAAGCGGTTGAGGCAGGATTTAGCCCATGCGGCATCTGCCAACCATAAGGGGGACTTGACTTGAAGGTTGTAATTGATCGCCTGGAAGGCGAATACGCGGTCTTGGATATCCAGGGAAAGATAGAAAATATTAAAAAGAACCAACTCCCTCCCGATGCCAGGGAAGGTGATATTCTGGTGAAAAAGGACGGACAGTGGATTATCGACCGGAAAAGCAGGGAAAAGACAAAACAAGCAATAGACCATTTAGCAGGTGAATTGTGGAAGGATTAAAATTGGAAGAGCAAGGGAAGAACAACTATCATTGTAGTGGAACATAATCACCAAACCAAGCAACGTTCATTTTCTACCTCTATAACCAGCCTAAGGTTTGGAAAAAGGCGGAAAAGGATACAGCATTATAATCAGCAGCCGCTGTTATAGCAATTTATCACCCAGAACTACCTAATATATAGTGACAAGATTAAAATAGGGCGGAAGGCAAATATCAACGCAGGTAGAGAGGGATTTCAGTTTATGAAGCTCACAGAGGTGTTTTTAGGAAGCAGGCCATGGATAGGGCTGCTAATTCTGTCGCTGCTTTCATTTGTGTTTGTAGCTATGATTACGGGTAGTGTGTCGCCCAAACAGCAGGTGCGCCCGGGGGATCCGCTTAATGCTTTTCTGTCCCATATGAACCAACGCGTTCCTGCTCTGATGAAGCAATACCAGATTCCGGGCTGCAGCATAGCTCTGGTACAGGGTAATGAAAAAGTTTGGCTTCAAGCATACGGATACGCTGACCTGGAAAAAGGCAGGATTTTGACCTCGGATACCCCAATGCGGGTTCAGTCCATATCAAAATCAGTAACCGCATGGGGGGTTATGAAGTTGGCGGAGCAGGGTGTGATTGACTTGGATGCCCCCGTATCACAATACCTGAAAAGCTGGAGCCTCCCAGAGATGGATTATCCCACGGAAGCAATCACGGTTCGCCGCCTCTTAAGCCATACAGCGGGCTTGCCCCTAGGGGATGTGTTTACCATTTATTCTCCTGGAGCGGAAATGCCTTCGCTGGAAGAAAAGCTCACGCAGGAAGTTGTTCCAATGATGGAACCTGGTATTGCATTTTCTTATTCCAACACCGGCTACAACCTTCTGGAGCTTCTCATTGAGGAGGTTAGCGGAAGGGATTTTTCGGAATACATGCGAACGGAGATTTTTCTGCCTCTGGGCATGAAAGGAGCCTCCTTTAACTGGGAGAGTACCATGATGCCTGCTCCCCCTACAGGATACGATCTCACTGGTAAGCCTGTGCCGGTATACGTCTATCCGGAAAAAGCCTCGGGTGGCCTGTTTGCCGCGGCTGAAGATATAGCCAGGTTTGCAATGGCAGGCATGTGTGACAATTCCGTGTTGAGTACCGAAAGCATAGAACTTTTGTATACACCTGTAAGTGATAAAATCGGCATTTACGAGCTGGTATTTGATGCATACGGTCTGGGGCACTATATAGAGATACTGCCTAACGGCATGTTGTCAGTTTCCCACGGAGGGCAAGGCAGCGGTATCATGACTCATTTCCAGGCAGTGCCGGAGACTGGGGATGGCATTGTGATCCTGACCAACAGTCAAAGGAGCTGGCCCTTCATTGCTTATTTGCTCAGTGATTGGGCGCAGTGGAGAGGCTTTCCCTCTGTTGGAATGGGGAAAATCATATGGGGTCGCTGCGCTCTGAGTGCAATAATAGGAATGCTAATGGCCGTGGGTTTTATGCTGTTTCTGCGAGTGCTTACGGCATTCTATAGGAGAAAGTCAAGACAAAAAAGGTTTGATTTTTATGGGAGACAAGGGATTCAAGCCTTGGTGGCACTTGCGATTATTGGCTTTCTGCTGTGGTGTGCTATGCAAAAGTATTTGTTTTTGACATCGGTATTTCCGATATTATCCTTCTGGATGGGGGCTGCTCTGCTTATGTTTGCTGTGATGTTGTTCTTTCATGCCCTGTTGTCCGGATAAAAAGAACTTCCCAACACCCATAATAAGCCTAGTACCATGGGTGAGTCTTTTATGATTTAAATTCCTGAAAAGGTTCGGTGTAATATTTAAAGTTTATCTTCTTCCTCATCCAATTCATCTGCTATGTTTTGCTGCTTTTTATTATTAAAATAATGAAGAAGTGAGAACCCTAAGAACGCGGCCGCAGTCCCAGATAAAAACGTAATTACCAATGTGGTAAGCCAAAGGCTTGAAGCGGCTTGCTCTCCGTAGCGAGCATAATTGGCTATTCCTGTAACTATACAGATGGTAAAACCACAAACCAGGCTATTAATTATAACCCATTTAAACCCTATGTTTTTCCGTCTGTACAAATCGTTTCCTGCGGTTATATTCCGGATTACAAGATAAAAGCAGGCTCCAAAAAAACAGATGAATTCAGCCGCATAGTGAGCAAAAGGAACATTTAATAAATACTGTTGTACCAATATGGAAATCATCAAAGCCAATAGCAGCAGATTGCAGGTTTCACTGCCGATTTTGCGTTTTTGGGCTACAGTGCGCTCATCTTGGGTTATGTCTCTCATAGTGTCTCCTCCCAAAATAATTCATCTAAAGTCTTGCCCAGTGCTTTGCATATGGCAATGCAAAGTTTTAATGACGGGTTATATTTTCCTGCTTCAATCAACCCTATGGTTTGGCGGGTAACCCCCACCGCCTGGGCCAAATCTTCTTGTTTCATATTCCGTTCAATCCGGGCCACTTTCATCCTTATGTTTTTCATAGGCAACCTCCATATTGCATATAATAACATATATATTACATAATGTAAAATATATATAACATATAAAGCTCCAGAAATTCTTTCGGAGAGAGTGTCGAGGGTCCGAGGGGACGGGGATGGCGACATCATTACCCTTCCCCTCCCCAAAAGCACACTGGGGAAATGAAAAACCTTATACTGACGAACCAAACGGTTGAATGCTTTTTAATAAAGTTTCGGTCTTACTTTTTCTAAAGAAATATATTAATCGATCAAAATCTAGAAGGTTTCCCATGAGAAATGGTGGAAAGAATAATGAAGAGCTTTAATAAAAAATAAAGGAGGAAAAACCAATGAATAAAAACAAAACCCTCGATAACCTGATGGAGGCATTTGCTGGAGAATCGCAGGCTAACAGAAAGTATTTAGCCTATGCTAAAAAAGCTGAAAAAGAAGGAAAGCTTAATGCTGCTAAATTGTTCAGGGTTGCAGCTGATGCTGAAACTATACATGCCTTGAAACAATTTGAGATCGCAGGAAAAATCGGCTCAACGGCTGATAACCTGAAAGATGGTATTGCAGGCGAAACCTATGAATATAAGGAGATGTATCCCGAATTTGTAAAGGAAGCTGAAGCCGCAGGAAACAAAGCTGCTCTTATGGCTTTTACTTTTGCAATGAAAGCGGAAGAGGTTCACGCTAAGCTTTATAAGGAAGCGTTAGAGAACCTTGACCAGACAGAAGAAGTATTCTATTATCTCTGCCCAGTCTGTGGAAATATTGAAAAATTTGTTCCAGAAAAATGCAGCATCTGTGGTGTTCCGGGGGATAGGTTCATTAAATACTAAATTTTTGCTCCCCATAAGTCAAGCAGCGCTTTGACGAGGAAGGTATTAACATTCCCTATCCGCAAGTGGATATTTATGTACTAGAACTAACAAAACTACGAATCTATTAATAAGGCACTCTACCAAATAATCCCGTAGAGTGCCTTGAATTCCTCGGAGAATTTGTCCTCGTAGCCCCTTTCAATCAATCGCCTTCCATAAATTAATTACAAACCACACTCCCTCTACTGCATTCTAATTTCCAAAAGTGCTTATTTGACATCTGCTACAATGCTGTTCTTTTTATTGGCCGTATAATATAATTGAAGGACACTTAGTGTTCATTTAGCAGGGATAATTGGGGTAATTAGATAAATGGAAAGGAGTATGAGAATGAATCCGAATTTATTTTACAAAATTAGCTACGGTTTATACGTCATTTGTTCGACTAAAGACGGAAAGATTAACGGGCAAATTGCGAATACCATGTTTCAGATTTCAGCTAATCCCGCTACGATAGCCATAGGTATTAATAAAAATAATCTTACGCACGAATACATAAGCGAGAGTAAGGTTTTCTCAGCATCTGTTTTACCCTCTTCAACGCCCCTTGACTTTATCGGCAATTTTGGCTTTAAATCCGGAAGAAATCATAATAAATTTGAGAATGTTTCCTTCAAAATTGGGGAGACTGGTGCTCCTATAGTTTTAGAAAATACCGTAGGCTATTTGGAGTGTCAAGTAATTAACAGTATTGATGTTGAAACCCATACCGTCTTTATTGGCAAAGTTATTAACGCTGAAGCCCTAAGTGATGAAGAACCGCTGACCTATGCTCTTTATCAACAAAGAAAAAGGAATGTTGCTCCTTCACCAACCCCAGTAAGTAATACCTTGGGACAAACCAAGGAGGAAAAAACGGAAGATAATAAAATGCCAAATTATGAATGCTCAATATGCGGATATGTATATGATCCTGCAGTTGGAGATCCAGATTCAGGCATTGCTCCAGGTACGGCCTTTGAAGACATTCCGGAAGATTGGGTATGCCCCGTCTGCGGTATTGGCAAGGAGCAATTTCAACCAGTATAAAAGTAAAACCGTACTTATTGATACCGTTGGGACTGTTTGCTAAGGAATTGGTAACTAAATTAGATCAGGAGATTGATCTTTTTTGCAGTTTTTGTATTTGGAGTGTTATTTATTCCTTGCTGCGGATTTCTGTGGTTATTGATGACAGTTTTGGTACAAGTATTAAATTTTTTAAGTGGTTCAAGATTGGCCTCAACCAGGGGTATCTATAACTTTTATTGGAGGTACTGAAATGAAAGATGCTAAAAAGCAGCAGATTTATGAGTGTATAATATGTGGCTACGTATACGATCCTTCGGTAGGAGATATCGAACATGGGGTAGCAGCAGGAACACCATTTGACGAACTTCCTTCCGATTGGGTATGCCCCATTTGTGGAGCAGGCCGGGATATGTTCAATGAGCGGGAAAATGTTTCTGCACAGACTTCTGACGCATCTGACACAGTAATGAAGACGTATCAGAATCAGGATATTATTGTTTATTGGTATCCTAAGCTATGCTCCCACGCAGGTAAGTGCTGGGGGGAATTGCCTGAAGTTTTTGATGTCGGTAAAAGGCCCTGGGTAAATCTATCGGGCAGTGATGCAGAAACAATCATGCGTACAATTGACAAATGTCCCAGCCATGCTTTGCAATACAGTTTGCCCGAAGGTTCTTCGGTTAATCCAGACATTGCTAAAGGGCCAGGCAGTAAAGATTATAAGATTGACCTTAATTTAGCTGGCAGAATACGAGTAATTAGAAATGGCCCAATTTTGATAGAAGGCCCTAATCGGGTATTTGATCCAGACGGAAATATTATCGCAGAATCAGACCGGTTTGTACTTTGCCGGTGCGGTAAGACGGAAAATCCTCCTTTTTGTGATGGCAAACATATGCAGAAGGAGTGACAAGGAGACAACCACGTTCCTTTGACATTAAGGGGAGGGAAAGGCGATGAAAATTTTACTTAGCGCGGTAGGAAAACGGGACCCATTTGCAGTGGATCCAGAGAGTGGAGAAAAATCTTTGGGACCACTGCTTACTGTCGCTCAGGAGATAAAACCCGATATTCTAATAATGTTTCCAACTCGTCGGCAACTGAACGAAAAATTGAGTTTTACCGAAGATCGCTGTGAAGAAATAGAGGAACAGCTTAAAAGCATGATGCCTAAAACGGCAATAAGAACAATAGCTCTGGATTTACCTGACCCCACTGACCATCACGAAATACTTATTCAGCTTCGAAGTAGAATCGAAGAAATAAAGAAATACTATCAACAGTCCCAGACCGATTACTACATCAATATTTCCTCCTCTACCCCACAAATCCAGGCCTCATTCTTAATATTGGTCAGTAGTCAAAAGATAAACGCTGATGTTTATCAGGCCATAGATCCCCGTTATGTAGAAGCAGGACAGGAAAGGGTAAGAAAGATTGATGTCCAGTTTATCGAGGAGGAAAACCAGATTACTCGAGCCAAGATTTTTTATGACAAGTACTATTTTGCAAGTGCTGCAGATGAATTAACTAATTTGGCTCTGGCTACCCGGAAGGCAGAAAGAGAGAAAATGGCGGAGATATACGCTGATCTTTTTTATGCCTATCACTTGGTAGACCTATATCAACATGAGCGAGCTCTAGGAATTATTAATAAAGTGGTACCCGCTATTGAAAGGCTGCGGAGAAAGCAATTGCTTAGCTGGTTAAAAAAGCAGCAGCATTGTTTGACGGAAATTGTTGCCCTGGGGCAAAAAGAAGGTTACGCTAACCTCTGTGACCTATATCATAATACCTGCCGCCGACTGGCCATGGGTCAATATGTAGACTGCTTGAGCCGCTTCAAAAGGATTTATGAAGGTTGCTATTATTATATAGCCCGGGAGGAGTTGGGCATAGCTCGACCTGAAAATAAACTGGAGGATCAACGTCAATTAGATTGGGTTGCCGGGATTATTAATCGTAAGCAGGGAAGAATGTATATTTATGATATAGCGAAAATATATAAAGCGAAAAAGGGCAGGAATAAACTCAGTGATAGGTTGGAGCAAAGTTTAAATAGCCTTGCTAAACAGCGGAACTATACTATCAACAACCATGGTATGCAATCGGTAAATCACGAAGATGCCCGAAGGGCAGTAGACCTACTTAAGGAGCTGTTGCAGCAAGTTTTTCCTGGAAGAGAAATAGATGACTATCCTTTCTCCGGCAGAAACATTGAAGAAGTGGGAAAGATAGTGTTTCAGGATATTTAGCGTTTCCTTAGTTACACCAGAAAAACAGTAAAACCCATGAGTATATCATCATGCCATGGCTTAATCCGCCTTTTTTAATGTCGAATTACATAATATCTCCTATATTTTTTCGGCTAGTTTACGATAAGTGGGTAAACCCCTTCATCCCTCAATATTCTGGATATTAATTAGCTATCGGGTGGGTTTGAATATGGGGTAAGAACTCACAACCAATGGGAGATAATGGATTAATTAGCACTAAAAGAGCCAAATATGTATATATTAGGGAGGAATTAAGAATTAAATCCAGAAGATTATTTAAAAGGAGGAAAATTTTACAGCAATATTGCCAGCTTACAAATGAAGCAGGGGATTTGTAAGTGAAAGAGGTGATGAATAATTGAATAGAATTGCTCAGGTGACCATAGGTGCCTTGATGCATGACATCGGTAAGATAATGCATCGAGGGGCGGAGCTGGATGGACGTGCTCACAGTATTTCCGGGGTTGAATGGTTAAAGCAATATACAGACAACCAGGATATCCTGGACTGTGTTCGCTACCACCATTACCAGGATATTAAAAACGCTGGGCTCAATAAAGATAGTCCCGCCTATCTAGTATACATGGCTGATAACATTTCTTCCGGCATGGATCGCCGGCCTATAGAAGGAGAAAGCTCATCTGGCTTTGACAAAAACCGTTGGCAGGAATCAGTATATAACTTATTGAATAACCGTCATGGCCAGGACCTTTATCCGGTAACTCCCATTCGAGAGTCAATAAATTATCCCCAGGAAACCGCCCAACCAGGGGCATCCCACCAATATAATGAAATTTATCATGGTATTAGTGAAGGAATGAGAGGTTTAGTTCTGGAGGAAGCCTACCTTAATTCTCTCTTGGAATTGTGTGAAGCCTACCTGTCCTATGTACCCTCTTCTACCTATCAAGGAGAAGTAGCCGATATATCTCTTTTTGACCATTCCAAAACTACTGCTGCCCTGGCTTCCTGCATGGCCCTGTATTTTGCCGACCAAAAACGGCATAACTACGTCCAGGAACTCCTTGATAATCAGGATTTCTATAAGGAGCCCGCATTTTGCCTTTTCTCCTGCGACATATCAGGGATTCAGCAGTTTATCTATACCATCTCTTCCAAAGGTGCATTAAAAGGCCTTCGTTCCCGATCTTTTTACCTGGAGATTTTGATGGAGAACCTGGTTGACGAAATACTAAAGGTTAATTCATTGTTCCGCACCAATCTTCTATATACCGGAGGAGGGCATGCATACATATTATTGCCTAACACTACCCAGGCCCAAAAGGCTGCGGCTGAGGTGATGAAAAACAGCAACCAGATGCTGATGAGACAATTTGGAGTATGCCTTTTTATTTCTTATGGAATGCAGGCTTGTTCGGCGAATGAGTTAATGTCCAAAACCGATGATACCGAAAGCTACCGCAATATATTCCGCAGTGTATCCGCACAGATATCGGAAATGAAACTAAGGCGTTATTCAGCTCTGGAAATAAGAGCTATTAACAATCAGACCCTGCCCGATGCAGGTCGGGAATGCAGCATTTGCAGTGTTTCAGATGACTTGCTGGAGCGGGGAGAAGATACCATGTGCAGGTGTTGCGCCGCTTTTGCTGACATCTCCAATCAGCTGATCAAGAGGGATACTGTATTGGCTGTTTTAAAACAGGAGGAGTACGGTAATGCCTTACCCCTCTATTCAGCCGAGGGTGAGACCCAATATCTCTATCCCTTAAAAGTAGATAAAGTACGCCAATTGCTTAAAAACAAGCCGGAAAAAGTCATTAGAGTATACAGTAAGAACAGCTTTAACACCGGACTCTCATTAAGCACTAAACTATGGATGGGTGATTATGCGGCCAGAAACCTGGAAGGGGAACTGAAAACCTTTGCAGAACTAGCTGGTGATTCCAGGGGGATTGAACGTATTGGGGTATTGCGGGCGGATGTGGATGATATGGGATCTGCCTTCGTAAGTGGATTTATTCGTGAAAATACAGATAATCCGTATCGCTACCTTACCTTATCCAGAACCAGCACCCTTTCCCGCAGCCTTTCCATCTTTTTCAAATACTACCTTAACGATCTGCTTCTTAACGGGCAAGCTAGTTTACTGGCTGATGGGGGAGTACGGAATTTGGTGGTTGTTTATTCCGGCGGGGATGATTTATTCATAGTCGGAGCCTGGAATGAAGTGCTGGCAGCGGCCCTGGATATACGACAGGCCTTTGCTCGTTATACTGGAGGTGCATTGACTATCTCAGCGGGTTTTGCCGTATTTGATCCCACTTACCCTATTGCCCGGATGGCAAGTGAAACCGCTGAACTGGAAGAAGCTGCGAAAAAATATGAATATAAAGGGAAGCGTAAAAATGCCATTTCCCTATTTGGGCGGGAGTTCTATCAAACCCGTAAGCCCAGAGGTGAAGGCTCTGGAACAGGAATAAGCAATGAAGGGGTACTGCTGGCAAGGCATACCTATGATTGGGATAGCTTTGAAGAGCGGGTCCTGGGCGAAAAATATACCATGATAGACAAGTTGTTTAAGCAAGGTGGGGAATATGGCAACAGTTTCCTATATGATATCCTGGCTCTGCTGCGAGAATCAGAGCACGAGCGCATCAACGTAGCCCGTCTGGCCTATCTTTTGGCCCGTCGGGAACCTTCTAGAAATGCACCTGATGGTCTTAAGCAGGCTTATGGTGAATTCAAATCAAAATTATACCAATGGACCCTGGAGGACGAGGATCGCAGGCAATTAATTACTGCCATCATAATCTACATCTATGCTCACAGGGATAAAAAGGAGGGAAACCAACATGAGTAATTCGATGAAAGAAGCTTTTGAAAAAGCCGGCTACAAGAGTCAGCAGGCTAAAACTAAAGCCGACTCCCCTAACGACTTCTTTTTGGATACCGATTATCCCGCTCAGGCGGAGATGGTAATTAAAGAATTACAGAAGGCCCTAGGTAGGAGATATTCCCAGTTTACCACCAGTAAGATACGTAACATTCTAGCTAAAGTCAGTGAGATATACAATGACGTGTCCCTAGACCAGGATGAAGTTTTGGATGGGGATATCCAGAGCCGAATTGCTTACTTGAAAATAAGGTTGGTTTATGAATGTGGTCGAGAGCCGGGCATAATCAAACCTTTCGTGGAAAAGGCTAAACTGTTGGAATTATTGGATGCTATCGGGGACAGCCGGCAGCGTTTTATTGACTATGCCCATTATATAGAGGCCTTGGTGGCCTATCATCGCTATTATGGAGGTAAGGATAACTAAGGGGGGATTAAAATGTATGGAAAGCTATTAATCAAATGCACCATGACAGTATTAAGCGGAATGCATATAGGCGGAGGATCTGCCTTTTCAGCTATTGGAGCCGTTGACAGCCCGGTGATCAGGGATGCTTTAACCGGACTACCCATGATTCCCGGCTCCAGTTTAAAGGGAAAAATGAGGACCCTTCTGGCCAAGTATAAAAGCAATCACTACCTGCTCAAAGATTTTAATCAGGATCCGATTGAGATAAAGCGCCTGTTCGGTTCGGCTGGGGATCGTCAGCACGGGGAAAATCCCAAAACGGCACGTCTGCAATTTGCCGATGCTTTTATAATCAATGCTGAGTTTTTGAAGCAAAGAGGAAGCACTACCGAGGTGAAATTCGAAAATACCATAAATCGTTATACTTCCATAGCCAACCCCCGTCAGATTGAACGGGTAGTAAGAGGGGCTGAGTTCGGCATCCGGATGGTTTACGATATGGAAGATGCGGAAGAAATACAGACCGACTTTGAAAACATAGCTATCGCCTTAAAACTATTATCCATGGACTATTTAGGAGGACATGGCACTAGGGGCTACGGCAAGGTAGGTTTTTCCAACTTCGAAGTAGTATTCAAGGGTGATCAGGCTGTTATTGATATAGATATGCTCAAGAGCATACTAAAGGAAGTGGAGGAATATGGGGTATTTTCTTTACAAGCTTGATTTTACCACTGCTTTACATATCGGCAGTGATAACAGCGGAAGCTCATTGGATAATACTCAGATGAGCATTCATTCAGATACTATCTTTTCAGCCTTATGCTCTCAAGCTGTAAAAAGAGGTCAGCTGGAGCAATTAGTGTGCTCTTTTGCCAAAGGACAACTATGTATCAGTGATGCCTTACCGTATTATAAGGAAGAATTATACTTGCCCAAACCTATCCTATTTGTCTCCCAGTCCAAACCGGAAGGGGAACCAGGATTAAAGAAAAAGTTTAAAGCCCTGCAATATATACCTCTATCATTATTTGATTATTACCTGAAGGGAATCAAAGGGGATGACACAATTGATCCGGAATTACTGAAACATGATTTTGGTCAAATGACTATTCAAACCAGAGTAGCCATCAAAGGGCAGGAGCAGCCCTTGCCGTATCACGTAGCGGCATGGAGGTTTGCAGCTCACTGCGGGCTGTATCTCATTGTTCGTTATGAGAAGCAAGAGGACCTCCAATTGTTTACTAATCTCCTGCAGGATTTATCCTGGGAAGGAATTGGAGGCAAACAGTCCTCTGGCTGGGGGAAATTTGAGCTGAGGGAAAGCTCTGTACCGGCCAGGCTTATTAGCTATCTGGAGGATGAGCAGGCAAGATACCAGATGCTTATAGGAACTGCTCTGCCCCTTGATGAAGAGCTGGAATCGGTGTTGAAAGATAGCTGGTATGGGTTGCTACGAAGGGGAGGATTTGTGCGTTCGGAAAGCTATGCTCCACGGCCCTTAAAAAAGCGTAGCATCTATATGCTTGCACCAGGTTCTTGTTTAAGCCGGCGTTTTAGGGGCGGCATGTTCGACCTGTCGCAGCAGGGAAGCCATCCGGTATGGCGGTCCGGCAATACGCTCTTTGTGGGGGTGAATATATGAAATACGGCCATTTAGAACGAATCAACCTTACTCTTCGTACCCTATCTCCGCTTTTTATTGGATCTGGAGAAAAGCTAAGCAAAAAGGAATATATCCTGGATCCGAAAAAAGCTATTATTTATTTTCCTCATCCTCATTTGCCCAAATTCATGGTTTTTTTGCAGCAGCGTGGAATACTGGTTGATTATGAAGCTTTTCTTTTGCAAAGCCGGCAAAATGATCTACGGGCATTTTTACAGGATCACCACATTGAGGAAAAGGATTATCAGCATTTTGTTGCTTACCATATCCCGGCTGGGGAAGCGATCAAAAGTCTACAGTTTCGTGAAGTCCTTACTTTTCTTAAAGGAGCTGATGGTCGTCCCTACATTCCTGGGTCAAGTATCAAAGGTGCAATCCGGACCGCCTTAGGGGCTTTATTAATAAAAAGCGTTGATCGTCAACGCTTCATAAAACAGGTTCAGAATGCCGATCATAGAGGGAATATCCGATGGTATTTGAATCAAGAAGAGAATAGCTTGGAACAAAAATTATTCTGTCGCCTGGAATATAAGGATACCAGTGGAAAGATGGACTTATCCAAAAGCCCTATTAACGATATTATGCGGGGCATTCAAATCAGTGACAGCGCACCCTTGGATTATGAACGGCTAACATTATGCGGAAAAGTCGATCGCAAGCCGGACGGAAGCGTTAATTCTCTGCCCATCTTTAGGGAATGCCTGATGCCGGGAAGTGAAGCCCGCATGGTCATGACCCTTGATCTGCCTATGCTGAAAAGGGCCGGATGGGATAAATACACTATTGAGCAGGCCTTGCATCAATTTGCGGATGAGCATTATGCCAACTATGAGCAGTCATTTCCTGAGGACAATAATGATGCTCCCATCGCAGCTCAGCAGGGGGTGGATATGATTTTAGGTGGTGGAGCTGGTTATGTATCTAAGACCCTAATGTACAATCTATTTAATGAAAGGAAAGAAGCCATGTCCATGGTATCGCAAATTATGCACCGGCAATTCAAAACCCATGGCCATAATAAAGACCTTAATCAACACCGGGTTTCTCCTCATACCCTGAAAACTACCAGATACCAAGAGCTCTATTATCAGATGGGTCGATGCGAATTAATCTTGGGATAGGACCTTAATCAAAAGGATGAGATATAAAATGTTACAAAAAATATGCTTGGAATGTCAAATTGAGGGAGAATTGAAAGCCAGCTACCAATGGGGAACTATTATGCATGGGGTATTGATGGAATCCCTTCCCCCGGAGGTGGCTGATTACATGCACCAGAAACAATTGCGGCCATTTTCCCAATATGTTCAGCCCAAAGGAGACAGGGTATTTACATGGCATATCGGATTATGGGATGAAGAAGTGGCAATGCATATTATAAAAGCAGTAATGTCCATGACTTATATTAATATGAAACATAAAGGAGTGATACTGACAGTGCAGGCGAGTAGTCGCAACTGTCTGTCAGAAAACGATTATTTTAAGAGGTTCTTTGGGAAGCCAGATCCCTGCCGCCGATATGAAATAATTTACCTAACGCCCTCTACCCATAAACAGGATGGCAGATATGCCCTCTTTCCCAGTCCTGAATTAATCGTCAATAGCCTTTTTATGCGCTATAACACCTTTAATAAAAAATACTCCATTGATGATCCGGAAGCTATAACCCATGTTATGCAACATCTGCATTTGGTCCGGTATTCACTTCGTACTGCCGTATTTTACCTGGAAAAAACCAAGATCACTGGCTATTTAGGCAAAATTACCCTGGTAATAACTGGCCCGGATTCTCTAGCCCGGCTAGCCGGGGCCTTGATCTCATTTGGAGAATACAGCGGGATAGGGATAAAAACTGCATTAGGAATGGGGGCAGTTGCTATTAAAGAACTGTCGAATTAAGGCTAAATTTACACTATTTATGCAAAAGTGAGACGCCAGAGGTAATTAATAGAAAAATAAAGGAAAACTACGAAAATGATATTTGTGAAAAGCAGTAGAGAGGCTTTGGTGGAAATATTATACATATTCCTGTTCAGCGCCGCAAAAGCATTTTTCGGGCCACACATATCCGGTCTTTCAGCAGGCAGGTTAGAAACAAAAAGACCCCTTTAAGGGGACGGAAACGGCTCCCTTTCCCCGGCGGCTTATCCCGCCTGCGGTCTTTGTTAGAAACAAAAAGACCCCTTTAAGGGGACGGAAACGAGAAAACCATGTACAATCTTCAAAAAAAATTGGTTGGGTAGAAACAAAAAGACCCCTTTAAGGGGACGGAAACTGCTGGTCCTTCCAGTCCTGGATGCGATCCAGGACTTCTTCCATAGAAACAAAAAGACCCCTTTAAGGGGACGGAAACCCCGTATTTTCTGGCTGCTTCTATTGCAACTAAAGCGGATAGAAACAAAAAGACCCCTTTAAGGGGACGGAAACCAGGGCAGCAAACCCCGGTTTAAAGTTGAATCCTTCGACATAGAAACAAAAAGACCCCTTTAAGGGGACGGAAACTCTTCCGGCGCGAT
>JBMNGN010000003.1:0-255341 GCA_050949865.1 Syntrophomonadaceae bacterium
ATGTGCTTAGCAGAAAGACCTGCACCCTAGATTTTAGAAGCCATGAATCTGTAGTAAATGATGGCCACAAGCCCCAATATTATATTGAAAATCATCATGAAGGAATTATATCAAAGGAAGATTTTCAACGGGTTCAAGATATTCTTGCTAATAATGTTTCCTCGGGGAAAAGAGTTAAGCACAAAACATATCCTTTATCTAAAAGATTAAAATGCACTAATTGTGGGGCTAATTTCCATCGGCAGGAGAATCCAAATGGGAAGGTTGATTGGATATGTAGCACCAGCAAGAAAAGTAAAAAATTATGCAAGATGAAATCTATCAGCGAAGAACAGATTGAAAAGTTGTTAAAGGAAGGATTCTATAAAAGGTACGGAGACAATATAACTACTGACGGTAACCGGTTTAAAAAGCAGTTAATGAAAGAATTGATGAATGCTGAGGCAGCCCGTGACCGGGAGCAAAACCTTCTTAGGGTAAAATTGGAAAAGATCCTAATAGAAGAAAATAAGGCTGTAATCGATGGCTTAGAAACCGGGCCTATTAAAGAAAAGAGAATTGCTATAGAAAATCAAATTGCTGAAAGAGCTGCAGATTGGGAGCTATTTGATAGGGATGAAACCTTCCGAAGAAAGGCACTGGATAAATTGAAAGACCTACAATCGGTACAATCAATAAATAGAATATTGGATATATCTTTTATGAGAGCCTGGGTGATTCGAATTATAGTCGAGTCACCTTATTTATTTACCGTAAAGTGGATTGATGGAAGCAAAACGGTAGTGGGGCAGTTCAGAAGGAGGTATATTTTATGAGGGTGAATACGCCAACTGTTGTAAATCCCCGGGTTCGAGTTATTCCTGCAAAGGTTGAAACAGGAAGGGATGATGCTAATCCCGATGGAGAAAAGAAGAAGATTGCTGTATATGCCCGGGTATCTACAATGGAAGAAGAGCAACAATCAAGCCAGGAGCTTCAGGAAAGCTACTTTAAAGAAATGATTGCAAAAAATGAAAACTGGGAATTATATAAAATCTATGCTGACCACGGAGTTACCGGAACAAATACAAAAAATAGAACCGCCTTTAATGAGATGATTGAAGATGCAAAGGAACAACAATTCGATATAATTATCACTAAATCAATTAGCCGGTTTGCACGAAATACCCTTGATTGTTTGACCTATGTACGTATGCTAAAAGGCTTAAAAAAGCCCGTGGGCGTGATTTTTGACCGTGAACGCATTTCGTCCTTGGACAGTAGCTCAGAAATGTTACTTACAATAATTGCCAGTATTAGCGAGGAAGAGAGCAAAACCATTAGTGCCAATGTCTGCTGGGGTGTAACAAAAAGATTTTCTCAAGGTATCCCCCATATTCCCACAACTTATTTTTTAGGATATGACGAGGATGAAGAAGGCAATCTGATTATTAATGAAGAGGAGGCTAAGACGGTAAGACGGATTTATAAAGAACTTCTTGCCGGAAAAGGAACAGTAGTAATTGCAAAAGAATTGACCAGGGATAAAGTTAAAACTGCCAGGGGGAATACTAAATGGACCAGCGATTCGGTTCTTAAGCTGCTACGAAATGAGAAATATGCCGGGCATGCCCTTTGCCAGAAGTCGGTCACATTGGATCCTCTTACCCATAAACGGGTGAGAAATAAAAAACATAAGCCCCAATATTTTATCAGGAATCATCATCCGCCCATAATTTCGGAAGAAGATTGGAACGAAGCTCAAAAAGAGCTAGACCGGAGAAGTAAAATGCTCCACGATCCGGGTGGAAAATATCGAAGGGCTTATAGCGGCAGAGCCCCCTTTTCTAATATGTTTTTTTGCGGAACGTGTGGAATGCCAATAATCCGCAGAAGAATTACTTCAAACAATAAAGAAAAAAAATATCACTTTACTACTTGGCATTGCCGGGTAGCATCCCATAAATATAAAGCAGACTTTACTTGCAGCGCTAAATATATTTGGGAAGAGGTTATTGAGAGGGCATACAATGAAATGCTGCTTAAAATGTCCAAGGAAATTGACCAGATTCGTGCTGAAGGGGAAGAAGCCATAGAAGATGTAGATCTATCGGCAGATGAGACCAGAAGATTGAAAGAGCTGGATGAGATTATCAAACGGATTAGTAATCGAATAAGTGAGCTATCCATGAAGGAGAGCACAACCTATGATCAAATTTATGACGCTACCTTAAGGAATCTAATTTATGAGTCTCAGATATATCAGCAAGAATATGAGGCACTGCTCAAAAGCCAGGAGGAAAGCAACTATATGAGAAAAAACCTGGAGACCCTGATTAAACACCTACAAACCATAGAGGACTATGAAACCTTTAATGCCAACATCTTCAAAGAGATTGTTGAAAGCGGTATTTTTCATGAAGATTACGAAATAGAATTTATATTTAAATGTGGCATAAGAAGAAAAGCCTATGGATGGAGAAGAGGGAAAAACCCGGTGGAACCAATAGAATCAGACATTGAGCAAGAAACAGGCTATAAAAACAGCCTTTAATCCTGGTAGCCTTATAGCTAAAATATTTTGACCAGAAGCTTACTAATTAGAAAAAGAGAAAAATAATAAAAACTCCTTAAACCTATAAAGATTGTACTTGCAATAGTTTGATATGGATGCAAACATACGAACAAATGCAATCTTTGATAGGTGGGGAGTTTTTTTATGGATGAAAAAGATAAGGCCATGTGGGTACATACCCTGTGGGATCCACTTGAGAAAATTGACCAGAGTCCACTTCATAGTAAAAAAGATGGTATTAAGGTCGCGGCTTATTGTCGGGTTAGCTTAGACTCGCTTAATCTATCAAAATCACTGGAGAGCCAAGTTAGTTACTATACCCATTATATTAATAACAGAAAAAATTGGAAGTTCGTCGGCATCTATTTTGATAATCTAGTTTCCGGTAGAAAAGCATCACTCAGGCAGGGTTTCACACGGATGCTCAGGCACTGCGATGAAGGGAAGATAGACCTTATATTAGTCAAAGATGTATCCAGGTTCTCCAGAAATGCAAAAGAACTTATTGAGATTGTTGAGCGGCTAAAAGAAATTAACGTAACGGTATATTTTGAAGCTGAAAACATCGAAAGCACCAGAAGCGATACTACTTATCTCCTAAAAACATTTGCTAGTATTGCCCAGGCTAAGATAGAAGAGATATCTTACAATGTAAAATGGGGCTATGAGAAAAGGACACTTGAAGGTAAAGCTGATATTAGAGACATGTATGGATATGATAAAGCCGAAGTCGATGGTGAAACAATAATTAAGATTAATGAAGAAGAAGCTCAAATTGTAAGAGAGATTTTTGCGATGTACCTTAACGGTTATAGTTCTTATAAGATAGCTGGAGAACTAAGCAGAAGAAATATTAAGACTAAACAGGGAAAAAAGCTTTGGCGTTCAAGCACTATTGCAGGCATTTTATCAAATATTTCATATACAGGAGATATATTGGTTAGAAAAACAATTCAAGATATGCTCACCAACAAAATACGGTCAGCCAAAGGTATAGAAGATCAGTATTTTATTGAAAATCATCATCCAGCAATTATAACTAAAGAAGTATTCGAACAAGTACAAGAAAAGATAAAGAAAAATGGAAAACCTATTTCCCCTCCTACTCGTAGATATAATCCTTTACTTAAACGCGTTCATTGTGGGAATTGTGGATGTAAATTTAACAGAAATAAAAATAGGGGTAAAGATTATTTTAAGTGTATTAGTAAAATGACCAATAAGAGCCTTTGTGTAAGTCCTGTGATTAAAGAAGATGACATAATAAAAATAATGCTTGGAGGATTCAAAGAACGGTTTGATATAGAAAATCCGAAAATCATAAGGCTGCTACAAAGATTATTAATCAAAATAAATCAAAATGATCATTTTGAATTCCACCGCCTCAAAGCTTTGAACCAGATTCAATTGGCAAAAAGCTTGCGAGGCGTTGAATACACAGATGAAGATATCGAGCAAATGGAAGAAAGTTATAAGGAATTTGAAAAAGAACTAGTAAAAATAGAAGATGATAGGAAGTTCCGATTAGAAGCAATTAAATGGTTGGATACTGTAGAAAATTTTGAAGCCTTCGAAAACCAAGCCACAATTGAATATATGCGTGGCTGGATAAAAGAAATCACCATATATTCATTAAACGATTATAAAATCCACTGGATTGATGGAAAAAACACGGAGATCGGAAGTTGTATATCAATTAAACCAGAACTTGAGGAACCTTTAGTAGATGAGAATTTAATAAAATTACAGATTAAAGGTTCTTTTGAAGAAAATAAAATCACCTTAGAGAAAGGAGGTGATATACAAAATAAGGAGGGAGTTATGATGCAAGCTGCAAAAAGGTTAAAGCCTGAAGAGCCAAAGTCTGATTTAATGTTTTTAAATATAAAAAAGCAAATAAGCAATTCTGTAGTAATGCAAACTACTGTACCTATACCTAGTAAGAAAAAACTGAAAGTAGCAGCTTATATTCGAGTTTCCACAGAAAGCGACCAACAGGAAATAAGTTTAAAGACGCAATATACTTATTTTTTGTACTACATTTTGCGAGATCCTCAGTATATTCTGGCTGATATCTATATAGATGATGGAAAGAGTGGGCTGACTACAAAAGGAAGGACGGAATTTAATCGCTTAATAGATGATTGCGTCGCTGGTAAAGTGAATTTAATTATCACAAAATCCTTGTCTAGATTTGCTAGGAATACATTAGATACTCTCGAATATTTAAATCTCTTAAAAAATCTAGATCCTCCGGTAAATGTGTGGTTTCAGAAAGAAAATCTTTATTCTTTAGATGAAAAAAGCGATCTATTAATAAAACTACTTTCAGTTATTGGGCAGGAAGAAAGTTTGAATATGGGCGAGTCTATTGCTTGGGCGAAAAGGAGTTTAGCTAAAAGAGGAATAGTTAATCCCGGGCGATTAACTTACGGCTATTATTACGGAGAAAACAAAGAATGGTTAATAAATAAAGAGGAAGAAAAAGTTGTAAGAAGAATTTACAAAGAATATCAAGAAGGAAAGGAAATTCTAAAAATAGCCAAGGGTCTTGAGAGTGAATCAATCCCATCGCCAAGTGGACAAAAAAATTGGGAATCAAAAAAAATTAAGGATATATTAAGTTCAGAGACTTATAGAGGAAACTATGTTTTTCAAAAATTTTATAATCCGTCAGGTTTAATAAAGATAAAAACAAAAAACCAAGGTGAATTACCAATGTATTTTATTGAAAATCATCATCAACCTATAATTGATAGTGATGAATGGGAAAATATTCAAACAATAATGGAAATTAGAGATAAGGAGAGGCAAACTAAAATAGAAAAATATCTACCAGATACTAAAAAGAATGAAGCGTTTTCTAAAAAACTATACTGTGAAAAATGCCATAGTTATTTAGGATATATAAGACAGGTAGATAGGGGAAAAAATAATAAGGAAAATAGGCATTGGAGATGTTATAGTGCAAGAAAAGGCAGGGGTTGTGATTCTATACATTTAAAACAGGAGTATATAGAGGAGAACTTTTCTCAATGCTTAATGGACATAAAGCATAATGAAGCTTTTAGAGAATATATCAATCAATATAAAGAGTCAGAAAAAATCACTCCAGAGGAAGAAAAACTAAGAGAAAGGTTAAATTTAGAAAGAGAAGAATTAAATCAAAAGTTATATGCAGAAGTAGAAGGAGAGCTTAATAAAAAAGGCAAAGATGCAAAAAAAGTAGATAAATTGATTGATAGGATTATGAGGCTACGACAACAGATAAATACGTTTACGCAAAGAGAAGAACAGCTTGAGCTAATTGAAGAAGATGTAGCTGCCATAATGAGAAGTTTAAAAGACTATAAAGATAATACAAAAACAGCTACAGGATATTATATGAAAGCGCCTAAATTTAATAAAGAAATATTTGAAGAACATATAGAAAAAGGAACCGTTGCTGATGATGGGAAAATTATATATAAATTTAAATCGGGATTTGAGTGGGCAGCACCAATTGACTATTCAAACTTTCAAATAAAAGCAAGAAGAAAAATTGCTGCAAAGAGAGCAAAAGAAAGAGCAGAGTATTTAAAGGGGCCTGAGGTAAAAGAGTTATTAGAATATTGTATAGAGCCAAAGACCTTTAAAGAAATGCAGAATTTTTTAGGTAAGTATGCCGCATATCATTCTTTTAGAAAACACATACTTGAGCCTTTGCTAAAACAGGGAATTGTAAAGATGACCATACCAGATCAACCTGTTCATAGATTACAAAAATACTATTCGGTTGACAGGAAGAAACGCAATTGAATATTTTATAAAGAATGAAACCCACTGAGTAGCTAGATAGAAATTATCAGGCTACTTGGTGGGTTATTTTTTTTTTGTAAAAATCAAATGAATACGAAGAAATATTAACTTTTTACTTGACATTTTGAAATATACAATATTTCTACTTATCCTTTTAGAATCATGGAGAGCGAGGGCAGGTTTCAGTTAATATCTCCAAACCTGGCATCACCAAGGGCAACCATTGGCACCATACTAAAAATGAAAAGTTCCTTGTGGTAAGTGGGCGAGGAGTTATTCGCTTCCGCAAAGTTGGTTCAGATAAGGTCATCGAATATCATGTAAGCGGGGAGAAATTAGAGGTGGTAGATATACCCACCGGTTATACACATAATATTGAGAACTTAGGTGATTCGGACATGGTCACTATTATGTGGGCAAATGAGTGCTTTGATCCCGAGAAGCCGGATACATTTTTCCTGGAGGTTTAAACATGGCAAAGAAACTAAAACTGATGACCATACTGGGTACCCGACCGGAGATTATTCGGTTATCAGAGGTTATCAAAAAATGCGATAAATATTTTGAACATATATTAGTTCACACCGGACAGAATTGGGATTATACCCTTAACCAGATTTTCTTTGAGGATCTGGGGTTAAGGGAACCTGATTATTATCTGGAGGCAGTGGGAGAGGACTTGGGCGAGACCATCGGAAACATCATAGCGAAAAGCTATAAAGTTTTAAGTGAGGTTAAGCCGGATGCTTTATTAATACTGGGAGATACGAACTCAGCTTTATCGGCTATCTCTGCCAAAAGATTAAAAATTCCTATTTTCCACATGGAGGCCGGGAATCGTTGTTTTGATGAGAATCTGCCCGAGGAGACCAACCGAAGGATTGTTGATCATATAGCTGATGTCAACCTCTGCTATAGTGAGCATGCTCGCCGCTATTTGAATTATGAGGGCGTAGCCAAAGAGCGTACTTATGTAACCGGTTCTCCTATGGCTGAGGTGCTGAGTGCTAATATAGAGAAGATTAAGAATAGTAAAGTGCTTGAGACGCTGGGATTGGAAAAGGGCAAATATATACTGCTTTCTGCACATCGTGAAGAGAATATTGATATTGAGGAAAATTTCTTTGCGTTAATGAGTGCTGTCAATACCATGGCAGTGGAATATGGCATGCCGGTCATATACAGTACACATCCCAGGAGTGCAAAATTTGTCGAGCAAAGAGGTTTCAAGTTCCACCCCAATGTTAGGAGCTTAAAGCCCTTTGGTTTTTCAGATTATAACCACTTGCAGCTAAATGCTTTTTGTGTAGTGTCAGATAGTGGGACATTACCGGAAGAGGCATCTTATTTCAGATTTCCTGCTGTATGTATTCGGACAAGCACTGAGCGACCGGAGGCATCTAGATAAGGGCAATTTCATTATCGGCAGCATTACTGCAGAGCAGGTGCTGCAGGCCGTCGATATGGCAGTTGCGATGGGTGAAAATGGAGACCTTGGAGTTGATGTTCCGGACTATGTGGATGAGAACGTCAGCACCAAGGTTGTGAAGATTATTCAGAGTTATACCGGCATAGTAAACCGGATGGTGTGGAGGAAGTAAACATGAAGGAGAGAGGGGAAAGTCAATTGAGATTTAGCAATCTTTACAATGACATCATAAATAGGAAAGAAAAAATAAGTCTAATAGGCTCTAGGCTATGTGGGTATGCCAATCGCAGTATCTTTTTCGAGGAAAGTGGATGTTATCGGCTTTGATGTTAATCAAGCCAAGATAAATTTATACAAGAAAGGTATTGACCCTACCAAAGAAGTAGGGGATGAGGCTATCGCCGCCTGTACGGTGGATTTTACTGCTGATGAAACCAGACTGAGGGAAGCGAAGTTTCACATTGTAGCCGTTCCCACACCGGTAAATGCGGACCATACTCCTGACCTGTCACCGGTCATTGGTGCCAGCACTACCCTGGGGCGTAATCTTACCAAGGGTTCTATTGTAGTATATGAATCTACCGTATATCCTGGAGTAACTGAGGAAATATGTATTCCTATATTAGAACGGGAATCCGGCTTGAAGTGTGGGGTGGATTTTAAAATCGGCTACTCTCCGGAAAGAATCAATCCGGGGGATAAAGTACATAGACTTGAAACGATCGTTAAAGTTGTCTCCGGTATGGATGAAGAATCTTTGGATATTATTGCCAAGGTATATGAATTAGTTGTTGAAGCCGGTGTACATAGAGCGGAATCCATAAAGGTGGCTGAGGCGGCCAAGGTTATCGAAAACTCGCAACGGGACATTAATATCGCCTTCATGAATGAGCTGGCCATCATTTTCAACAGGATGGGTATTGATACCAAAGCAGTTCTGGAAGCCGCCGGAACTAAGTGGAACTTTCTGAAATTCTCTCCTGGACTGGTTGGCGGCCATTGTATTGGCGTTGACCCTTATTATCTTACCTATAGGGCGGAGCAGATGGGTTATCATTCCCAGATTATTCTTTCCGGCAGGCGCATCAACGATGATATGGGCAAATATGTGGCGGAAAACACTGTTAAGAAGATGATTCAAGCCAATAAACCCATCAAGGGGGCTAATGTAGCTATCTTGGGTATCACCTTTAAAGAAAATTGCCCCGATAGCAGGAACACCAGGGTGATTGATATTATTAGAGAGTTAAAAGAGTACGGTGTTAACGTACAGGTAATAGACCCGGTGGCTGATGCCCAAGAAGTTGAGGAAGAATACGGGATTCATTTAGATAAGATGGAGGATATCAGAGGGGTGGATGCGGTGATCTTTGCTGTGGCCCATCAGGAGTTTTTTGATTTAAGCCTTGAGAAAATCAAAGAATGGTATCGTGCCTGCCCCAATCATCTCTTTAGTACCATAAATGATGAAGCGGCGGCCACTATTGAGAATGGCTGCGGGAATACCAAAAATGTTCTCATTGATGTGAAGGGCATCTTTGATAAAAAACAGGCGGAAGAATTAGATTATCTGTATTGGAGGCTTTAGGGTGAGTGATAAACATAATGGGGGCTATAAACATTTAGAGTTTGACCGGGATAGTGTCTTCCTAGTTACCGGGGGAGCAGGTTTTATTGGATCTAACCTTTGTGAAGCTCTTTTGGATATGGGTTATCAAGTAAGATGTATGGACAACTTCTCCACTGGGAAGAGAGAAAACATTGAAGGCTTTTTACATAATGAAAACTTCACCCTAATTGAAGATGATGTTCGAAACTTAGAAGCATGCCTGGTTGCTTGCGAAGGGGTAGATTATGTCCTCCATCAAGCAGCCTGGGGGTCAGTACCCAGAAGCATTGAAATGCCCTTATTATATGAAGAAATAAATATCAGGGGTACTCTTAATATGATGGAGGCCGCCAGGCAGCAGGGAGTCAAGAAATTTGTTTATGCATCCAGCTCATCGGTATATGGAGATCATCCGGTACTTCCTAAAAAAGAGGGTCAAGAAGGAGAACTTCTTTCTCCTTATGCTTTGACCAAGCGAGTTGATGAAGAGTACGGGAAATTGTATAAAAAATTGTATGGGTTGGATACCTATGGAATGCGTTATTTTAATGTATTTGGCAGGAGGCAGGATCCGGACGGAGCTTATGCAGCTGTGATTCCCAAATTTATTAAGCAACTATTGAATGATGAGCAGCCTACCATTAATGGGGATGGGAAACAGTCGAGAGACTTTACATATATAGAGAACGTGATTGAAGCCAATCTTAAAGCATGTTTGGCATCAAGTGAGGTTGCAGGCCAGGCGTTTAATATTGCTTATGGGGGCAGAGAGTACTTAATCGACATCTATTATGAACTGTGCAAAGCATTGGGTAAAGATATTGAACCAATCTTTGGTCCGGACCGGCCGGGGGATATTAAGCATAGTAATGCTGATATCAGTAAGGCCAGAGAACTGCTGGGATATGAGCCGGAATGGAGCTTCGAGCGAGGGATTGAGGCGGCTATTGAGTGGTATCGGGAGAATTTGTGAAAGAGTCAGCAAGCATCATTATATACTCTCTGCGATTGTTGGAGAAGGGATATTCCGATAACGGGAAGGGAAATAATGGGGAAGGATACCTTAATTTATTGAGAGGCTGATGGTATTATTATGAACATATTAGTTACCGGTGGTGCTGGATATATAGGCTCACATACCTGTGTGGCTTTGCTAGAAGCAGGACATACGGTGATTGTTGCAGATAATCTTTGCAACAGTAAAGCTGAGACTATAGATAAGATTAAGCAGATCACAGGTAAAGAAGTAACCTTTTATAAAATCGATGTAACGGATGAAGCTGCAGTAGATTCCATCTTTTCTGAACATCAAATTGATGGCGTGATTCACTTTGCAGGACTTAAGGCGGTAGGGGAGTCGGTGGAGAAGCCGCTGGAGTATTACTTTAATAATACTGTAAGTACGATGGTTTTGAGTAAGGCTTGTCGGAAATATGGAGTAAAGCGATTAGTGTTTAGCTCCTCGGCAACAGTATATGGTGAGAATGAGGTTCCGTTTATAGAGACCATGCCACTTCTGCCAACCACTAATCCTTATGGTGAAACCAAAGCCATGAGTGAACGGATTCTTACTGATGTCGCGAAAGCAAATCCTGATTGGTCGGTAGCTTTACTGCGATACTTTAATCCGGTGGGAGCCCATGAGAGCGGACTAATTGGTGAAGCACCTACCGGTATTCCTAATAACCTGATGCCTTATATTACTCAGGTGGCGAAAGGTAAACTGGAGAAATTAAGAGTTTTCGGTAATGATTATCCCACGGCGGATGGGACTGGGGTTAGAGATTATATTCATGTGATGGATCTTGCTGAGGGACACTTGGCAGCGCTGGATAAACTGACAGCGGGTGTACATATTTATAATCTGGGTACCGGACAGGGTACCAGCGTATTACAGTTATTGACGGCTTTTGAAGAAGCCAACGGACTTAAAGTACCTTATGAAATTGTGGACCGCAGACCTGGAGATATTGCCGAGTGTTATGCAAATGCCAGTAAAGCTGAAAAAGAACTGGGCTGGAAAGCCAAGCGCGATATTATAGACATGTGCCGTGATGCCTGGCGGTTTGAAAAAGGGTTCGAAGAGTAAAGATATATGGATGTTGATACATGAAGAAACCCAAGAAGCTTTTTACTACCGTTATCGTTATTCTGGTTGTTGTAGCTTTAATAAGATTATCCTTACCTTCCCTTGGTAATTATCTGGTAGCAGAAGATGAACCACAGCAGAGTGATATCATTGTCCTACTCATGGGAAGCGGCCCAGATCGGATGCTTGGAGCAGTAGACCTGTATCATGCTGTAACTGATAAACTAAAATGGACAGAAAACAACAAATAAGAATGAACAGTATTTACCACAATCCTCCAAAAAAGCTATGATAGAGCTGGAAATAAAACAGCTTTTATCATAGCAGAGGAGGAAGAAAATGAACGTAGCAGAAGGGTGGAATATGTATTTAGAAATCCAAGATTTAAAGGAAATGCATTTTAACGTAAGCCAGATATCCCGGCGTCTAGACCTATCTCGAACTACAGTATATAAGTATCTGGATATGACTCCAGAAGAAATGGAACAGATTTTAGAAAATCGAAAAACCAGAACCAAGAAACTAGATAAGCATCGGGAGCTAATTAAATCCTGGTTGATACAATATCAGGATATGAGCAGTGCACAGGTGCTCGACTGGCTGCAGGAAAGAAAACTTGATGGAGGTGTTAGCGAAGGAACAGTTAGAAACTATGTCAGACAATTACGAGAGGAGTGTGGTATTCCCCAGGTTAAGTACGTACGTCAATACGAAGCCGTTGATGAATTACCTGCCGGCCAGCAAATGCAGATGGACTTTGGGCAAATTGCTCTACGTAGCAGCATTGCTAGGATGGTAACCCTGTACTTTGCATCCTTCGTCCTAGCCCACTCCCGGCATAAATATGTGGAGTGGCTGGACCGCCCGTTTACAACCCGAGATTTAATAAAGGTTCACGAAAACGCATTTGAATACTATGGAGGGATGACTAAGGAAATTGTATACGATCAGGATCATCTTATACTGGTCAGCGAGAACGGCGGGGATCTATTGCTTACCAAAGAGTTTGCAGAATACCAAAAGACCCGAAAATTCAAGATTTACATGTGCAGAAAAGCGGATCCAGAATCCAAGGGAAAGGTTGAAAATGTGGTTAAATTTGTAAAAAGGAACTTTTCCAGGAACCGTACCTTCCATAACCTCGAAAAGCTGAACGAAGATTGTTTAGCCTGGTTAGAGCGAACCGGTAATGGAAAAGTTCACAATACAACAAAAAAGATACCGGCAGAAGTGTTCGTCCTCGAAAAACAACACCTCATCCCGGTACCCCACAAGATAAATATTTCAACTACTAAGATTATAACTAGAGTAATTCGCAAAGACAATACCATCGTCTATCAGGGTAACCGTTATGCCCTACCATTAGGAACTTATGCACCCGACCGAAGGGTTGTTATCAAAGAAGATGAGGGGATATTAATTATTGTAGACCCCGATAACGAGCTAGAGATTATCCGCTATCCCGTATGCCTTGAAAAAGGTCGACTCATTAAGAGCAATGATTGCCGCAGAGAAAAGGACAAGGGCATTGAATCCTATATGCAAGAAGTGGCACAGCTCCTTAATGATTCCCAAGAAGCCAATGATTTTCTAGGGCTGGTAAGGCGGGGAAAACCCCGCTACATACGGGATCAGTTAAAGATAATCAAAGATCACAGCCTGGATAAATCTCCTGAGATTATCACCAAGGCACTTAATTACTGTTTAAAAAACAGGCTTTACGGAGCAACTGATTTTGTGGATTCATTAAATCATTTTAACCATATTCATTGCCTGGTAGAAGAAAAGCCAAGCGCTGAAAATCATATTCAACCACTTTACGAGGTAGATCGTTCTGTATTTAAAACCCATGTAGAAGTGCGAGATATGAACATCTATATACAAGAATTACAGGGAGTGAGAGAGTGTCAGCAGAACTTGAACAACTCAAAAACGATATGAAACGCTTAAAGATAACGGAAGCAGCTGCTGTGGTAGAAGAAAGACTGCTTGAGGCCCAGGTGACGGAACCCAGTTACCAAGTGTTTCTAACGAACCTGGTGCAGCATGAGATAAAAAAAAGAGAGGAAAAACAGGTAGGGAGGCTCTACAAGTTAGCAGCTTTTCCCGAATACAAACCCCTGGATGATTTTGACCTTTCAGAGCAACAGTCCCTAAGTAAAAAGCAATTAAAACAGCTACAGGAGCTTATCTGGCTGGAACAGGCCTACAATCTAATTCTATTAGGCCCTCCCGGGGTTGGCAAAACATGTTTGTCCATTGGGCTAGGGATTGAAGCCATTAGCCGGGGTTACCGGGTAACTTTTGTTCAGATGGATGAACTAATTCGTCTCCTCAAAACGGAGGAAATCAGCCGTAACTCCAGGGCAAAGGTAAAAAGAATGGTAAGTTCTGACCTGGTGATTATTGATGATTTAATGTTCATGGCTATTGACCGACACGAGGCAAACCTCTTTTTTCAACTAATCAACAAGCTTTACGGCCAGACTTCCATCATCATTACATCAAACAAGGGGCCAGAAGACTGGGGAGATATTCTGGGTGATCCGGCGATTACAACTGCTATTTTGGATCGCTTAATCCACAAAAGTGAGGTCATCCACTTAAGCGGCGACAGCTATCGTTTGAAACATCGCCAAACCATTTTTGGCAATAACTAGGTGTCCAAAGTTATTTATCGTTTTTTGTTCATTTTTACTTGACAGTTACAGCTAGCTGAAACAAATAGAGGGAAATCGTGTTTTAAAAGGTATTTTAAATATATGCTAGGTGTTATAATAACCTATTTTTAATGAAGGGATTGATGCTATGGGAGGAGCATTGAAGGGCATAAGGATAGCCGATTTTTCCAGGATGTTGCCAGGACCGTACTGCACTATGATCCTGGGAGACTTAGGGGCTGAGGTAATAAAAATTGAACCTCCAGGGCTAGGGGATAATGCCAGGTATTTTCCTCCTTTTGTTGAAGGTGAGAGTGCTTATTTTATGAGCGTTAACCGGGGAAAAAAGAGCTTTACCCTGGACCTTAACCACATCATGGCCAGGGAAATAATTTATGACCTGGTTAGGGTTTCAGACGTGGTGGTAGAAAACTTTAAGGTTGGGACCATGGAAAAGCTGGGGTTTGGCTATAACCGGCTTAAGGAGATTAATCCTTCATTGGTTTATGCGTCTATTTCAGGTTACGGCCATACCGGGCCTAACAAAAACCGGGGTTCCTACGAAATGATTATCCAGGCCACCAGCGGGATGATGAGCATTACCGGGGAGGAAGGAGGGCCCGCGGTTCGGGTAGGTATATCCATAGCCGATCTGGCTCCGGGATTATTTGCCGCCATAGGTATTCTTTCGGCATTGCATGTGCGAAATCATACAGGGCAAGGTCAGATGGTTGATGTGGCCATGATGGACTCCCAGATTGCTCTTTTGGAAAACGCAGTGGCCAGGTTTTTTGCTACTGGGGAAGTACCCCGGCGAATGGGAACCAGGCATCCTTCCATTGCTCCTTTGCAGGCATTTCCAACCCGGGATAACTGGATAGTAATCTTATGTGTTACCCAGAAGCTGTGGATAAGACTATGCAACACCCTGGGAATAAGCTGGTGTATCGATGATCCCCGGTTTCTAACCAATAATGACCGGGTGAGGAATGTGCTGGAACTGGAAAAGATTATTAGTGCGGTTACTGTAACCAAGGATACAGATGAATGGCTGGAACTATTAGCCCAACAGGATATTCCTGCGGCACCGATAAATACCATTAAAGACGCAGTATTTGACCCGCAGGTTTTAGCTAGGGAGATGATAGTTGAAGTTGAACATATTAAAGCGGGCAGGCAAAAGGTGGTGGGCAACCCGATCAAGTTATCGGAAACCCCTGGAATAATAAAGGAAGCTGCCCCATTGCTGGGGCAGCATAATCGATGGGTCCTGCAAGATATTTTGGGGTATGACAACCAGAAACTCATTCAAATTGCTGATAGTAAGGTTCTGGGTATATCCTAGCCTTATCCAACCTTTTGATTGGAGGCAAGAACTCTGCGCACAGAACCGATTGCTTTAAACACCTGTTGGCTGCCATTAATTATTCCGTATAACTCAAACTCTATTTGTTGATGTTCCACGGTGTCAATGATGTTAGTCACCACCCCATTTATGACCAAGGTAGCATTAACTGGGGTCGGAGCGACAAAAGAGGTAGTCAGGGTGCCGGTTTGGCTCCAGTCGATGCCGAAATTGCCCATCAGCATTTCGTTAGAGGCGGCTACTAAAATCATACCATGGGCTATTCTGGTTCCAAACCGGGTTTGCCTGGCAAACTCCTCATCAAGATGAAGCCGATTCCGGTCACCTGATAACTCGGCGTATTCTGCTACTAGTTCGGGAGTAATCAGTACTTCATAAGGTTTTAAACGGTCACCTTTTTGTACACTCAAGGTATCACCCTCTTTCCTCAAACTGGGTACTGGTTCCTCAGTTAGGTATAATGCTTGTGTTTTCAGCGGTGTAAACCAGTTCATCGTTAACGTAACTATCAATGCGGCTAGTTAGCCATTTCTTGCCCTTATGGGTCCATTTGTTTACAAACTTGCCGTAAACTTTTAGTATTGAGCCTACCGGAACTGGTTTAATATAACAGGATTTATGAAGCACATGAATAGAACCGGGTAGGCGCTTCGGTTGATCTGTATAGATACGAAAACTTAACATGGCAATTAAGAATGGAGGAGCAATGTTGGTATCGGATTGAGTGATTGCAAACATAGCTTTATACCTTTCCACCCGTATCGGATCAAGGCTGATGATCCCTGGACCAAACGGTTTGCCAATTTCGATATTATCGTACGAGAGATCTAACTCTGGTATCTCATTGATTGGCATTTCGGTGTAAGCCATTCTAAACCTCCTTATGATATTACCTGGCAGCCATTTTACCTCCATCGACTATTAAACAGTGTCCGGTGATGTAATCTGACGCTGCCGAACTGAGGAGAACTACTGCTCCCTTTAAGTCGTCATTATTGCCAAACCGGTTTAAGGGTATTTTAGACAAAAGGTAATTCCGCACTTTTTCTTTCTCCAGGACTCCCTCGCTCATATGAGTGGGGAAGAACCCGGGGGCTATTGAATTAACGCAGATACCGTACTGGGCAAACTTTACCGCTAATTCCTTGGTCAAGGTGATAACAGCTCCCTTGCTGGCGTTATAGGCCGGAGTACTTTTACCCCCCGGAGGATCCCCGTAAAAGCCGGAAATTGAAGCAATATTGATGATTTTGCCTCCGCCTTTTTCTTTCATAACCTTAGCTGCCAATACGGATAGGTTGAAAAGCCCGGTAACATTAACATCAAAGACCTTCTGCCACTTATCCATCGGGTAGTCGAGAACATCCGCTCCCCAGGTAAATCCAGCATTGTTTACCAGGATGTCAATGGTTCCAAATTCCTTAACTGTTAGATCGATAAGGTTCTTACAATCCTCAGGGTTGCTCACATCACAAGCTGCGGGGAGGGCTTTAATGCCGTTTTTCTCCAATTCCTGGCATAAAGCGGCACACCTCTCTACCTTGCGGGCAGCTATCACCAGATTGGCTCCTACTTCACTCAAGGCTTCAGCAATCTGGGCCCCCAAGCCAATAGAACCTCCGGTAACCACCGCTACTTTCCCGGTTAAATCGAATAATTCCAGTGTTTTCATAAACGTTCATCTCCTTACTGATTTTTTATTCCAGCCAGATATTTCGCGATGTTTTTCCGGCTCTCCATATCGTAGTTGCCGTATATAGCAATTTTTTCCATAATCGGGGATCCGCCCCCATGAATACCGCTAACCTGAGAAGCAGCACCAGAAGCTGAGGCAACCAGGTTTTCAACTAATCTAAAACAGCGATGGATATTTTCAGCGGGAATTTTAGGATTGCGCATTATATATTTCTCCAGTAAGCCCTTGGTATCTGGATTTTCAAAGTCATCTTCATAAGGGAGGGTAGCTGCAAGACCGCCGGCAATATCTGCAAGGATTTCAAACTCTTCATAAATATTTACCCCGGCATGGTATCTGCCGACATTGGTGTAGATGATTTCAGGCACAAAGGTTCCTGAGGCTGCCTTTTTGCCTGTAACCGCCGAAGCAATTCCGGCAGCAAAAACCAGCTCAGCTACGGTAATTAATTCTGCTAATTTATCTCTGACATGCGAAGCCTTTTCTATACCATTGTATTCAGCAACTAAGGCGGTTGTGCCCATCATGATATCGGTAAGGGCAGGTTTGCAGCCGGTGTAACTATGCCGATGATAGCTGGCGAACAATAAGGCCAAGGGGCCGGCAAATTCGGTTTCGCCGCACATAAATACCCTTTCCCAGGGTACAAAGACATTATCAAAAACCGTGATGGAGTGGGCTCCGCCCGTTTCTCCAATAGGTGCCTTCAGGTGTTTGCGTTCCCGTTGATTATGAGCCATGGATATTAAGCTCACTCCCTCGGCATCAGCCGGTACGGCGAAAGCTACTGCCCAATCTTTATCCTTAGGTGTCATAGCCCTGGTTGGTACAACTATTATTTCGTCAGCATAAGGAGCTATAGTATTATGAGCCTTGGCGCCTTTTACTATAATGCCGTCTTCCCGTCTTTCCACCACCCGCAGATAGAGATCGGGGTCCTTTTGCTCGTGAGGTCTCTTGCTTCTATCCCCCTTTACATCAGTTTGGGCGCAGTTGCCTACGATGTCGTTTTCCTGGTACCACTGCAGGTACTTAAGGAAGTTATCGTGGTAATTAGTTCCATGGGCAAGATCGATATCCTTAGAGACGACTGATATTGCATTCAGGGCATCCATCCCCATGCACCGTTGAATGCAGCGTCCAGCCCGGTGACAGTAGAGCCTTACCATTTTTTGTTTAGTTAAGAGATCGTTTTCAGTTTGATGGATATGACAAAAGCGATTGATAGTTTCCCCGGTGAGATGAGATTTGGCTAATCCAAGTTCTTTAAACTGGTCTTCAACCAAAGGCAAGTTGAAAGTGAGACCGATAGTTCTTATTCCCGGCATAAACACGGGATCTAACCGGTCTACCAGCTTGCCGCCTAGATAAACATTGGGCCGCATCTTTCTTAACCCTTCACAATACTCCTCGAACGTTCTCATTCTTTCTCCCCCTTAAAATAAATATTGTAGGTGGAACTTGCCTCGAATCCTGAAACTACTAAACCCTTCCTAAGCATCCATTTTCACAGCTAAACTCACGTACAGGACCTGCATATGAAAAATTATACCATAGTAGTTATTTGCATACAATTAATGGAATTAAAAGTTATACATAATAAAATATACTATAATTACCTGAATTAATAATTTGCGGATATTTTTAACATAAGCCTGAAAAATTTTTCAGGTTTTAGGGAGGAATTTTTATATGTGAAGTAGAAGCTATCTATGTAGCGGACTAACTGTGCGTTATTAGCATGCGTATTTTTTCACAATAATTTAAAATAGGGAGGTAAAGAGATGGAAGTCAAAAAAATCATGGTTGTTGGAGCAGGTTTTATGGGATCGGGGATTGCTCAGGTAGCTGCAGAGGCTGGATACGATGTACTGCTGTATGATATTTCGGATGAAGCAATAGAACGGGGTATAGGCAACGTATCCAAAAACCTGGCTAAACAGGTGGATAAGGGGAAAATGACTGCTGAAGCCAGGGATGCTGCCCTTGGTCGCATCGTAAAAAGCACCAGCCTTGAAGATGCCAAGGATGTGGATTATGTTATTGAGGCGGTGTTCGAAAACTTCGAACTCAAAAAGGAAATATTCCAGAAACTGGATGAGATTTGTAAGCCGGAAACTATTCTGGGAACTAATACCTCATCCATTCCCATTACCAAAATAGCTGCTACGGTTAAGAGACCCGATAAGTTTATCGGCATTCATTTTTTCAGTCCCGTTCCGGTTATGCAATTAGTTGAGATCATTTGTGCACTCAAGACATCACCGGAAACAGTAGCGGTTACTGAAGAGATTTGTAAACAAATGAAGAAGACTACCGTTAGAGTTAAAGATGTGCCTGGATTCTTGGTAAACAGGATCAATAACGCCCTCAGGAATGAAGCTTACAATTGTATGGTTGAAGGGGTTGCCAGCATAGAAGATATAGATACCGCTCTTAAATTAGCCTTAAGACATCCAATGGGTCCTTTCGAATTGGCCGATTTTGTCGGTTTGGATGTTGGCTTGGGGGTTGCCAACAGTCTTTATGAAGGATATAAGGATCCAAAATGGCGGCCAAACATGGTGTTGCAGCAGTTAGTACAGAGCGGGGATTTAGGTCGTAAGACAGGTAAGGGCTGGTATGATTATACCAGTGGAGAAAAGAAACCCAGAACTGACATTGAATGGTAAATAGAGGCGCGTGTTTTTGCAATTTCGCATACAGGTTTTTAGGTTTCGGGGCCTCGGATCGGACTGGGCAGAGTTGCGTCTTGACATGAAACCGAAAGCTCCTCCCAATGTTGCACCCGGGAGGAGTAATCACTATTAAAATTAAAATAAGCTAGGGGAGGAATTATTGTGGCATATAGTACTATCCTGGTGGAAAAAAGACCTGAAGATAAAGTGGGTATTATTACTTTGAATCGTCCGGAAGTAAGGAATGCTATTAACCGGCAGGTATTGCTGGATTTACAGCAAGCACTGATTGAGTTTACGAATGATGATGAGGTTAAAGTTATCATACTTACCGGTGGTGATAAAGTTTTCGCAGCCGGAGCTGATATTGCTTTTATGTTGGAGAGAACTGCCATAGAACAGTTCACCCGCCTTTCAATATGGGATATAGGTTTCCCATATATGGAAAATAATCCGAAACCTATCATTGCCGCAATAGCTGGTTATGCTCTCGGCGGCGGAAACGAGCTGGCCATGTTTTGTGACCTCCGGATCGCTACCGAAAGTGCTAAATTAGGACAGGCCGAGATTAATATTGGTATTATGCCGGGCGGAGGGGGCGCATCCCGCTTAACCAGACTGGTGGGATTAACTAAAGCTAAAGAAATGGTCTTAACCGGACAGATGATTACCTCCCAGGAAGCATTAGCTATGGGATTAATCAATAAGGTTGTACCTGATGATAAATTGATGGAAGAGGCAATAAAAATGGCCCGTTCGATTTCCAGGCACAGCTCAATTGCTCTGGCTATCGCCAAGAAAGCCCTGAATACAGCAGCTAATGCTGCCGATATTTACACAGCCGGTGCTATAGAAAACGCAATGTTTTCCTTAACCTTTGCTACTGAGGACCAGGACGAAGGAATGAAGGCATTCCTGGAGAAAAGAAAACCGCAATTCCAAGGAAAATAATCTAGTCAGT
This sequence comes from Syntrophomonadaceae bacterium, assembly GCA_050949865.1. GTDB lineage: Bacteria > Bacillota > Syntrophomonadia > Syntrophomonadales > Syntrophomonadaceae > JBMNGN01. The sequence continues at coordinate 20,841 of JBMNGN010000003.1, forward strand.
TGTTGCCACATTATTTGTAGATTAGGAGGGTTCGATAATGCGTGAAGTCGTTATAGTTGATATGGCGAGAAGTCCAATAGGCAGACACGGAGGAACCATTAAGGATGTTCCGTTTTGGGATTTAACTGTCCAGGTGGCTAAGGCCGTGGTAGACCGTAACAAAGATAAAGTTAAGCCTGAATATTATGATTATTTTATCCTGGGGCAGGTAAAACAGTGTACCATTTGCGCCAACACAGCCCGCAACGTAGCTCTGATGATTGGTCTGCCAGAGGAGGTTCCTGCATTTTGTGATACCATAGCCTGTGGATCAGGTATGCTGTCCATGATGGAGGGATATGAGTTTATCAGAAACGGTTTTGCCGATGTTATACTTGCTGGCGGAGTCGAGTGGATGAGCGGTGGGGAATTCTTTCTAGTTGATGATAAAAACCATGCTTTCGGTAATGGGGACGTTAAATTGGTGGATTCCATTACTGCCGGCGGTCCAGGGGCAGCACCGGTAGAAAGGTACGGAAACATTCCGATGGGAATAACTGCCGAGAACCTGCAGGTAATTCACAATATTTCCCGGGAAGACCAGGATAAGTTCGGGTATAGAAGTCAGATGCTTGCGATTAAGGCCATTGACAATGGCGATTTTGAGGCAGAAATAGTGCCGATTAAATATGCTAAGCCGGATGGAAGCATCGGACTTTTTACGACCGATGAGTTTCCCAAGAGAGACGTTAGCCTGGAGAAAATGGCTGCCTTAAAGCCGGTTTTCAAGAAGGACGGAACAATAACCGCAGGAAGTTCCTCCGGGAGAAACGATGGTGCCGCTATAGCTCTGTTAATGTCCAGAGAAAAAGCTGAAGAACTGGGAGTTAAGCCGAGAGCCAGAATAGTCAGCTGCGGGGAAGCCGGAGTTGATCCGTCTATAATGGGAAGAGGACCGGTTCCGGCCACTGAAATAGCTATGAAAAAAGCCAATTTGAAATTAACCGATATGGATTTGGTAGAGCTTAATGAAGCATTTGCTGCTCAGAGCCTGGCTGTTTTTTGTGAGTGGAAGGAACAATGGGGCGTAACCGATGAATGGCTTGACCAGCACGTTAACCTGTGGGGTGGAGCTATTGCTCTCGGACATCCGTTGGGGGCTAGCGGTTGTATTATCACCACCAAACTGTTATATGCCTTAGAACGTACTCAGGGCCGTTATGGGTTAGCAACCCTTTGCTGCGGCGGTGGTATTGGTACTGCAATAATAATTGAACGTCTAAATTAATGTGGGAAAGCGAGGGGAGCTCTTGTGAAAGAAGCAGTATTTGTTAGTGCGGCTAGAACACCATTCGGAAAGTATATGGGCTCGTTATCCAGCCAGAGATCTCAGGATCTGGCGGCCAAGGCCATGCAGGAAGCGATGAATAGAGCGGGTTTTGATTCGAAGGAATTGGATGTCTGCATTTTCAGTCAGGCACTCCAGAGCAGTTTCCCCGCCAATGTGGGGAGGCATGCGTGGCTGCTGGCAGGTTTGGCAGAGAACCCGGCCGGATGGACTGCAAATACCTTGTGTGCAGGTGCAATTCAGACCATAATAAGCGGTTTTAATAAAATAGTAGGAGATTATTATGAAGGGATTATGGTAGGTGGAGTGGACACCTATAGTATGTCACAATACTATCTGTTCCATCCCAGGTATGAATTTGGTCCTCAAAGTATGTACTTCCATGATCCCAAAATTGAAGTGCAGATTAATGCACAGCCAAAAGATATTTATGGAGAATTAACTTCGGCTGATTTGGCCTGTATTACAGCCAATAATTTTGGACTCAACCGCAGCCAGCTTGATGAATATACCGCTGCCAGCCATGAAAAGGCAGTTAATGCCATCAAAGCCGGATTAATGCAGGAAGTCATCACTCCGGTGGTAAAGAAGACTAAAAAGGCGGAGTTTACAATTGAAAAGGACGAAATACCAAAATCGGTATCAGTTGAAACATTAATGGGACTGCCGGCGGTTGATGATTGTTGCGGTTACGCCACTGAGGCTAACGTGGCTCCTATGGCAGATGGAGCCGGTGCACTGGTTATGATGTCAGCTGATAAAGCACAAGCCCTGGGGGCGAAACCATTGGCCAAGATGATTGGATTTGGCATTGCAGCTGGCAATCCTACCCTACTCGAAACGATCACAGCTAGATCTATTGAAAAAGCTCTGAAAATGGCGGGCAAGAAGCTGAGTGAGGTTGACTTCCTCGATATTCATGAACCATCTGCAGCCTATGCATTAATTGTGGCTGACAAGCTCGGTGAAGAGGCAAAAGGTAAGATAAATGTGGATGGCGGCAGCCTTGCTTTCGGTCACGCCGGTGCTGCAACTGGAGCGGCAATGACCGCCAATATGATATACAGGTTACAGAGAACCGGAGCCAAGGTTGGTTTGATTAATGTAGGTTCCCTGGGCGGACAGTCGCTGACAATAGTTATTGAGAAATAATTTTCGATTAGCAATACCATAAAGTAACTGAAGTCTAAATAAACCAGCTTTTTTAAAGCTGGTTTATTTAACATATATAAAAGAGAGATAAGGAGGAGTAATAATGACCGTAAACCAGATGTTTGATATTAAGGATAAGGTCGTAGTTATTACCGGGGGGTCAGTAGGATTAGGCTCTTACATGGCGGCTGGATTTGCTGAAGCCGGTGCCAATCTAGTTATCGCAGCGCGTAAGGTAGAAAGGTGTGTAGAACTATGCAAAGATCTGGAGCGATACCAGATAAAGGCAGTACCGGCGGCTTGCGATGTCAGCAATTACGAGGATTGTAAGCGATTGGTTGACCTTACTATCGAGTCCTTTGGCAGGTTGGATATCCTGGTAAACAATGCAGGTATTTCCTGGACAGCTGATGCCATGGATTATCCAATGGATAAATGGAACCGGGTTATTGGAGTAAACCTGACCGGATTATTCCAGTTATCAGCCCTGGCTGCCCGGGTAATGAAGGAACAGGGTGCAGGTAAAATAATTAATATAGCCTCAGTTTCTGCGTTTTTAGGATCGCCTCCCGAAGGACAAAACACGGTGGCGTATAATGCCAGTAAAGGGGCAGTTATTACCCTGACCAAGGATCTTGCGGTTAAATGGGCCCGATATGGTATAACAGTAAATGCCATTGCCCCAGGGTATTTCCCCACCGATCTCAACCGGAAGCTGCTGGAAAGAATCAAGGACCGGGTTTTACCAAGAATTCCATTAGGCAGGTTTGGCGAGCCAGATGATTTAAGAGGGGTAGTTATTTTCTTAAGCTCACCAGCTGCCAATTATATAACCGGCCAGACTATTATCCTTGATGGGGGCAGGACCTGCTGGTAAAGATCTTATTATCGGCTGATAGCATTACTTAAAAGTCGGGTTGGACTTTAGGCTGTATTAGTAAAAGTAATACTACCCGGATGGATTCATTTCGGGTAGTAATTTTTTGAGCAATTATAGATTCTAAATGCTTGATTCCTGGAATTGATGCCAAGACTGGCTCTGAAGCAGTTTTCTTTCCACAAAAAAGCGGTCGGCTAATGGATCATAATTTACAATATCCGCAGATACAGCTGGATTCCCAGGTTTAATATGAAGGATAATGGCCGAATAGGGTATACTTGATTCCGAATAAAGGCCTCTCATCCCAGCCGCCCCGGAGGTACCAGGGTTAATTACCAAAGAATCATTATAAGTCTCAATGCTTTGTTTGTGGGTATGGCCGTTGATAATCAAAGGGAAATATTCAATTAATTGCCTGCCAATTTCAGGATTGTGAATTACTAATAGATCAGGTTCCGCTCCTTGTTCTGACCTAATAGCCTTTAGAGAGGCAACCTGGTGTTCGCTCATATCCTTCCAGGCAGCAGGGTCCTTTGCCTCAACTACATTGGATGTGGAAAGGGGATCGGGGCTTCCCAGTATTTTTAAACCTTTGATTTCTATCATTTTATCATCTAGAACCACACCGTTTTTTAAGCTCATGATATAATTGATAATTTCAGGTGTATCGTGGTTTCCAGGGCAAAACACATACGGTACTTCCAGCTGGTTTAAACCTTCAGTTACTTTGGTTTCCAGAGGTGAACCGAAATCGGTTAAATCGCCGGCATCTATAATCAAATCAACTCCGAAACTAGTAGCTAGTCCCTTGATAAACTCAATTCCTACCGGATTAGAGTGTAAATCACTAATCAGCAACACCTGCAGGATAGAGGGGTCTTTTTCAGGGCTGCCCAGGAAAGAAAGACGGTCAACATTATCAACCAGGGCTTGCATGTTGCCAACTACCAGGCGGGTATTCTCCTGCATCTCCTCCAGACGATCCATTAATTCACCAGGGGTAGCAATAATACTGGGGGCAAGGGAAATAACCCCATTATACTCAAGCTCATCAAAAGCCGCAATGCTATAGGTGCTGACCCCGGTCAAGAGTATACCGGTTATGATCATCGCTGGTACGAGTCCGTAGAGTAACGCGGTTCTAAAACGGGTTCGCCAGATTGCCAGAACCAGGAGCGAAGCACCCAAAAAACCAACCAGCGCTTGGCGGAGGATGTACAGACAGGCAACCTTAAAAACATTTTCCCGCAGATGCTTTAGCAGAGCAGGTTGGTTATCAGAATAGTCGAATATATTACTGGCAAGGCTGGTTCCAATATACTCAATTCTTACCCGGAGTTCAAAGGGTATTTGATGGGTGTTTGCCCCGATACTACCGAAGGGGGGGATTTCCATAATTGTTTTTCCCTGAATTGAAGGCAGGGTGCATATCTTGAGAGCCAGGCCTTTAAAATCGTATACCATTGGGCCAAAGAGGTATACAAAAAGCAAAGCCCCAGTTAGAGCGGTAACCATAATGGCACCATACTTAAAATATTTTTGGCAGCAGGCAGGCATATACTCAACCGCGCGCATAATAAATACTCCCCTAAGAAGTCCTTATGTATTTAACCTGCCAAAAAAAGAGCTTAATTCATTTTAACACGGTTTTTCCTACTAGCCGATTAGAATCTTATGCCATAAAAACTTTGCAACAGGTGAATGGATTAAGATTGCTTATTGTAGAGGATTTGCTGGTATAAAGAGAGGTAGTTCTCAACCATAGTGCCCTGGCTGAAATGCTTTTTCACCCAATTTCGGCAATTCTTTCGTTTAAGAGTGGCTATTTTGGGTATACATTCGCAGGCCTCACTTACATTATTGACCAGGAAGCCAGTTTGTTGGTCCTTGATAACTTCCGGCATAGAACCTTTATTAAAGGCAATAACCGGGGTCCCGCAGGCCATTGATTCAATAACGCTGAGGCCAAAAGGCTCGTTAAAAAATATCGGGTGCAGTAAGGCGTAGGCATTCCCTAGAAGCGTATTCCGTTCTGTTGGACCAACTGAACCCAGGTATACCACCTGCCGGTTATCGATCCGGGGAGCGATCTTATTCTTGAAATAGGCATGATCTTGAATAATACCTGCTAGGTATAGTTTCATACCGCTATGGGCGGCGATTTCTATTGCTTCGTAAGTTCCTTTATCCGGATGAATTCTGCCGAAATAAACCAAATAATCCCCAGGTTGATCTACATAAGTAAATTCTTTAAGATCAATGCCGTGGTAAACGGTGGCTATATAATCCAAGCTCGGATCCCGATCAGCATTGCTGATTGATACATAATAATTACCCCGATTGTATTTTTGGTATACAGGTAGAATTTTGGGGGAGGAAAACCCGTGGATAGTAGTTATCATCGGGGTTGTAACCATCCGGCTGAAGCATAAGGGCAGAAAATCATAATGGTTGTGAATAATATCAAATTCTTCTGCCCGTTCGAAAAGATTAGCGATATGCAGAGCCTCCCAGACTTTTGGATCAATATCTTTATTCTCTTCATATGGGGTTGCACAGATATGCTCAAGCCGGGCCTTAGTAATGGAATCACCGGTAGCAAAGAGAGTAACATCCATACCCCGCTCTACAAGTCCTTCAGCTATTAAAGAGACTATTTTTTCCCATGGCCCATAATGTCTGGGAGGAGTTCTCCAGGCAATTGGGGATAGTAATGCTATTCTCATCTATACTCTCCTTCTAGTTCAGTTTTAAGAAAAACCATGGACTTTTTGAATAATTAGGTCGCTGGTTTCCCGCTTATACTTATATTATTTTAATAAAATAATTGCTTGGTGCTTTTTTGTCTTTATGGCAAACCTGCTTTTCACCGGGATTTGTTACAGATTAGTTTACCATAATCTAAAAAAAAAATAAAAAGGGAGCAAGTCCCTTTTTATTTATATAAGTCAAACCTTTGACTATACTCCCAGTTGAGACCTGACCTGTTGGATTTCTTGGCTGTTAGCAGCTGATGAAGGATGATAGAACCCTTTTTGCTGGGCTATCTGGAAAAGCTGGTACTGGAATTGCTCATCAGAATTCCTCATCTGCTGAAGATTCTGTCTCAATTGCTGGTTTGAAGTTTGGGTTATTATTGTAGCATACTGGTTGAGACTTCCGTTGATAGTGGAAATCATATCGTTTACCATTTCTTTATCAGTCATATGCTTGTTCATTGTTTCAGCTCCTTATCCTAAAAATGATATAAGCTTCTGTCTAGCCTGGCTGGCCGATCTGGCTGACTGGGCAAACATTTGGGCGATTTGAGAATCCTGGCATTGTTCAGCATAGAAATTTAGTTTTCTTTCTACAGTTTCGTGGGCTCCGATTAGATGCCTTAAATGCTGAAGTTCTATAGTGGTTAGATTCATTCTAGAAAGCGCTCCTTTCAATGAATATTCTGTGAACACTAATATATTGTGCAGTTTTCAATTTGTTATACAGCCAAATTACCTCTAAGGCATCCATATAAAAATATCTTGGTCTGGTTTAATGGTTTCTGTTCCGGTTTTTTGGTCCGGTCTTTCTTCTTTTTTTAACCGATGGTATATTTCCTGTACTGGATTTTCCGTTTTTTTCCAGCGGAAATAATTCGCCGTGAACGAACCGATGTACAGCTACCAGGTTGGCGTCTGCATCTTTTCCCCAAATAGAAATTGATATATTGTCGGTAGTATTCAGCCCAATCTGAATCTCATATTGAAGAATCTCAGCGATATCAAATACATCATATTCCGATGATAATGGGGGTACAGTAAAAGAACTTGAACCTACCTGTGTTTTCTCACCGTTCAAGCTGTAAACTGCCAGTTCCACATTAACCGGTTCGGAGTCGTTGTTTAATACTTTAACCCAGGCGCTAATTGAAGAATTGGATGCTGCATTTTCTACTGGTCCAGTAGAAAACCATTTCATTATTTTGGGCCACCTTTCTCGTAGTTATATTCATTATTATTCGGTCAGGAAGAGTTTTGTTACTATAATGGATTAGAGAAAGGCCAAAACAGATGTATTTAGGTTATTAACATCCCACCATCAATTAGATACAGGGCCCCGGTAATATATTGGGCCTGGTCTGAAGCCAAAAATCTAATTAAATCTGCTACTTCATGAGATTCACCATACCTTTTCAGGGGTATTTGCTGTTCAAAGGCCTGCTTTACTGAGTTCGGGTCATCTGGAGCAGCCCCGGATTCTATGGCCCGCATCATTCGATTATTAATGGGCCCGGGACATACAGCATTGACTCGAATTCCCCATGGAGCACATTCCAGGGCTGCCGTCTTAGTTAATCCATTGACTGCATGTTTGGAAGCGATATAAGGGGCCAATCCCGCTGAGCCGATAAAACCAGCTACGGAGGAGACATTAACAATTGTGCCGCTTTTTTGTTGGACCATTTTTGATATAACATGTTTAAGGCCGTAAAAGACTCCCTTAACATTTACACTTAGTACCCTGTCCAGATTATTGGAGTCCTGATCCTTAATCAGGGCAAAATCTCCTTCTATTCCCGCATTATTAATAAAAACGTCAATTCTGCCGTAAGCAGTCCAGGCTTTATCTACATAATTGATTACCTGAGCTTCCTGGCTTACATCTGCAGCTACGGTTATGCAGGTTTGTGAAATACCTAAATCTTGAACTGCCTGATCAAGTTCCTGTTGCTTTAGATCCACCAGAACAATTTTGGCCCCATTTTGAGCAAACACCCTGGCTGTAGCTTTTCCAATTCCTCCAGCACCGCCAGTAATTATAACTACCCGATCTTGAAATTCCATAATATTGCTTGCCTCCTGCAAATCATTTTTTTATCGTAGTTTGTCCTCCTGACTAACTGATGGATGGCATGGGGACTGCGAGGGTGAGGGTGACATAAGGAACGTCCCATGTCACCTGTTATCCCTCATAATGCCTAAAAAAAGTCTGTACCTGGTGGTTGGTACAGACAAGTGTTCTATTTTTGCTAGGGAGCTACTTTATCAGTAGTGAGCAGGTATTGATGGAAAAAGTATTCTGCAATCGCAATTATGACTGCTAGTAAAAGCAAAGCTGTCCAGCTAACTGCAAAAGTAGGAACGACCAATGAGATTATATATGCAACCAAGGCTGCCATTATTCCATCACCTATGCTGGCTGCTATTTTTCCGTATGCTGGCAAAACTACCAGATCACCCACCAAGTAATTCACTGCAGTTCCAATTAGAGCGGCAAGTAAGATCCAGCCCCAGGGGTTGTTATCTATTAATGCCAAAGTTACGTAGAATGCAATAAGGGTTACTACAAATTTTACGATAAGGGACATTGCTGTTTTGCTCATTAATAATCACCTCCGTCGGTTTAATTGTGTCCAATACGCTGGATTATTATACCTAGCAATTAGAATGTATTAGACGGAGATAAAAACAGGTATTAGATCAGCCCTTTACTTCCTTTAAGCGGCTGTTTATAGTCCTGAGCAAGCCTTCGCTGGTTTCAGCATCTCCATGATTTACCCCCTGCCTGCTATAATGAGCTTTTAAAAAAAGGTGGGTTAAAGCAAGAATTTCAGCCTTTGGAAAAAGCGGGTTGGTTTCAGCCCAAGTGATGCGTAAACCATATTCAAGAGGGGTTTCGGAGGGGTTTTTTGCGAAGCCGTATTTTTGACCGGTTTTTAACAGGTTTTGATATGAACGAAAGACCCGGTAATAAGGAGTAGGATTTTTAAAAAAACAAGCTTTAAATTTATGATGTATAGACCGTAAAGCCAACCTGCACCGGGTACTAATTTTATTCCACCACAATATAAACATTTTCCAGACAGAATATTGTCTGCTATTATACGGGTTAAACGGTTGGGTGGGTAATGTCTTAAGGGATAGGCCGCTCTTAAGGAATTGTACCAGCCCCTTAACTATAAATACCATTAGGAATCCCCCAAAAAGCCATATAGGGAGGAAGAACCAGGGGGAGATTTCTCTGGCCATTGGAACACTATCAGAAGTGCCGGGTATATTGCCGGGCTCAAAATTAGTTGGTTGGGAATGGGTTACCAGTTTAAGGTGGGAATCCAGGAATTCAAAAATGGCTAAAACGGCAGCCGATATCAGTTTTAAGGCAGATTCCATAAGTTGGTGAGCTTCGCCCGAGAACAAGACTACGAACAGGAATATGGCAACTACATAGGGGACCAAGGCATGAAATGCTACAATATCATACCTGGGCTTAATCTGCATAGAATTGCTGGCTTCCAGGGCCAGGGTCAAGGCCAGGGCAATAAACCAGCAGGTGATAATTATGGTCAGGGTTAAGTTGCTTAAGCCAATTGAGATCAACAGGTAAACAGCCGGGATCACCAGTGCTGAACTTACTTCAAACACCTTTATCCCCAGGGAACGGCTTAACTGGCTGGAGACGGGAGGCTGCAAAAGAAAATAAACCCCTATAGTCCAGGAAAGGGCAAGGCAGACTAGAATAAATATGTATAGAGCCAAGGATTGGTATTCGGGACCGATGGGAAGCCCCAGTTTAGGAATCAGCCAGCATAATCCCACCAGGAAGGCTGAATAAAAAAAGTAGCCGAAGAAATTTAATAAACCGAATTTGAGTACCGTGGAGCCGAAATTCAGGATTTTTTCGCTTATTTTAAAACCCAGCCAGGTAGGTATAAGGCCCAAAACCAACAAACCGGAGACACTTGCCCATGGGCCGGGAATAGCATTAACAAGGTTAAAGCCAACCACTGTATACCAGCAATAAACGGAGATAGTTAATAATGTAGCAGCCCTAATGATACGAATCGCTCCTCTGTGATAGATCGAAAAACCTTATTTTCGAGCCCGCCAGTTTTCCCATTTGTTCAGTATAAAACCTACGAGTTGAGCCCTGGTTATGGTAGTTAATTTTATAACCAGATAGGTCAGCATGTTTAGGAGGGTTATAATAGCCAATAATATAAACCAAGGTGTTGGCGGGCACCTCCTGGATTTTCGACCATAATTCTTTCTGTTGGTTATCAGTGCCCCGGCTGGTTTCATCAATCGACGCGCATATTTTAAGTATATTTTGGGCTTGTACTACCCCTTCTTCGAAATCCAGGGTGGTGATTCCTTTTTTTCTGAGCAAACAGGGAATAGTTTTTTTAGTAGCAAAAGATTCTACCCTGGTTTCCCAGGCTAGCCGGGGGGCATTGGTATAGAATGCGGTTCTGGCTCCTTGCTCAATATGATAAAGGGCAATACCGGCCGCCAGGCTAATCGCATCTTCCAGCAAAGGATCTTCAATTCGGGTTGTCCCAGGGTTATCAGTATAGCCAGGACAGCTCAAGTCAAGTACTACTAAGCAGAGTTCGGAGTCTTTCCTCTCATACATATTGGTTTTTAGGCTGCTGGTGCGGGCGGTTGCATACCAGTTTATGCTTCTTTGAGGATCATTTATTTGATAATCCCTTATTCCCTGGACCTGGTAACGATCATCCAGGCCAAAATTATCTTCCCGATCATTATCCTCCAGGGCAAAGGATCGTAAAAAATCATGGGTATTTTTAGGGTGAGGGAGCACATAGAGATATTGTTCTTTTCCCAGCTGACGGGTCCCCTGGAACAGACCGGAGGGATCACCAACATAGGATATGGCAGGGGGAATTAAGTATACTCCTCTTAATGTCGGGGTTATAGTAATTTTAAAGCTAACTTCCTTCTGGTCTGGAAACCAGGCATAGGAAAGCTTATTGTTTTTCCAGGTTTGGATTATCTCATCCGCCAGGCTGGGGCTGGTGGTGATTTCCGAAACGGTGAACGCCGCATCGCTTTCGCACCTGAATTGGGCCGGGAGAGTAAAACTTATTCCACATCTGACCAGGGGAAAAATAGACTTGTTAATCAGCCTGAATTCCTGAGTAAATGATTCATGGACAAAGATTTTATCCTGTCCTGTCGTTACCATACCCTGTGATGACCGGCAACTGGTCAGGGTCCAGAAATAACTCCATGCTAAATAGCACCAACAGATTAGTAATAACAGAAATACCATAGGTATTCTATAGTATGCGGCTACCAGTATGGCCAAGGCCATTGCTAATTGGAATTTCGGGTTGGCGATTGGGGTAACACTAACGACCTGGTAATTATACATTACGCCCATCCTTAAAGTTCAGAGGGATTTTTTCCAGGAGCTGTCCAAGCAAGTCCTCGGCTTGCCAGCCCTTATATCTTTCCGAGGATTTTAATTTCAACCGGTGGGCAAACACTGGTACACATAGTTTTTTAATATCATCGGGTAAAACATAGTCTCTATTATTAATCAGGGCTAAGGCTTTTGCTGCCCTGGTCATGCTTAGAGATGCGCGGGTGCTTAATGCCAGCTCAATAGAATCGTGGCTGCGGGTTGCTTCTACGAAGTCCAAAATATATTGGATCAGCGAATCGTCTATATACACCTGTTGGGTTATTTCCTGCAGGGACACAACCTGTTGGGGATTCAATACTGGTGGCAGCGAATCAACGATATTGCCAGACAAATGCTTGCTTATTATTAGAGTTTCGTCAGCCCTGCTGGGATAGCCAAGTTTAAGTTTTATTAAAAAACGATCCTGTTGGGCAAAAGGAAGCGGGAAGGTTCCTTCTGACTCTACAGGATTCTGGGTAGCCAGAACCAGAAAAGGCGGTTCAATAATTCTGGTGTTGCCGTCAACGGTTACCTGTTTTTCCTCCATGGCCTCCAATAAGGCAGATTGAGTACGAGGGGTAGTGCGGTTAATCTCATCAGCCAGCAGTATATTGGTTAATACCGGACCAGGACGGAATTCGAATTCCCCAGTCTTCAAGTTATAGTAAGTCATTCCGGTCACATCTGATGGCATCAAATCCGGGGTGAACTGAATCCTCTTGAATTCGCAGCCAAGTGATCGGGCAATAGTTTTGGCCAGGGTAGTTTTCCCGGTTCCCGGCAAGTCCTCCACCAGTATATGCCCTTGAGCAAGCAGGGCAGTTAAAGCCAGCTCAACGGCTTCTGACTTACCAATAACTACCGATTCTATTTGTTCTTTGAGCAGGGATATCAGCCGGTAGGCCTCATTTATGTTAACGGGTTGTTGAGTTGACAAAAAAAAGCTCCTTCCCTAAGGTAATATTATTATACCATACTAATTTCGATTTAATTTATGATATTCCTGCCTAAATCGAGCTGGCTGGCGGTGATGGCTAAGCAAAAAGTTTTTTGCATCAGGTTAATCATATCTATGCATCCATACTAGATAAAGCTGTAACCGGTTCCGGTATTCCAAATTGATTTTGGAGATCAACGACTTTAGATATGGCCCCCCACCTATGATAGCAGTTGCAGGCATGATTAAGGTAATTCCTGGCTGGCATATCCCTGCCTATAGAAAAATAAAACCTTGCGGCCATCTCACAAGCCAGTCCTTCCTCCGGTATAAACCCTTGAATTCGAGCGGCTTCTATAGATTTGTCATAATATTCACCAGCTTTTTGATGATTCCCCAATATCCTGGCTTTTTCTGCCTTCATGAGGTATAACTTGGGGAGGAAAACACCAGGAGAAGAGGCGGCTAATTTCTTAACCTGTTTAATGCTGCGGTTGATTTGCCAAATTGCACTCCATTTCTTACGCCATTTCATATCATCATAGTTGGCAGCCAGGATCAAGGCTTTATAAAAATGGGTAAGAGGGATACAGATGGTTGCCAGGACCCCATCAAGATACAATTCAGCCTTGGCCAAATACTTCATGGCTTCCTGATAATTCCTGAAATAATAGGATAGAATCATTTTTTGAAAATAGATGCTGAAAAGAACCGTTCGGTCATTTGATTCCAGGTATTTAGGCTGGTGGGTTTCTTCATTAAAATACTCGCCCATCAGTTCAATTGGGTTATGGGTAACCTGTTTAAAGTTCATTAAGGCTTGGATGTAAATTGAGGTAACCTGGATTGACGTATCATGACCGGTTTTCAGGAGGTTATTATAATAATTGTCTATATCTGCTTCTATTAAAGGTATTTCCTTTCCCAGTAAGCATGAATAAACAAAGTACTGCATGATGGAGTGGCCTGCAGACAAAAGGTTTCCCACCGCAATCCCGCTGTGGTATGAACTGGGAAACTCCTGTAATCGCTGGGCCTTTTCCCAATGCCAGGCCACCATGTTGTATAGTATTTTGATAACACTGTCATATTTTTTCCCCCCGAGCCTGTTCTGGGTGCTGAAGGCCAGTTGAAAAAACTGGTACCCGAGTTTAGTTTGGTTCAAGCAGCTTGTAATACACCCGTAACCCGCATAAGCAACCGCGGTTTGTTCAGTTATTCCGTATTTCAAAGACAATTGGATTGCTTTAAATACACAGAGAAGAAAGGTATAGTGAGAAGTTGCATAGCTGGCCATCCCAATGCTTACGATTATACGCATACCAGTGATATATTTGGGGCTGGTCATAACCGGAATCTCTTGGAGTTCATGGCTTTTTCTACGTCTTAATGCCAGGGTGGTTTTTAAATACTCTAAAATTATATGGCGAAGTGTTGGATTATGGGGAACAATGATTCCCATATGTCTCATGATTTCCCGGAATCTATCCAGGGCTTTCTCCAATTTATTCTGCGCGGTGTAAGCCTGGATGGTTATCTCATAAATCCTGGCTTTATCTAGAATATCCCTGCACTGGGAAAGAGCCTTGGAGGTGATTTCCTCCATCAGGTCATATTTAGAACAAATATAAGCTGCTTCGGCGGCTTCAATATGTAGTTCCAAACCGGTACTATAGTCAGTCCTCCAGATATTATGGTCAAATAAATCAAGGGCATGAAGGTAATAATCCAAGGCCCTTGGAAAATCTGACAGTAATTTCGCCTTCCTGCCGGCTTGCAGATTTAATTCGAACAGAAACAGGTATTCCGTTTGGCCGGGGATACAATTCCCTCCCCGGTTAAAATGGTCGGTAATTTCAAATAGGCGGGTTTGACGCTCTTGCTCTGTGAGGTTCTGGTAAAGTGATTTTCCTATCCGGTAATGGAAAAGGCTTTTGACCGGGTCACTTAATACAGCATAGGCAGCCTGTTGTACCCGGTCGTGTAAAAAGCTATAGTAGTCCTCATTTTTTATAAGAAGTCCTGCATCCACCGCGTTTCTGAGGTAAGACGCTACCTCCTCGGGTTTTTTCCCCATTACAATGGAAAGGGAATGAAGATCGAAACGGTTATTCATACAAGCTGCATATTGCAGTATTTCAATAACTGCTTGGGAGAGTTTTAAGATCTTGTTTATCATTAAATCAACTACATTAGCTGTAACCTCCAGGCTTCTAATAGCTGCCATATCCCATACCCATTGTCTTTTATTGCGATCAAAACGTATCAGACGGTTATCCTTTAACGAATAGAGAAACTGGATAAGGAAGAAAGGATTTCCTTTGGTTTTATCCATGCATAATTCAGCCAGCTCTTTGGACGCTTCTGCCTGGCAGTGCAACAATTCTCCAATAAGCTGGTTGGTGTGAACCAGTTCCAGGGGCTGTAAGGTGACAATCTGGATATTTTGTCCGGTCTGAATTATGCTATCGAATAGTCTGGATAAAGGGTGGGCTGCATCAATGGCATTATCACGGTAGGCTCCGACTATCATGATGTGTTTCATATTCTTCTCCCGGGTTATTTGCTGTAACAGCCTGATACTGGAAAAATCAGCCCACTGGAGGTCATCAAGAAACAAGACCAAGGGGCTTTTTTGATCCCCGAATAATTGCAATAGCTTTACAAAAACCGCATCAAACCTATTCTGCAGTTCGACCGGCGGAAGATCTGGTACAGGTGGTTGTGGGCCAACTATTAAGCTTAATTCTGGTACAATATCTACCATAACCTGTACGTTTGGGTGAAGGGCCTGTACTATTTTTTCCCGCCACCAGGCAATAACCTGCTGGTCTTCCATCAATATTTTTCTTATAATACCCTGAAAGGCTTGAACGAAAGCTATATAAGGCATATCCTGGTTATTCTGGTCAAACTTACCGGCTGAACATAGTGCATTATTGCCTTCAGCATATTCTAGAAATCTACAAGCGAGAGAAGTCTTGCCGGTGCCGGGATAACCAGCGATAAATACTATTTCCATTTGGTTTTGAGTCATCAGATGGTAGATTTGTTTAAGTGTCTCTATCTGGGACTCTCGATTATACAACTTACCCGAAAGCTGGAAATCCTCCTTGTTTTGATCTTCCCAGGTTTTTTCACCTAGTATAAAGCCCTTTATGTATGTAATATGGCTCACTCCTGTCAGTACTAAGTCCTGCTTGGGGAGGGGGTTCAAAAAATTTTTAGAACGGTAAGCTTAAGCGAAAGAACCTGCCTCTTCCCTTTACTGAATACAATTGTTATTGATTGTTGCTGGTTAAGCGTCCAGGACAAGTTATTACCCGGGAAGAAATATCCAACTCCATCAGGTTGGCTGATTGTTGTTTGGAAAGCCGCATCATAGAGATGTACACATCAGTTACTAGTCAAAACATTCTCCCCCCTGATCACTATCCCGATTATATTATAAAGGCAAATTAACCTAATTGTAATATTATTCCGAAGGTTTGTAATCTTTCTACGATAGAATTCCGTTCTCTTAGTTTTTCTTTCAACCTTATTGACAGAAATCGGCCTGCTAGGATTCAAGAACAGAAATGCTTGGGCTAAAGAGTAATATATACCCCCTAAAATTCCGATTGTGATAGGTTATATAGGCTGTCCTGCCAGCCCATAGATCATCAAATCCAATAATTCTTTTAGTAACTCTTTATTTATATCCTTTTGCAAATCAGGCCTTTGAAGCACATCCTGATACATTGTCAAATAGATCATCGCGGCCTCAAAGGAAATATCTTCGCGTATATACCCTTCCCTGCGGCCTTTTTCAAGAAACTTACTTACAATATATGGTTGGCTGGTTTTATTAAAGTCATCAACCAGTTTTTTTATATCCGGGTTAGATTTAAACAAGGCCCAAAAACTATCAAAGTGTATATTATCAAAAAAATCATTCTTTATTGATACTGCGCGCTTCAGTGATTCAGGAAATGATAGGTCACTTTCCCACAATTCCTTTCTTAACTTCCAATTGCTTTCGATCAATTTAATGACTGTATCCTTTATTAGGCCTTCCTTGCTGCCAAAATAATTATAGATACTGGCCGGGGAAACCCCTGCCTTTTTAGCAATTTCATTTATATTGGTTTTATCCGTGCCATACTTGCCAAATAGCTCAAGGGCGGCAGTACGGATTTTCTCTTTTTTTAGCTCTGTTCTACGTTCATAACCGTTCATTTATTTCACCTCATTGTAAGCATACTTAAAGTTTTGTAACAAGTCAATATAAAACTACAAAAACCATTGACTCGGCGTCTGTGGCAGTGTAATATAGTTTTGTAGTTTGTATTTATAAAACTATAAAAAGGAGAAGGGCGGACTATGAACGCAATTCATATCAAAAAGCTAACCAAGTCCTTTGGTCCTATTATGGCATTAAAGGGAATTGATCTTACTGTAAAGCAGGGAGAGGTACATGGTTTTATCGGTCCCAACGGTGCCGGAAAGTCTACCACTATCCGCATCCTGCTGGGGATTTTGAAGAAAACTTCGGGAAAAATCACACTGCTTGGAAGAGATCCGTGGAAGGATGCTGTGGAGCTCCATCGCCAACTCGCCTACGTCCCTGGTGATGTGATACTGTGGCCTGACTTATCGGGAGGGGAAATTATTGATCTTCTTGGACGACTGCATGGGGGATTCAATAAATCTCGAAAAAAATTCCTTATAGAACGCTTTCAGCTTGATCCAACCAAAAAAAGCAGAACTTATTCCAAAGGAAACCGTCAGAAGGTAGCTTTAGTAGCAGCCTTTTCGTGTGATGCAGATTTATATCTTCTGGATGAGCCTACCTCAGGACTGGATCCCCTGATGGAAATGGTTTTTCAGGAGTGCGTAGCGGAAATAAAGAAATCGGGCAAGACTGTACTTCTGTCAAGTCATATCCTATCGGAAGTAGAGGCCCTTTGTGACCGGATAAGCATTATTCGTCGGGGGCGGATTGTAGAATCCGGAACACTATCCGAACTTAGACACCTAACTCGTACTACGGTTAATGTAGAGACTGAGATTGAGGCAAAAGGCCTGAGTGAATTGAGTGGAATCCATGATGTATCCAGGGAAGGGCGAAAGTATCGTTTCTCTGCTGATACTGATACCATGACGGAAATTATGAGATTTCTACTACCGTTAGGAATTAAATCTTTAACGGTTGAACCACCTAGTTTGGAGGAACTGTTCATGCGTCATTACGGTTACGATATTAGTGAAAAGGAGGCCAAAAGAGGTGAGGCTTAGTGGGTTTACAGGTACTAGAACACTTTTTAAACTATTTCTTCGAAGGGATAAATTTTTACTCCCTCTCTGGATATTCCTTCCTGTAGCTCTAGGTATGGTCGTAGCAATTACTTTTACCGCTATGGCAGATCAGGGAATGGCTGGTGTATTAAATGAATTTGATAACGATCCATTAGTGTCTGCTATTCTTGGCCCGGTTATGTCCTTTGATCTTTCGGGGGCTATAGTATGGCGGGGTAGTTCACAATTAGCACTTGTCTTAGCCATAGCCAGCTTGTTTACAATTATTCGCCATACCCGTACGGATGAAGAAACGGGTCGCAGTGAGCTGATTCGAGCCTACGAAGTTGGTCCTTACGCCAGCCTGACTGCCGCACTGATCTTAACACTCGTGGGAAACCTGGTATCAGGGGTGATGATTGCCTTAAGCGTCATTACCATTGGGGGTGATGCAGCTGGTTCATTTGTGTTTGGAGCAACAATGTCGGCTATTGGTTGTTTTTTTGCGGGTATAGGGGCTTTAAGCGTTCAGCTTCGGGAAAACAGCGCAAGTGCTCAAGGAATAGGTCTTGCCATAGTGGGTCTGGGGATTATAATGATGATCTTGAATAACATGGGAGGTGGAGATACAGTATTGAAATGGATCAGTCCCATGGCTTGGCAACGAGCAACCAGACCGTTTGACGGAAACTATGGATGGAGTTTGGTGTACTTTATTGCTATTGCAACTATACCAATAGTTATTTCCTATGTGCTATCCACAAGAAGAGATCTGGGGGCAGGTGTTCTTCCGTCCCGTCCCGGACCTTTTGAAGAAGACTCCAATTTATCGAGCACTCTGGCTTTGGCTTGGAGACTTCATAAAAAAGGTTTCTTCGGTTGGATGATCTGTATATTGTTATACATAATTGTGTTTTCCGCTTTCTCACCTGGTTTAGCGCAATCCGGGGGAATGAGCGGTTGGTTGTCCAGCCTTGGAGGCACTGATTGGATTGAACAGGCAGGATTGGGTTATGCTTTTATCAGTATCGCCATTTATCTGGCTTCACTCGTAGTAGCTGCCTATGCAATGAGTTCTGTGATGCGCATAAAAAATGAAGAAAACGGGGGAAGAGCAGAATTGCTATTAGATAAACAAATCAGTCGGATTCGTTGGATGAGTAGCCATTTAACCGTAGCAGCACTATGTTCTGCTGGACTGATGCTATTTATGGGGATTGCAGGGGGAATGACCTATGGATTTGTTACCGGTGATTTAAGTAACGGTTTCTGGAATATTTTCCTTATGAGTATTTCCAAAATACCACCTGTATGGATACTATTAGGTTTAACTGCTTTACTGTATGGGTCATGGCCCCGAATAACCTCACTGTGCTGGTTTGTCTGGCTAGCCTTTATTCTGCTGGAACTTGGCTGGGAAGCGCAGATTGTAGATTGGTCGTTGCTACACATTTCGCCCTTTAGCTTTACGCACTATACCATTAATATTATGAACCTGTCACTTTTTCCACTGCTCTGCTTAATTTGTATTTCAGTATTATTGACAGGGATTGGTTTGATGGGATTTAGAAATAGAGATATTATGACAAAAGCTTAACCTTCGTTACTCTGTCCTTGATGCTTTAAAAGATGACAAAACATAAGTCTATTCCTGCCCGATTGTATTCTCTTAAAACATCGTGATGCCCAATAGCGTACAACACGAATTTATCTCCGTCCTGTTGAACAATGCGAATATTTCACCGTCCCTTTCTTCGATTAAGACGTAATCTCCCTCTTTCAAATTCAGGTTTTAGCGACCTGAGCGAGATAAATCAAACAAGCAAGGCAAAATATTTTCTATTTTTGGTCATCACTTTGTCACCACCTGTAATTAGATTTTTACTTGTTGGGAAACATAAATTGAAAAATAATATTATCAGGGGATGAATGAGTGATGCATAAAGCGCAGCATAAAGATAGAAAACCTAATCGCCTAATAAACGAGAAAAGTCCGTATTTACTGCAACATGCGTACAATCCTGTTGATTGGTATCCGTGGTCAGAAGAAGCTTTTGAGAAAGCTAAGCGGGAAGACAAGCCTATCTTTCTTTCCATCGGATATTCCACCTGCCACTGGTGCCATGTAATGGAGAAGGAGTCATTTGAGAATAAAAGTATTGCTGATCTTCTTAACCGGGACTATGTGGCAATAAAAGTAGATCGTGAGGAAAGGCCAGACATTGACAGTGTTTACATGAGGGTATGTCAAGCCATTAGCGGACACGGGGGATGGCCCTTAACCATCATTATGACCCCGGAAAAAATACCCTTTTATGCTGGAACCTACTTGCCGCCCCATAACCGGGCAGGTTTGAAAGGTATGAGTGAAGTTCTTCCCAAAATAGCCGATCTGTGGAAGAATGAGCGGGATTTGCTGCTGCAATCCGGCCAGGAAATTGTCAATTGGTTAACCTTCCTCGACTATAAATCTGAGGAGAAAAAAGATGTTTCTTATTCCCTCATTGATCAGGGTTTTCAAGAACTTTCCCGGAAATTTGATCCCATCTATGGGGGATTTGGTCCAGCGCCCAAATTCCCCTCTCCTCATATCATTATCTTTTTATTGAGATACTACCGTTTAACTGCTAATAAAGAAGCTTTAAGAATGGCGGAAAAGACCCTGGAAGGTATTTATCGGGGGGGGATATATGATCATATAGGTTTCGGCTTCTCCAGGTATTCGACTGATAACCGCTGGTTGATTCCCCATTTTGAGAAAATGCTGTACGACAATGCTCTGCTGTCTTTTGCTTATCTCGAAGCTTACCAGGCTACCGGTGTTTCCCTGTATGCTCGGGTTGCAACCGAGGTGTTTGACTATATTTTAAGAGATATGGCCTCACCTGAAGGGGGGTTTTATTCAGCAGAAGACGCCGATTCAGAAGGAATAGAAGGCAATTTCTATCTTTGGGAGCCAAATGAAATAATTGAAGTATTAGGAGCAGAGAATGGTGAATGTTTTAACCAGTTATTCAGTATCACCCAGAAGGGAAATTTTCAGGGCAGGAATATTCCTAATCAGTTGAAGAAATTGCTCACGGCAGATGAAAGGGATAAAGTTGAGAATTCCCGGCGCTTACTATTTGAGTATAGAAACAAGCGAGTTCATCCCCATAAAGACGATAAGATTTTAACCGGCTGGAACGGTTTGATGATTGCTTCCCTGGCTTATGGTTCCAGGGTATTACAGAACTCGCGGTATTATGATGCAGCTCGTTTAGCCCTGGATTTTATTATGCATAATATGCGCCGGGAAGATGGAAGGCTTTTAGCCAGGTACCGGGACAAAGAAGCCCGTTATCCTGCCTTTGCCGCAGATTATGCTTACCTAATCTGGGGTTTGATAGAATTGTACGAGGCCGGGTATGATAGTGAGATGATCAAAATAGCCCTGGAGCTAAACCGGGATTTGTTAAGGTATTTTTGGGATGAGGAAAAAGGGGGATTGTTTTTATACGGATCAGATACGAAAAAACTAATTGCCAGACCGAAGGAATCATATGATGGAGCCTTGCCATCGGAGAATGCTGTAGCGGCCTATAACTTCTTGCGGTTGGGAAGGATCATAGGAGACACCGGGCTGGAGGAAAAAGGATATGAGTTGATCAAAGTGTTCAGCGATCAGCTGCACCATATGCCGTCTGCCTATTCATTTTGGTTAATTGCGACCATACTTGTTTTGGGTAAAACTAAAGAAATAGTGGTGGTAGGCAAAAGAGAAGACGAGGCTACCAGGTCAATGTTGAACGAAATCAACAAACAGTACTTGCCGGAAGCTATTGCTGTATTCAAAGCAGAAGGAGAAGAGAACGGTATTCAGGAGGTTATATCCTACCTGGAAGACATGTCATCAATCGATGGAAAACCGGCGGCGTACATCTGTCATGATTACAGCTGCCAGCGGCCGATTACTAATTTGGATGAATTAATTTACTCTCTAAACAATTAACTATACCTATATATGGTATAATTGCTTAATAAATAAGCTTGAAATGAGGTGTCATATGCAAGTACTAGAATGTATCAAAACCAGACGCTCCATCCGGAGATTTACTGATCAGGCTGTGCCAGATGCAGTCTTAAAAGAGCTGATGGAAGCCATACAATGGGCCCCATCCTGGGCCAACACCCAGTGCAGAGAAGTAGTGGTAGTAAAAGATGCCGCCATGAAGCAACAGCTATCAGAATTACTGGCCCCTAATAATCCTGCTACCAAGGGAGTAATTGAGGCTCCTGTAGTATTAGTTTTTTGCGCTCGGAAAGGGGTTGCAGGTTTTAAAAAGGGACTGCAGACCACCAATAAAGGCGACTGGTATATGTTTGATTTAGGAATTGCCGCCCAAAATCTATGTTTGGCAGCTCATGAAAAAGGATTGGGAACGGTACATATAGGCAATATTGACCATGAAGCGGTGGATAAGTTATTAGGTTTGCCTGAAGGGGTAGAATCGGTAGAAATAATACCGGTTGGGTATCCAGCTGCGGCAGGCAACGCGCCGCCACGAAAACCCCTGGAGGAATTTGTTTTCGCAGAACGGTATGGACAGAAAATGATTTTTGAGAATAATTAATCAGCCCAAATAACTTTTGCCGGGATATTTATCCCGGTTTTTTTATTATTAAAATGGATTCTGGATAATATATAAAAGTATTAATAATCAATTGGAGGTTTTAGTTGTGTTGAGGAAGCGTTCTAAGATGTTAGTCTTGTATTTTATTATAATATTTACCTTGGCTCTCATGATAGAGACCAGGGTTCAGGCCCAGGAAATTGGTTCATCTGCTATAATAGTTGATCGTATGGATTTTCCAGCATTATATTTGACTAATCCGGTGCTCTCGGGACACGCAGTCTGGTTATTACAGGCTCGGCTTAAAGATCTGGGATACGATATTGAACCTGACGGAAGATATGATCGGAGGACCCAGCAGGTAGTGAGTATTTTTCAAATAGCCCATGGGCTGAAAGACACTGGGGTCGTATCGAGACCGGAATGGGAAGTATTGATGTCCATTGGCCAGGATGAATTCTGTATAGCCGGGGATCAAACCCAACCCAAAGAACGGTTATTAATAGTAATAGATATTGCAAAACGAAGCCTGGTTCTATATAAGAATGATGTAGAGTTCAAACGATACCCTGTGGCGGTTGGTAAAAGTTCAACCCCATCACCGTTAGGGGAATGGAAGATAGTACACAAGGGAACCCATTGGGGTGGAGGTTTTGGTACCCGGTGGATGGGTTTAAATGTTCCCTGGGGGACCTATGGTATACATGGTACTAACAAGCCAGGGTCGATTGGCACCTACGCTTCCCACGGCTGTATCAGGATGTTTAATAAAAATGTAGAGGAGTTGTATTCCTTGGTCCCGGTTGGCACCAGGGTCAAAATAGTAGAGGATGGCAAAATATTTCCCAAGAATTTTAAACCGGTTGCTTTAAAAAAGAAAGACTCAGGTCAGAAAGTAGTCTATGTTCAGAACCGTTTAAAAGAATTAGGAATTGAATTGGATAGGGCAGACGGTCGGTTTGGTAATATGACCGAATTGGCGGTAAAATATTACCAGCTATGGCATGGGCTTGAACCTTCCGGCGAAATGAATGAGGAAACTTACCGGGCGATGGGAATGATCCAATAAGAATGCTGCGTACCGGTGGAAAACTGGAGTATCTGGTAAAATATATATTAAGATAATCCAATTTTCACCGGGCTAATTATTACTATTTCTACCCAATAAAGTTGCTTCATTTCATCAATTACCTGCTTTAATTGGCCACTACCCTTGTTAATTATGGGGCCTAAGTGTATTGTGGCTGATACCTATCTTGATGCTTCTAGGTTTATAAAGTCAGCAGCTGTTATGGCTAGTTCCTTTCCAGTTTTATAGCAATAGTATTGGAAACGATTGGGTCTTATAGGCAGGATCCCAGACAAAAAAATATTGCCTGACATAGGATTAGCAGGTGTATAATGTTCTAGAGCCTTATTAAACCAGCTTTGAGGAGGGATAGGATGAAAGAGCTAAAGGATGTTGACCTGCAACGGCTCATCCAGGAGCGCAGATTATCTGAATTAAGGGAATTGATAGCAGATTTGCCTATCCCAGATATTGCTGAATTGCTATTGGAAATCAACAAGCCGGATAGAGTACTAATTTTCCGGCTGCTTCCCCGTCGTATATCCTCAGAGGTATTCTCTTATTTGCCGGCTGAGAATAGAAACGCCCTGTTAAGAGAGCTGAGCGACGAAGAGACCCGAAACCTGTTGAGTAATCTAAGACCCGATGATAGAACTACTCTATTTGAGGAATTGCCTGGACAGGTGACTCAGAAGTTACTCAATCTGTTAAGCCCTGAAGATATCAAAGAAGCCAGGCAATTGTTAGGATATCCCGAGGAAAGTGTCGGGCGTTTAATGACCCCTGATTACATTGCGGTTAGGCAGGACTGGACTATTAGTCAGGCTTTAAATCATATTAGACTTAAAGGCAGGGACAGTGAGACTTTAAATGTCATATATGTAGCTGATGCTAACTGGAAATTGCTGGATGCCATTGATTTACACAAGTTTATTCTGGTTGACCCTAATAAAAAAGTAGCAGATATTATGGATTATAATTTCTTAAGCCTGTCTGCCTTTGATGACCGGGAAGAGGCTGTGCATGTAATGCTGAAATATGATATTTTTGTCTTGCCTGTAGTAGACTCTGAGGGAGTGCTTCTAGGAATTGTGACGGCCGATGATGTTATGGATGTGGCTGAGTTAGAAGCAACTGAGGATTTCCATTTAACCGCAGCTGTGCACCCGTTAAAAACCAGTTACCAGGAAGCGAGCATCCTGGAACTTTTTAAAAAGAGAATCGGATGGTTGATAGCCCTGGTCTTTGTAAGTCTATTGTCATCAGGAATTATTGCTGCTTATGAGAAGCTTTTGCAGGCTTTTATTGTATTGACGGTTTTTATACCTTTACTGATAGGTAGTGGGGGTAACGCAGGAGCCCAATCGGCGACTCTTATGGTTAGGGCGCTGGCTACTGGAGATATTAAAATAAGCCAATGGGCAAGTACCTTGCTAAAAGAGATGGCGGTTGGTGTTTCACTTGGTTTAACCATGGGATTGGCTGGGCTTATACTGGGCCTTTTTAGAGGAAGCTATGAGATAGCCCTGATTGTTGGTTTGACCATGGCCTGCATTATAATAGTGGCTAACCTGATAGGAGTAGCCTTACCATTTGTGCTTACCAGGCTGGGACTAGATCCGGCAGTAGCAAGCAATCCACTTATTGCATCTATTGTTGATGCAACTGGTTTGGTGATTTATTTTTCTATTACTACCCTGGTTCTGTCTATAGCCGGAAAGTAGTACTTTTTATATCGGTCTTTAAAAAGAAGGGGTAAACCGGTCCTGATGTTCCCTGTACTTATTGCGGCTCATCAATGCAGTACTCTGGTAGTTTTCGAAATAGACCAGGTAAGATTGGTTGCCAGCATCTTTAATCTTAGATATTTTGTCAATATTGACAATAAAAGACCTATGTATTCTTAGGAAATGGTCGGACAGCTCGTGTTCCAAATCATTAAACTTGCAGGTAATTTCATACACGTTGGAAGTGGTATGTAATATAGCCTTTTTACCCTGTTTTTCCAGAAATAAAATGGAGTCCGGATTTATAAAAGAGATTCCAGTAGCGGTTTTTACTACAAAACGCTTTTGCTTGTTTTTTGGCTTTTGGTCTATATCCGCAGCTAAAGCGGTTATTGTATTTACCACCTTTTCTATTTTAATTGGCTTTAAAATATAATCAAAGGGATGCACAGCAAAAGAGTCGATGGCATATTTTGAATAACCGGTGACAAAGACAAATTTGGTATGGGGACTTAAATTGGCAATAGCCTTAGCCACGTCAATGCCGTTCAACTGATCGGTTGCTGCTAACTCTATATCCAAAAATGCTACATGGGGGAGATAGTTCTTAGCCAGGCTGATTGCTTCATAGCTGTTTGAGGTAGCTTTAACGTTATCAACCATAGGATGATCAGAAACTAGTTTTTCCAGAAACTTTAAGGTATATTCTTCATCTTCCACTACCAATACGTTTAACATGATCTAAAAAACTCCTTCCGGGTTACATTTTTCGCACCAACAAAAAACGGTTTTATTTACCCCCCCTTTTTTACCAATCTGCCATACAATCCGCCCTGAGTGTTTTCTTCTAAGGGCAAGCTAACTATAAAGGTAGTACGGGGTTCTGTGATTACATTTATCGAACCGGAGTACTCTTCTACCAGTTTTTTTACTAAATATAAGCCAAATCCGCGGGTAGAAAAACTAGTCCGGGAATAGCCTGGGCGAAAAATTTTGGGTATTTCGTGGCTGCTGATTTTAGTGCCATTATTGTAAACGTATATTAAGCAATTATTATCTTCTTTTTTTATCTCGATTCCTACTCGCGGTTGTTGTTCATCATTGACTGCTGCTTCAAGAGCATTATCAATAAGGTTGCCTACAATACTGCAAAGATCCCAGGATTCTATCTTTAATCTAGAAATATCGGTTTTAATGGAAAAATCAAAGGCTACATTATTTATTTCGGCCACCTTTCGCTTGACATTTAATAATGCTGTTAGAGCTGGGTTTTGGGTATAAATCAAGTCTTCGATACTCCAGTATTTTTCAGCTATCCCATCAAGATATTCCCTGGCCGTATCATGCTCATTTAAGTAGAGCATGGCCTGGATGGTCTGGATATGACGGGTATGTTCATGATGCTGGGTATGTAAGCTTTTAACCAGATCTTCCACATTTTTTAAATGTTCGTACAATAGGTGGCTTTCAATTTCTTTTTTTCTGCTCTCGCCCACCTGTCGGATTGACCAGATAACAAAAATACTGGAAACAAGCAATACCGCGTTGGCAAATGGCAAGAATCCTTTCATGATAGCAATATCATCAGTTATTAATATGCGAATGTTAATGATAGCGATAAGCAGGGTTTGAAAAAGTATTGTGCTTACAATGAGCAGATGGTTTTGTTTATTAAAAATTTTCATACTCCTTAGATTCTAAGCTGTATATGTAAAAATCATACTTGTTTACAAAATAGTAGATGATTAATAAAATCAGCAACTCGGGCAGAAAAAATACCAGATGTAGCCAGGGGTTTAAGGCAATTGCTGAATAATTCATGGAAGTAATATAAAACCCTAACAGCATTATTATACTCTCCAGGAAGCCTACTATGACAAAACCGGTTAGTATGGAGACGAAGATGAACCATAACTTTTCCTTGGTTAGTAATCTGCACAGGAAGACCATTAAAACCAAGCATAAAAACGTATGAATCCCAAATTCTATAGATAGCTGCCTTATAAAATAGGCCACCGTAGCACTAGCTACCGCAACTATCAATGGGTAAGTATAATTTATTTTAAGGTTAAATAGCTTAAATCCTAATATAATCATAAAATATGCTTCAGGTACCCCAACAAATAAAGCTATATACCAGGGAATTGCTATCATCTGAAATATTCTCCCAGATTATTACATCAATGATTAACAATTTGAAGTTCTACATAAAAGGCAAAAATCCCTGCTAAAAACCTTTAAATCATCCAGGTTTGGGGAAATGATGAAACAAAAGAATAAATTAAGATACTATCTGCTGGTGACAGGCAGTGAAAATATGAGTAAAGGTTATGAAAAGCAGGATAATGATTTTACATGGCTAATTGGCTGCTGCTGCCATGTGACCTGTTATTTTTCACTCATCGGGCGGACTATGCTATTGATGTCTGAAAACGAACCATTCATTCTATAGCAAAGGGATTTGCCCACCCGGTAGCGAATAATCACTTCATTATTACCAAATACATTATCTGGAAATTGAACTATTAACTGAATACTTTAACAACTTTAAGGGGGGTCATTGGTAACTAATGAAGCGGTTATCCGATATCATATCAAGCCAGAATTTGACCAGCCAACAAGTTGCTACCTATAACCAGTTATTAGGAGAGTGTTTATTAAATACCTGCTGTATTGTTATAACAGATTCGAATACCAGAATTAAACTGTGGAGCCGGGGAGCTGAAGTAATATTCGGTTATACCCAGGAAGAGGTTATAGACAAAGAGCTTTCAACTATTATTAATATTAACTATCCACAATTAAATGAAACCTTTAGTTTAGTAATGAAGGATGAAAAATGTGAAATTATATACAATCAAGCTGAAAATACATATTTTAAACTATGTTTTACTGCTATACCGGATATAAACGGTAAAGCTGTGGGCATCGCAATGGTAGCAACTGATGTATCAGATCTGGTGAAGTTAAAGAAGGAGGCAGAGCAATCAAACCAGGCCAAAAATGAATTTTTAGCCAATGTCAGTCACGATCTGCGAACCCCTCTGGTAGGAATACTAGGTTTTTGTGGGTTATTAATGCAGGAGCAAATGAACCCCAGACAGAAAGAGAGTACGGATGCTATTCATTACTGTGCCAAACAGTTGCTGGAACTGGTCGATAACTTATTGGATCTGGCCAGCATAGAAGCCCGCCAGGTCAAAATCGAAGCTGAGGTTTTTAACCTAAAGCAGACTATATCTCAGATTCTAGGATCTTTTCGGCCGGAAATAGATACTAAAGGTCTTGATTCCGGCATTGAATACCCTGATGAAATACCGGAATACATTGTTGCCGAT
This sequence comes from Syntrophomonadaceae bacterium, assembly GCA_050949865.1. Lineage (GTDB taxonomy): Bacteria > Bacillota > Syntrophomonadia > Syntrophomonadales > Syntrophomonadaceae > JBMNGN01. The sequence goes on from JBMNGN010000003.1 coordinate 49,348, forward strand.
CAGAGAAAAATAAAACAGGTTTTGAGTAATCTCCTGTCTAATGCCATAAAATACACCCACTATGGCTATGTAAAAGTAGCAGTCAAGAAATATTCTGAGACACTTAAAAATCTAAGGACGATTCCCATCCAAATTTCCGTAATTGACACCGGTATAGGGATTAAGCCTGATGATATCCAATTCATTTTTGAACCTTTCACCCGTGCTGACAATATTGAAGCCAATAATTACTCCGGAAGGGGCTTAGGGTTAGCAATTAGCAAGCATTTGGTTGAAGCCATGGATGGAATAATATGGTATGAGCCCAACCAGAAAGAAGGCTCCGTTTTCTCTTTTGTCCTGCCGGTAGATGAGGCCGAACCCAGCGAACAAGTTGAGGAATGCGGTCAAGTCTACGAACCGACTCCCGTAAGTAGAGCAAGATATCCTTCTTGTAAGGTACTTCTAGCAGAAGATATTAAACTAAACCGGCAGCTGATTTCCTATATGTTAGAAGATATGGGATATGAGGTAATTGCGGTGGAAAATGGGGCGGAGTGTATTAAGACCCTGGACACAATGAAGCCGGATGCCATATTGATGGATATGCATATGCCTGTTCTCAACGGTTATAAAACCGCCAACATTATTCGAGAATCAGACAAATGGCAGGATATTCCGATAATAGCTCTAACCGCCTACGCAATGAGAGAAGATATTGATAAATGCCTCAAAGCCGGGTGCAATTATTACCTGAGTAAGCCCTTTACCCGGGAGCAATTGGGTAAGGTATTAGATACTTGTTTAAAGGTAGGCTAGTCTAACACTTTTACAAACGTAAATCCAATCTCTTCAATAGCTTTGGCTATGTCATCCACACTTACCTGTTCACCCTGGAAATCCACTTCAACTATAGCTTTATCCGGGTGAGCAGTAACCCTGGTTACCCCATTTAATTGGCCAACGGCTGATTCGATACTATTCTTGCAGTGCTGGCAGCTCATGCCTTCAACCATGATAGTAATCATCTGGTTGCCTCCCATCCTTAAATACTTATAAATTATTAATTTCCTGCTAAGCAGCTGTTTTGTGGTTTAATAATACTATAGCATAAACAGAATATGCCATAACATTCTATGGAATCCTTATTCTATAGGCTGATTAATGATTGCAAGATGATCAGGGGGGATATTATTCTGTACGTTGGTGTAGATATAATAGAAATAGATAGGATTAGGAAAGCTGTAACCAGGATCCCAAGGTTTCAAAACCGGGTGTTTACTCCGCAGGAACTGGATTACTGCTTAAAAAAACGTAATCCCTATCCATCCTTAGCCGCCCGGTTTGCAGCCAAAGAGGCCTTGCGTAAACTTCACCCGGCCTTTAGCTCGGGGATTAGCTTTCATGATGTTGAAGTGATCAACAATAGCAGTGGTAAACCTGAATTATTGTTGCACGGGAAGGCCATGGATATAAAAGTGGGTAATGGTATAGGAGATATTGCAATCAGTTTATCCCATTCCAATTATACCGCCATAGCGGTAGTAACAGCAATGAGAGAGGGTGAGTACGAGGGTGAAAATCTTAAAAGCGGCGGAGATGAAGGAAATTGATCAGAAAGCCAGTAGCGAGTACGGGATTCCCAGCTTACTTTTGATGGAAAATGCCGGTGCTAGGGTTGTAGAGTTCATTAAGCAGTCAATTTTTGACCCGGTTAATCGAAGGATTATAATTGTGGCGGGAAAAGGCAATAACGGAGGAGATGGACTGGTAGTTGCCAGGCATTTACTAAACCTCGGTGCCGAGCCTTATGTTTTTTTACTGGCCGAAGAGCAGGAATTGCCTCCTGATGCACGATTAAATTTTAAAATTTTCAGGAAAATGTCTGGTAAGATATATCCTCTGCTGGCAGAAGAAGACCTGGTGGAACTTGACCGGTCATTGGCCAAGGCAGATTTAATCATTGATGCAATATACGGTATTGGTTTTAGAGGGCCCCTGAAATCTTTCGAAGCCAGGATAGTAAGTATAGTTAATGCTAGCCAAAAACCAGTGGTGGCGGTTGATATTCCAACTGGTGTTGAAGGAGATTCTGGAAAAGTATATGGGGAAGCAATCCGGGCTTCATATACGGTGTCATTCGCCTTGCCCAAGTTGGGGTTAATTTTGGCCGGAAAAGAGTATACCGGGGAGATAAAGATAGTGGACATATCTATTCCCCGTTCATTGCTGGCAGATCCAAAATTGGAGCATAGCTTAATTACCGGGGAGATGGTTAAAGGATTATTACCGGAAAGGCCTGCCCAGTCCCATAAAGGTACGTTTGGTCATGCCTTGGTAGTTGGTGGTTCCATGGGGTTGAGCGGTGCGGTTATGATGACAGCTCAGGCTGCCCTAAGGTGTGGGGCTGGCTTAGTTACAGCTGCAGTACCTGAATCTCTGGCTCCGGTAGTTGAGTCCCGACTATTGGAAGTAATGACTGTTCCATTAGCTCAGACCAATCAATCAGCCATATCTTTAGAAGCATTACCGGCTATTGGCAATCTCTTGGGGACGTCCTCTGTTTGTGCAATCGGCCCGGGGTTATCTACCTATTCAGAAGCTAATGCCATAGTCCGGTTTGTTCTGGAGAGATCAGGCATTCCTGTAGTAGTTGATGCTGATGGACTTAATGCCTTGCAGGGAGATGTAGGTATTTTGAAAAACCGCCAGGTACCTATAGTCTTGACTCCTCATCCTGGGGAAATGGCTCGTTTAACCGGTAAAAGCATTGACCAGATACAAGCCAACCGTATTGAAATAGCCAGGAATTATGCCCAGGATTGGCAGATAAACCTGGTTCTTAAAGGCAGCAACACAGTTGTTGCCACCCCGGCCGGTGAGGTTTACATAAACAATACCGGAAATCCAGGTATGGCTACCGCCGGAAGTGGCGATGTGTTATGTGGCATAATAACCGGTCTCATAGCCCAGGGATTAAAAGCCAGGGACGCAGCATTGGCTGGGGTTTATATACATGGGCTTTCCGGAGACCGGGCCAGTAAAATAAAAGGACAAAGGGGCATGATAGCCAGTGATATAATTAGATTTTTGCCCGCAATCCTTAAGAGTTTGGAAAAGAGCCAGACAGTCTCCCTAAAGGATTCTTACTAGAGGAAAGGGGTTTATTGCATGAAAGCTAGGAACATTATGACTAGGGAAGTGGTAACGGCTGCTCCTGATGATAAGGTTGAAAAAGTGGCCCGACTGCTTGTCGAACACAAAATCAGCGGGATACCTGTTGTAAACGAACAAAAGCATATTTTGGGCATAATTACCGAAAAGGATCTGATGATCAAGGCCAGTGAGCTAAAAATACCTTTTTATCTTACTTTATTTGACAGTATTATATTTCTGGAGAACCCCATACGATTTAATAACAACCTGAAAAAGTATACCGCCATCAGGGTACGTGAAGCTATGACCCAAGAGGTTACAGTAGTTGATGAGGATACTCCAATTGCCCATATTGTTGATTTAATGCAGAAAAAGCGAATAAACCGAGTGCCGGTTGTCCGGCATGGCAAGCTGGTAGGGATTATTACTAGAAACGATGTTTTAAAATCAATGGTGAAAAATAATGGATAATGCAAGACCAACTTGGGCAGAAATAGATTTAAAGGCAATAAAAAATAACCTAGGGATTATAAAAAGATGGGCTGGGGACTCTAAAGTAATGGCAGTAGTCAAAGCTGATGCCTATGGCCATGGTATGGTACCGGTTGCCGCAGCCTGTTTGCAAGAGGGGGTTGATTTTCTAGGGGTTGCTAGTCTAGATGAAGCCATCCAGTTGCGTAATGCTGGAATAGGCATTCCTATTTTGGTATTAGGGTATATTTCTGAAAAGTATTCAGAAGATATAATCAGGTACCAGGTGAGACCAACGGTGTTTAATTACCGGTTGGCTCAGGAGCTTTCCAGGTCTGCTGTAAAATTGTCCCGGGAAGTGAGTATTCATATTAAAATCGACACAGGAATGGGACGACTGGGGTTCGATTCTGAAGGAACATTAGAGGTAATCAACCAGATCGCTTTACTGCCTGGAATAAAAATGGAAGGGATATTTACCCATCTGGCAACCGCCGATTGTGAAGATAAGAGCTATAGTAATGAACAATTGCAAAGGTTTTCCAAGTGTATCTCCAGGCTGGAAAAACAGGGTATACACTTTCCTTTAAAACATTGTTCTAACAGTGCTGGCCTGTTAAATCTGCCGGGATCCAGGTTGAACATGATAAGGGCTGGAATTATTTTGTACGGGTTGTATCCTTCTCCGCATATGGAGAAGCATAACCTGGGTATAGTACCCGCAATGAAGTTAAAAAGCCGGATTGTACATTTAAAAACCCTGAAAAAGGGTGCTGCGGTTAGTTACGGCAGGTGCTACATCTGTTCCCGGGATACCAAGGTAGCAACAGTGCCGATAGGGTATGCTGATGGATATAGCAGATTATTATCTAACCAGGCCTGGGCGGTCATTAAAGGTGAGAGGGTTCCATTGATTGGGAAGGTCTGTATGGATCAATGTATGTTTGATGTTACTGGCTTAGACGGTATTAGCGAAAATGACGAAGTACTACTTTTTGGCAGGCTTGAGGATGGAATAACAGCAGATGATTTGGCCAAGATTATTAACACAATCAATTACGAAATAGTCTGTTCTGTCAGCTCCCGAGTTCCAAGAATTTACATATAGCCTCAATTTAATGTAATTATTGGATTTGCGAGTAGCCAGGCTTACTAATATAATAGAAATATCTAATAATGGATATCTATTATTTTGGAGGTGCTCGCATTGCCAGCCTCAAGGAGAATTATAGTAACTGTTTCCGAAAGTCTCCTTTCTGAAGTGGATAATGTAACTGTACTAGAAAGTAAAAACCGCAGCCAGATAATTAGAGAGGCTATCAAATTTTATTTAGGGGAGCGTAAAAGGGTTTTGATTAAGGAACAGATGAAAAAAGGATATATGGAAATGTCAGATATAAACTTGAGCCTAGCCAGTGAAGAATACGGGATTGATGAAAAGAATATTACCAATGGTGTAGAAAAATTGCTGGAGTGATTATTTTATGATAAGGCGTGGCGAGATTTATTTTGCCCAACTGAACCCGGTAGTTGGTTCAGAACAAGGAGGAACAAGGCCGGTTTTGGTTGTTCAAAATGATATTGGCAACCAATACAGTCCCACCACTATTGTTCTGGCAATAACTTCTCAGATTAATAAGGCTAAACTGCCCACCCACATTGAACTAAAAGCTAGCATGTACGGGCTGGAACGGGATTCAGTGCTGCTTACCGAACAAATACGGACCATTGATAAAACCAGACTCAAACAAAGGATATCCATGTTAAATGAGGAAACCATGGGCAAAGTAGACCGGGCATTAGCTATAAGCCTGGGACTCACTGAAATCTAGTTGGTGTTTACATATACAATAAAAATGACTAAAAAAGCAGGTTTTAAACCTGTTTTTTTTATTCTATAAAGCAAAATATTATCGTAGATATAGGTTGAGGGTTAATACCTCTATTTAAAGGTTCTTACAGAACTTATAAGGGTATATGGGGAGGAAAACAAAGTGAAACCTGTGATAGGTATAACCTGCAGCCATGACGAAGCGGAAAGAAATTTCTTCCTGCGGGATTATTATATATTCTCCATCCAAAAAGCAGGAGGTCTGCTAATAATACTGCCGTCTGTTAATGACGAGACAGTTATAAATGAATATATTAATTGCTGCCATGGATTAATATTCTCCGGGGGTGGCGATATTGACCCTTCCTATTGGGGGGAACTGCCAGAACCCGGGTTGGGAACCGTTAATCCGTTGAGAGATTCTTTTGAAATGGCTCTGGCCGGGATAGCCACGGTTCGAATGATTCCGGTACTGGGTATCTGCCGGGGATGTCAACTGCTTAATGTATCGGCCGGGGGCAGCTTAATCCAAGATCTTACCGGCGATATGAATCACCAACAGGATGCCCCGCGTAATCAGACTATGCATGGAGTATTTATAAAGGGCGATACCCTTTTATCAAGAATTATTAAGAATACTCGGATCCGGGTGAACAGCTTTCACCATCAAGCAGTGAAAAGGCCCGGCAGGGGATTGCGCATCTCTGCTTATGCCTCTGACGGGGTAATTGAAGCGATTGAGAGCATTAGCCTGCCATTTCACCTGGGAATTCAATGGCACCCTGAATGCCTGGAGGATACCTATTCTGATAGCCTTTTTGCAGCTTTTGTAAAAGCGGCAGCAGATTATAAACAGGATCTTTCTAGACGGGTTAATCAAATTACTGATTAACGCCCAGCTATATTAGAATCGTACCACACCTTATAACTAAGTGCATTCTATTTGACCATCGTCCTCGTTGAAGATGTGCTACCAAGACCTGAATTGGTTGGTTAGAATAGATAAAGGGGATATGTTTTTCATCTATCTATGAAAAGCCGGTAAACCTTATGGTGTTATTTTTTACTGTGGAGAAGAAAGAGGTGGACGGTAATAGTGGCAGCGTAGCAGGAAGGCTTGGCCCATGTCTTTCTTTAAGATTTTGGAGCATTATTTATAATAGGAAGGATATATTAATTAATTCCTTTTGGTAGATAATACTGAAAAGATTACGTAAAAGGAGTATTGGAATGATTGCTATTAAAGGGGCCATTATATACACCATGGATGAAAAGGGTATCATTAAAGATGGGACGGTTATTATTGATGGGGGCAAAATACTGGCTCTGGGTTCCAATCTGGCAATACCCTCAGGTTGTGACATAGTACATGCTGCGGGGGATTATATATTTCCCGGGTTTATTGATGCTCATAATCACATAGGGCTGGAGGAAGAAATATATGGAACAGCAGGAAGTGATGTTAATGAAACCAGCCATCCTGTTACCCCGGAACTGCAGGCAGTTGATGGGATCAACTTTGCCGATCTGGCATTTGAAGATGCATTAAGGGGCGGGGTAACCAGTTCTTTATGTATGCCTGGAAGCGCCAATATCATAGGTGGACAGGCGGTTTTGGTCCAACACCTGGCTGATGACATGAGCAGGATGATACATAAAAAACCTTGGGGGTTGAAAGCAGCCTTGGGGGAAAACCCTAAGCGGGTATATGCCCAGGAAAAAAAGGCCCCCGTTACCCGTATGGCTAATGCCAGTTTGCTCAGGCAAAGCCTGTACAATGCTGGTAAATCTATGGATAAAGACCCGGATGACTTTCGAAGCGATTATAAAGACCGGCCATTAAGGATGGTTTTGAGAAAAGAAATGCCCCTTTTGCTTCATGCCCACCGGGCAGACGATATACTTACCGCGCTCCGTATTAAGGATGAGTTTAATATTGATATGATTATTCAGCATGGAACCGAGGCTTTTCTGGTGGCAGATGAACTGGTTAAAAGAGATGTCCCGGTTTTTTACGGTCCCTTAATTGTTAACCGGGCGAAAGTTGAGATGAAAGCGGTTAGATTGAGTAATGTTTCCTTATTGGCTGACAGAGGCGTCAAGTTTTCCCTTATAACGGATCATCCGGTGGTACCCATTGAGCATTTAAGGGTTTGTGCCGCACTAGCAGTCCGGGAAGGTTTGGATGAACAGAAGGCTATAGCCTCTATTACAAGCAGTCCAGCGCAAATTTTGAAAGTTGAGGATGAAATCGGCAGCTTGAAAGAAGGAAAAAGGGCGGATTTAACTGTTTTTGATGGGCATCCCTTTGATTTCCGTACCCGGGTTAAAATGACCATGGTCAACGGAATTCTATGGTTTAATCAGGAATACAGAAGCTTTGAGAAAGAGGTTTAAAAAGCATGGTGCTGCCTTAAAGAGGGGATAAGGGCAGGTGATCATAAAAAGCCTTAAATGGATTTATTTTTTTTAAAATACTGGCTGCAAAAATAGGCAGCAATTCCTTTATCTGATATACTGGAATCAATCTAACCGGTTAGGAGGGATTTTCATGTATAACAAGGTACTTCTGGCAACAGATGGATCGAGTAATTCCATGGAAGCAGCCAAGATAGCCAATAGTTGGTTGGAAAAGGGATTAGCGAAGGAAATAGCTATTCTTAATGTAGCTCCTTTTATTACCAGCGGGTACTATGATCTTACCGGGGAATTGTATCAGGCAGTTCAGGAGCAAACCAAAGAGGCAGGAGAAGACATCCTGAAAAAGACCAAAGAATTGTTCCTCAACCAGGATAAGGTAAAGACCTTTTTCGAATTTGGGAGCCCGATAGCCGAGAGAATTTGCCATTTTGCCGCAGAGGGCGGTTATGAATTAATTATTATCGGAAGCAGGGGAATGAACCCGGTTTCAGGTTTACTTTTAGGAAGTGTAAGCTCTAGGGTATTGCATCATTCAAAGTGCCCGGTTCTTATCGTTAAGCCGGCATAAACAGCTGTATTTGCACGTGCCCATCAGGAGGGATGGGCACTTTTTTTGGGTATTTTTACTTATAGGAGTTGTCTGGTTCGGTAAACATGAAAAGTTGTAGATCTGTTAAAGCAGATCATATTCTTTTAAACGTCTGTACAAGGTTCGGCGTGATATTCCTAGGGCCTTGGCGGTCTTCTCCTTATTATATTTATATTTCTCTAAATAGGCCAGTATCATTTGTTTTTCCACGGAAGAAACGGTGGGGTCGGCTTCGATGTTCTTAAGGGGCGACTCTTTATTGGAAATAAGATATCCTTTTATCAGATCGTAAGTGATCCGGTTATCTTGAGCCAAATGGATTGCTCCTTCCAGGATATTTTGCATTTCCCGGGCATTGCCAGGCCAATTATACTGCATAAAAGCATCTATAACCTCAGGAGCTAAACTCATGGGTGGTTTTTCCAGACGCTGACAGATTGTTTCCAGAAAATGCTTGGCTAACAGTATTATGTCCTCTGGTCTTTCCCGCAAGGGGGGGATAGTTATTTTAATGACTCCTAACCGGAAATACAGGTCCCGCCGGAATTGGTTATTGCCGTTGTTATCCAGTTGTTTATTGGTGGCGGCAATCACCCGGGCATTAATGGGAATCGTCTTGGTGCCACCTACCCGCATGACGGAATTTTCTTCCAGTACCCTTAGCAGGGTAGCCTGTAAATCTACGGGCATATCGCCTATTTCGTCGAGGAAAATAGTTCCCTGGTTGGCTAGCTCAAATTTCCCGGCCTGGCCGCCTTTTTTGGCCCCGGTGAAAGCACCTTCTTCATACCCAAAAAGTTCACTGGATATTAACTCCCTGGGCAGGGCCGCACAATTTATAGCTATAAAGGGTTTGTTTCGCCGGGAGCTGGCATTATGTATGGCTTGAGCAATAATATCTTTACCTGTCCCGCTTTCACCCAGAATGAGTACATTGGAAGAGGAGGATGCTGCGGATTTAGCTATATGAATGCATTGAGTGAAACGAATATTTTTGCCGATTATGTCATCAAAGGTAAACTTGGGGCGATTGCTTATGGTCTTAACTATTAATTGGTGTGTTTTGGTATTTTCCCAAAGATGCACTACTGTTCCGGTTTGGGAAGAATCAAAGCTGTTCAAAGGGGTGCAGGAAATATTGTATAGTATTCTCTCCCTGCCGGCTCTTATCAGCAAGGGCTCTTCTTTAATGGCTTTGCCGCTGTTTATAATGTTGATCAAACACCTTCTGTCGGGGTCTTCTTGCAATAAATCCGAAATTTTGTGACCCACCAGGGATTGATTTTCTTTTTGAAAAAATCTCTGGCAATGTGCATTGGCAAAGATAATATGGCCGCTGCCGTCCACTACCAAAACCCCTTCCGGCATAGATTCAATTAATGCCTTAGGCAGCCTGGAAGCTCTTTCTAGTTGTATTCTGGACTCAATAAGTCTAGCAGCTGATATAACCATTCCTAAAGTAGGCCCATTTACCGGCGTAAAGGGGGCCATTAGAGCAATATTGCCAATGGTTTTACCTTCATCTATAATGGGAGCACAGGCACAGGTAGAAAAATGTCCGAAAAAACAGAAGTTTTCGTAGCCGCTGACCATAGAGGGCTTGTTTAAAACACTCATCAAACTTGCTCCATTGGTTCCTACCAGGTGTTCAGACCATAACGAACCTTCACGGATAGGGGAACCCTTTATCCATTTTTGAGCGTCCCGATGGCCGTAAAACTTCAACAGGGTAAGATTTTCATCAGCTAGCATTACGGTAATATAATTGCCGGCAGAGATTTGCAATATGTATTTTAACAGTCCTTTCATGACTGGGGTGGCTACATGAATCAGGTTCTGAGATTTTTCCAGGGCCAGTGAAAATTCGTTTTGGGTAAGAATATAGGGGTTGGTTTGCAGGAAAGGTTGAATACCGTACTTATAAGAGCGATGCCATGATTTTCTAACTTCTGGACGCAGTTTTTCTCTTAATTCAGGCTTTTCATGGAGCAGTTCCCATTTCCGCCTAAGCTCAGACCGCAGTTCAGATATGCTCATACTTCGCCCACCTCTTTACCATAATATGTATTCAAATACAAAATATGGATTTAACTTTAAGTATATACCATTATATATTATGGTGCAATTGGTTATTAAATCACAATTTCTCTAATTTGTGCTTTTTAAGCACGGGGACGGTTCCAGCGCTCCGGTTGTTTCCAAAGCCTTGGAATCGCCCCCGTGCCTGATGAACTTTTATTGTGATTGAGGGGGAGTAGTTTTTGAGGCGGCAGCGGCAGCGGCTGCAGCAGCCATCTTAGCTTTTACAGCATCACGGTATCCAATTTTATAAACTATCTTTTTTATGCCTACAACCAGGCCTATTAAGATAGATCCACCGATCAAACATATTAAAAGATTCTGTAGATGGTTGACTCCTGGCATTGCGTTCACCGCTCCAGTTATAATGAAGAGCAAAAAGCATTGGTTGTTAAAGAACCAGGGTATTACTTCCCTTAATAAGAATATCAGGAAGACCAGGACTAAAATATAGATTTCCTTGGCTCCGTTTAAACCCAATACAGGATAGGTGGCTTTAACAAAGGCGGTGATGAAAAAGATCTGGGCGATGCCAAAAACAGATCCTCCCATAATGTGAGGGATATGCTTCTCCTCCATATGATACACCAAAAACAATACCATAGGTATCATGGCTGGCCATGATGGCATTTCCAAATGATGAAATACCACTCCGCTAAGGTAAATAACTAGCAGCAACAAGAAAATGAATATGAGCGACGTTTTGGTTACCAGCGGTTTTCTTTTGGCAGTCTCCATATTACGGCTCCTTTCAAGTTTTTCTTGTTTACACCATCCTATTTTTGGTCCCTCACCCCCCCAAAAAATAACTCACAATAGTTAATTAGCAAATTTAATGCCAAAATATTTTATCTAAACCCCCATAGTTGCAAATTACCTACAGGTTGGAATCCATAGCCGATCCGGACAATTTCTTGGCTTTATCCCGTGAGGACCATGCAATTATCGGATTACCTGCTTCGTAATTGAATTTCTGCCAAATTACTTAAATATTCTGGGACAATTAGTCACAATGCTTTGGCACAACCTGTGTCATTATGACTCAATGAGCCAGTTAAAAAAGCAGGATGGCCATGGCAGTTCGCCCGAATCGCCAGACACAATGACCTGTTCTTTAGTGAATTTTGGTTAGCTATCATTCCCCTGAAGGTCAATTTCTTTAGCGGCAAGGTAAAAAAAGGTTATGCCGTTTACCTCTTCTGCTCTCACTTTCCCTTTTATCACCAGGTAAACAAGATGGGAGAGGGCCTCGCCGGTTGCAAAGAAACGCTGTATTCTAGGAAATTGCTCCCATTCTGTGTAGCTTAGGTCCCAGCTCATCCGGGATGCTATATGATAAGCAGTCTGTCCTTGCCTGGCGGTCAATAGGGATAAAATCTCCTGCAGCCGGAATTGATGATGAGCCTTCAACTCACTGATGCGGCGGCGGCAGTCGGTTATTAGATTGCGATGTCCCGGTAGGGTTAGGGATACATCCAGAGCTTGTACCTTATTTAGACTGGCCAGGTATTCCCGGAGGTGGTTGCCGTTGAGAGACCATTGAGATACAGTTGGGGTTATTTTGTCTAGTATATGGTCTCCTGAGATTAGTAATTTTTTATTAGTTTCATAAAGACAGAGGTGGCCCTGAGAATGACCGGGAGTTTCGATACAGACCAAGCGATAATCACCAACCTTAATCACATCCCCCTCACCTACGATGGTAAAATCAATGGTTTGCCCAGGTATACCTTTAACACCCGGGTTGGTTTTTATAGGTTCTTCTAATTCACTGTCCGGATAACCATTGACACGTGCGTACTTCATTATGAAGTCCCATTGCTGGCTGGAAAGCCCAAAGTCATTAATAAACTCGGCCTCAGGCCTGCTGCAGTAAATCTGCGAGCGGCCCAGGGCTATAGCGGGAACCAGGCCAACATGATCGGCATGCATGTGGGTGATGAAAAAATCGGTTTGATTCAGCTCCACTCCCAGCTCACCTAAACTTGACCTCATGGTCTGAAGACACTCCGGGCGGTTTAAGCCGGTGTCGACGATCAGATTTCTCTTCCTGCTGGTAAACACGTAGGAATTAGTGGCCTTTAGCGGATTGCCAGGCAGAGGAACTTCAATTCTATATAAACCAGGTAGAATTCTCTGGGCAACCAAGTTTTTCCCTCCTCGTTATAAGCGATCCAACCTCTTTTTTCATCCCCAAAATATTCCTGCTGCCTGGTTAATCCTCAAAATCCTAGAGCAAAACAAAAAGGAAGGAATAAAAAGGGTTATTGTTTAGTAAACCACGCTAAAACCCTTCTTCTGGCATCTCAATTGCCGAGGTATCAGCGTTGAATATGTTGCTGGCCAAATAAGTGATCTTGGGAACCACATTATGGATGTAATAGCGGGCGGTTAATACCTTTCCTTTGTAAAAAGCATAATCAAAATGGTCGGGGCCAATTTCCTTCAACCGCTGCTGGGCTATCCAGGCCTGATCCAGGATCAATTGTCCGCAGATCAGCATTGAACAACAGTGCAAGATTCGGGTTGAGTACAATGGTACCAAGGCTGGGTTTTTGCCCCTCAATTGTGATATGCACCACTGGTAAATCTGTTGCACTGTATTCCAGGCCTCTTCTAGGACCTTTACTTCCTGAACAAAATCATCCGAGGAGGCGCATTTATCGATACCGGATTTAATCTCTGCCATCCAGTAATCAAAGACCTGGCCTTTTTCCATTCCAAATTTCCTGCCTACCAGGTCCAGGGACTGAATAAAGTTGGTTCCCTCCCAGATAGAATAAATCTTTACATCCCTGGCACACTGCGCCACCGGGTATTCCTCCGAATAGCCATAGCCGCCAAATACCTGGATTGCCTCTGCACACAGTTCCCAGGCCACATCAGAGCAATAGGCCTTAAGCAAGGGGGTGCTTATTTCCAGCAGGTCACTGGCATTTTTCCTCACCTGGGGGTCGGGAGCTTCCCGCGACATATCCAGCAAATAAGCCATCTTCATACATAAAGCCCGCATCGCCTCATTATGTGATTTCATATTCATGAGCATACGCCGCACATCTTCGTGTTGGATTATAGGTACCCGGCCAGCCTTAGGGTTGGTGAAAGGACGGCCTTGAATCCTTTCTTTGGCATATTGCAGTGCGTAGGAATAGGCAGCCGAAGCTACTGCTAATGCCATTTGGCCGGTTTTTATACGTGAACCGTTTACCATCTGGAACATCTGGCTCATTCCTTCTGCGATACCTTTTTCATTGGGGGGATTGCCGATCAATATTCCCCGGCACTCATTATTTTCTCCGAAGTTCAGTACTGCTGTGGCGGAGCCTTTTAGGCCCATCTTACGTTCGATACCCACCGTAGTTACATCATTGGATGCCCCTAAACTGCCGTCGGCATTAACCCAGATCTTGGGCACAATAAATAAGGAAAGTCCCTTAGTGCCGCTGGCCGCCCCGTCAATCCGGGCCAACAGCAGGTGGATTATATTCTCGGTGATGTCATGATCTCCGCCGGTAATAAAACACTTGCTGCCCTTAATCTTGTATATGCGGGGGTCATCGGTGGGGTAAGCCTTGGTCATAAAGTCCCCTGCATCGGAGCCGCCGGATGGTTCTGTAAGGCACATGGTTCCGCTCCATTGCCCGCTGAACAATTTTTCACAGAATAGATCTTGAGCCGCTTGATCGGCAAATTTTTGAATTAGATTGCCAGCTCCCGAACAGAGCAGATAGTAGGGGGGGAAAGAAGGATTAGCCGAAAAGAACATTTCCGTACCGATATTAGTTATGGAGTAGGGCAGGGCTCCCTCTGTTTTGAGATAGTCATTGGTTGCCCCCCAGCCGCTCTTCTGGATGTGCCAGTAAGCCTTGTGGAAAGACGGTGGTACCGTAACCTTGCCCTCCTTGAAAGTGGCTTGAATATTATCACTATCTTCACGGGTAGGTGCTACTATTTCTTTGGCTACTTTATGCAATTGGTCAATTATCATGTCTAAATCATCAACCGACCAGGCATTAAAGCGTTCCAAGGCAAAAATCTGCCCCATGTCCAGCCATTCTTTACAAATAAACTTAAAATCCCTTTTGCTAATAAGAAATTCCGCCATCGTAAACCCTCCTTTAAAACCTCTATTTATTAATAGCCTTTAAACACTGCCGGCCTTCCAGATAAATGCCTGTATACTATCTTTTTGGTCCTCAGTACCGTATAACATGGTCCAGGCATCCAACCTTAGTCCGGTGTATATATCACAACTCCAAAATGCGTTATTAGCTGCTTTTGGCTAATCGTAAGGAAATTAGTTGCGCAATGGTTTGCCTTTGGTCAGCATACTCGTTATCCGTTCTTGGGTTTTTGCTTCACCAGCCAGGCTTAGATATGCTTCTCTTTCTAAATCCAGCAGATATTGTTCAGTAATCATGCTCCCGGCTATAATATCCCCGCCTGCCATGATATCCGCCAGTTTGCAGATTATATGCCAGTCATATTCACTGAGCATTCCCAGCCAGACTGCGTTCTTAGCCTTTAAAGGTCCCAGCGCGTTTTTGCCAATCGCTGCAAACGGTTTATTAACCGGTGAGCAATAGTTATCTTCGAGCAAGCTGAGAACCCTTTGTTTAGCGTCGTAGAGCAAGAAGTCATTGTTTAGGGTAATTTTATCGGTGGCTTTTGCATAACCAAGGTTTTTCGCATCTTTACCGCTCCCGGAGACTTTGGCCTGGTAAAGGTTGGTATGGAATGGGGTCAGGAAATCCAATACAAAGGCTGAAGTCCCTTTTACTTTTTCCATAGCCCGCAGAACCAGTTCTTTTACTGCTCCATGGGCAGGGACCAAACCGGCGCTAAAATCAACTAATCCCATGGAGGTTTCACCAGCCAGCTGGATACCGGCTGCCTGCATGGCCATCTCGCAGCCGCTTCCCCTGGTTTGACCGTAAACTGCAGCTACGATGGGTTTATCAGAGTATTTAATCGCCATAAATGTATCTTGAGCGTTCTTTAAGGCTGCATCAATAGCATCCCAGTTCTTGTTGTTTATCTGTTCCATAACCCAGGCCAGATCATTTCCGGTGCAGAAGTTACTGCCGGAACCGGTAATAACCATGCCTTCCCAGTTTTTATTAAGCTCTTCCTGGGCTTTCTTGATGAAGTCAATAGCGGCACCATTGATAAAAGTAGACTTGTTGGTGAGCTGGAGGCATACAACTCCATCACCGATATCATATAGGGAGCCTGCGGGATCAGATAAGACTTCCTTGTTTTGGGCCTTTAGTTCAGGCAGTACAATAACTTCCGGCTTATGCTGGATAGGAACATATTTCTTGGCCACAGCGCAATAGTAATACTCAACCCCAGCTTCGGTCTTATAGAAAGAGGTAATTCCGGCTGCCAGCATTTCTTTTACCCAGGCCGGAATTTGGCAGCCTTCAGCTTCCATCCGGGCGATATATTTGGGAAGGTCAAGGCCATTCCACATTTCAAAAGGGCCGGCCGCATAGTTGTAACCCCATCGCATGGCCAGGTCTATATTAAGCAGATCGTCGGAGATTTCACCGATTTTAGCGGCAGCGTATAGAAAATGGTCGCGTTGATGCCGCCATACAAACTGAGCGGCCACATCGTCGGATTCGAAGAATATCTCCATTTTCTTGGTAAACGATTTTTCCTTAAGAGCAGCATCAACACTGGGGAAAGATACTGGTTTTATCGGGCGATATTCAAAGGAATTCAGATCAATAACTAGTTTTTCCGGGCCTTGTTTCTTGTAAAAGCCGCTGCCCGTCTTGTTGCCCAGATATCCCCGGTTGATAAGCTGATAGTAGAAAGCGGGTCTTTTAAACAATTCCTTTTCTGCACCACTGACCGCATTAAAAACTGTATTACCGGAGGCAACGGAAATATCCAAACCCACCAGGTCAGCTAAGCCGTAGACTGCCGTTTTCGGGCGTCCCATGGCCGGGCCGGCAATAGCATCCACTTCTTCAATAGAAAGATTCATTTCGGCAGTTTTTTGAGTAAAAGACATGCCTGCCTGTACCCCTAGACGGTTAGCGATAAAATTTGGAGTATCTTTACAACGAACGATGACCTTGCCCAGAACTTTTTCCCCAAAATCAGCCATGAAGTCTACCACTTCAGGCAGGGTGTCATGACAGGGAATTATCTCCAATAATTTCATATAGCGCACGGGATTAAAGAAGTGGGTTCCCAGCCAATATTGCCTGAATTCCAGGGGCATTTCCTCAACAATTCTATTAACTGAAATACCGGAAGTATTGGTTGAAACGATAGTACCCTGGTTGATAAAAGGGGCCACCTTTTTAATGACGGCCTTTTTAGTCCCTAGGTCTTCCGGCACAACTTCCACAATCCAATCGCACTCTGACAGCCAGGACAGGTTATCTTCCATATTGCCAACCGTAATGAGATCAGCATCTTCCTTGTTCATTATCTGAGGAGGGCGGCCTTTAAGAACCATCTGTTTGTTAGCCTCGGCGATCTTATTGCGGAATGCGGGATTCTCAGGGGTAGAGTATTTCTTCCGATCCGCTTCAGTAAATTCTTGGGGGACAATATCCAGCAAATAACTTTTTATGCCGGCATTGGCCAGGTGGGCTGCAATTCCGCTGCCCATAGTTCCTGAGCCGAGTATGGCTGCCCTTTTAATTCTTTTCTTCATTAAGCATACCTCCAATCTTGTATAGAAGATTACTAGCAAATACCATGCCAAGTAGGGTTATAATCAATTATTCCTTGTAATTGCCGCCCAAGGTTATGATCTTTTTGGTCAAAACACCCGCATCTGAGCCAGGTAGTCACTTAAGGCTGACACACACTGTGCCATTGTGACCCTTCGGAATAGAACTGAGACATAACTGAAAGGTCATTTTCAAAGGCTTCTAATTTTAACCTTCATAGGATTATTTGCTTATGCATGAAAACTAGGGCTAATTTGATAGGATACACATGGGAAAGGGGGGAAGCATAAACCACTTTTATGCTTCCAACTGGGTGTTATTCTTCCTTGGCCTTTTGGAGGTTATATTTGCCGATCTCTACCCGCCCAATAAGGTGCTCTGAGCAGTTTTTTGTCAATCTTTCCAGCAGCTGTAAGGGGCAGTTGGTTCATGGTGATGAATTTGATCTTCTTGGGTACCATATATTTGGCAGTACGCTCCTTACAATAGGTGATTAATTCTTCTTCACTAGCAGCGGCCCCCTCTTTTAAAACAGCATACACACATACTGCTTCGCCCCAGTTGTCGTCAGGTATACCAAAACATGCACTAACAGCTACAGACGGATGCTGAGCCAAAACACTTTCAACTTCCTTGGGATACACGTTCATACCACCGCTTATAATCATATCCTTTTTGCGGTCAACTATATAGAGGAAGCCATACTCGTCGAATTCACCGATATCCCCGGTGTGTAACCACCCGTCAACTATGGTTTTGGCGGTCAGCTCGGGATTATTTAAATATCCCACCGCATTGTATGCTGATTTGACACAAATTTCCCCGCGTTCTCCCAGAGGTACTTCATTATTATTTTCATCCAGGATCTTTACTTCCACCATAGGAAGTACCTTACCACAGCTAGCCAGTGCCCTGGGGTAGTTTTCCAATGCCCACATATGATCAAATTTCGATAAGGTGGTTACCAGGTTGGGGACTTCAGTTAAGCCATAGCTTTGTCTGAAGATCGGTCCCATCAATTCTATAGCTTCTACTAACCGTTCAGGTATCATGGGAGAGGTGCCATAAGTGACACTGGTAAGCGAACTGAAATCAAGCTTCATTTTTCTGCCCAGTTCCACGATCCGGTAAAGTATGGTGGGGATAGTAGAAAGGGTAGTAATCTGTTTATCCTTAATAGTTTTCAAAAGCAGTCCCATATCAAAATTGCGGCTAACAAAGCAGTGCGCTCCGCCACATAGAGCAGTCCAGAACATTAACCCGCTGGCATGTTGTAAGGGTGTTGCAAAGTAAACCCGGGTATTCTGATCCATGGTGCTTTCCACCAGATGGGCAATGATATTCATGGCGGTACCATATTGTGACTGCATTACCCCCTTGGGAGCTCCGGTAGTTCCCCCGGTAAAACCTATTCTGCAAATATCATCAGGAGAAGCCTGGGGCAGGTTGGCAACCGGTTTTGCTTCATTCCAATCAAATATAATGAATTCTTCAGGGTAATCAACTCCCATGCCGGGAATACCTACAATTTTTACATTAGGATCAACTTCCTGTTTATGCTTGAGTACGGCCTCAATATGCTTTTGATTGGTAGACACAATAACTACTTTAGGTCTTAGCTGATTGAGAATACTTTCTAGTTCCCGCACCCCCAGCATTTCATTTAAAGAGGATAAGGTTGCCCCGCACATAACCCCGGCTTTGCTAAATATGGAAAATTCAATACTATTAGGGATTATCAGACATACCCGGGTGCAAGGCAAAATGTTTAGCTTGGTGTGATAGTAGCCGGCTACTGCGGTAATCTTATCTAATAATTCCCGATAGGTAATGGTCTCTTCGCTGGGAATCATGGTTATAGCAGGAGAATCCTTAAACCTTCTCATACCTCTAAACAACAGTGACTGAATGGTATAGCTCATATTTTTACCTCCCCAAGACAATTTAAAAAAATTAAATTAAAGGAATCACCCATCTTTTTTCTCACTGAACCTGTTTTCCAAACTCCCTCCCTTCATGTACACATGTATTTAGGAACACAGTTTTGCTATTAGGGAAAGGCTGCCATTCAGCGATGTAGTGCTCCAGTTCATGCAAGACCCATCCTGTTTGGATGTTTACCAGGGTTTTTAAAGTAAAAGAAAACCATGAATCTCCTGGAGTGTTTGCCTGGAGAAGCTAGGTCAGGTGAACCTTGGCCTGAAATTGCCCACCATCATGGATAACTATTAGATTTTGCTGAACTGTGCAGATTAAAAAGCTTGGAAATATTAGCGGAATGTTAGAATTTGAAGACAATCCAACTGCTGCGGATACTGTTGCCAATAGTGCCTTGACCATGCTTTAGTCCAACATCAGGGCACAACCAATGGCATTACTTTCCCGGAATGCTGCTGCAACGTTTTGGGCGGGTACAGTACGGGAAAGGTATGCTTATTATATTTAAAGCAAATTTTGTACCAAAAAATGATCGAAATGTGTGCTATATAATTAAATGATCGAGCCGACCACTGCAGCTATTCGCTTTGTGGGGAGGACCAGGTGGTTGGCCTGACAAATTTACTTGGGCATTTCCTGTGAAACCATAGGCCAGAATGACACGATATGTGTCACTGGCAAGTGACATAATGACTCAATTGATAGCTATAGGGCGGTTTACTTTGATCATTTTCCGATTGCTGTACCTGGGAATTGTGTTTTTACAGCTGGCCGGGCATGAGCATATAGTCATTTTTCACCAGTAAATGCACCCCCTATAAAGGTTGGAGCCCCTCTAATAGGCTTACTGGGTCATTTGCTTAAGAATAGCTTCGCTTCCTTTAATCATCTCCTGGATTATCTGGGAGACGCTTTTTATTTCCTTTATTAATCCCACTCCCTGGCCGCAGATAAATAAACGTTCCTCATCAACCTGATCCTTTTTATATACCATTTTGGCAATTTCCTCATGGCTGGCTCCTCTAGATATCATCTCCTGCAGTTTATAATAAAAGTCGTTTTTAATAACATGGGCATTGTACAAACCGGTGTTGACTATAACTGAATCGGCAGCATCAGCCTTCAGAATACCTTCCCGGTACGCGTTGCCAATTTTATGGCACTCTTTACTGGCCAGGAAGGCTGTCCCCAGGCTGACTCCGCAGGCCCCCAGCACCCTGGCGGCTAAATAACCGCGGGCATCTGCAATACCGCCGGCAGCAATAACCGGTATTTTTACCGCGTCCACCACCTGAGGCACCAGGGATAAGGTGCCGATGTGGTACTGGGAAACCATGCCACCGGCGTCAAATCCTGAAGCAATAACGGCATCTACTCCCGCTTCCTCCGCCTTTTTGGCCATAGAAGGGGTTGAAACCAAATGGATGACTATTATCCCCGCTTTTTTTAACTTGGCAGTGAAGATTTTTGCACTGCCGGCTGGGGTAATAACTACTCCAACTTTCTCAGCAATAACTGTATCTACCAATTCGGAAGCGTTACGGGAATGCACTGGAATGTTCACCGCAAAAGGCTTATTCGTAAGTCGGCGGGTTTCCCTTATAAGCGCTTTTAAAGACTCACCAGTCTGCATAACACTAGCTAAGGTACCTAGTCCCCCTGCTTCCGATACCGCGGAAGCCAGGATGGGATCAGTTATTCCTGCCATAGCTCCTAGCAATATGGGGTATCTGATATTTAAAAGGTTTTCCAATATGTTTGTTAAGCCGGCCAATTCCGACACCTCCATTTGAGCTTAAGACAAGGCTAAAAAGTTGCGCCTTTATCCAGCTTTACCCCTGAAGGCCCCAATAGATAATCGCCATGGCAGAAAAAACCTCGGCGGTCTCTTAATCCTATATAGCAGCTTTTGCAGAGCACCATCTTCTGGTTATAGGGCAGAGCCGGGAATTTTATATCACCACAGGTTTTATTGGGGCAGTTAATTGGGGTCAGGCGAAGGGGAGGTGCTGAGAAAACACCTGGCCAAGTAGCCTGAATTCTCCTGTTTATCTCAGCCCAGCCCCTTTAAGCTAATGTTCAAGTTGCTCTACTCAGCTAATTTTGTGGCAAACTATTCTAACTGCTTGGGAAAATCTTGCGGTTCCTGAAATATCAGTTGTTGGTTGAAAAGCCGCCATTTACTGGAATTACCTGGCCGGTAATAAAACTGGCCTTATCAGAAGACAAGAAGGCTACCATGTAGGCCACATCTTCCGGCAAACCCAATCGTCTTAGGGGGTATAGCTTCACCATTTTTGCTTCAGTTTCCGGGGTCAGATATTTGGCCATGAGGGGGGTCTTGACGGCTGCCAAGGAAACACAGTTTACATTTATTCCGTCTTTACCCACATCTTTGGCTAATGCCCGGCTGAAACCGATTGCTCCAGCTTTAGCTGCCGAGTAAATAGGCAGACCCGGTTCCCCGGTACGACCAGCGTCTGAAACTATGGTGATGATTTTTCCGTATTTTCGTTCAATCATTTCATCTATTACCGCCTTGGTGCAGTACAAAGGCCCATAAATATTGATACCGATATCTTTGGCCCAGTCTTCCGGGGTAGTCTTGGCAAACTTTTTTCCCACCCCATAACCGGCATTATTTATGAGGATATCAATGGGGCCAAAGGCTGACCGGACGGTTTGGACCATCTTCTCAACCTGGCGGGGGTCAAGTATATCAGCCTTTATGGCCATGGCTTTGTATCCCTCATCGGTAAGCCTTTGTGCAGCGGCTTGGGCAGTATTTCCGTCAATGTCTACTACCGCCACACTGGCACCTTCCTGGCAAAAAACCTTGCATATTTCTGCTCCTATTCCACGGCCGCCGCCGGTTACTATGGCAGTCTTCCCATTCAAAATATTTTCCATTAGTACATCTCCTTTCCTGTTAAAGGGGTCTATAGGCCTCTGAACACTGGTTTGCGCTTTTCTACAAAAGCCTTCATACCTTCCAGCCTATCCTCAGTAGTAATCAAGAGGGTAGCACATTGGGCTTCATACTCCAGGGCATCATTAAGAGGCATTTCTATGCCCCGGTTTATAGCCGCCTTGGCCATCTTCAGGGTCAAAGGAGGTAAATCGATAAAAGCGGAGGCCAGCTTGTTTGCTTCGCTGATTAGTTCGTCCACCGGCACTACTTTGTCTACTAACCCGATCTGCAGGGCTTCCTGAGCGTTCAGGATTTTTCCCAGGAGAATCATTTCCTTGGCCTTGGATATACCCACCAGCCGAGGCAGCCTTTGGGTTCCCCCGCCCGCAGGGATCATTCCAATCCTTACTTCAGAAAGGGCTATTTTAAGAGATTCAGAAGCTATCCTAAAGTCACAGGCCAGGGCTAGTTCACAGCCTCCTCCCATTGCTGGTCCGCTCATGGCAGCAATGGTAGGCTTGGAAAGATTATCGAGCTTATTGAATATTAGCCGGGATTGCTGAAAACGCTGGTAGACTCTTATGGGGCTTACTGCCTGGCTTTTGACACTGGCTTTGATATCGGCTCCTGCACAGAAGCATTTGGGTCCTCCGGTAAGAATCATAGCTCTTATCTGGGGATCTGTCTCAACCGCTGACAGGACTTGATCAAGCTCTTCCTGTATCCGGTTGTTCAATGCATTCATAACTTCAGGCCGGTTCAAAGTTACCAAAGCTATCCCATCGTTAATCTCGAAAATCAGGTCTTGATAATCGGACATTATTGCACCTCCTCGCATTATCTTCTATAAGGTGAAAATGTTTACGCTGCATACCCCCCCCGCTCCCTGGGTATGGGTAAGCCCTACCTTGGGATTATTCACCTGACGGCCTTTGGCTTCTTGTCTTAACTGCCACACTATCTCAGAAACCTGGGCAACTCCAGTCATGCCTAGCGGATGGCCACGGGACTGGAGCCCACCGCTGGGATTAACCGCTATGTCACCGGTAATCTGGGTATGGCCTTCCTCCAGGAAGCGTCCCCCTTCTCCTTCCGGGCAGAATCCCAGGGCTTCATAGTGCAGGATTTCTCCAATGGTAAATGCATCATGCACTTCGGCTACATCTATATCTTTGGGTGATACTCCCGCCATTTCATAAGCAGCTTTACCGGTGCGAATGGTCAAGTCCTCAGGGGGCATTCCATATACCATGGTTTTCAACGCAGAACCGGCGCAAAATACCTTGGGTTTGGAATTATACCTTCTTACCAAATTTTCAGCACAAATGACGGCGGCAGCTGCTCCATCGCTGTTAGGACAACACATAAGCAGGGTGATGGGATCGCAAATCATGCGTGAACCCAGCACTTGTTCGATTGTGAATTCCTTGCGTATGTGGGCATAGGGATTCAAGACCCCATTACGCTTGTTCTTCACCCCTACCAGGGCCAACTGCTCCTTGGTGGTGCCGTATTTATGCATATGTTCGTTAGCCATCAGTGCATACAGCGAAGGCATAATATTCATTCCCAAAAGCATATCAAGGTTGCCCTTATCTCCGGCTCCTCCCAATACTCCGATGCCACTAATCTTTTCCACCCCTATTACCAGGGCAATGTCATATACCCCATTGGCCACGGCCAGCCAGGCCTCACGAATGGCAGTAGAACCACTGGCGCAGGCGTTTTCCACGTTCAGCATAGGAACACCGGTGAGCCCGATTTTTTCGCATATTACTTCTGCTAAAGAAGCAGCTGGTGCAACATGGGAACAATAAACTGCATCGATATCTTTAAAGGGTACGCCGGAATCATCTAGGGCATTCAATATTGCTGTCAGAGCTATCTCGCTGGTTTCTTTATCCTTCCAGGTGCCGCAAGGGTGCATGCCTACTCCGGCT
This sequence comes from Syntrophomonadaceae bacterium, assembly GCA_050949865.1. Lineage (GTDB taxonomy): Bacteria > Bacillota > Syntrophomonadia > Syntrophomonadales > Syntrophomonadaceae > JBMNGN01. The sequence continues at coordinate 73,361 of JBMNGN010000003.1, forward strand.
ACAACTACTTTTCTCAAATTCATTACCCCCTTTTAACCTTCAATTAATTTAAACATGTGAGCTATTACTTCATCGCCCTCTTGGTTTTCGTAGATCTTTTGTGCGATACACTCAACCCGCGCACCAATAGGTACATTATTGGGATCACATCCGGTTAGGTGGGTACTGCATTTGCCTCCGCCATCCAGAAGCACCACTACAATAATGTAAGGCAGCTCACCCTTCCATAATGGGTTTGGAGTTCTAACCACGGTGAAGGTTTTGATAGTACCGGTTCTGGATAAAAAAACCCGGTTTAATCCCCTGGTACTGCACTTAGGACATATGTTTCGCTGGGGAAAGAATTTTTCCCCGCAGGTTGGGCACTCGCTGCCCACCAGCTGGATTTCGTTTCCTTTTCCGGTATATTCAAATATGCCTTCCTTAATGGGGACTTGTTTTTTTACGTTCTCCAAAACTATCCCTCCTTTAATCAAATGACCTTAATCCGGTCAATTCCCGGCCGATCACCAGTTTCTGAATCTCAGTGGTACCATCAGGAATGGTAGTCATCCTGGCCAAGCGGAATAAGCCCTCTATCGGATACTCAGTAGTTAACCCATAGGCTCCATGAATCTGAACGGCCTTAGAGGTAACCCGGACCGCAGCCTCTGTAGCATAGAACTTGGCCATGGAAGAATAGGAGTTTATAAACAGCCCGGCATCAATAACGCTCAGGGCTTTGTAAACCAGCAGCCGGGCGGCCTCAGTTTCGGCTGCCATTTCGGCGATCATTTCTTGGATTAGCTGGAAGCTCCCGATAGGTTTGCCAAACTGCTTCCTCTCTTTGGCATATTGAATGGAATATTCCAGAGCCTGCTGGCAGATGTGTACGGCTCCCATACCAACGAAACAACGAGCTGCCTGGAAACCTCTCATGGTATCCTTCAGTCCGGCATTGGATTCGCCAATAAGGTTTTCCTTGGGTACCCGGCAGTCAGTAAATATAAGTTCACCCAGTGATGACTCCCCGGCCAGGGTTTTTATAGTACGGACTTCGAAGGGAGATTCCTTTTTGTCAACAATAAACCGGGCTAGTCCTTTTGCTCCTTTAGAACGATCCAGGGATGCCACTACAATAGCGATATCTGCAATGCCAGCATTGGTAATAAATACCTTGGTCCCGTTGAGCACATAATGATTCTTATCGAGAAAGGCCCGGGTCTCTATCATGGCCGGATTCGAACCTACATTGGGTTCGGTAATAGCAGTACAGCCAATCTTGTCTGCACTTAATAGGTCAGGCAGATACTTGGCACGCTGCTCATCCGTCCCCCAGACCGAAATGGATTTGGCCACACCGCTGGAGATCATAATTACGGAATTGATAGCCCGGTCAATCTGTTCATACACCAGTCCCCAGGTCAGGTAATCCATACCAGCTCCGCCGTGCTCTTGAGGGATAACATTGCCCATTATCCCTAAGGGGACCGTCTTTTTCACCAATTCCTGGATGACGTCCTTGGGCATCGGTTCTCCCTTGGCCCGATATTGATCTGCAACCGGGGTAATTTCCTTCTTCATTAACCTCTTAGTGGTTTCTACCAGAAGTTTCTGTTCTTCAGTTAACTTAAACAAACGCTCACCCCCCAAAATAATTGCTTAGATGTCTTCTTGACTAAAAACACATCCCTCAACCTTGCAGGTAAGCTGAACAAGTAATCCTTTTTTTAAAAAACACAAGCCTCCTCTTTTGTCAGTTTTGTTATGCATTTTTTCTGCATAAGGTTGATTATCTTTGCCTAAGGCTTTATGCAATAAAGATGCCATTAACAACACCAACCTGGAATTATATTCCTGAACTTATTAAATATGTATAAACACCAATCTGGAATGCCTTTACCTGATGCGGATGAAGGGGGTGAAATGTTCCATAGCCGCTGGTTTTCTCTTTTCAATAAGGAGCCTGAGTCAAAACGGCAAACGCCTTGGCACAACCTGTGCCAATATGGCCCACGTCTTTTGACTACCGCCAAGGGTCCAAAAGATCCATTAACCTGTGCCCATCAAGGGCATTTTTTTGGGATTTTTTACTTAAAGGATATTAGGCAGGGCCTTTAGAATCTGGTATATGTACGGCAGTTTGGTTCTTGCTGGGAAAAGGAGAGGGGAGGTATCAGGACATAAAACTGAAGAGGGTTTTAGCAATGGTTTGTATAGTACTTATGGGTATTTTTCTCTTTACATATTACGGTTCAGCCAACCCTGAAATTAAGGTTACCATAAACAGCCGAAAATGCAGTTTCGAGCCCCCGCCATTGATAGTTAATGATCGGGTTATGGTTCCTCTAAGGTTTCTGGTGGAAAATGACAGTATTAAAGGACAGGTGAAATGGAAGGCAGAATCACAGGCGGTGACCATAATTGCCTGCGGTAAAACCATCAAGGTGGCAGTGGGCAGCCAAAAGGTAACAGTTGATGGCCAGTTCCATTCAGATTTGGACAGCCCGCCGTTTATACATATGGATAGAACCTACGTACCCATAAGAAATATTGTTGAAATACTGGGCGGGCAGGTTGATTGGAATAATAGTGACCGGGAAGTTCTAATCCAGATTGAATCTGAACCGGAAGTTTTTGCCTATTACTACTACCGTTCATTTGAAGAATTAAAAGCCAATATCGATTTGTTTACCAGTATTGCCTTTCGATGGTTTGAGACCAATGAAAAAGGTGAGCTGTTCTATGAGTACCAGGACAATTATTCAGATATTCTTGCCTATTGCCGCGACCATGGAGTCAGTACTCATGCCAGCGTCGTTTTAATGGGGGCAGAACCGCTGCATGCGTTATTATCGAACCAGAAGAATAGAGCTAGATTAATCGGCAATTTGCTTCATGAGGTTAAAAATAATCATTACGATGGAGTGAATATTGATTTTGAATTAATTGACCCCAAGGATGCTGAAAAGTTTACAGCTTTTTTGCGTGAGCTGAAAACATCCCTGGGGCCGGACTACGTACTGTCAGTGGCGGTGTTTGCCCGGACTGGAAACGAGAATTGGCCTACACCTTATCAATACCGGGAAATTGGCAAAATAGCTGATAAGGTTATTGTGATGGCCTATGATTACAGTTATAAAACAAGCGCTCCCGGTCCTATAGCACCAATATGGTGGGTTAAACAGGTAATCGCTTACATGAGCAGTAATATTCCCAAGGAAAAGCTGCTGCTTGGCATGCCTACTTACGGTTATGACTGGAATTCAACCGGTAGTGCGGTGACGGTGACCCAATCCCGGCTGGCGGATTTAAAAAAGAAATATGAATTAAAGGAATACTTTGATAATGAAAGCATGAGTCCGTATTATACTTATGCAGACCATAAAGGCCAATATCATCAAATATGGCTGGAAAATGAAAAGAGCCTGCAAGAAAAATATGATCTGGCCGTAGAAAATGGGTGGGGCGGAATATCCTTCTGGAGAATTGGCAACGGGTTTCGCGATTTATATGCTGTTTTGGAAAAGGAACAAAAGGGTGGTTATTAATGCTGTATTCCTTGATTATTATTTGAAAGCCGTAGATTTAAGGTTTAAAATAAATGGATAGAGAACCCGGTAAAATAATCCAAGGCGACTTCATAGTGGTCTTGGATTTTAAATTTATCCCGTGAAATGGCTAATAGTTAGGGGGGAGAATAGTGTCGGCTGAACAACCTGGGTTATTTGATGAGTTTCTCACTTTGGATAAAACAGACCTTCACAACCAGCAAACCCACAGGGAATACCAACCTGTTCTACCCGGCTTACAAAGTACGGACGCATTTTTGGAAATTGACAGTTTAAAAGACCTGCAAAACCTGGTTGAGCATTGTCAGGAGTGCCGGCTTAGGGCAGGATGCACCCAGGTAGTCTTTGGCGAGGGAAACATTAATGCCAGGATGATGCTGGTGGGTGAGGGACCCGGTCATGATGAAGATATCCAGGGCCGGCCTTTTGTAGGAAAAGCAGGGCAGTTGTTGGATAAAATCCTTGCAGCCATCCAGATACCCAGGGAGGAAGTATATATATGTAATGTGGTTAAATGCCGTCCTCCGGGCAATAGGTTACCGGGTCCGGACGAAATACGCAGTTGCAGGAGCTATCTCGAAGCTCAAATCAGGTTGATCAAGCCCAGAATTATAATCTGCCTCGGGACGACCGCCAGCCAATCGGTCATAGATCCAAAGGCTAAAGTGACTGCTATCAGGGGAATGTGGTGGTCCAGAAATGGGATCAGGATTATGGCTACCTTTCATCCAGCTGCTTTGTTGAGAAATCCTAGCTATAAAAGACCGGTATGGGAAGACTTCAAAAATATTAAGGAAGCATACCAATTCCTTGATTAATCTTTTGTATGTTACAGGTCATCCCTGTATTAATCTAGCCTGGTTTGAATGAAACCGTCGGTTCAAGGTAACACTTATTACCAAAACAGGGTGGGGTGGTATATCATCAAATTTAGGGTCGCAAGTGAAAACCAGATGGAACAACTCGGCTCTTCAATAGCCCGGGTACTTGAAAGCGGTGATGTGGTTTTGTTATTCGGGGAACTGGGGGTCGGTAAAACCACCTTGGTTCGGGGTATTGCCCGCGGGCTGGGTTTTGAAGGCATAGTTAACAGCCCCAGCTTTACCTTAATGAATATATATGATACCATACCGGTTATATATCACTTTGATTTTTACCGTTTATCCATTTCTGAGGTTGAGGATCTGGGTTTGGAAGATTACCTGGAAAAGGATGGTATTTGTATTATTGAATGGCCGCAAAATGCTAACTTAATTTCCGTAGAGGGATTTTATATTCATATAGATTTAATCGATGGGGATTACGATCTTGGCCGCCAGGTATTTATTGAAGCCAGAGGGGATGAGCATAATAATCGGTTAGGGAGGCTTAGTGCCTATGTTGATTCTGGCAGTTGACAGCGCTACCCCCGTGGCAGGTATAGCCCTGGTAGACGGCAGTCAGGTATTAAAGGAGGAGTTTTTGAATTATAAGAAAACTCATTCCGAAACCCTGTTGCCTGCAATAGACCGGGTATTAAAAGAGTGTGAGTGCAGTTTGGAGGATTTGTCGGCCATTGCAGTCACCATAGGACCAGGTTCCTTCACTGGTCTCAGGATTGGATTGGCAGCAGTAAAAGGATTAAGTGTTGCTGCAGGGAAGCCAATAATTGGCGTTTCAACCCTGGATGTTCTGGCTCATAATGTTTTTAATAGTAACGCCTTGGTGTGCGCTTTGCTTAATGCCAGAAAAAATGAAATATATCATTGCATGTATGATGCAAGTCATTGTTTTCCGGTAAGAATAACCGATATTATGGTTTCTTCACCCCAGCAGTTTTTAACATTAGCCGAAACTGCGGCTCAGTTACATTACAAGGATACTTTTATAATGGTTGGAGATGGGTTTTACCAGTATGGCAGTTTTTTAAAAGCTGCATTGGGGCAGCGTTTAATCGATATTCCGCTGCATAGTATGCTTCCTAGAGCAGCAGCATTAGGCAGCCTGGCAATCAATCGGTTATTGAAAAACGATTTAGAAGATACCGGAAAAATTAAACCCTTATACATAAGATTGTCAGAAGCTGAAAACAGGTTGGGAAGAGGAGAAGTATAGTGGATGATTATGTTTTAAGAAAAATGGAACCAGATGATATTCATCAGGTAATGTTTATTGAAAGGGATTCTTTTACGCTTCCCTGGTCCCCGGAATCCTATCTGTCTGAATTGAGAAACCCTTTTGCCAGTTATCTGGTGTGCGAATATCAAGGATTGGTGGCAGGATACGCCGGGATATGGGTGGTTTTTGAAGAAGCACATATAACCAATATTGCAGTGGCATCAAAGTTCCGGGGCAGGGGTTTTGGCAGTGCTTTAATGATGGGGCTGGAGCAAATTGCCAGGAAGAAGAAGGCTACCCGAATCCTCCTTGAAGTAAGGCCTACTAACAGCATTGCCTCCAATATGTACAGGGTTCTGGGTTATATTCCGACTGGATTAAGGAAAGCGTATTATTCGGATAATGGCGAAGATGCAGTGGTAATGACCAAATTTTTGTTTTAATAGCCCCAGAAATAGCCAACCGCCTCGGTAATTAAAAGGAGAATACCATGAATCCGACCTTAATACTGGGAATAGAGACATCATGTGATGAAACGGCTGCTGCAGTAGTAGCCGACGGCCAGCGGGTACTATCCAATATTATCAACTCTCAGATTGCTGTACACCAGCAATTCGGGGGGGTTGTCCCAGAAGTAGCTGCCCGCAAGCACATTGAGAATATTGTGCCGGTTGTTGTTCAGGCCTTTAAGGAGGCCGGTATCTCATACCAGGATATAGATGCAGTAGCGGTAACCAATCAACCAGGATTGATTGGGGCTCTGCTGGTTGGGGTAGCTTTTGCCAAATCCCTGGCCTATGGTTTAAAAAAACCATTGATTGCAGTAAACCATCTTCATGGACATATTTATGCCAATTTTCTTGAACATAACGATATTGCTTTTCCAGCCTTATGCCTGGTTGTATCCGGTGGCCATACCAGTTTGGTTAAAATGATCACTCCGGGTGAGTTTGAAATAATAGGAGCTACCAGGGATGATGCGGCAGGGGAAGCTTTTGATAAAATAGCCAGGTTTTTGGGTTTGGACTATCCCGGTGGGCCTGCCATTGAGAAGGCTGCACTTAAGGGGAAAAGGGGCAGTATAAATTTACCTAGAATTTGGTTGGATAAGGACGGCTTTGAGTTCAGCTTCAGCGGTCTGAAAACAGCTGCCATAAACGAGTGGAGAAAGCGGGCCTTAAAAGAAGAAATCAGTGTATTTGATATGGCGGCTGAATTCCAAGCTGCAGTAGTGGAGGTCTTGGTTGAAAAAACCATTGCTGCAGCCGGCAAGCACCGGGTCAAAACAGTGCTAATGGCCGGGGGGGTTGCAGCTAATAGCTCCTTAAGGAGCCTAATGCTTAAGCGAGCCAATGATATAGGGGTTGCGGTGCGCTATCCATCACTAAAGCTGTGTACCGATAATGCGGCAATGATTGCCGGAAAAGCTTACCATGACTATTTGCTTAAAAATTATGCGCCTCTTAGCCTTAATGCCTATGCAGGAATTAAGTCCCTGTGAAAAAATATCTGTGGATAATGTGGATAAGTCTGTTGATAAATCGCAATCCGTTTTTTTCAGTATCCTTTGAGTATTATTTCTGCTAAAGCCCGATTTTTTTACAGGCTTCTCCTGTGGACAAGTATATAAAGGAGTGTTTATAGCTTGCACCCGGTTTTAATTAGTATTGGAGACTTTAATCTCTACTCTTGGGGTTTTATGCTGGCAGTATCAGTAATTCTGGCTATATTCGGTATAGGTCGGCTTCTTGAGAGGGAAGGATTCGACCGGGAGATAGTTCTGGATTTAGCCATCCTTACAGTTATATCTGGAATTGTTGGGGGTAGACTGGCATACATGTTAATCTATGAATGGCCGGAACTAATATCCAATCCCCTTTCGCTGTTCTACCTGACCGATGGGGGAATATCGGGATTAGTATGGTATGGTGGATTATTGGGCGGCTTTTTGGCTTTTGTCATCTACCTGATGGTCAAAAGGATATCGTTTTGGCCTATAGCTGATATGTTCTCACCGTTTGTAGCCTTAGGATATTGCCTGGTAAGGGTAGGATGTTTTCTAAATGGTTGTTGTTACGGCAAACCTACGGCTTCCATTTTTGGGGTGGTATTCCCGTTTGGGGAGGCGGTTACCCGCCATCCTACTCAGTTATACAGTTCCTTGGCCGGCTTGTTAATCTTCCTTTTTCTTATGTGGTTTCTTCCGAAAAGAAAATTTAATGGTCAGGTCTTTATCCTGTTTCTTATTTTATATTCAGTTTATCGATTTTTTCTTGAGTTCTTACGGGAGAATGCCGCAATGTATGGGCCTTTTTCCACCAGCCAGTCGTATAGTGTTTTTCTGTTCGCAGCGGCAGTAGTATTATATTTATGGAGGAAGAGCAGGACGATTTAAAATCCGGGTTTGGAGGAAATGCTTTGGAGCAAATTTATGCAAGAAGAAACGCCTTAAGGGCTCAAATGGGGGAGAAACGCGGCCTCTTATCAGATGATCAGGTTAAGGAATTCAGTTGGCAGATATCGAGAAGGCTAAAACAGCTTCCAATTATACAGAGGGCCCAGACGGTAATGGGATACTACCGGATAGGAAACGAAGTGGATATAGTATCCTTTTTGAAAGAACTGGGCGCGGAGAAAACCGTGTTTTTACCCCGGACCACGATAAATGGGGATATAGAACCGGTTGAATTTGAGGGTGAAGATTTCACCAGGAAGGGCAGATTAGGCATAATAGAACCTATTGGTGAACCATGTGACCCGGGTGACCTTGATGTAATTCTGGTCCCGGGACTGGTTTTTGATTACCAGGGGTATCGTTTAGGCTATGGGAAGGGTTATTATGACCGTTTTTTGGGCCGGATCAGGAAGGATGCTTTTATCTGCGGCATTGCCTATGATTTCCAGATAGTTGAAACGGTATTGCCTTTGCCGTCTGACATTCCCATGCATTGGATTGTAACCGAGAAGTCAGAAGTGGCTGTTGATTGGAAATACTTCTAGATTCGAAAACAATGACACCAACAAGTTCATCGGGATCATAGAGTATCTGTCAAATATTTGATAAGCTCCCCTTTGCGAAGCCGGTGAATATGTGGGTTAAGAATTCTTAGCAGAGGGAGCTTATCAGCCATTTAAAAAGGTTTTCAACGATTACTCTTGTTCCGGAGAGGAAATCGCCTCCTTAAGTGCTGCCAGGACCCCGCCTAAGCCAGCTAGGTCTGCCGGTATAATCAGTTTAGTAGATTTTCCATCACCGATTGTTTTCAAGGCTTCCAGTGATTTTAAAGCCAGCACCTTATTATCGGCTCCTGCCTCCCTGATCATTATCAAGCTATCGGCAAAAGCCCGTTGGACACTTAAAATAGCTTCTGCTTCGCCCTGGGCTTGAAGGATCTGGGCCTGTTTTTGTCCCTCGGCCTGCTTTATGGCTGATTCCCGAATAGCTTCGGCATTGAGGATAGCCGCCTGTTTCTTTCCTTCAGCCTCAAGAATGGCTGCGGTTTTTTGGCCTTCGGCAATGAGGATCGCTTCTCTTTTTTCCCTTTCTGCTCTCATTTGTTTTTCCATGGCATTCTGAATATCCTGAGGGGGCAGAATGTTTTTCAGCTCCACCCGGTTCACCTTTATACCCCATTTATCGGTAGCTTCATCTAGAATGGCCCTTAACCGGGTATTAACAATATCCCGGGAGGTAAGAGTCTCATCTAACTCCAGGTCACCCACAATGTTTCTCAGGGTTGTGGCAGTAAGATTTTCGATGGCCAATATGGGATTGGCAATTTCATAAGTGTAGTTAAAGGCATCTGTAACCTGGTAATATACTACGGTATCAATCATCATAGTAACATTGTCTTTGGTTATAACCGGCTGGGGAGGAAAATCAACTACCTGCTCCCTGAGGTCCACAATAGCACGAAAACGATCGATAAAGGGGATGATAACATTGATACCCTGTTCGGCATTGCGATGGTATTTCCCCAATCTTTCAACTATGCCTACTGAAGCCTGCCGTATAATCTTAATAGAGGAAAAGGCGATTATTATTACAAATACAACCAGGATAAAGTTAACCATTATCCCTAACATTAAAAGACACCCCTTTCTGTGATAAAATGACTAATCGGCTTTTTCTACCTGCAATTTGACACCATCAATGCTCATAACCTGGATCCTTGTTCCTGCCTTAATTTCCTGATCGGAGATTGCGGTCCAGATTTCGCCATTGACTTTGACCTGTCCGTAGTTTAGAGGAACCAGATCGGTTATGGCTATTCCATGTTGTCCAATTAATGCCGCAACATTACTAACCCGGTCATTGGTTTTAAAGAATCTCAAGGCCAGGGGACGGGTAAATATTACTAACAGCAGGCTGAAAAAGGCAAAGGCCAGAAGCTGGGTTTCAATAACTGCCAGCCAGCCAAACCTGGCTCCAATTGCAGTTAAAAATGCAGCTATTGCCAGCCATAAGAACCAAAACCCTGCACTGAATATTTCTATAGCACCACATACAATCGCTATTATTATCCACTGCAGTGAAGACATGGAATACCCCCTCCCCATATTTACTAATAAGCTATCACTATTAAATGATAACACAATACAAGCAGGAGAAGCGAGAGGAAGCATCAGGGCGTTAAGGTATATAAATATACATTCATATACAAACATTATGAACTTAAGACAGTTAGTTAGGCCTGCTATAAATTTTTGAAAACTGATTCCTGCAAATCAAAAGGATTAGAGTTATCACTTCAGCCATAGAGCAGACGAACCTAAAGCCACTGAATTCTAAATATCCCGGCCGGGCTTTAAAGCCCGACTTCCTCCGTCATTGTTTTATTAGAATAATTCACTATTACTGCCACATTTTCGCTTGCTCCAAACCTGGCACATTAGGGTAGTACAATCATACCAGGTGTTGTATAATAAACAAAAAGTAATGCTCCGATTCAGCGGGTACCTAAAGCATTGGAGTCCTGGCTCTGTCTCTGGCTCCGGCTATGGTAGCTGAACGATAGGGTATATCGGGAAACCTTTATGCCTCCATTTGGGAAAGGAGTTAAGCGTTTAATCAGCTGCCACCTTTCGGGTGGTTGTTTTTTGTATAAGGAGTATAAGGGGGTTAGAATAGATTGGCCGATAAACAGGAATTGATTAATAAACTGACTGAATTATTTCCCGATAAACTAGCCAGCTGTTCTGAAGCGCGCAAGGCAGCTGAAGAATTGGGAGTTGAACTCAGGGAAATGGGAAATTTATGCGATTTAGCTGGTATTAAGATTTATGGGTGTGAGTTGGGTTGTTTTTAAGGCTGCTGTATTAGGTTTTGCTGTTCAAGGAGGTTTAATATATGCTGGACAAATATGGAAGGGATATAAACTATTTGCGGGTTTCAGTTACCGATCGCTGTAATTTACGCTGCAGGTACTGTATGCCTGAAAAAGGCGTGGACAACCTGGGGGACCACCATGCAATATTAAGCCTCGAGGATATAGCTAGATTAATAAGGATTTGCACCGGGGTAGGTATCCGCAAGGTGAGATTGACCGGCGGCGAGCCCCTGATAAGAAAAAACATTAGTCAGTTAATCAAATACATTGATGAAATGCCTGAGATAGACGATATCGGTTTGACAACTAACGGGATACTATTTGGCCGAATGGCCGGGGAACTTAAAGAAGCCGGCTTAAGGCGGGTTAATTTTAGCCTGGATAGTTTAGAACAAGAAAAATACAGGTATATAACCAGAAACGGTGAACTTATCCCGGTTATGGATGCCATATTCAAAGCCCTGGATATGAATATGCACCCGGTAAAGATTAATACGGTTGTTATTAAGGGCTTTAATGACGGAGAAATTATCGATTTCGTTAAACTAGCTTATATTTATCCATTACACATCAGGTTTATCGAGTTTATGCCTATAGGGGACCTTCTGTTTTGGAAAAGGGAACGAATGATCAGTACTGAGGAGATAAAGGCCAAAATTGACTTAGAATACCAGTTGGTGCCAGCCAAAAAGATTGAAGGCAACGGCCCAGCAAAATACTATAACCTCCAAGGAGGAAAGGGTTCGGTAGGGTTTATCAGTCCAATGAGCAACCATTTTTGTGCACAGTGTAACCGGATCCGAATGACGGCTGATGGCCGTATTAGAGGGTGCTTGCATGATAAAAAGGAAGTTGATCTAAGGCCGTTGCTTCAAAGCGGAGCCGGGGATATGGAACTAGAACGCCTTTTGGTTAAAGCGATTCAGCTCAAACCTGCCCGGCACAGCATGAACAGCGGCTGGGGTACAGAAAATATCCGAAAAATGTACCAGATTGGAGGATAAGCCTTTGGAATTTACCCATATAAACCCTCAAGGTTATGCCCGGATGGTAGATGTTAGTTCTAAACCGGATTCTGAGCGCATGGCCAAAGCACAGGCAACCGTGAATATGAAGCCTGAAACCCTGGAAGCAATAAGGAATGGAACCGTCAAAAAGGGGGATGTGCTTGCAGTAGCACAAGTAGCCGGTATTATGGGTGCCAAACAAACGGCTTCTTTAATACCTATGTGCCATCCTCTTTTTATTTCATCGATAGATATTGATTTTGTTTTTGACCAGGATAACTCAAATATAATTATTACCTCTGAAGTAAAAACTAACGGTAAGACAGGGGTTGAAATGGAAGCTATTACTGCGGTTACGGCTGCAGCCCTGACAATATATGATATGTGTAAGGCAGTTGATAGATGGATAGAAGTAAAATCGATAAAACTGCTCGAAAAATATGGCGGTAAAAGTGGTTTTCAAATAAGGAGAGAAATGGATGAATAAAGGTTTCTTGTATGCAATATCTATCAGCCCTGAAAGGGGTCAGCTGAAAACTGAGGTTCCCTCCGCCCGGTTAATTGAAGGGTACGGGATTGAAAACGATGGACACGCCGGACCATGGGGAAGACAGGTAACCTGCCTTAATCGGGCCAGCTTATTGGCAGTCAACCGGGAGAAAGGCTTGAATGTGGGACCAGGAGGATTTGCAGAAAACCTTCTCTTTGAAGGAGTGGATTTCAGCCAAATAGAGGTTGGCAGCCGGATAAAGATCGGTTCCGCTGCGGTATTGGAAGTAACCCAGATTGGTAAAGAGGACCATCCCAGTGTGGTTACCAGGACCCTGGGGGTGACTCTGCTGCCTTATGAAGGACTATTTTGCCGGGTTATTCGTGGAGGAGAGATAACCAAAAACGATCCTGTAGAGGTGATATCATGTACAGAACAGGAATCGTAATAACAAGCGACAAGGGGGCCCGGGGTGAGCGGGAAGATAAAAGCGGGGAGCAAATAAAGCAGCTGCTGGGCCAGGAATTTGAAGTAGTATTTTATGATATAGTGCCTGATGAAGAAGAGATAATCGTGGAAAGAATGGTTAAGGCCTGTGATTCTCTGGCACTGGATTTATTGTTGACCTCGGGGGGGACGGGGTTTTCCAGCCGGGATATAACCCCAGAGGCTACTTTAAGGGTAATTGAGAGGGTAGTACCGGGGATTCCAGAGGCCATTAGATATTACGGTTTGCAGAGGACTCCAAAAGCCATGCTGTCAAGGGGTGTGGCGGGAATACGAGGGAAAACCTTAATCATTAATATGCCAGGCAGTATAAAAGGGGTTAGAGAATCCCTGGAGGCGATATTACCAGCCCTTGCGCATGGATTGGACATCTTGATAGGTTCCGCCGGGGAATGCGGACAATCGTAAAAACGCCAAAGGAAAACTGTTGAAAAAAGCTGTTATTAAAAGGTATAGAAAGAAAATTACAGGAACATAATATAAAATGAACTGATTTAGCGGGCAATCTCATTTGAAATCCAGGGATGAGTTTGCCTAATATTATGTTAGCACTCAACATGAATGAGTGCTAACAATAAAGAAGCAAAAAGGAGGTATATCTTTTGAAGATTCAACCATTAGGGGACAGAATTGTAATTAAAGTGCTTGAGGTTGTTGAAGAAAAAACCAAGAGCGGGTTGTATGTTCCGGATACGGCTAAGGAAAAACCACAAGAAGGAGAAGTAGTAGCAGTTGGTCCTGGCGGATTAAACGACAAGGGGGAGCGAATTCCAATCGACGTAGCAGTTGGCGACAGGATTATATTCTCCAAATACGCTGGCGTAGAAGTAAAGCTTGACGGTGAAGAGTACCTGATCATGCCTGAAAGGGATATACTTGCAAAATTGGTATAACAAATAGAAAAAAGGAGGATACATAGATGATATCCAAAGAGATAAAATTTGGTGAAGACGCTAGAAGAGGTCTGGAAAGAGGCGTAGATAAACTGGCTAATGCGGTTAGGGTTACTCTGGGGCCCAAAGGTAGAAATGTGGTTCTGGACAGGAAATTTGGCTCACCGACGATTACCAACGATGGAGTTACTATAGCCAGAGATATAGATCTTGAAGACCCCTGGGAAAACCTGGGTTGTCAGCTGGTTAAAGAGGTAGCAATTAAAACCAATGACGTTGCAGGGGATGGAACTACAACGGCCACTGTTCTAGCTCAAGCAATGATTAAAGAAGGATTGAAAAATGTAGCTGCTGGAGCTAACCCGATGATTATGAGAAGGGGAATCGAACGCGCGGTTAAGGTGGCGGTTGAAGAGATTAAGAACATAAGCAAGCCAGTTGAATCAAAGGAAGCTATTGCACAGGTTGCTGCCATTTCTGCTGATGATCAGGAAATTGGAGTATTGATCGCAGATGCCATGGAAAAGGTTGGCCGGGATGGGGTTATTACCGTTGAAGAATCCCAGTCCGTCGGTACTTCTTTGGAAGTTGTGGAAGGCATGAGTTTTGACCGCGGATATATTTCGCCTTATATGATTACAAATGCCGAAAAGATGGAAGCGGTACTGGATGAACCTTATATCCTGATAAGTGATAAGAAAATATCAGCTATAGGGGAAATCCTGCCGGTTTTGGAGAAGGTTGTTCAAACTGGAAAACCCTTGTTAGTAATTGCTGAAGAGCTGGAAGGTGAAGCCTTGGCTACTCTGGTGGTCAATAAATTAAAAGGCACCTTTATCTGTGTAGCAGTAAAAGCCCCTGCTTTTGGTGAGAGAAGGAAAGCCATGCTGGAAGACATAGCTATTCTTACCAAAGGGCAAGTGGCCTCCGAAGAACTGGGAGTAAAAATGGAAAACGTAACCCTGGATATGCTGGGCAGGGCCCGCCAGGTGGTAGTTAAGAAGGAAGAAACCATCATTGTTGACGGCGCAGGCTCTGAGGAAGACGTAAAGAACCGGATTGCCAATATAAAGAGGCAGTTAGAAGAGACAGATTCTGAATATGATAAGGAAAAATTGCAGGAAAGAATGGCCAAATTAGCTGGCGGGGTTGCCGTTATTCAGGTTGGTGCTGCAACTGAAACCGAGCTTAAGGAAAGGAAGCATCGCATTGAAGACGCTTTGGCCGCCACTAAGGCAGCAGTTGAGGAGGGTATTGTAGCCGGAGGCGGAACTGCGCTGATTAACATAATTCCTGCCATTGATAAGCTAGACGCAGAGGGCGATGAATTGACTGGGATCAATCTGGTCAAAAAGGCCCTGGTTGAACCCTTGAAACTCATTGCTAACAACGCAGGAGTTGAAGGTTCAGTAGTGGTGGAGAAAGTAAAGGGAAGTCCTGTTGGTACTGGGTATAATGCTCTGACCAACCAGTATGAGAACATGATAGAATCCGGCATAATAGATCCGGCCAAGGTAACCCGTTCTGCAGTTCAGAACGCGGCCAGTATTTCAGCCATGGTCCTAACCACCGAGGCTATTGTCACCGAGCTGCCCAAAGAAGATGAAAAAATGCCTGGCGGAATGGCCGGCGGCGGAATGGGCGGCGGAATGCCCATGATGTAAGGCTCCAACCATAGAACCAAAAAAGAGGCTGTCCCAATCCCTAAAAAGGATTTTAGGTACAGCCTCTTTTTATTATTGAGCATGTACTCCCGGTAAATAATTGATCCAGTCCCCAGCTTGATAAAAGACACCCGCCTAATACTGACTGTTTTGTATATAACCAGCATTCCGAACTGCGTCATATCCGAAATAAATGAAGCCGGAAATTAAATGATACCCGGCCGTTCGGATAGGCGGTGCAAGGGTAATAGCCAGTAAAATAACTTACCTCCCGTAATTTCCTGTTTATTCAACCAGGGCATATTCTTGCAGTAAATTTTCAAAAATGGCTGCCACCGGCAAAATACTCTTAATCTTATAAACATTTTGGCCGGCGAAGATTACGCCTTCATCTACTAATCCATTCTTAGAGTTAATCAATGCCTGCATTATACAGTATTCTTTGGAACAATCTTTCAAGCAAGCGGAGCAATCTTCCGGTTCAGGCACACTGTTACTTTCGATGGTTTGCACAAACTTGTTCCGGATGGCCCTCCCTGGTAATCCTACCGGACTTTTAATTACTACGATATCCTCTTCTTTCGCATTAAGGTACATTTGTTTAAACTTATATGATACGGAACATTCTTCACTGAGCACAAACCGGGTAGCCATCTGGACACCACTGGCTCCTAGTTTAATAACTTCTGCAATATCCCGCCCGTTTACTATACCACCGGCACCAATTACCGGAATCTTAACCGCCTTTACTATTTCAGGAATTATTTCCTTTAAAGAACGGAAGGTCCCAAGATGTCCACCGGCTTCTGCACCTTCGGCAACTACCCCTGCCGCCCCGCATTTTTCGGCTAGCAAAGCGGCTTTAGCCGAAGATACTATGGAGACAATAGGGGTGTTGGACTCCTTGCCCCATTTGAAAATATCCCTGGAGAAACCGGCTCCGCTAAAAATAAGGTCGATCTTTTCGCTGATAGCGGCATGGACTAAATCAGCAAAGAGCCGGGCTGCGTACATAATATTAACCCCAAGTATCCCCCCCTGGGATATCATACGCGCCTTTTTAATCTCATTGCGGAGTTCTGAAGGGGACATACCAGTGGCTCCAATAACCCCAATTCCGCCGACTTTAGCTACTGCGCCAGCTAGGGAAGCCGTAGAAACGCGTACAGCCATGCCACCCTGAATAATAGGATATTTAGGCTTTAAGGTTCCAAGGCTTAATTGTGGTAGCTGCAATTTAAAAACCTCCAAAACGTATAAAAATTTCTTTAGATCCCAGTATAAAACCTCATAATTTAACTATGAAGAAATATATAATAAATAACCTTAATTTTCAGAATATTTAAAATTATTTGACAACTGTTGTAAATGTTGATTTAATATTTAAATATCAGAATAAATTTTATTACAATTCTTTGGTAAACAATATATCAGAATATTCTTAATTATTCAAATATTATAAATTGTCAGAATATTTTGAAGAAACGGTGGTGCAAACAAATTAGCGTTCAGATAATAGGCACAGGTCACGGCCTTCCGCAAAGGGTATTGAATAATAAGGTTCTAGAAGCAATGGTTGATACAACTCATGAATGGATAGTTGAAAGAACCGGTATCCTGGAGAGGCGAATTGCAGATCCGCACACCGCAACCTCGGATCTGGCAGTTGAAGCTGCAGAAATGGCTCTTAAGCGGGCCGAAATCGATGCTGGGCAACTGGATTTAATAATAGTTGCCACCATAACCCCAGACATGTTGACTCCTTCAACTGCGTGTTTGGTTCAAAAAAGGCTGGGAGCCTTTAAAGCTGCAGCATTTGACATTTCCGCGGGATGTACCGGATTTATCTACGCTTTAACCATAGGGCAGCAGTATTTGAACAACTCACCATACGGTTATGCCTTAATAATAGGCGCAGATGCCCTGTCCAAGGTAGTGGACTACACTGATCGCAATACCTGTGTCTTGTTTGGGGATGGGGCCGGAGCTGCAGTTTTAGCCAAAGGGAAAAAAGATGGGATAATCCACTCTTATTTAGGAGCAGATGGTACTGGCAGCGAGTTTTTATACATTCCTGCCGGTGGTTCCGCTCTTCCCAGCAGCAATGATACGGTTAACAACCGGCTGCATTTTCTAAAAATGAACGGCAATGAAATATTCCGTTTTGCCACCCGGATAACCTATGAAATTAGCGATAAAATAATGTTTGAATCTGGATTAAGTTATAGTGATATTGACCTATTTATTCCTCACCAATCCAACCTGAGGATCATCAAAACAGCCCTAAAAAGAATGAGTATTCCAATGGAAAAAGCACTGATTAATCTGGAGCGATTTGGGAACATGTCTGCTGCCTGTATTCCTGTGGCCTTATCTATGGCTGAAAAAGAGGGGAGAATTCAGCCGGGTAATCTAGTTTTAATGGTGTCCTTTGGGGCCGGGTTAACATTTGGGGGCTCTTTAGTTCGCTGGGGGAGGGACTAATCCTTGTTCAATAATAGCTTATGTAAATTGTTGAATATTAAGTATCCGCTGTTGCAGGGGGCAATGGCTTGGATTGCAGGGGGCAAACTGGCTGCTGCTGTTTCCGAGTCAGGCGGATTGGGAATTATCGGTGCCGGCAATGCTGATCCAGCCTGGATTAAAAAAGAAATAGAAGTAGTCCGCAGTTTAACTGCCAGGCCATTTGGAGTAAATTTAGTGCTTTCATCCCCGAACGTAGATGAAGTGGTGAAACTGTTCATCCGGGAGAAAGTTCCAATAGTGACTACCGGTGGCGGCAATCCGGGGCGCTATATTCCAGTTCTAAAAGAACACGGGATAAAGGTAATACCAGTAGTAGCCGCAGTAGCTTTGGCCCGCAGGCTGGCTAGATTAGGAGCTGATGCTCTAATCGTTGAAGGTATGGAATCTGGCGGTCACATAGGAGAAATGACTACTATGTGCCTGGTACCTATGGTCGTTGATGCAGTAGATATTCCAGTCATTGCGGCTGGTGGGATTGCAGACGGAAGGGGGCTGGTTGCCGCTTTGGCCCTGGGAGCTAAAGGGGTTCAAATTGGTACCAGGTTTATCTGTTCATTAGAATGCAACGTACATCCAGCTTATCAACAAAAAGTATTAAAAGCCTCAGATAGAGATACAGTAGTATGTGGAGCTGCTACCGGTCATCCGGTAAGGGTTATACGCAATAGATTCAGCCGGCAGTACCTTAAATTTGAGAAAACAGCCAGCCGGGAAGAGCTTGAAGAACTAGGCAGAGGGCGTTATCCAGCTGCAGCCGTTGATGGGGATATAGAAGAAGGGAGCGTATTGGCCGGCCAGATATGCGGTTTGGTCAACGAGATCAAGGGTGCGGGTGAAATTGTGGGTCAGATTATTGCTGAAGCCGTTCAGGTTAAAAATATAATAGGGGGTATTGAATGCGACTAGGTTTTGTTTTTCCCGGACAGGGTTCCCAGAACCCGGGTATGGGGAAGGAATTAGCAGAAAACCATAAGGAAGCAGCCGTGGTTTTCGAAAAGGCCGATGAAATCGCCGGGTTTAAGCTGAGCAAAATATGTTTCGAAGGACCCAGTGAGATAATTAATAAGACCGAGTATGCCCAACCTGCATTGCTAACTACCAGTTTGGCGGCCTTTGAAGTGGTGAAATCCCATGGGATAAAACCGGTAGTAATGGCTGGATTAAGTCTTGGTGAATATACCGCCCTGGTTGCGGCGGGGGCCATGTCTTTTGAGGAGGCACTTCCCCTGGTTCAAGTCAGATCCCGATTAATGCAAGAGGCGGTTCCCGAAGGAAAGGGAGCCATGGCTGCGGTTATGGGACTGGATGACAAACAAGTGGATTCCGTTTGCAGAACGATAAAAGGAGTTGTAAGTATTGCTAACTATAATTGCCCGGGCCAGACGGTTATTTCCGGAGAAACCAGGTCTATTATAGAAGCAAGTGCCCTTTTAAAGGAGTATGGTGCCAGAGTGGTACCCCTGGCGGTTAGTGTACCCTGCCATAGTGAACTTCTATATGATGCAGCTCAAAAACTCAGGCCCTACCTCAAGGCGGTTCGCTGGCAAGAACCTTCAGTTGAAGTAATTAGTAATGTTAACGTAAGGAGCAACCGGGCAAAAGACATGGTTGAACTTCTGGTTAAACAGCTATACTCTCCAGTAATGTGGGAGCAAAGCGTAAGGTACATGATTAAACAGGTGGATTACTTTGTAGAGATTGGACACGGCTCCTCCTTGTCAGGTCTTATTAAAAGGATTGACCGCAACAAGGTGCTGGGTCAAGTGGAGGACAGTAAATCTCTTGATAAAATAATTAAGAAGGTGAGGCCGTATGAAGAAGATCGCATTGGTGACCGGGAGCTCACGGGGTATCGGCAAAGCTATAGCTTTGCGTCTGGCTCTTGATGGCCATCGAGTGGTAATAAACTATTATAATCAGGGAGCAAATGAAGAATCCGACCGTAATCACCAAGAAGCCCAGGAGGTTTTAACCCAAATAAAGGCCCTGGGAGGAGATGGAATGATAGTAGGAGCTGACGTGTCTGATTCCCAAGCAGCCCAATTCCTTATTGATAAAACCATAGAAGAATATGGCCAGCTTGATTTCTTGATAAACAATGCCGGGATAAACCAAGATCAGCTGTTGATCCGCATCAGTGATAATGATTGGAACCGGATTATGCAGACTGATTTAAATGCTGCTTTTTATTGCTGCCGGGCTGCGGTGAAGCACATGATAAGGAGGCGTTTCGGCCGCATCATAAATATGTCTTCCATTGTAGGCCTTACAGGTAATGCAGGGCAAGTCCACTATTCAGCTGCTAAAGCTGGGCTGCTGGGACTTACCTACTCTATTGCCAGGGAGTATGGGAACCGGGGAATTAACGCCAATGCAGTTGCCCCGGGATACATACAGACTGATATGACTGACAGATTGAATCAGGAACAGGTATCCAAGATACTTTCGGGAGTGGCAGTAGGCAGGCTGGGTACTCCGGAAGATGTTGCTGGAGTAGTCTCTTTTTTGGTATCACCCCAGGCTGATTATATTACCGGTCAGGTAATAAGGGTTGACGGTGGAATGGTTGGCATGTAGCCACCTGGCATGAATAAATACATAGAAAGAAAGGCAGGTAAAATCAATGTCAGTTTTTGAAGATTTAAAGCAGATTATTGTAGAAATCAAAGATATTCCCGAAGAAGAAATTCAACTTGACTCCAGGTTTGAAGAAGACCTTGAGGCAGATTCACTGGATGTGGTCGAAATGCTCATGCTGCTGGAAGAAAAGTATGATATTCAAATCCCGGAAGAAGTAGCTGAGAAATTGAAGACAGTAAAGGATGCAGTACAGTATCTGGAAGAGAGACTGAATAATAAATAGTATGGAGTGAATACAATGCCCAAGCACAGAGTAGTAATCACAGGGTTAGGAATGATTTCTCCTATTGGAAACAATAAGGCCGATTTTTGGAACAACTTGCTCAAAGGCAGTTCAGGTATTACCGAGATCGATCGCTTTGATACCGCCGAATTCCCCTCCAAAATTGCGGCCTTAGTTCAGGATTTTGATGTTTCCAGTTATATACCGCGCAAAGAGGCCCGGCGTATGGATCTTTTTGTCCAGTATGCCTGTTCTGCTGCCAAAATCGCAGTGGAAGATGCTGGCTTGAGCCTTGGGGAAGAATTGTCTAAAAGAACTGGAGTATGGATTGGTTCGGGAATTGGAGGTATTGAAACCCTGGAGAAACAACATTATAACATGATGGGAAAGGGGATAAATGCCATCAGCCCGTTTTTCATTCCCATGATGATACCTAATATGGCAAGCGGGCAAGTGTCAATCATGCTGAATGCCCGGGGCCCGAGTGGGTGCACTGTTACTGCTTGTGCTTCTGGAAGCAATTCAGTCGGCGAAGCTTTTCAATTGATTCAGAATGGCAAGGCGGACATAATGATAACCGGTGGAACAGAGGCATCAATCACCCCCCTGGCAATAGGAGGTTTCTGCGCTATGAAGGCTTTATCGACTGCCAACCAAATACCCTCCAAAGCGTGTCGGCCCTTTGACATAGCCCGGGATGGTTTCGTTATGGGGGAAGGAGCTGGTATATTAGTGCTGGAAGAGTTGGGACATGCGCTTAACCGCGGAGCAAATATTTATGCGGAAATAGTAGGTTATGGCACTAGTTCTGATGCTTTCCACATGGTTCAGCCCGACAATGAAGGCCGGGGTGCTGTTGCGGCCTTTAATATGGCCTTAAACGATGCCCGGGTCCACCCGGAGGAAGTGGATTATATCAATGCCCACGGCACTGGAACCCAGCTTAACGATATTATGGAAACGGCGGCCATAAAAGAGGTGTTCGGTGAGCACAGCAAAAACCTGTTGGTCAGTTCCATTAAGGGAGCAACCGGCCATATGTTAGGTGCCGCAGGAGCCATTGAACTTATTGCTTCGGCTTTAGCTTTAGTAAACAACCTGGTACCGCCAACCATTAATCTGGATACCCCTGATCCATTGTGTGATTTGGATTATGTTCCCAAGCTTCCGAGAAAGAAAGAGCTTAAGGTGGTACTCTCTGATTCCCTTGGCTTTGGAGGGCATAACGCTGCCCTTGTAATTAGAAAGTACAGGTGATAACGTGAGCAAGACGCTGAATATTCAGCAGATTATGGATATATTACCCCACCGGTATCCATTTCTCATGATAGATAGAATAACCGACTTGATTCCAGGCCAAAAGGCGGTGGGACTCAAAAACCTTACTATTAATGAACCCTTTTTTGCCGGCCATTTTCCCGGCCAGCCCGTAATGCCCGGGGTCTTGATGGTGGAAGCCATAGCTCAGGTAGGAGCTTGCGCTTTGCTGAGTGAAGAAAAATACCGTAATAAAATAGCCTTCCTGGCTGGAATCGATCGGGTTCGAATAAAACGCCAGGCTGTTCCGGGAGATCAGTTGGTAATCACCTGTGAACTGGTAAACCTTAAAGGTGATATTGGCAAAGGGAAAGGGCAGATTACAGTAGAAGAAAGTGTAATATGCGGGGGAGAATTCCTATTCGGCCTGGTATAGTTCAAAATATATGCGAAGTATATGGGAAGGAAATTCATGTAACAGGACGAATCCCTGTTACATGAAAACCGCTCTTTTTCATTAATAGAATGCCTGTTGATAATTATTTATAAGTCGTAATACATTTCAAATTCCATGGGGTGAGGGAGGTCATTAACCTTTCTGGCCTCTTTCCTTTTATTCTGAATCCATATTTTAATGAGCTTTTCCGGGAATACATTTCCGGCCAGCAAGAAATCATGATCAGCTTCCAGGGCATCTAATGCTTCATCAAGGGAGCTGGGCAAGGACTTGATTTTAATCTGTTCCTCAGGGGGAAGGTTGTATAGATTAGTATCGTAAGGGCCATAACCTTCCTTTACCGGATCAATACCCTTTACTATGCCATCCAGCCCCGCCATAAGTATAGCTGAAAAACCCAGGTACGGGTTGCAAGTAGCGTCAGATGAACGGAATTCAAACCGTTTTTGTTCCGGGGTCTTGGCATAAGCTGGAATGCGAATAATAGCACTGCGATTAGCAGTGGCAAAACAGATGCTAACCGGAGCTTCATAACCGGGTACCAAACGCTTGTAGGAATTGGTGCTGGGGTTAGTGAAAGCCAATATGGCCGGGGAATGCTTCAGCAGCCCGCCAATAAAACACAAAGCCTCTTTACTTAAGCCAGAGTAACCATTGGCATCATAGAATATGGGCTGCCCATTTTTAAATAAATGAATGTGGACATGCAAACCACTGCCGGCCTCTCCAAAGAGCGGCTTGGGCATAAAAGTCACGGTTTTCCCATGCTGGAATGCCAGGTTTCTAATCAGGTATTTGGCCAGCATAGTTTTGTCTGCCATTTCCCTTAACCCGCCAAACTCCATTTCTATTTCCGCTTGGCCTGGTCCGCCAACTTCATGGTGGTGGTATTTAACTGCAATATGGTTCTGCTCTAAAAGCAAACACATATTGGAGCGTAAGTCATAAAGGATATCCTGGGGCAAGGTAATATGGTATCCTCCCTTTAAGGGTATCTTATAACCCAGGTTTTGTTTTTCTGTATTTCCGCTGTTCCATATCGCTTCCTGAGTATCAATGGAATAACTGGATTTTTGCGGGCAGGTCTCATATGTAACCCGATCAAAGATATAAAATTCTAATTCCGGACCCAATTTAGCCTCATCAGCAATACCCAATGATTTCATGTATTCCTCAGCTTTAAGGGCAATATTACGCGGATCCTGGTCAAACCTGTAGTTGTTAGGCTCTGCGATAACATATACATCTCCTATCATACTGAGGGTTGGAACTTCAGTAAACGGTTCATTTACGGTAGTAGTAAGGTCCGGCACAAAGACCATATCGCTATTCTCAATAGGCGCATAGCCGTAGTTTGAACCGTCAAAACCAATCCCATATTTTAAAGTTTCAGGGTTAAACCTTGCAAGAGGGATGCTTAAGTGTCTCCATCTACCATAAAGATCTATCATTTTAAAATCGATCATTTGTATATGGTTTTCCTTACAGTAGGACATAAATTCTTCATAGGTGTTAAACACTAAAATGGTTCCCCCTCTCGCAAATTCACTAAAAAAGTATATCAAAGATAGCTTCATTAGTAAATAATCTATGCAGGTTGGGGCAGTCTAGCTCTGGAGATTAAATGGAATAAAATACTACCATTGCATTCTGTACTATATCCCTGAAATGGATAATAGATTGTATTACCAACATCCTTGATGCTTCAGGGGGTGATATTCATGAATAGGACCAGGTGGATAATAGTAATTCTAGTGGCTTTTATGGCAGCAGGTTTATTCCTGTCAATGAACAAGATAAAAGATTACTACATAAAATCTAAACTTGACCCCGCGATTGAACTATCAGAAGCAGCCAATAACATGAAAAATATTACCGACTACCGTTATCGTTTGCAATCAAGCTTTACGGTTGAGGAGCGAGGGGAGGTGATAAGTAAGGTCGAGGGGGAAAAAAGTAACGGAAATACGCACATAAAGGGGGAGATGGTAAATACACCGGTAGATATTTATTATATCGACCGTACTATCTATAACTATGATTCCGCCAGCCAAAAATGGCTGGTTATCGAAAGCGATACCAACAATTCCGAGGAATTGTTAATATCAGAATTGAATCCTTTATCCAATTTCCGGCTAAAACAGGTTAACCAGGTTGAGAAAATAAACTTTGAAATGGTTGATGGCGTAGAATGCTTAGTAGTCCAGTGCCAGCCTTCGGTGGAAAGTCAACTTTTGGAGACCTTATGGAAGGATTTTGAATATCGGTTTTGGTTAGATTATAAACAAAGATTTATTAGAAAAGCATCCCTTAATGCAGTGAATAAGCGTTCACCTGGCACTACATTAAGCTTGACGGTGGAAATATTTGATATTGGTGAAAACATTAACATTGAACCACCGGATACCAGCACCAAGAAAAATTAATGATAATAATAAGGAAGGGGCTATAACAGGCCCCTACTTTTATGTTATATTATAAATTGCGTGGCTTCCTGTTGCAAAAATCCTTATCCAGGAGGGGTAAGCTTTGAATCTTGTTCAGGTAGAAGTATTATATGATAGGACACAATTGCAGCAGCGAATAACTGAAATGGGAAAACAGATATCCAGTGATTACATGGGTAAAGAACTACTGGTAGTTGGGATCCTTAAAGGAGCCTTTGTATTTATGGCCGATTTAATTAGGCAACTTGATGTCCCGGTGGAAGTTGATTTTATGGATGTATCCAGCTATGGCTTATCAACCTCGTCTTCTGGAGAGGTGCGGATAATTAAAGATTTGGAAAATTCTATCCATAATAAGGATGTTTTGATAGTAGAGGATATTGTAGACACCGGGTTAACCTTGAAATATATTACTGAAATACTTAAGAAAAGGAATCCCCGAAGTCTAAGAATATGTTGTTTACTGGATAAGCCCTCCCGGCGTAAGACAGATATCAGCCCGGATTATGTGGGGTTCTCCATACCGGATAAGTTTGTGGTGGGGTATGGGTTGGACTATGCTGAACAATATCGCAATTATCCCGACGTTTGCATTATAAAACCACTGGCATTGGAGAGTGGAGGCACTGAATGAAAAGAGAATTAGTACTGATTATTGATTTTGGCGGTCAATACAATCAATTAATCGCCCGTAGGGTTCGCGAACTCTCGGTTTACAGCGAAATGGTTCCCTATGATATAACCTATAGCGAAATAATCGATAAAGACCCGCAGGCCATTATTATTGCTGGAGGGCCGTCAAGTGTCTTGGCCAAGGATGCTGCTTACTGTGATCCACGGATCCTTGAGATGGGGATTCCGATTTTGGGGATATGTTACGGAATGCAGTATATGGCTGCCCGCTTAGGCGGGAGAGTGGAAAACGGTGTAGTCAGAGAGTATGGCCCCAGTCAATTACAAGTAGTTGGGGATGACCAACTTTTTGCTGGTGTTCCAAGGGAAATGCAGGTGTGGATGAGTCACGGCGATTCAGTCCTTTCGGTTCCTCCAGGGTTTGTTGTAACAGCAAGAACTGACGCTTGCGTTATAGCGGCTATGAGCAATCCTGAAAAAAAGTTATATGGTGTACAGTTCCATCCGGAAGTTAAACATACATTATTGGGGATGGAAATACTCAAGAATTTCCTGTTTAATATATGCCAACTTAAAGGCGATTGGGATCTCAGCGATTTTATAGAGGATACGGTTGAAGAAGTGAAATCATTGGTAGGCAGCAAAAAGGTTTTATGTGCATTGAGCGGGGGAGTGGATTCGTCGGTTGCGGCTGCCCTGGTTCATAAAGCCATTGGCGATCAGTTGGTATGTATATTTGTCGATAACGGGTTGCTCCGTAAAGGTGAACCTGAGCAGGTAATTAAAACATTTAAAGATAAAATGGGCATGAACCTGATCTTTGTGGAGGCTGAAGATAGATTTCTGGCTAGATTAAAGGGAATATCGGATCCGGAAAGAAAAAGAAAAATCATTGGTGAGGAATTTATACGGGTATTTGAACAAGAAAAAGCCCAGCTGGGAGAAATTGATTACCTGGTTCAGGGTACAGTGTATCCGGATATAATTGAGAGTGGAACCAAAACTGCTCATACGATTAAAAGCCACCATAATGTAGGCGGGTTACCGGAGGACATGGATTTTAAGTTGATCGAACCTTTGAAATCTCTATTCAAGGACGAAGTCAGGGTTATTGGTGAAAAGCTGGGTATTTCCGGGGATATAATCTGGCGACAACCTTTTCCGGGCCCCGGACTGGGAGTCAGGGTGTTAGGAGAGGTAACCAAGGAGAAGCTGGATTTGCTAAGGGAAGCAGATGCCATCGTTCGTGAGGAAATAAAAAAAGCCGGATTGGAGAGGAAAACCTGGCAGGCTTTTGCGGTTTTGCCTTCAATTAAGAGTGTTGGAGTTATGGGTGATAAACGGACCTATGCTTACCCGATAATTATCAGAGCAGTAGAAAGTGATGATGCCATGACGGCCGAATGGGCTCGATTGCCGCATGAGCTGCTGGATATTATGGCCAGGCGTATTGTTAACGAAGTGCAGGGTATTAACCGGGTGGTATATGATATCACCGGCAAGCCTCCGGGAACTATCGAGTGGGAGTAGGGCCAAGGGGTTTTTTAGGGGGGATTGACCTAGGGTTCAGGTTAATAAAATATTCCGCAAAAGTGCAATAATTATCTGCCCAAACCGTATATTTTTTAAGACCAACCCGTCTGAGGTTAGCCAGATTGGGGTATATTATTAGTACAATTAGAGGAACACGGTTTTAGGGAATGTAGCAGGTTAAGGGGGATAAAGAAATGGATGACTTGGTTAAAAGCCTAGCGGCAAGTATTATAAACAGGCTGGATGAAATTGAGAATCACGTTGACCTGGCATCATTGTTTATAACTGATAGCGGTATCAGGACTGATGCCAAACTGCTGCATGATGAAATAAGCAGGCTGATAGCTTGCCTAAAAGCCATGTAGGCTACTACATAATCATAGAATCCGGTGATTTAGCAATATTGTTGACAGTTGATCTGAGCTTTGATAATATCATGGTGTAAAATAAAAGTAATTTTTCGAAAGTGTGTCTAGGGTTCCGCATTGAATTGGCTGGTCCGAGCGACACAGGTGCATTTATTTGCATTACACCGTAGAGGGATAAAAGCCCAGGCGGATAGGTTTCGGTTATGAGACTATCCTGACGGGCTTTCTTGTTTTTATCAGTATCTAAAGGGGGTTTAGAAATAATGACGCAAGTTGGGATTATTATGGGCAGTGATTCTGACCTTTCGGTTATGAAGGAGGCAGGGGACATATTGCAAGGTTTTGGGGTGAGTTATGAATATACTATATCTTCCGCCCACCGTTTGCCGCGGGAAACAGCCCAATACGCTATAAACGCTGCTCAAAGGGGTCTTGAAGTAATCATTGCCGGTGCAGGAGGGGCAGCCCATCTACCCGGGGTAGTTGCTGCCTATACTACTCTGCCGGTAATAGGAGTCCCGATTAAAACCAGTACCCTTTCCGGTTTAGATTCCCTTTATTCAATAGTGCAGATGCCCAAAGGAATACCGGTAGCCACAGTAGGTATTAATGCTAGTGCCAATGCTGCCCTCCTGGCAGTTGAAATAATTGCCTTAAGGGACCAGGCTATAAAGCAAAAACTAATAGATTACCGCAAGAAAATGAGTGAGGATGTACTAGCCAAAGACAAAAGGTTGAAGGAAATAGGTGTTGATGATTATCTTAAAGGGTCAAAGGGACATTAACAACCGTATTTCCTGCCGTTTGTTCAAATACTGGAGCAGCAGGGAGCAGTAGGAGACCGGATATAAGCCTTATACAACAGGAAAAAGATTATTAGCATTTAGTGGAGGCTGCTGAAGAATGGGAGGAAACTATAGCATGATATATGAACCGGAAATAGGAGATAAGTTTAAAGATGGATGCGGGGTATTTGGGATATTTCTAAACAATCCTGATGGAGATTATGAAGCAGCACAGAATACCTTTTACGGCCTATATGCTTTGCAGCACCGCGGGCAGGAAAGTGCAGGAATAGCCGTTTCAGATGGCCGCCAGATCACGCTTAAGAAAGGAATGGGCCTGGTTTCGGAGGTGATTTCCCCTGAGGATTTGCGGAAATTAAGAGGCAATATTGCCATCGGACACGTTCGCTATTCAATAACTGGTGACAGTAATGTGGTAAATTCCCAGCCCATGGCCTTTCATTATTTAAATGGAATGATAGCCCTGGCCCATAATGGAAATCTTGTAAATACAGCGGACCTGAAGAAAAGGCTTGCTGCTTATGGGTCGGTTTTTCAGACTACTACTGACACTGAACTGATTGCCAATCTTTTAGCCAGGTATTCCCAGGAACCTATGGAAGATGCCCTGGCCAAGTGTATAATTGATATGAAAGGTGCGTTTAGTCTAGTGTTCATGACCGGAGACTGCCTGATAGGGGTAAGGGACCAAATGGGGGTAAGGCCTCTTTGCATAGGCAGATTAAACGGCAATTATATATTGGCATCAGAATCCGCCGCTCTGGACACCATAGGAGCAGAATTGGTTAGGGATGTTCAAGCAGGGGAGATTGTGGTGGTTGATAGGAATGGGTTGCGGTCGATTAAGACAGTTAATTCGCCCCGCAATGCCCACTGTATTTTTGAGTATATTTATTTTGCCCGGCCCGATTCCAGTATTGACGGGATAAATGTATATAAAGCCCGGTTTGAAATGGGGCGGCAGTTGGCCCGGGAAAACAGAATTGAAGCAGATTTGGTGATTTCAGTGCCCGATTCGGGAACCGCAGCTGCCTTAGGATTTGCCAGGGAAGCCGGATTGCCGTTTGAAGAGGGCTTAATGAAGAATCGTTATGTTGGCAGGACCTTTATTCAACCAACGCAAAAAATGAGGGAGCTAAGCGTTAGGCTTAAGCTTAATCCGGTTAGTGAAGTGGTTAAAGGTAAACGGGTAATAATGGTAGATGATTCCATTGTGCGGGGAACTACCAGCAAAAATATCGTAAGTATGCTGAGCCAGGCAGGAGCGGCTGAGGTTCATATGGTGGTGGCTTCACCTCCTACCAAATTTCCTTGCTATTATGGAATTGACACATCGCGCAGGGAAGAGCTGATAGCCAATACCATGGAACCGAACCAAATTGCAGAGTATATCGGTGCTGACAGCTTGACCTACATCAGTATAGAGGGAATGTATGCTGCCCTGCAAAGAGATCAGAATAATTTCTTCTGTTCAGCATGTTTTACCGGTAACTACCCCATTAAAATTGAGTCGGCTCAGGAGGGAAACCATGGATAAAGGTATGACATATAAAAAAGCTGGGGTTGATCTGGAGGCTGCAGACAAATCAGTTGATTTAATCAGGAAGTGGATTAAGAGGACCCACAGAAAGGAAGTTCTGTCCGATATTGGCTCCTTCGGTGGCTTTTTTAGTCTGGATGTTGCAAAATATAAACAACCGGTATTAGTTTCAGGAACCGATGGCGTAGGCACCAAGCTCAAGATAGCTCAGATGATGGGCATTCATGATACGGTGGGAATCGATCTGGTGGCCATGTCGGTTAACGATATTCTGGTGCATGGTGCCGAGCCTTTATTTTTTCTTGATTATATTGCGGTAGGAAAATTGAATCCTACTATTATTGAGTTGTTGGTAAAAGGGATAAGTGCTGGATGCCTGGAGGCAGGCTGTGCCTTAATAGGTGGCGAGACTGCTGAAATGCCCGGCTTTTACCAGGAAAACGAATATGATCTGGCTGGGTTTGCGGTGGGGGTTGTGGACAAAACCCGGCTGATCGACGGGGCCTCTATAAAAGACCAGGATATAATAATCGGCTTACCTTCCTCGGGTTTGCATTCCAATGGATATTCACTGGCCAGGAAGGTTTTGCTGGAGGAGGCCGGCTTAAAACTAGAAGATTATTCAGATAATTTTGGAAAAACCGTAGGTGAAGAACTGCTTACACCAACCAGGCTCTACCCCGGGTTAATACTCCCATTATTGGATAAGTTCAGGGTTAAAGGCATGGCTCATATTACCGGGGGAGGTATCCCGGAAAACCTGGCAAGAATAATTCCTGAAGGGTTAGGAGCGGTTATTGAAAGTTCTTGTATTAACATCCTCCCGGTGTTTGATTTGATTAGAACTTTAGGTCACATATCCAGGGAGGAAATGTTTAGAACCTTTAATATGGGTATTGGTTATATACTGGTTGTATCACCTTTGGAATGCGATGAAATACTAAAACACTTGCAGGGGATAGGAGAAAAACCTATAGTAATAGGGAGGATTAGCTCAAGTGCCGAAGGGGTTATTATAGAATGATAAGGATTATGGAACCGGGATTCTTGAGGCTGGGGGTAATCGCATCCGGACGTGGCAGTAATTTTGAAGCTATCTGCGAGGCCATCGAAACTAACCGGTTGTCCGGCCAGGTAATGGTCGTAATCAGCGATAAAAAGGATGCCCCGGTCCTGGAAAAAGCGGCTCGGAGAGGAATCCCTTATGTTTATATGGAACCCCGGGGATTTGCCAGCCGGGATGATTACGAAGCTGCACTGGTTAAGGAAATGAAAGCATACCAGGTAGAGCTTGTTGTTTTAGCTGGATACATGCGCCTGGTAGGTGAAGTACTATTAAATGCCTTTAAATGGCGCATGGTTAATATTCATCCTTCCCTGCTTCCATCCTTTCCGGGTTTACGAGCTCAAAAACAAGCCCTTGATTACGGGGTAAGATATAGCGGTTGTACAGTCCACCTTGTAGATGAAGGGATGGACACCGGACCGATTATAATGCAGTCGGTAGTGCCGGTTTTGCAAGAAGATACCGAATCGACTCTTAGCAAACGCATTCTGCAAGAAGAACACCAGCTCTACTGGAAATCTCTGCAATTGTTTGCGGAAGGGCGTTTATACATTGAAGGAAGAAAGGTATTTATTAAATAAATTATACCAGCTAAAGGAGGTAGTATATGAGAGCGCTCATAAGTGTGTCCAACAAGCAAGGGGTGGTTGATTTTGCCCGGGGATTGGAAAAACTGGGTTGTGATATAATTTCGACCGGAGGAACCTACCAGACCCTCAGCGAGGCAGGAATAAAAGTGACCCAGGTTGCTGAAGTTACAAACTTTCCGGAGATACTGGACGGCAGGGTAAAGACCCTGCATCCCAAAATTCATGGCGGTATCTTAGCCTTAAGAAATGGCCAACACCTGGCCCAGTTAGAAAAATATTCGATAAAACCTATAGATATCGTAGCCGTCAACCTGTATCCTTTTCGGGAAACGGTTAGTAAAGCCGGGGTTACCCTGGCAGAGGCCATTGAAAATATCGATATTGGCGGACCCAGTATGATCAGATCTGCAGCCAAGAATTATGCCCACGTAGTAGTGATAGTTGATCCCCAGGACTATGGGGTAGTTTTGAATGAGCTGGCAGAGAAAAAAGATCTGGATCAGGATTTGAGGCTAAGCCTGGCCCTGAAAGCCTTTGGGCATACTGCTATGTACGATGCAATGATTGCCAATTACTTTGCTGGTTTAACCGAAACTGTATTTGGGGAGCACTTTATCCTCGCCGGGGAAAAGGTGTACGATCTTCGTTATGGGGAAAACCCTCATCAAAAAGCCTGTTTTTACAGGAGCAGCATTCCCAGTATTGGTCTGCCTCACGCCAAGCAATTGAACGGGAAAGAACTGTCATATAACAATATAATCGATGTTCAAGCAGCCTGGGACCTGGTACGGGAGTATGAATCGCCCGCCTGTGTAATAATCAAGCATACTAATCCCTGCGGGACTGCGGTTGCCGGTACTTTGGAAGAGGCATTTGATAAAGCCTTTCAGGCTG
The DNA here is from genome assembly GCA_050949865.1 of Syntrophomonadaceae bacterium. GTDB lineage: Bacteria > Bacillota > Syntrophomonadia > Syntrophomonadales > Syntrophomonadaceae > JBMNGN01. The sequence continues at coordinate 105,880 of JBMNGN010000003.1, forward strand.
ATTCCCTGTCAGCCTATGGTGGCATAATTGCGTTTAACCGGACGGTTAACCTGGCCACCGCAGCAAAAGCAGCTGAACCTTTTATGGAAGTTATAATTGCTCCGGGTTACGACAGTGATGCCCTGGATTGCTTTAAGAACAAAAAGAATCTAAGGATCCTGGAACTGCCTATAAATCCGCCGGGTGGTTTACAGGTTAAGAGTGTCGAGGGCGGATTTTTGGTACAGGAGGGTGATAGCGCCAAAGCTAATCCAGCAGACTGGCGGGTAGTCACTGAATTGGCCCCTACTGCAGATCAGATGAAGGATTTGGTTTTCGCCTGGAAGGTAGTCAAGCATGTAAAGTCTAATGCTATTGTGGTAGCTAAGGATGGTGTCACGGTAGGGATAGGAGCAGGTCAAATGAACCGGGTCGGTTCTGCCCGTATTGCGTTGGAATTCGGTGCAGATAAATGCCGGGGAGCAGTTATGGCTTCTGATGCCTTCTTTCCCTTTAAGGATACGGTAGAAGCAGCAGCGGAGTATGGTATCAAGGCCATAGTACAGCCGGGCGGGTCCATCAGGGATGAGGAAAGTATTGAAGCCTGCAACCGCCATGGGATTGCCATGGTATTCACCAATGTACGCCATTTTAAGCATTAAGGATGTTTTTGATTAAACCGGCAGCCAACCCGGCTGGTATCGAGGTTTTAGTATACCAGGTTCAATAGCAGTGATTAAATCAGGTTTTCAGGAGGCAAGAATGGGCAAGAGAGTATTAGTCATTGGTCAGGGTGGTCGTGAACATGCACTGGTTTGGAAGATTTCCCAAAGTCTGGTAGTGGAAAGGATTTATGCCGCTCCAGGGAACCCCGGAATCGGGTCATTGGCCGAGTGCATAGATATAAAAAGTGATGAAATAGACAGATTATCGGCCTTTGCAAAAGCAAACAGGATCGATCTTACGGTGGTAGGTCCTGAAATGCCCCTAATGGGTGGTATAGTAGACCGGTTTCGCCGGGAGGGCTTAAAAATATTCGGGCCGACAGCGGTGGCGGCTCGAATTGAAGGAAGCAAAGTATTTGCCAAAAACCTGTGCAAGAAGTATGGGATTCCCACTGCTGAATATGAAGCATTCGACAATGCTGCACCTGCATTGGAGTATACCCAGGCTTTGCTTGCTCAGGGGAAACGACCGGTAATTAAAGCCGATGGGCTGGCAGCCGGCAAAGGAGTTATAGTGGCTGATGGCTGGGATGAAGCCAGGCAGGCAATTGAGCAGATGATGACCAGGCACGAATTTGGCCGCGCCGGCGAAAGGATAGTGGTGGAAGAATGCCTGGCAGGTGAGGAGGTAAGCCTTTTTGTCCTATCAGACGGCAAGCATTATATTCCACTAATTGCTGCCCAGGATCACAAAAGGGTGTTTGATAATGATCAGGGTCCTAATACCGGCGGGATGGGAGCATATGCCAAACCCCCCGTTTACACTCCTGAACTGCATAACCAGGTAATTAAGACCGTAATTGAACCGGTTATTTCAGCCATGGAGCAAGAGGGCTGCCCATTCACCGGGGTATTATATGCAGGATTAATGATTACCTCTCAAGGGCCAAAAGTTCTTGAATTCAATGCCCGGTTTGGTGACCCTGAAACCCAGGTTATAATGCCTTTGATTAAAAACGATATTGTACCGCTTATGGAAGCGGCCTGTGATGGAAAACTGAGCGATATGAAAGTTGAGATAGAGGACGGAACTTGTGTTTGTGTAGTAGTGGCTGCAGGTGGTTACCCTGGTTCATATGAAAAGGGAAAAGTCATTGAAGGGTTGGAAAGCCTGGAAAAGGAGACCCTGGTATTTCATGGGGGAACCGGGTACCAGGATGGTCAACTGGTGACCAACGGAGGAAGGGTAATGGCCTTGGCCCGGTGTGCACCGAGCTTTAAGCAGGCCATAGATGAAGTATATAATGAGGTTAAAAAAATACAATTTGAGAATATGCATTACCGGAAGGACATAGGTCTGCGAGCCCTTAAATAGGAGGGATTTATATGCGTTGGTTTAATTATCCGGTAGCACGGATTTTAATTGTTGCAGCAGCCGTGGCTATGCTAGCCTATTTACCAACCAGGGAGTTTTTAAAAATAACTGGTATGTTGGGAATTCCCTTTATATTTGCCCTGGGTTATATCAAAAAACACCGGAAATTTTCTTTGGTCTGGATTTTATCCTGGTTTGTGCTTTTAGGGACGGTAGGTGTTTACGGTTACTTATTGTTGGATCTGCCTGACAGGATTGCGGTACGGTCAATAATTAGCGAAGGTGGAGCCCTGGTAGCTGAGGGGAAATATGATGAGGCTATAAAGATGTACCGGCATTTAGAACAACTGGGTGAGGGAAGAAAGATGGAAGAGAAGATCGCCGGAGCCCAACATGAAAAGGATGCCCGGGATATGTTGGAAGAGGCATTGGCATTGATAGATGAAAATGAATTGGAAAAGGCCAGGGAGATTATAATGGCTATACCCAAAGATACCCGGGCAGCATGGGAGGCTGATAAACTGCTAAAATAACCGCCAGGAGGGGTTTTGTTTGATAACGCTGGATGCCATTCAAAAAAATAGCTTGCTAAACCAATATATGAGCCTAGGTAATAGTTATATAGGAACCATAGGGGCAATCGAGCACAACCAGCATCATGCCCAATGGATTTCCGAGGTTTGCCGGAATATCCTCAGCCAGCTAGGGCATTCCGAGCGTGAGGCTGAGCTGGCAGCTATTGCCGGCTACCTTCATGATATAGGTAATCTCGTTAACCGTTACGGGCATGGAATGTCAGGAGCAATTATGGCATTTAATATCTTGGTTGATATGGGTATGGATCCTGGGGAAATAGCTACTATTATCGGGGCTATTGGCAACCATGAGGAGCACGCCCAGGGAAAGAGTATAAATAATGTGGCCGCAGCCTTGATCTTGGCCGACAAATCCGACGTCCATCGTTCCAGGGTGCGCAAAAGAGATATTGGCAGCTTTACCCCGCGGGATCGGGTAAATTATGCAGTTACCGAGTCGATCCTCCTGGTCAACCCGACGGCAAAAACCATAACTCTGCAAATGGTAATTGATACTGAGGTATGTTCGGTAATGGAATACTTTGAAATCTTTTTAACTAAAATGCTTATGAGCCGGAGGGCGGCTGAATTTTTAAAGTGCCGCTTTCAATTAGTAATTAATGATCATCAACTTCTATAACGGCATAAGGAGAATTTTATGAAGAATCGAGAGGTCCCCAAAGGGGTGCGTGATTTATTGCCTGAAGAAGTCAGAATAAAACGCTGGATGGAAAAACAGGCCGTAGATTTATTCACCAGTTATGGATATGAAGAAGTTATTACTCCCACTTTTGAGTTTCTGGAGGTCTTTGAGAATGGAGCAGGGAGAAATATCAGGAAGGACCTGTTTTTGTTCATGGATAGAGAAGGGGGGATTCTGTCCTTACGGCCAGAGATGACGGTCTCTATTGCCCGGCTGGCTGCTACTCATCTGCAGGAGGTTGAATACCCCCAAAGGTTGTATTATATAGCCAATGTTTTCAGGCATGTTCAGCCGCAAATAGCCCAATACCGGGAGTTTTGGCAAATTGGGATTGAATTGCTTGGTGCATCAGATATCTGGGCAGATGCTGAGGTTATCACCATTGCGGTTAAGGCCTTGCAAAGAATGGGAGTAAATGATTTTAAGCTCAGCCTTAATCATATAGGTATATTTAACAGTTTAATCAGTGATAAAGGTTTTAGCGGGGAAGACCGGGATAGAATTAGAAATCTGGTGGAAAAAAAGGATTTAGTTGAACTTTCCCGGGTTCTTGATTCCTTACCAATAGATGATGCTTTAAAAGAGTCTATTGCCAAGTTACCGGTATTACATGGAGGCCTGAATATACTGGAGCAAATACCACGGGTTAAGAGCAGTTCTCAAGGTTCAGCAGCCTTTGATGAAGTGCGCAGATTATACGAAGCATTAACCATAACCGGGGTAAGTGACAATATAGTTATTGATATGGGAGTATTGCGGGGGCTTGATTATTATACCGGAGTTATTTTTGAAGGTTATTCACCCCAACTAGGATATGGATTATTAGGCGGCGGCCGATATGATAATCTTATGGGCCAATTCGGATTGAATAGGCCTTCAACCGGGTTTGCCATTGGCATAGATCGCCTGGCCTTAGTACTGGATAAGAAGGTAAATGAGCCCCTGAGGTATATTGTTGGCGGAAACGATAGGGCCAAGGTTTATCGGAAAGCCTGTGAGCTTCGCCGCCGGGGATTGGTTGTAGAAATGGATCTGGTCTCGGCCAGCAAAGAAGTATTAGCCAGAAGGGCTGCGGAACGCAATAATTGCCGCCTGATTTATCTTGATGAAGAAGATTAATGGAGGAAGCATGCAAGAACAATACTTAACTATTGCCTTATCTAAAGGGACTTTACTGGATCCGACCATAGATTTATTTTACCGGATCGGATTGCCAACTGATGGCGTTACCGGTGACAGCCGGAATATGGTTTTCACCTATCAAACTCCACGGGTTAAATACATTATGTGCCGGCCTACTGATGTTCCCACCTATGTTGAACAAGGGGCGGCTGATCTGGGAATAGTAGGAAAAGATGTAATAGTGGAGCAGGGAAAAGACGTTTTTGAGCTGGTTGATCTGCATTATGGCTACTGCCGATTTGTGGTTGCGGTCCCCAAGAGCATGGAAAACATTACCTTAAGAGAAATGAATTACAAGCGGGTGGCTACCAAATTTCCCGTGGTAGCAGAGCAGTTTTTCCGCCGTCATGGCCTCCAGGTGCAGGTGATTAAGCTTCATGGAAACATTGAGCTAGCGCCTTTAATGGGCCTGGCGGATATCATTGTTGATATCGTATCCACCGGACGGACTCTAAAAGAAAACCAGCTGGTTGAAGTAATAAAGATTATGGATTCCACTACCAGGTTGATATGCAATCGGGTTAGCTATCGTACCAAATACAGCAGTATTCAACCCTTGGTAGATACCATTCAACAAGCAGTGAAGGGCGGTGGTTCAAATTAAGATAAAAACTATAACCGATTTAAACGATTTAAAAGAGCTTATTACAGACAATTACAATGATTTAAAGCAATATGAACAAACCGTAAGGGAAATTGGAGCCCAGGTAAAATCCAGAGGCGATCAGGCCCTGGCAGATTATAATCTTAAATTTGCTGGAGCAGAATTGGCTCCGGGTGATTTGAGAGTAAGCCAGGAGGAGATTGCATATGCCTACCGCCTGGTGGATCAGGAATACCTGGAATCCCTCCGCAGTGCTATGCACAATATAAGAAGATTTCACGAGAGGCAGTTAAAAAACTCGATTATGGAGCCTGATTCAAGAGGGGTAATACTCGGACAGATCTATCGTCCTTTAAATAGAGTAGGGATCTATGTTCCGGGCGGGACTGCGGCTTACCCGTCTTCTGTGCTTATGAATGCTGTGCCGGCCCAGGTGGCCGGGGTAAAAGAGATAGTTATGGTTAGTCCGCCAGGCAGGGATGGCCGGTTAAACCAGTATACTTTGGTGGCTGCAGCCGAAATGGGAATTAAGGAAATATACAAGACCGGAGGGGCTCAGGCGGTATTTGCTCTGGCCTGGGGTACGGATACCATTAAAAAGGTGGATCTAATCAGCGGACCGGGTAATATTTATGTAACCCTGGCCAAAAAAATAGTTTATGGTGAGGTGGATATTGATATGCTGGCCGGTCCCAGTGAAATATTAGTAATCGCTGATGCCGGCGCCAATCCTGCCTACATAGCCGCTGATATGATGTCTCAGGCCGAACACGATGTTCTGGCTCGCAGCTTTTTGGTTACTGACAGTGCTGACCTGGTTGGACAAGTAGTGAAAGAGATTGACTCCCAATTGCCCGGGCTTTCCCGTAAGGATATTATAAAACAGTCATTGGAAAAATACGGGGCTTTTATCATTACCCGGGATATATCTGAGGCTTGTGAGGTAGCCAACCTGATAGCCCCTGAGCATTTGGAGGTAATGGTTGAGAACCCCTTTGAGGTACTGGCAATGATCAAAAACGCCGGGGCGATATTTCTTGGAGAATATACTCCTGAACCGGTAGGGGACTATTATGCCGGTCCCAACCATATCCTTCCTACCGGCGGCACGGCCCGTTTTTATTCTCCGGTTGGGGTTGATACCTTTATGAGGTTTTCCAGTGTTATTTACTATTCCAAAACCGCCATTGAACAGGATGCGGAAAGGATAATAAAACTGGCTGAAGTGGAAGGGTTGACGGCCCATGCCAACTCCATAAGGATAAGAAAAAGCAGGCTGCCAAATAATAGGATTAAGGAGGAGCAAAACCACTATGAGCAGGATAGGAGAAGTACAAAGAAAGACTGAGGAAACCGAGGTATACCTTCAGCTGGATTTGGATGGAACCGGGAGCCATCAAATTGATATTGAAATACCGTTTCTCAGCCATATGCTGACCCTTTTTTCCGTACATAGTCTTTGCAACCTTAAAGTCACAGCCCGGGGAGATACAGATATCGATGACCACCATACGGTTGAAGATATTGGTATTGTTATGGGCCAGGCGCTCAAGCAGGCCCTGGGTGATAAAAAGGGCATAAACCGTTACGGAGAAGCGACTATTCCGATGGATGATGCCCTGGTAAGGGTGGTTATTGACCTTTCCGGCCGCTCTTACCTGTCATATAATGTTGACCTTTATAGGGAGCAACTAGGGAACTTTGCTACGGAAAACCTGAGAGAATTCTTCCAGGCTATGGTTAATCATGGAGGTTTTAATCTGCATATTGATTTACTCCGGGGTTCAAATACCCACCATACGGTTGAAGCGGTGTTTAAGGCATTTGCCCGAGCCCTGAAAGCGGCCATAGAGATTGAACCAAGAATTGAAGGGATTTGGTCTTCCAAAAGGACCCTGTAGTTACTGGGGGAATAACTGTTTGATCGTTATTATTGATTATGGAATGGGCAATCTAGCCAGTGTATATAATGCCTTCACTAAGCTTGGTTTTAGGGCAATTACCTCCAATCACCCGGAAGAAATAGCTAATGCCGGCAAGATTGTACTACCGGGGGTAGGGGCATTTTCTGAGGCGATGAATAATCTGATCAATTTAGAGCTGGATGAGGCCATCAAAATGGCCATAGGCAAAGGAACGCCGTTTTTAGGCATTTGCCTGGGATTACAGATGCTTTTCGGCGAAAGTGAAGAAAATGGGCTCTCTAAGGGTTTAGGTATTATTGAGGGGAAAGTGCACAAGTTTTCTCTCCCCTTCCAGTATAAAATTCCCCATATGGGATGGAATAATATAACCGTCCTAAAGGATAGCAGAATTTTTAAGGGTATTCCCTCAAATAGCTATTTTTATTTTGTGCACTCGTACTATGCAGCCCCTTTAAAGGATAATTGCATAGCTGCTGTCAGTAATTATGGGATTGATTTTACCTGTGCAATAGAAGTGGAAAATGTATTCGCGACCCAGTTTCACCCTGAAAAGTCAGGAGCAATCGGTTTAAAGGTGTTAAAAAATTTTGGAGAGATGAGCAGATGATTATTTATCCGGCCATAGATTTGAAAGATGGCGAATGTGTAAGACTGGTTCAAGGTTCAGCAGATAATAAGACCGTGTATTCAAACCGCCCCGGCGATGTGGCCTATTCCTTTGAGATGCAGGGGGCTTCCTTTCTACACATTGTGGACCTGGATGGCGCTTTTACCGGAGTGCAAAAAAACCTCAATGCCATTAAGGAGATCGCAGATAAGATCAGTATTCCTTTCCAGGTTGGAGGAGGACTCCGTACAATGGAAGATGTGCATAGGATCATGAGTCTTGGAGCCCAGCGGGTTATTATAGGAACCAGAGCCTTAAAAAGCGAAGGGTTTATCAATGAACTCCTGGATACCTTCGGACCCGAAAGGATCATTTTAGGACTGGATGCCAAAAACGGGTATGTGGTGACCCATGGCTGGGTTTCCACATCAGAGGTTACAGCTGTTGATTTAGGTTTAAGGATGAGAAAAATGGGGATACAAACTGCGGTTTTTACTGATGTGTCCCGAGATGGTGTACTTAAAGGTCCCAATCTACAGTTGATTGAAGAAATCGCTATCAAGACTGGCTTAGCGGTAATTGCCTCCGGAGGAGTATCTACCCTGGATAATATTAAAGATTTGAAGAAACTGAAAGCGGTAGGGGTAACCGGGGCTATCATTGGTAAGGCTTTATATGACAGGAAATTAGATTTACGCGAAGCCATAAGAGAGGCAAAATCCTGATTATAATTATAGTATTTACTACTGGAAATCTTACCGGGGGGGTTAGGAATGCTGGCTAAAAGGATTATTCCCTGTCTGGATGTTCATAACGGCCGGGTGGTAAAGGGAGTCAACTTTGTTAATTTGAGGGATGCGGGAGATCCGGTAGAACTTGCGGTTTACTATGACCGTGAAGGTGCCGATGAAGTGGTATTCCTGGATATCAGTGCTTCATATGAGCAAAGAAAAACCATGGTAGAAGTAGTCCGCGATACCGCCAGGGAGGTTTTTATTCCCTTGGCAGTGGGCGGAGGAATCAGTAATATGGATGACATAAGAAATATTCTCAAAGCAGGTGCGGATAAGGTTTCAATTAATTCCGCCGCGGTTAAGGAGCCTTCTATTATCAGTGAAGGAGCTCGGAAATTCGGCAGCCAGTGCATAGTGGTGGCTATAGACGCAAGGCGCTCTCCGAATGGTTCATGGGAAGTATATATTAATGGCGGCAGGGTTCCAACCGGTTTGGATGCTCTGCAGTGGGCAAAAAAGGCGGAAAACCTGGGTGCGGGGGAAATTCTGCTTACCAGTATGGATAAAGACGGAACCAAAGACGGATACGATCTGGAATTGACTTCAGCTATAAGTAGCCAAGTCCGTATTCCGGTTATTGCATCGGGAGGAGCCGGAAACCTGGAACACCTGTATGAGGCTATTGATGAAGGCAGGGCAGATGCAGTATTATGTGCGTCGATTTTTCATTATGGCGAGTATACCATTCGGGAAGCGAAACAGTATTTAGCTAATAAAGGAGTACCGATAAGATTATGACCAATAAAATAAAGTTTGATGGCCAAGGGTTAATCCCGGCGGTGATTCAAGACCATAAAAGCGGAAAAGTATTAATGCTGGCCTATATGAATGCAGAATCCCTGGATAAAACCATAGAGACAGGTTATACCTGGTTCTATTCCCGCAGCCGCCAACAATTGTGGAAAAAGGGCGAGAGCTCCGGTCACGTCCAGAAGGTGATGGAAATAAGATATGATTGTGATGGTGATGCCCTTTTAATAGCGGTGGAACAGATAGGACCTGCTTGCCATACGGGGCATCAGTCATGTTTTTTTACCAATATCGATGGACATACGGTAGAGGATAAAGAATATGGCCTGGAAGGGATATACCATTCCCAGGCCGGACCGGCAATCTTATACGAGCTGTTTGATCTGATCGCTGAGCGCCAGGCTCAAAGGCCGGAAGGCTCATACACCACCTACCTTTTTGAACAGGGATTAGACAAGATATTAAAGAAAGTCGGGGAAGAAGCAGCAGAAGTTATTATTGCGGCCAAGAACCGTGACCAAGCAGAAGTAATATACGAAGTATCCGATCTGGTTTATCATGTTTTGGTGTTGCTGGTTGAGAGAGGGGTAACCCTTTCTGATATATTTACGGAACTCAAATCACGGAGATAAAGGTCCAACCATTTTAGCTGCCAGGGCTTTCAGGTCGACAGGAATGCCTGCAACGCATAAGTAGGCTTTATCGGCATACTCGGCTACAATTTGATTGGCCCGCCCAATTAAATCCCGGTATTCTCTTGATAGGGGATCCCCTGGAACAATTCCCAGCCCGACTTCATTGGATACTATAATGACTGTAGCCAGACTGTCATGGCTTACCCGGGCCAGTTCCGTGACTTCATTGAGAATGCGTTTCTCGCGGTCCAACGGTTCCATGGCCAATAGCCGGTTGCTTAAAAAAATGGTTAAACAGTCCAGGAGAAAAACCCTTTCTGGTTCATCCAGCTCTTGAATAATCTGAGCAGGATGGTGGGCTTCTTCTATGGTTTGCCATTCAGCGGGCCGGCGAGCCTGGTGGCGTGCTACCCTTTCAACCATTTCCTCATCGCCCGGTATACAGGTGGCAATGTAAGTAACCTTTCCCCCCAAATTGGCAGCCAGTTTTTCCGCCCAGGAACTCTTTCCGCTCCTGGCTCCTCCAGTTATGAAGATCATTTTGCCTCGGTTTCTTGGCATCTACTTTCCTCCTTGTAATACCTTTAAGACTTGAGCCTCACTATCAACTACAGTTACTCCGCAGGATAATAGTTTATTATATAATTCCGTTGCAGCTCCCCCGGTATAGTCGAGTTCAGCAATATCGGTTTTTTTTACCACGATAACCTTTTTCCCCTGCCGGGCCTGGTGCAAGACTGCTTCAAGATTAAGAATATTTCCTGAGCCAAAAGGGATTGCGGCCAGTATTACATATTCTGCCTGACTCATTAAGTCCTGATTGCGGTCGGCCTGTGCCCGGCTAATGGCGCAGAATGGGTCGGCTTCAACAATAGTTATTCCCAGGCGTTGTGCTTCCTGCCAATCGCTGTCCCCTCTGTTGATTACCCCGGTACTTAGTTCCCAGCCCTGTTCAGTCAGGAGATGGTATAATTCGATAGCCATTCCTCCTCCTGCGATTATATGTGCCTTTCTGTCCAGCATTGGCCGGGGTTTTACCGGGCGGAATTTATTGAGGACAATAAAAGGGCGCCCATTAGGGGTTCGCCATTCTACCTGCACCTCACAGCCATAAACCTCCTTGATAAAATCGGCAGTAAGGATCTGCTGGGGAGTACCAGCGGCATATATCCTGCCCTCCTTAAGTACTAGGAGGCTGTCGCAGTATTGGGAAGCCAGGTTAATGTCATGCAAGACCATTATAATGGTCATGTTCTGTTGTTGGTGTAAGCGGACCAAAATCTCCATTATTTCTAATTGGTAATTTAAGTCCAGGTAGGAGGTGGGCTCGTCCAATAACAGGATACTGGGCTCCTGCGCCAGGGCCCGGGCGATTAAAACCCGTTGTTTTTCTCCCCCGCTTAATTGGTTAACCGGACGCCCGGCCAAAGAGACAAGATCGGTTAACTCCATAGCCTTTTCTACTATCATCTGGTCTTTATTGGTTTCTCTTTGAAATCTTCTTAGATGGGGAATACGGCCCATCATAACTACATCTTGAACGGTAAAAGGAAAATCCAGGCCCTGTTCCTGGGGTACAAAGGAGATAGTTTTAGCTACTTCGCTGGCAGGTATCTGGTATAAATCCCTTTCCTCTAACAGGACGGTTCCTTTAATTGGCCGCAGCACCCGGCTTATAGTCCGGAGCAAGGTGGACTTTCCCGAGCCATTGGGGCCAACAATTCCTACGAAATCCTGTTTCTTTATTTGGAAGGCGGCGTTCTGCAAGACTGTACGTGCTCCATAACCGCAAGTAATTCCTAGAATATCAAGAAGCATCTCAAAACCACTCCTATTCTAGAACATTGATTTCTGCTTGCGCAGAAGGTAAATAAAGAACGGGGCACCCAATAAGGCAGTTACGATCCCAACCGGTAACTCTCCAGGCGCCACAACAACCCGGGCTGCCAGATCGGCTAAAATCAAAACTACTCCTCCCAAGGCTGCAACTGCCGGCAGAAGGAGGCGGTGATCGGGCCCTATCAGCATCCTTACTATATGAGGGATAATTAAACCGACAAAGCCAATTAAACCGCCTACGGCCACACAGGCCCCGGTTATAAGAGCAGCGGCGATCAACAAGTTGCGCTTGACCTTTTCAACTTCAATTCCAAGGTGTTGGGCAGGTTCTTCTCCCAATAGCAAAACATTTAATTCCCGGGAGTAAATAAAAATAACGCCTGCTCCCAGAAGACCATAGGGCAAAAAGATATGCACATAAATCCAGCCTCTTCCTGAAAAACCGCCCATTAACCAGAACACCAGCTGGTGCAGTTGGGAACCGCTTAAATACATACATAGCGAAACCAGGGCTGATAGTAAAGAGCCTACCGCAATCCCCGCCAAAAGCAAGGTCATTACTGGAACTTGGCTGCCGGTTCGGGCAAGTTCATATACCACAAAAATGGTGGCCATGGCAAAAATAAAGGCAAATCCCGGTACAGCCATGGGGATGTTGAAACCCAGGACTGATTGCAGCAGCATGCCGATGACAGCCCCTAGGGCGGCTCCTGATGAAACCCCGATAACATAAGGGTCAGCCATGGGATTGCGCAGCAGTCCTTGAAAGGCAGCCCCGGCCAGGGCTAATCCGGCTCCAACCATACCGGCCAACAGGACGCGAGGCAACCGCAGCAGCACTATAATGGACTGATGGGTGTCTGGCCAGGAGGGATCGATTAAACTACTAATAATAGGCAGTTCATGAAGAATAATCAGGACTACCTGAAGGGGCTCAAGCTCTACTCCCCCCAGGGTTATTCCCAGTAGGGCTGCAGCAGCCAGGATTAATATGAGCAAGGGCAACAGCCAGTGTTTAGAATAATCTAGTCTATGCATAGTTTAATTACCATCTAAAGAATCGATAAAAAGATGGGGGTGCAGGGCTTCTGCTATTAATTCCAGGGCATCAACTACCCGGGGCCCGGAACGTTCCAGCAGATCAGCGTTTAAGGCATAGATCCGTCCCGCTTTAACGAAGGATAGCCTTTCCCAACCAGGGCGGCTAGCTATCTGTTCGGCGGTCGGAACCATTTGATCCCCGTGGCCATAAGTATGCAGCATTACCTGCGGATCCCGGCTGAGCAATATCTCCTCACTGAAGGTGGGGTAGTCTTCCATAGCATCGGAAGTAATACTGATTCCACCGGCAGTTTTAATTAAATCGCTGATTAAGGTATTGGGACCTACTGACATTAAGGGCTCATACCACAATTCATAATAAACCCTGGGCCGTTGCTCCTCCGGTATGTCCTTTACCTTAGCTATAACAGCATCGATGCGCTGTTGAATACGGTTATTAAGAGCGGTTGCTGCCTCTGTATTCCCTGTGGCCTGTCCAATCACGGCTATGGTATGGATAATTTCCTCAATGGAATGGGGGGAAAATGCTAAAACCGGTACCCCGACATTATTCAATCCCTGAATAATATCCTGGTGCTGGTCGGCAGTTGCCACAACCAGGCCGGGTTTAAGGGATACAATCCTTTCAAGATTTGGGTCGGAAAAACCGCCGACTTTTTCCCGGGTTTGGGCTTCTTCAGGATAATTGCAGTAGGCTGTTACCCCAACAATGCGTTCGCCCAATCCCAGGGCAAACAGGGTCTCGGTATGCTGGGGGGCCACGGATACGATTCGGGCGGGTTTAGTTTCAATAGTCACTTTCCGGTTTAGGCCATCAGTAACCGTAACTGGAAAGCCTTTATCACTAAGGCTTGGCTCATTCCAGGGGTCGGAAATATTAGCGTTTTGATGGCAGCCCGCAAGAGTAACAACTATAAGCATAAGCCATAAGACTCCCAAAACAATTTTTCTCTTAAATGTCCTATCTTGGTGGTAAGCATTCATTGGTTTTTCCTTCCGTTTGTAACATAAAAATCTCAACCTTCTCCAAAAAGAGGAGGCTGAGTACAGTAATTTTTATTAAGTCTTTACCTGTTCATCCATTGATGATTTAATCCAAACAGGCTCCCTTAATCTTAGTTTTGGAATTGTTTTCTTCCCTTGCGGATCGTCTAGCGGGAAACCGATTACAGCACCAATCTCCTCAGGATTCCTGTTTTTTAGCCAAAGGCTAAAGCAATTTTAATATATCAATCTAATTAATTATAAGTATGCCGGACCTGCAAGTCAAGGGAGACAAAAGTGTCCCCCTTGGCGACAATTGGGCTTTTATCTGAAATCAATAGTTTTGATATGCTCCAGGTTAGAAATCTTATTTGCCATAACCCGATCCTGGGACAGGGTAAGCAGGTTATCCCCGATGAATATAATCCTTTCTATATTTCGGCTGTCCTTATACCATCTGTCCCCTGCCTGCAGATATTCTTCAGGGGTAATATGGGTTATCCTGCCTTTCAGGGTTAGGCCTTCTTTAAGATCGATATCATAGATGTATGCGCCCTGGAAAGTAAAAGAGCCATGCTGGATTAGCCTTGGATTGGCGTCTGCTATTGGTTTCTGAATCTCCATAACGGTTACGGGAAAGGCCAGGAGCCCTTTTTCTCTGGAAAAAAGAAGGGCTTTAGGATTATTGAGCAATTCAGATTCCGTTCCCCTGTCCCCGATCACCTGTTTAAACATCTCCAGGGGGTTGGAAACATCGGTAACATCGAATATCGATATTTTCATCCCCTGGTAGTATGCCTGCGACCCTCCCTTTCCGTCTTTAACCTCAATGGTTTCTTTACCAAAGCCGATTATATGGTTTTCATCATAAGGGTGCAGATAATCGCTGTACCCGGGAATTTTAAGCTTACCCAGTATTTTGGGCTCTTTGGGATTTTCCAGATCAATAACAAAGAACGGATCTACCTTTCTGAAGGTTACCAGGTAAGCTCTGTTTTGCATGAACCGGGCCGAGTAAATCTTTTCAGTGGGTGCAATACCTTCAATCTTACCCGTGATTGCCAAATCCTGGTCCAGGATATACAGGTTGTTTTTGGAGGTGAATTCATCATTGCGCCATAAGTCTCCCGTAGTTGTAACCACCCTGAAGAAGCCATTATACTCATCCATTGAATACTGGTTTAAAATGCTGCCCGGGACTTCTCCCTTGCCGGTATACACGGTTTTACCTTTTGTCAAGGCAAACCTGAAGATATTGGTAATTTTCTGGGACGGTATAAGATTGGGTTGAGAAACAGATTCAGCAGCTATGCGGTTTACATCGGCAGCTATATAAAGGTTTTTGTCTGAGGCGTAAATATCTTCACCATTGCCCAGAAAACAGTTTATATCCGCTTCTTCATCGGGTTGGTCCAGGTCTAGGCCAGCTATAACTACAAAAGCTGGATAAACGCATTCGGGAAAGTAATGAATCTGTTCCAAGGTTAAATCTTCCTTGATTCCGCCATTAACACTGTCTTTGTAAGCAGGAAGCACGATAGGATCTTCGATTCTGACTGGATATGACAGGTTTTGACTGGCAATCAGGTAGAAAGATGAATCAATCATCCTTGATGAAATATAACTGCCGCTTAATTCAATTTCCCTGACTTTTTGAATATTCTTCTTGTTCCCGATATTAAAAACCATTACCTTACAGGTGTTTTGTGACGGAACGTAATAGCCGGTTGAATCGCTTAAGACCTTTTTCATGGGCATAATGCGGTTAGTCTTGGTCCTGCCTACAACTACCAGGTAATCTTCCCATAAAAAAAGTTCCGCCGGGAAAATGCCTTCATGGTCAAAGGTTATACGGGAGGTTACCTCTAATTCCTGAGCAGGCACTGCCTTAATGATATAAACCTGATTTCCATTGATCTGGTATACATAAGTCCCATCGGTTTTGATTATGTCGGCTTCATCAACTCCCTCTACCTGTACATTGGTAGTTGAATAGGGAGCAGCAGCTGCTTCGCTGCCTGCCTGGTCTTGAAGCAAGGTGTTCCCTGCAGCCATGAGCCTTTTAGTGCTCATATCCCAATCCATAACTGCTTCATCATTGGTATATGCTTCCAAAAGGCTGATTAGCTGTTGTTTCGTCCCGATGACCGGCAGGGTCTGTGGTATTGGGTTCGGCTCTGCAGCGTTTGATTGGGCGCGGGCATAGCCCACCGTGGATAGGGTCATCAGCAATAACCCAATTATTACCGTCAAAGCCAGGTATTGATATTTTGGTAAAGAAAAAAACATAAAAACCCCCTCATTTTTACCATGGTTTTTAGTAGTTGTACGTTAGGGGAGGGGAAATTCTTACATTTGTACTCTTATAGGCAGGAAGAAAATTCCTGAGTTTTTCACTCAGGAATGTTTTAAACCCATCCTTTTCCCTATCTCTTGAATCAAGACCATTCGGGGCAGGTATATCGATAAAATCATGGATCAGCAGGTTATGCTTCACGATCGAAATCGATGGTTTGACTCTTTCGATACGCAGTGCACAATAATTTGGCAATAAGTTCTTCATTGTCATCGGTAACCGATATTTCATAATGGGAGGTTCGGTTGTTCAAAGCTACTTCTTTGGCTTCTGCGGTAAGAACCTTTCCTTTGGCAGCTTTAATGAAAGTAATCGTGCAGTTTAAGGCCAGGGCAAGTTGTCCGTGGGAATTGGAAGCAGCCGCAAACGCCAGGTCCGCCAGGGTAAATATTGCTCCGCCCTGTACAACATCAGCCGCGTTTAAATGGTTATCGCTTATGGTCATCGTAGCGACTGCATAACCGGGAAGAACCTTAATCAGTTTTATCCCGGCCATTGATGCAAACCTATCGTTCTTGAAAAAACTAATTATTTTGTCTTCCATAATATTTACTACATGCCTCCCTTTACGAAATAATATTAAAATAATATTTATAGGAGTTGGTATACAAGTAAAGAAAAAAATGCGGTATAAGTACCGCAGTAATTATCTATGGTGCGGATGAAGGGACTCGAACCCCCACGGAGTTACCCGGTAGATCCTAAGTCTACTGCGTCTGCCAGTTCCGCCACATCCGCATAACCCTGTATTAGGCCTAAAGAACATTATATATTATATATAGATTACAGGATCATGTCAATTGACCCATTGTTGGAGATTTGTACTGGAAGGCAAGAATGGCTCTGGAGTTTGGTCCGGTCTAATTCGGCAGTTATTTATATTGTACCCGATATATATCTTAGAACCTAATAGTCTTGGCAAATAACAGCTTGTTGTTCCGATAAATAATCCAAAAGGTCAGCAAAGAAAATTCGTCGCCTGGGTTGCCGGAAATAAGTCTTAAAAGTGCGGATATTATCAATGTATAGCTGAATTTAACCTAAGTTTTAGTTATATTTGTTAATGTTAAAAGTTTTAATTCTGGTATAATTGGAACTAAAATAATTGGCAAGTATTATGAAGAAAGGAAGTCAATGTGGAGGAGCTAATTAGATTATTAATAGGTATTTTAGTGGTTTTGGTATTTTTTGTCTTATACGATAAAGCCACCAAGAAAAAACGCAACCGTTATAAGCAAATTCAAAAGAGCGGGGATAGAGGGGAACTAAAGGTACAGTATTCGCTGAGAGCCCTGGAAAGCCAGAAATCTAGTTATAAGGTATACCATAATGTTAAGCTGGGCCCCGATCCTGATCATACGAATGAATACGATACAATAGTAGTAGGTCCTAACGGAATATTTCATATTGAAACCAAGAATTACGGCGGTGAGCGGGGGGGTATTATTGATATAGACAGCAATAATAACTGGATACTGCATAAAAAAAACGGGTATTCCAAAATAATAACTAATCCTCAAGGGCAGGTGGATTCCCATTCTTACCGACTTAAAGGCTTTTTGCATAAGGTAGTGGGGGTTAAGAACTTATCTACCCAGGGGATAATTGTGTTGTCATGTGATGATATAATTGTGAGGCGAAATAAAAAATCCGATAGTGATATCCCGATCCTGAACCGTCATGAACTGGTAGGATACATTAAAGCATACAATAATCACAAATACCGTCTCTACCCCCGGACGATCAAGAAAATATGTAAAGGTATTGAGAAAATGAACAAGATTGCCCAAGCTAACTAGTTGTACAATCTTCATAGGAATATTATCCGGGTAATGGACAATATTAATACTAGTTTACTAGTTTGAGAAAAAAAGGATGGTTTTTAATGTGTGCATCATCGAGAAGGATACTTCTGATTATAACCACCTTGCTTTTGATGCTCTCTTCCACCTGGCCTGTATATGCCGATCCCAAGGCACCTTTGATATATACCCTAGATATTGATGGTATGGTAACCGCTGGAACCGCCAAATACGTAAAACGGGTAATTTCTACCGCGGAACAGAGCAATGCCGAAGCCGTAATCATAAAGCTTAATACTCCGGGAGGCTTAGTCAGTGCTACCTTAACCATAAGTCAGGATATGGCTGCCTCAAGAGTGCCGGTAATAACCTATGTAGCTCCTCAGGGGGCTATTGCTGCATCTGCTGGGACCTTCATATTAATTGGGGGGAACCTGGCGGCTATGGCTCCAGGAACAACTTGTGGCGCGGCAATGCCAGTAGTTATGACTGCCCCGGGAGAATCTTCCCGCCAGGCTGATGAAAAAACTATCAACTTTATGGCCGAGCATATGAAAAGCATTGCGCAGGATAGGGGAAGACCGCCTGATATCGCTGAAAGGTTTGTAAAAGAAAATCTAAGCCTAAGCTATAATGAGGCTCACCGGCAAGGGGTAGTGGATTACATAACCGATAATTTAGAAGACCTGCTTAAAGCGGTAAATGGACGGGAGGTTCTGGTCCATGGCGGTATGAAGCAGTTAAATACTCTTAATGCCGAGATTATTAATATGCAGATGAGCTCGGATGAGAAGTTTATTAGCCTGTTAAGTAATCCTACCCTAGCTATTATACTGCTTATGCTGGGAATATACGGATTAATAATCGGGTTTAGCTCTCCTGGTTTTCTCCTGCCGGAAGTAATGGGAGGCATCGCTTTAATACTTGGCCTTTATGGACTGGGATTATTCGAAGTTAATATAGCGGCGGTTCTCCTAATCTTGCTCGGTGCAGGTCTTCTGGTAGCTGAAGCATTTACTCCGACATATGGGGTACTGGCCATAGGAGGTGTTGCCAGTATAGTATTTGGAATCATGTTTTTCCCGGTTGAACCATTGATGCCTATTGATTGGTATGCCGCCTTTAAGACCATGGCCTTCGGGATTGGCCTGGTGGGAGCAGGGTTTTTGCTAGTTATGATTATGGGAATAATCCGTATAAGGCGTTTGCAGACGGTACACGGCGACCACGAATTTAAAAGGGAGACAGGAAAGGTAGTAAAAACCCTTGAACCTCACGGGATGGTGCGAATTAGAGGTGAAACCTGGATGGCTGTCTCAAATGATGGTAGTAGAATCGAAGAAGGCGAACTGGTTGATGTTATGGAACGCCAGGGCATGAAACTGGTGGTGCGCAGGCATCCTAATGATAATTAGGTTAAAAGGAGGAGTTTAAGATGAGTCTATTTGCCACTATCATTGATTGGCTGGTTATAATTGTTTTCATTGTAGTTATTCTCAGTGCAGCCATAAAGATTATACCCGAATATGAACGGGCAGTACTGTTTAGATTAGGGAGGCTGGTCGGTGTCCGCGGGCCGGGGCTGATCTTTATTATCCCTATTA
This sequence comes from Syntrophomonadaceae bacterium, assembly GCA_050949865.1. Taxonomy (GTDB): domain Bacteria; phylum Bacillota; class Syntrophomonadia; order Syntrophomonadales; family Syntrophomonadaceae; genus JBMNGN01. The sequence continues at coordinate 125,321 of JBMNGN010000003.1, forward strand.
TCGACAGAATTTTTAGGATATCGTTAAGAATAATTGTTTTTGATATTCCCCCTCAGGAAGTAATTACCAGGGATAATGTAACCTGCAAAGTGAATGCGGTGCTATACTACCGGGTAGTATCCGCTGACAAAGCTATAGTCAATGTTGAAAGATATCATGAGGCCACCAACCAGCTGGCACAAACGACCGTGAGGAGCGTAATAGGAACCGCTGATCTTGATGAGCTGCTTTCCCAGCGGGAAAAGCTTAACCAAACCATCCAGAGCATAGTAGATGAAGCAACTGATTCGTGGGGAATAAAAGTAACATCAGTGGAGATTAAGGATGTGGTACTTCCAGCCGAAATGCAGAAGGCTATTGCCCGGCAAGCCCAGGCAGAAAGAGACCGGAGAGCGTTGGTTATTCAAGCTGAAGGTGAACGGCAGGCAGCAGAAAAACTGGCCCAGGCCTCCCAGATCCTGAGTGCCCAGGAGGGTGGGTTGACCATGAGAATGTTAAGAGCGATGAGTGAAGTATCCAACTCTCAGAATACGACGATAATATTTCCTTTGCCCCTTGAACTTCGCAGGCTTCTGCCTGAGGTTAATCAATTTAAAAAGAGTGAGTAGATGGTTGTACTGGGTACCAGGACATTTTCTGCGGATAAAGCTGCCTATCGGGTTTGCATGTATAATCGGATCGGGTAATCGGGCAATATATATTTACAGCCCAACTTTTCTAGAAAAGAGGTAGTTTTATGCCCAGCATTAAAAGCCATTATTTAATATTTCTAACTGTTTTATGTTTTTCCTTATCTGTTGCCGGATGTAATCTTATGGGTGGACAATCTAAAAAACCGGAAAGCGTTGAACAAAAGCCCCAGGCCCCAGTTGCTTTGGAAGGTATGTTGAAGAGTATAGAAGGAGTTATTTCTGAAGTGGCTCAAAAATCTAAAATACAGGGAATGTCCTCGCTGCAACGTTCGGCTAAGGTAGAACCCGGCAACGATTCTGGACAGAAGGGCTCGGGCGGTGAAAATCAGCCACAACAGCCACGACAAGGAGAAGGTCAATCAGGGGATGCAGCATCCGAGAACTTAACTCCAGGGATGGACTGGGAAAAAGAGGAAGAAGAATTGCGTAAGTTGCATCGGCATTGGAACAAACTGGAGCCACAGGCTATAAAAGCGGGATTAGGTTCTGATGAAAGAGACCGGCTTGAAGACAATCTTAATCAGCTTACCCGGTATATTGGGGATAAAAATATTGAAGAAAGTATCATTGCTGCCACCAGCTTATATATGAATTATGCTGATATCAGCCAGGTATTTTCCACTGATATCCCGCCGGAGTATTACCGAACTAAATTTGAAATTATGTCTGCTATTATCAAATCGGGAACTGCGGATTGGCCTGCAGCTTCTAATCATGCTAAAAAGGCCCAGGAAAGGTGGGACAGCTTTAAAAACCAGCTCAAAGAGAAACCTGAAGAGCTAATGAGTCAATGCGAATTCGCTATTCAAGATTTAAACCATGCTGTTAGCATAGAGGATTTTGACCTGGTTATGATTAAAGGTGAAGTATTGATGGGCGTTTTGCAGGAGTTGGAAGCCAAAATGTCTTAACCATCAGGTAATTCATAAAGGTTTTAAAATTGGAAAGATAAAAAAAGGTTGAAAAACCAGACGGATTTCTTTATGATAGAATTACAGTCAAGTTCACTTGGAAACTGACTGGTGTAGTTATGTGGGATTGTAGTATAGTAGTAATTTCAAAGTAAAACAACTGAAACAAATGGTAGGAAGGCAAGCACGGTAGGAATAGGAATGCGACTATTATAATTGGCCCGGTTTTCCGCGGCCTTTGGTTTAGCGCAGTTTTCCGGAAACTCCTATGGGGAGTTTTTTTTATTGTCAAATTAGTAAAGAAAGGAAGTGCAGTATGCATATCTGTTTCCCAAGAAACAAAAGGTTAATTATTTCCCTGGTTTTATTAGCGATTCTGGGCAGCATTACAGGTTGCTCCGGTTCTGCCGGTAATTCTTCTAACGGTTCCTCTCAACCCCTGGAACTTAGATTAGCCCATTTTTGGCCGGATAGCCATCCAGCTGAAAGAGAATTGGTTCAGCCCTGGGCCAAGGCTATAGAAGATGCTACTGAAGGGCGGGTTAGGATTACCAGCTATCCCAACCAAACCTTATTGCAGGCGGATGGGATTTACGATGGGGTAGTGAACGGGGAGGCTGACATAGGAATATCCTGTTTTTCATATACCCGCGGCCGTTTCCCAGTACTGGAAGTATTTGAGCTGCCAGGTTTTACTTACCCGAATTCTGAGGTAGCCAGCAGAGTGGCCTGGGAAGGAATTAAACAGCTGAATCCAGTAGAAATTCAGGACACAAAGCTTTTAATGGTATTGACCACCGGTCCTGGGGACCTATACACTAAGAAACCAATTACCAGCTTGGAGGATCTAAAAGGGTTGGAGATCAGGGCCACAGGGCTCAGTGCCAAAACCCTGGAAGCATTGGGAGCGACTCCGGTTGGCATGGCTCAATCGGAAGCTTATGAAGCCATGTCCAAGGGGATTGTGCAGGGGAATCTCGGGCCGATTGAAGTGCTGCGGGGCTGGCGACAGGCTGAAGTAACCAAGTATGTTACCTTAACCCCTTTTCTTTATAATACCTTGTTTTTTGTAACCATGAACCAGGATAAGTGGAATTCAATCAGTGCCGCTGATCAGGAAGTGATTGAACAGATTAGCCAGGAATTCTTTGATGAGGTTGCAGCCGGACTATGGGATAAGCAAAACCAGGAGGCCATGAAATGGGCAGTTGAGGAGCAAGGGATTCAAGTTACTGAGCTTTCACCGGAGGAGAAAGATAGGTGGATTAGTTTAGTAAAACCAATTCAGGATGAATATGTCAGTCGCCTGGATAAATTAGGCTATTCCGGCCAGGAAGTGCTCATGATTGTACAAAACCTGGTGGAGAAATTCAGCCAAGAGTATCAATAAATAGGGGAGGTTAAACATGCGGGCCTATAAAGAAATTTTAAAAAAGTTTTGTGGCAAATGCGATGTATTGGCCGGGTTGTTCTTTTTTGCAGTAATGGTTCTGGTGGTGCTGAATATAATCCTGCGCACGGTATTTAAGCATCCCATTACCGGGGCTTATGAGTTAGTAGGTCTGCTGACCGCGGTTGGCATCAGTTTAGCTTTAGCTAACTGCCTTTTGAACAATGGGCATGTAGCAGTAGGGTTTTTTATTGACCGCCTGCCGGTTAAAAAGCAGGTAATGGTTGATTTGGTGATTAACACGGTTTCATTGATATTCTGGAGTTTAATTACCTGGCAGCTGTTCATATACGGCGGAGTCATACTTAGTAAAGGGGTAGTATCCTCAACCGCATTAATACCTTTGTACCCGTTTATCTTCCTTATAGGTATCGGGCTGTTATCCATGTCTATGGTTATATGTCTTGCCTTGCTGGAGTTACTGGACAACGCTCTATCTGGTTTGTCACTAGCCGGGCGCGATATAGAAGAAATAGCAAGGAAGGCGAGCTGAATGAGTCCTTTTGTTATCGGGTTGATCGGTATAGGGATATTTTTTTTCCTGTTGGTATTAAGAATGCCTATAGCCTTTGCCATGGCCTTAGTGGGGTTCGTCGGGTTTAGTTTCCTGACTACAGTCTCAGCGGGTTTAAACATGGTGGCCAAGGAATTGTACAATACTTTTTCGTCTTACTCGCTGAGTGTAATTGCTATGTTTGTATGGATGGGTTTTCTGGCCTATTATTCCGGGATAGGCACCAACCTGTATGTTTTTGCTTACAGGATGCTCGGGCATTGGCCAGGCGGCTTGGCAATTGCTACCCAGATAGCCTGTGCCGTTTTCGGGGCCATCTGCGGTTCCAATACGGCTACAGCGGCTACTATGGGTGCCATTGCCCTTCCCGAAATGCGAAAATATGAATACGATTTATCCCTATCAACTGCCAGTATTGCAGCTGGTGGAGTGCTGGGGGTATTAATCCCCCCTAGTGTTATTTTTATTGTGTACGGCATGTCTACTGAGCAGTCCATTGGCCGGTTATTTATGGCGGGAATTATACCCGGGATTTTATTAGCCTTTTTGTATATAATCGCTATTATGATGATGACCGCCCGTAACCGGGAACTTGCACCAGCCGGTCCTAAAGCTTCCTGGAAGGAGCGGTTTCTGGCCCTAAAGGGCGGGTTGGGAGAAGCCATTATTATTTTCTGCCTGTCGGTGGGAGGCTTGTTTGCTGGGTGGTTTACTCCAACTGAGGCTGGTGCTGTAGGTGCCGGAGGTATCTTGGTTATGGCCCTGGCGGAAAAAAGGCTGAACTGGAGCAAGATTAAGGATTCACTGCTTGATACCACCAGAACCACGGGAATGATTATGTTATTGATTGCCAGTGCGGTAGTATTTGGCAGGTTTATGGCCGTCAGCCGAATACCATTCGAGTTAGCCAGCTTGACCGGGGCTTTGCCCTGGCCTCCTTTCGCCATTATGGTGATAATCTTTGCCATATATTTAGTATTGGGATGTTTTATTGATGCCCTGGCTTTGATTTTACTCACCATCCCGATATTTTACCCGGTGGTTGTAAATACCCTGGGATACGATCCTATCTGGTTTGGGGTAGTGTCGGTTTTAATAGTGGCGATGGGGGTAATAACCCCTCCGGTAGGGATGAATGTCTATATTGTCAAAGGGGTGGCCAGAGATGTGCCATTAGAAACTATATTTAAAGGTATATGGCCCTTTTTACTCAGTATAATTGTATGCCTCTTGCTGTTGTTGCTGTTTCCCTCAATCGCTACTATGTTACCTGATTTAATATCAGGGATGAAATCTTAATTACCTGGCCTTTCTCAATCCCCGCGGAATAAGTACTTGCTTTTTGTAATAAACAGTATATGATTGGTTATTGTGAAAGCATTTAATTCCAGTCAGCTATTAAACCTCCTAAAAGCGTTATTTTAATTAAAATCCAAGGCTTGAAGTTAATATGCTTTTTTCTGTTTAGCAGTCGATGGCAGGGGAAATAATGAACTATACTTTGTAACTCAAAATAGAGAGGCATTATCAACAACCTTTAAGGGGAGGCTTTTAATCCGTGATTAGGCCTAAAGTATTATTATATTATATCGGCTTGGTTATTGCTGCCATTGGCTTGGCCATGAGTTCAAGCGTTTTTTGGTCTGTTTATTATAATGAACATATTGTATTAAACTTGGTATTTGCATGTATTATTACAGAAGGTGTAGGAATTGCCTGTATTATATTGGGACGGCAGGAAAAAGCCATCATTAATTATCGGGAATGTTTTGCGCTTGTAACCCTAGGTTGGGCTATGGCCTCAATATTTGGGGCGTTGCCTTTTATGGTCAGCGGATATTTTGGTTCATTAGCTAATTCGATTTTTGAATCAGTCTCTGGCTTTACTACTACTGGAGCAAGTATATTAACCGATATCGAGGCCATACCGAAAAGTGTTTTGTTTTGGAGAAGCCTTATTCAATGGTTGGGAGGCATGGGAATATTAACCTTGTTTGTGGCCATCATTGTGGAGATGGGGGTAGGGGCCAATCAGGTCTTCCAAACCGAAGCCCCGGGACCAGTATTAGATAAAGTTACCCCTCGCATTCGTGAAACTGCAAGAAAACTCTGGATCACTTATTTGGTTTTAAGCGTCATACTATTTCTTCTGCTTAAGGTTTTTGGCATGACAGTATACGATGCCCTTTGTCACACCTTCACTACCATGGCTACAGGTGGGTTCTCAACCCGCAATCAGAGTATTGCTTATTACGGTCCTGCTATTCAATGGATTATTATAATTTTTATGTTTATAGCGGGCGTTAATTTTTCCCTTCACTACCTGGCTTTTTCCAGGCGGAGCATTTCGGGGTATTTTAAAGATAATGAATTCAGAATGTATTTAATCCTAACCGTTTTGGCAACCTCAATTGTATTTATGGGCATTAACCAGTTTCCCAACTTGGAAGAACGTATACGAATCGGGTTGTTTCAAGTTATATCAATTATGACCACTACCGGTTTCGCTGCAGCAGACTATACCTTATGGTCTTCTACTGGGCAAGCAATTATTTTTATGCTTATGTTTGTAGGCGGTTGCGCAGGATCTACTGTAGGTAATATTAAAGTGGGAAGGCTGTTAATAATGACTAAGCTGATTGGAATAGAGCTGAAAAAGATTATCCATCCCCGGGCGGTTATCCCTTTGCACCATGGGGATAAAGTATTTGATAGCGGTATAATTATTAATATTCTTCAATTCTTTTTTCTTTATATGTTTAGTATATTAGCCGGAACAGTTGTAATGGGCATATTGGGCTTTGATCTTCTAAGCGGTTTTACAGGAGCAGCAGCCTGTATGGGTAATATCGGCCCAGCCTTTGGTTCTCTGGGACCTGCGCTGAATTATGCATCGGTTCCGGATGCGGGTAAATATGCCTTATGTATCTTGATGCTGCTTGGGAGATTGGAGATATATCCAGTATTAGTCTTGCTAAGTATGAGTTTTTGGAAGCGGTAAGGCTAAGATTATAGCTATTTTGGATTGATATATTAGCTAATACCCATTAATATAATAGCTAACTTGAGAAAGGGGTGAGCTTATGCGGGTCAATACTACAGATTTACAGAATGCTTTTGGGAAATATCTTTCCCTGGCAGAGAAGGAAGATATTATTGTTACCAAAAACGGAAAAAGCGTGGCCAAACTGATTCGCTATAATGAACCAGATTATTGTCTGGTCCATGAAGAAGCAAAAGGCTATAAAGCTGCCAGGAAAATCAGCTATGAAGAATATCTGGAACTGGTGGATTCGTCTGACCAGAGATATGAACTTATTGATGGCGAGATTTATCTGCTGGCATCCCCTAGTTTTAAACATCAAATTGTAGTTAACGAAATAGCAGGTCATTTTTACAACTATTTTAGGGGGAAGTCTTGCCGTTCCCTGACATCACCACTGGATATCAGGCTTTTCGGCTGCGCAACTAAGTTCGAGGAAGACCCCAATGTTGTCCAGCCGGATATTGTTGTTATCTGCGATATAGATAAGGTCAATGAACACAGCAGATATGAAGGCATACCCACCCTGGTGGTTGAAGTATTGTCTCCAGCGACGAAAAGCAAAGATATGGTTAAGAAATTGGAATTGTACATGAAAAGCGGGATATCAGAATACTGGATAGTAGATCCGGAAAATAAGAGTATTTTGCAGTATTCCTTTTCCGCCGCAAGAGATATAGAAAACTATACCAGCCTGAGAAAGGAAGATACAATAGAATCAAGTGTTTTTGCAGAACTAAAAGTACCGCTGGCAGATATTTTTGCTGAAATCTAGATCTTTAGAATTTTTTAAATACTAAGGAAAAAGAGTTATTGAACGGTTGGAAGGAACAATGGCTTAATGGTTAAGGAAATCGCTCTTAGGCCATTTTTTATTCTTCGATGGTGCTCCTGGTCCAAAGGAGCGTAATAAGTCTTTCAATTAATATAAAAGGCAATAAAAAAACCCTCCTACATACGGAGGGTACTTGTTTTCAGATGGTGGGCCATCCAGGACTCGAACCTGGGGCACCCTGATTAAAAGTCAGGTGCTCTACCGCCTGAGCTAATGGCCCATTGGCTGGGGTGGGTGGATTCGAACCAACGCATGACGGAGTCAAAGTCCGTTGCCTTACCACTTGGCTACACCCCAACGTTAAAGAGTATAACTTCATGCTAGTTAACATGTCAAGGGTTAATTGGGGTGGATGATGGGACTCGAACCCACGGCCCCCAGAGCCACAATCTGGTGCTCTAGCCGACTGAGCTACATCCACCACAAAGCCAATTGAAAGGGTACCATTCCCCCAAATACTATCCAAATATCACCGGGTAAAACCTGTTAAATCGGGTTTACTTGGTTCTACGGTAAAATATAATAACATGATTCAAATCAAAAGTAAAGTTGGTTTAATTAAGGCCTAAGACAAATATACCGCATTTATGCGGTGCCTTAAGGTATCAAATGGCGTCCCCGGAGGGATTCGAACCCCCGGCCTACGGATTAGAAGTCCGTTGCTCTATCCAGCTGAGCTACAGGGACAAAAAAATGGAGCGGGTAGAGGGAATCGAACCCTCGCAACCAGCTTGGAAGGCTGGGGCTCTGCCACTGAGCTACACCCGCCCGCAAAGTGTATTATAACTCTTTTCCGAACCTATTACAAGAAAGAAATAAACTTTTGTATTGGTTCTTTGACAATGTTAGTTTGTAATAGTTCAGAAGCTATGTCCCCGTTCACAGAACGAGCATTCTTTTTTGGTAAAGATATTTTTGGGTTTATCCGGCATAAATGCAACTTTACACTAAGAGCAATGATTCTAATATTTGACGTGAACAATTCACTATATCCGTGTTAACCGTATAACTGGTGGAAAAGCATCTCTATGGAACAGTTTTCACAAAGGCCAAACATATCCTTTTTTACATGTTCTTCAGTCATATGATTACCGCAGTTTATACAAACGCTACGGTCAAAATGCTGTTTATCGGCCATTATATCACCTCCTTAGTGATAAGAATCCCTAGAATATTGCTGAATATGTATACAAACTATTTCCAGATCCCTAAACAACTTGTAGTATTAATATATCCGGGAGAATAATAAAGAAAGGGTGATGAGATGAAGATTATTATAGGGGCTTTATTATTTTTAGGGATTCTCAATGTATTTTGCGGATACCAGATTAAATACAAGCGCAGGGTAGAGTTTATAAGGGGGTTTGACGAAAATAAAGTGATAGACCGGATGGGATACATCAGATGGGTTGGAAACCGTATGTTACTAATAGGGGTTACTTCTATTATTACTGCCTTGCTAATGATAGCCAGTGGCAACCAGCTACTATTCATTGGCATTTACTTGGTTTTTATGGTTCTCTATCTAATAATCTTATCAAGGGGAAAGAACAGGTATTATAAAGATTAGATCTAAAGATACTACTTAAATTTAGGCAAAAGGTCAGGACCATGGGGGTCCTGGAAAAGAATGACTACAATTTAGTATTGTAAGGAGGGACAGGCTCCGCCAGGGGGAAAGCGGTTAGCCAAAAAGGACTACAGCTTGTAGTTAAATACTACCATATAAGCATATTAAGATGCAAGGGAGTGAGAAATAACCATATCCTTTTTTTGTGTAGTCAATAAAGATTAATAATTGCCAACCGGGCAGAAATTGAGCAAATATTCAGCTTATAGGGGCTTTTCAACAACTGTCCCCCCAAAATAATCCCTTAAAGGAGTTTTTATTAAGCTGACAGAAAAACAAGTAACCACGAGAAATCCCGTGGTTGCTGGCTTTATAAATGGTCGGGGCGACATGATTTGAACATGCGACCTTCTGATCCCAAATCAGACGCGCTACCAAACTGCGCCACGCCCCGAGCTATAATATAATAACATCCCCGGTAACAAGATGTCAATGGTGGATGGGTTTGGTTAGTCTAGGGTTGATCGTTCTTGTAGGCTATGTCGACAGCCTTCTGCAATGCATTATAGGTTTGGGGCCCAACAATTCCATCGGGTGACAGCTTATTGGCTTGCTGGAATTTTACAACTGCCTGTTTAGTCTTTTCCCCATAGTACCCATCAACTTTATACTTATAGTACCTAAGAAGCTTGAGCTTTTTCTGGACGTCCTTAACCTCGCTGCCCGAGCTTCCCAAACTTAATAAGCGCCCGGTATATACCCTGCCGATAATAGCCACAGGGGTACCAATAGGGGTAATATTGTAGATGGATATTACATCTTGGTTATACATCCTGATGCATCCATGGCTTATGGCTTTGCCTATAGATTTGGGATTATTAGTGCCGTGAATGCCATAGCCGCCCCAGGGGACACTCAATCTCATCCATCTGGCGCCAAAGGGGCCTCCTGGATTAATAGCCTTTTGCGTGATTATCCAGTTGCCGATTGGCGAAGGAGTACTGGACTTGCCTATTGCCACTTTAAAGGTTTTTTGGTAGGTATCGGAATAATAAGTTAGTTTCCTGGAGACTAAATCAACCACAATTTTGGTGGTGTTCAATTGTTTAGGTTTAATTGACTGCGGGAGCTTATTGCCAAGATAATAAAGGGTCAGCCAAGTGCTGGGATCAACCACTCCATCGACTGGAAGGTTATGATAGCTTTGAAAGGAGGTAACTGCCTGGTGGGTCAAAAGGCCGAAGATACCGTCAACAGCTTCGTGGTAAAAGCCTAATTCTCTAAGTAATTCCTGTAAATACATTATATCCGGACCTTGTAGCTCAGGTTTGGCTAATCTTAAAAACCGGCTGGCGTAAACCATGTTTCAGCTCCCCTTTTTACATAATATATTGATCAAAGCTCCAAACTTATTATAAATATTTTACAAAATATGGAAGGTATTCCCTGGTTAGTTGTAGAATAGGCTAATTGAATAACTGAAAGGGTGTGATAATATGCTCGATGGGATGCCAGTAAACAACTTGCTAAAGGATGCCCTGGAAAGATTTCAAAAGCGTGATATAAGCGGCGTATTAGATAAATTAAACGAAGCAGTGGAGGTTGAACCGGATAATATTGAAGCTATTAATTTAATGGGAAGCTGTCATTATGTTTTGGGCAATTTTGAAAAGGCCGAAGCCTGCTGGAATACGGTTATAAGCCTTGAACCTTCAAACCAGGGTGCAGCTATGAAATTGGCTGCTTTCAACAGTCCCTCATTCAGGTTCTGGCTTAAACGTTTTAATGAGGCGGTTAGCAGGGTTGAAAACCGGGATTATGAAGGAGCGAAGGCTATTCTTCGCATACTGCTGAAGGAAAACGATGGTTTTGTAATAGTATACCAGCTGTTGGGATTATGCTACCTTGCCACCTCCGATAAGGGCAGTGCTATAAAAACCTGGAAAAAAGGCCTGGAAATCGATGTAGCCAATCCCTCATTGTTGAGTTATATAAATTCCAGTTCCAGCCTGGTTAAAAACCTGGCGCCTAATGATGGGCAGGGACAATATGTAAAAAAGGCCGGTTGGTTAGGGAAAAGCAGTTGGGTTTGGGGGATTTCTGCGGCTTTGTTTATAGCTTTATTGGTTCAGGCCGGCTTGTTTGTAAAAAGCTCGAAGGCCAGTAAAGCAACTATCGAAGAAATGAAATCAAAAATTCATGTTTTATCAAACCAGGTTCAAGAACAGGCTAATTTCTCCATGGTTCCTGATCAGAATAATGAGGTTCAAGGTTCGGGACAGGATACTGACCCATCCCCGGATTTAGAAGAGGTTAACTATAATCCCGGCCAGGAGGATCAATTCTACAGTCAGGGGTATTCAGCTTATATGGCTGGCAACTGGGAGCAGGCTATCGAAAACCTTGGGGCGGTGGTACAGATGCAAACCGGTAGCTATATGAACAGAGAAGCATTGTATTATCTGGGCAGGACTCATTATTTGATTAGGGATTATAAAAACGCGGAAAAATATTATTCCCAATACCTGAATGAGTTTAAGGATAGCAATTACTATGACGACAGTTTTTATTATTTGGGCTGTACTTATTATCAAATGGGAAATCTGGAAAAAGCCCGGGAAGTATTTGACGGATTTCAGAAAGCATTTCCTTTAAGCGGATACAATTCAACCGAAATATTTAGGTCTCTAATGGGAAGTTAATATAAGGAATCTATAAAAACGGGGGAACGGTTTTAGGAATCCCAAAATCGTCCCTCATTATTTTTTTGACCGAAAATTTCTACAGCCCTTGACTATCATGAAATAATTAATTATCCTAAGGTATAAAAGTGGGCGGAAGTGGCTCAGTGGTAGAGCATCGCCTTGCCAAGGCGAGGGCCGCGAGTTCGAATCTCGTCTTCCGCTCCATAGCTGTAGCAAATAGCCTCGGCGTAGCCGGGGTGTTGTGTTTTTGGTTTATTTAGGGTAAATTTTTAAGGGGATCGGATGCCGGGAAAGTATAGTCCATAAATGCTAGTAAAAAAAGGAAGCTAAAAATTTTATTAAAGTTAGGAGGAGCATAAATGGACATTAAGTTAGAAAAAATAGAGAACAGCGAGGCATACATAGAGATTGGGGTAGATGCTGAGAGATTTGACAAAGGTCTGCAGCAGGCCTACCGAAAGGTCGTCAAACAGGTGACAATCCCTGGATTTCGCAAAGGTAAAGTACCGCGCCAACTCTTAGAAGCGTATTATGGTAAAGAAGTTTTGTACCAAGATGCAATTGAGTCTATAATACCCGATGCATTTCAAGAGGCTGTAGAAAAGTTGAGTTTGTTTACTATGGCTCCGCCTAGCTTTGAAATATCTGATGTGAATGATGAAGGGTTTACATTTAAGGCAACGGTAGCGGTTAAACCGGAAATAACCATTGGGGATATAGAGGGGCTACCTGTAACCATACCCAAGATCGAAGTTACTGAAGATGAAGTCGACAGAAGGCTTGAAGAGATCCGCTCCAGGTATGCCCAGCTGGCGGAAAAAGAAACTGAGCCTGCTGAGAAAGGCGATATATTGATAATTGATTTTGAAGGGTTTGTTAATGGAGAACCTTTCAAAGGGGGAAAAGGTACCGACTATCGCCTGGAGATTGGCTCCAATACCTTTATACCAGGTTTTGAGGATCAGCTAATCGGCTCCAGAACCGGAGAAAACCTGGATGTTAATGTAACTTTCCCACAGGATTACCAGGCTGAGGATTTGGCCGGGGCTAATGCGGTTTTTAAAGTTCTGGTTAAAAAGATAGAGACCAGGGTTTTAAGGCCGCTAGATGACGAACTGGTTCAGGAAATCAGCGAATTTGAAACCGTAGAACAGTTTCGCAAAGATGCCAAAGCTAAGCTGGAAGAGATAGCGACCCGACAGAAGCAGCAGATTATTCGTGATGAGGTGATTAACCAGGCTCTAAAAGTTTGTGATATCCCGATAGCTGATGCAGTAGTTATAGAACAATTGAAGCGGATGCTAAATCAATTTGAGCAAAGCTTGGTTTCCCAAGGGATTAATCTGGAGCAATACTTTAAGCTTACCAATACCAGTGAAGAAGACTTTAACCGGGAAATGTGGCCGCAAGCTGAGCGCACGGTAAAAACTAATTTATTATTGGAAAAGCTGGTAGAGGAAAAAGGTATTGAGGTAACTGATGAAGAAATAGATAAACAAATATCTGATGTAGTAAAAGGAACCCAATTGGAATTTGAGAAAGCCAAAGAAAACTTAAAAGATATTCGGGAAAACATAAAATTTGGTATGAAGATAGACAAAGTTGTGCAATATTTAATTGAATGTGCTAATATTACCGAAACCGAAAAAGAACTTAATGAGGAATCTAAAACAGACCCTGATGAATAGAATAGTATACAAGTAGTACTGTGTAAGGAGTGGGTTAAATGTCTTATTTAGTGCCTATGGTGGTTGAACAAACTAATCGCGGTGAGCGTTCTTATGATATATATTCACGATTGCTTAAGGACAGGATAATATTTCTGGGGAGTGCAATCGATGATCACGTAGCTAATCTGGTAATCGCCCAGCTGCTGTTTTTGGAAGCTGAAGACCCGGATAAAGACATATCGCTCTATATAAACAGTCCTGGAGGATCAATTACTGCAGGGATGGCAATTTTTGATACTATGCAATATATAAGGCCAGATGTATCCACAATTTGTGTTGGTCTTGCTGCCAGTATGGGCGCATTTTTACTAGCAGCCGGTAAGAAGGGCAAAAGATTTGCCTTGCCCAATGCGGAAATAATGATTCACCAGCCTTCCGGGGGAACTCAAGGGCAGGCAGTGGATATAGAAATCCACGCGCGTCGGATTATAACAATGAAAGAGTCTTTAAATAGAATATTAGCCGAGAGAACCGGGCAGAAGCTGGAAAAAATCCAGCGAGATACCGATAGGGACTATTTTATGACTGCCAAAGATGCTAAAGAATATGGTATCATTGACGAGGTGATAAGCCATCCGAAGAAAACCAGCAAGAAATAGCGTTCTTAAAGAGAGGTGGAGTTTATGCATAAATATGGGGATGAAAAAGGGCAATTGAAGTGTTCTTTCTGCGGAAAAACTCAAGACCAAGTTAAGAAGCTCGTTGCTGGCCCAGGTGTATATATCTGCGATGAATGTATAGAACTTTGCAACGAAATTATCGAAGAGGAATTGGCCGATGATCTGGAATTTGAACTTGGTGATATACCAAAACCTCGGGAGATTAGAGAAATCCTGGATGATTATGTTATAGGTCAGGATAAAGCTAAGAAGTCGCTGGCGGTTGCTGTATACAATCACTACAAAAGGATCAATCTTGGAACTAAACTGGATGATGTTGAACTGCAAAAGAGCAATATTTTGATGCTTGGACCGACAGGCAGCGGTAAGACACTATTAGCCCAGACTTTGGCTAAAATATTGAATGTTCCCTTTGCTATAGCTGATGCCACTTCATTGACTGAGGCAGGCTATGTTGGTGAGGATGTAGAAAACATTCTTTTAAAGTTGATCCAAGCGGCAGATTATGACATTGAAAAAGCGGAAAAGGGTATAGTCTATATCGACGAGATAGACAAAATAGCCCGAAAGACTGATAATCCCAGTATTACAAGAGATGTATCCGGGGAGGGCGTTCAGCAAGCCCTCTTGAAAATATTAGAAGGTACGGTTGCAAGTGTACCTCCGCAAGGAGGCAGGAAACACCCTCACCAGGAGTTTATCCAAATTGACACCAGCAATATATTGTTTATCTGCGGAGGAGCTTTTGAAGGTATTGATAAGATTATCCAGAACCGCATAGGACATAATACTATGGGTTTTGGTGCGGTGATTAAGAGTAAAGAAGAGAAGAATATTGGTGAGATATTAAATATGATTCTTCCCCAGGATCTGCTCAAATACGGACTTATCCCAGAATTTGTGGGCCGGGTTCCAATAGTAGTAACTCTGGAAGCACTTGATGTTGATGCCTTGATAAGCATTTTAACTCAGCCCAAAAATGCTCTGGTTAAGCAGTACAAGAAATTGTTTGAATTGGACGGGGTAGATCTTGACTTTATGGAGGAAGCACTTCAGGCTATTGCCGATGAAGCCCTCCGGAGGAATATAGGTGCCAGAGGGCTCAGGGCCATATTGGAAGAGGTTATGCTGGAAGTAATGTATGAAATTCCTTCTAGAATCGATATTACTAAAGTGGTAATAACCAAAGACGTAATTGAGAAAAAGGAAAAACCGCTTTTGGTAACTGTGGATGCCAAGAGAAAGGTGAATTAGTTAAATCCAACAGAACCCTATAGCAAGTAAGGAAAAGGCAGCGAAAGTTGCCTTTTTTTACTTTGGCTTTTTTTAATCCAATCTTCTTCTTCAGGGAATAATAGATTGTAACCCACAATGAAAGGAAAACGGCCAATGAACAATCTGTTTATGGAGTATGGTGGATACCTGTATTTAGTTCAATTATTTTTTGCAATAGTTATAGGTCTCTACTTTTGGAATCTGCTAAAAAACCAACAGTTTAAAAAAACCGCCATAATTAAGGAAACAGAAAAAGAAAATATAAAATTGAAACAGATGAGAAATATAAAACTAACTGAACCATTGTCCTGCTTGACGCGCCCTACGGCATTAAGTGATGTAGTAGGGCAGGAAGAAGGGATTGAGATTTTAAAATCCGCCTTGTGTGGAACTAATCCGCAGCATGTACTGATTTATGGTCCTCCTGGAGTAGGAAAAACCGCAGCTGCACGTATAGTGCTGGAAGAAGCCAAAAATAATCCATTATCACCTTTTGACCAGACGGCAAAGTTTGTGGAAGTTGATGCGACCATAACCCGATTTGATGAGAGGAATATTGCTGACCCTTTAATAGGCTCAGTCCATGATCCTATTTACCAGGGAGCTGGTTCATTAGGTGCCGCAGGAATTCCGCAGCCTAAGCCGGGCGCCTGTACTAAAGCCCATGGAGGGGTGTTATTTATTGACGAGATTGGGGAGCTACACCCATTACAGATGAATAAACTTTTAAAAGTGCTGGAAGATAGAAAGGTGATGCTCGAAAGTGCATACTATAGTGAAAATGATAAAAACGTTCCCCAGCACATACACGATATATTTACTAACGGTCTTCCTGCTGATTTCCGGCTGGTTGGTGCTACTACCCGAATGCCTGAGGAATTACCGCCGGCCTTGCGCTCAAGGTGTATGGAAATATTCTTTAAGCCGCTAGAGAAGGAAGATATAAAACAGATAATCATTAATGCTATGAAAAAGATCAAATTTGATATTGAAGCAGAAGCATTAGATGAAATAACCAGATATGCAGGGAACGGAAGGGAGGCAGTAAATATTGTACAACTAGCGGCTGGGATTGCACAGATTGAGAATTCGCCCACAATAACTGTAAATATTGTAGAAAAGGTTTTAAATAACGGAAGATTTGCCCCCAGGCCGGAAGTAAGGTTAAAAAAGGAGCCAGCGGTCGGTTGTGTGAATGGTTTAGCGGTATCAGGAGCTAACACCGGAACTGTACTGGAGATTGAGGCAATAAGCATTAAAGTAGAGAAAGGCAAGGGTACCTGGACCATTACGGGAATCATTGAGGAAGAGCAGCTCGGAAGGGGAGATAGAAAATATACTAGAAAGAGTATGGCCAAGGGAGCGGTTGAAAATGTACTTGCTGTTCTGAAGTTTAAGTATGGCTTACCCACTGGAGATTATGATATTCATGTTAACTTCCCCGGGGGTGTACCTATTGATGGTCCCTCAGCGGGAATCAGCATTGCGGTTGCCATATACTCAGCTATCACCAATAGCAAGGTTGACAATAGGTTAGCGATGACTGGAGAGATATCCGTTCATGGAATGGTAAAACCGGTGGGAGGAGTTATAAGCAAAATCGAGGCGGCTAGAAGAGCTGGTATTAGGAGGGTAATAATACCCGCGGACAACTGGCTAAAGATTTTTGAGGATTTTGCTGAGATCGAGGTTATTCCGGTGCAAAACCTAGATGAAGTTCTAGAAAAAGCTATTATTTACAATAAGATTTAATCAAATAAAATGGCGAAATAGACTATAATGTAAAATAAGAATAATATATCACATATATCACATAGTCCCACAAAAGGCTAGCATTCTGGCTTGTGTTTATACCTGCGCATGTTGTACAATTAAATCTGCTTGGGAGGTGTATATTGCATTGCATCAAAAGAATGAGCCTAGATTTCGTGAAATCCCTATGTTACCCCTTAGAGGGGTTCTGGTATTCCCATATACTGTTATCCATTTAGATGTTGGAAGGAAAAAGTCTATTAATGCTATAGAGGAAGCAATGTTAGAGTCCAAGGAGATATTTCTGGCTACTCAAAAAGAAGCGCAAACTGATGATCCGGAAATAACAGACATATATAACGTTGGAACGGTAGCTGAAATCAAGCAAATATTGAAAATGCCGGGCGGAACTATGCGGGTTCTTGTAGAAGGGTTATGCCGGGCTGAGATTCAGAACTATACTCGTTGCGAACCGTTTTTAAAAGTAGAAGTGGAATTATATAGAGATGGTAAAGTCCAAAATAGTGCCGAACATGAAGCTTTAATGAGAACCCTGATCAATCAGTTTGAGCAGTATGTTAGAATCAGCAAGAAAATACCGCCGGAAACGGTAGTGTCGGTAATTGCTATTGATGATCCAGGGCGGCTTTCAGATACGATAGCTTCACACCTATCTTTAAGGATTGATGAAAAACAAAAGATACTTGAGGCTTATGATATAAGTAAAAGACTCGAATACCTGTGCGAACTACTGGCCAAAGAAATGGAGATCCTGGAGTTAG
Source organism: Syntrophomonadaceae bacterium (assembly GCA_050949865.1). Classification (GTDB taxonomy): domain Bacteria; phylum Bacillota; class Syntrophomonadia; order Syntrophomonadales; family Syntrophomonadaceae; genus JBMNGN01. The sequence goes on from JBMNGN010000003.1 coordinate 143,200, forward strand.
AACGTAAAATCAATTTAAGAGTACGCAAACAAATGGAGAAAACTCAAAAAGAATATTATTTAAGAGAGCAGATGAAGGCTATACAGAAGGAGCTCGGAGATAAAGATGACCGGGCTACAGAAGTTGAGGAACTGAGAGAAAAGATCAACCAGGTTAACCTTCCTCCGGAAGCCAGGGAAAAGGCCTTAAAAGAGCTTGAAAGACTGGAGAAGATGCCTCCCATGGTTGCTGAGGCTGTGGTAGTAAGGAATTATCTGGATTGGATGTTATCGTTGCCGTGGTCAATCGAAACCAAGGATCGCCTTGATTTGAGAGTAGCAGAGGAAATTCTGGAAGAGGATCATTATGGTTTGGAGAAACCAAAAGAGAGGATACTGGAATACCTTGCCATAAGAAAACTGGCCAAAAGATTAAAGGGTCCAATTCTTTGCCTAGTAGGTCCCCCGGGGGTTGGAAAAACCTCCCTCGGAAAGTCTATTGCTCGGTCCTTAGGACGTAAATTTGTGCGCATGTCTCTGGGTGGAATCAGAGATGAGGCAGAAATAAGAGGGCATAGGAGGACGTATGTGGGCTCCATGCCAGGGCGGGTTTTGCAGGGAATAAAACAAGCAGCATCTAAGAACCCTGTCTTCCTGCTTGATGAAATAGACAAAATGACTATGGATTTTAGAGGTGATCCGGCTTCAGCGCTATTAGAGGTCTTAGATCCGGAACAGAATTATCTTTTCAGTGATCATTACCTGGAAACGGCCTTTGATTTGTCCAAGGTTATGTTCATTACTACAGCCAACTCTACTTATAATATTCCGCGGCCATTGTTGGACAGGATGGAGATTATTGAGATAAGCGGTTATACAGAAGAAGATAAAGTCGTAATTGCCCTGGATTATTTAATCCCTAAACAGATTAAGGAGCACGGGTTAAAAAAGCGCCATGTTTCCTTTTCGGAAGGTGCAATCCGGAAGATTATCCGGGAGTACACCCGCGAGGCCGGGGTGAGGAATCTAGAAAGGCAGATAGCCACTATATGCCGCAAGGTTGCCCGTAAAGTTGTGGAAAAGGAAGATACCTATGTACAGGTAACTGCCAACAATGTGGGCAAATATTTGGGAATTAGCCGCTATCACTATGGAGTTGCCGAGAGCCAGAACCAGGTTGGTGTAGCTACTGGCCTGGCCTGGACAGAAAGTGGCGGGGATATCTTGTCTATTGAGGTAGCTTTACTAAAAGGAAAGGGTAAACTTACCTTGACCGGTAAATTAGGCGATATAATGAAAGAATCGGCCCAGGCTGCCCTGACCTATGTGAGATCTAAAGCGGAGGAATTGGGTATAAGCCAGGAGATGCAGGAACAATACGATGTGCATCTACATGTGCCAGAGGGTGCCATTCCTAAAGATGGGCCTTCGGCAGGAATAGCCATAGCTACCGCTCTAGTATCAGCCATGTCAGGGTCCGCTGTAAGACGGGATGTTGCCATGACTGGAGAGATAACCTTAAGGGGAAGAATCCTGACCATTGGCGGGGTGAAGGAAAAGGTTCTGGCAGCCCACAGGGCAGGGATTAAAACGGTTATCCTTCCCCAGGACAACAAAAAGGACCTGGCTGAAATACCCAAAAACGTTCTTAATAAGATGCGGATTGTTCTAGTAAGCCATATGGATGAGGTTTTAACCGAAACCTTGGTAAAATAATTAGAGCACACAAGGGGACGGTTCTGTTGTGTCGGTTGCCAGGAGATGCCGTCCCTTCTTGATAACTGACACAACAGAACCGTCCCCTTGTGCTTGGGAGACAGGGGTGGAGGTATGGATATTAAGCGAGCGGAGTTTAAAGGCGTATATACCTACATAAAAGAAATGCCTGATGAGTCGGTGCCTGAAATTGCTATAGTTGGGCGTTCGAATGTAGGCAAATCATCCTTGATTAATCGGATAACCAATTGCAGAAAACTGGCAAAATCAAGTTCAACCCCTGGAAAAACCAGAACTATTAACTTTTATCTCATAAATGAACAATGGTATATGGTGGATTTGCCGGGATATGGCTATGCCAGGGTATCTAAAGCTGAAAAAGCCCGGTGGAGGAAAATGATTGAAGATTATTTACGCTATAGATCACAGCTTAAAGGGGTCATTCAGCTCATCGATGTAAGACACCCGCCCAGCGACAATGATATTTTGATGAAAGAATGGTTAGTAAGTTTTAAAATACCCGTACTGTTTGTAGCTACCAAAATTGATAAAATCTCTCGGGGAGCCAGGCAGAAGCATTTTAACGTAATCCGCAAGGGATTGGATCTTCAATCCCGACAATTGCCGCTTGGTTTTTCAGCAGAGACCGGGGAAGGGGTGCAGGAATTAAAAGAAGCAATAGACGAATTATTAGCTTATCCCGGGAATAGAGGCGAGGTTTAGCAGTGAGTTCCAATGGTATCAACCATATCATAAGCAGCTTTTATAGTCTCGGGGGGAATACCAGGGTAAAGCCCTCCAGATGAACCGAATACATATCCCGGAACCTGGCTCCAGGAGGATAGCAACTCCTTAACCTCATGCTTTACCTGGGAAACCGTTTTCATCTGCCCGGTAGATTCAAATTCATAATTACCCCAAAAAACCCAACCAGATTTAAGTGAGTTGGCGAAGCGGTTGGCACTTATTCCCACCGACGGCTGAAGAGAATGGATCCCTCTAAATGCCGAACCCCTGATTAAATCAATGATATCCATGATATTACCGTCCGAGTGAAATACGAAGGGAACCTTTGGGTGTGGCATAATCAGTTCTGAGACAATTGGGAAATAATAATGCTTAAGATAATCCGGGCTGAATAACAGCCCATGCTGTCCTGCCAGGTCGTCTGCAATTATTATTCCTTCACAGCCACAATCGAGGGCAGATTTTATTAATTCCTGATCCTGAATAATCATCTTTTTCATTATTTCCCTAGTATAAACTGGATTGCTATTAATCAGGATAAAAGCCTTCTTCCAGTTGAATATTTTAAACATCCTGCTCAAAGGGCCATTCATAAGGCCAAAGATATAGAATCGAGAATGGCGCCAGCTCGCCCAATCATGCTGGTCTAATTTATCAAGCCCCAGGGTTACAATGTCCGCATTTAAATACAGCAATAATTCCTGCAGGGAATCAACCGGAAACCCTTTTACGGTTTCGGGCGAGATAAATATTTCCCCTTTGGGGGGGCGATCGGGAATCTTTAGATTTAAGGCGTTGGATACCCTTTGACGGCTGGAAAGCAAATCTCGTGTCTCCTTCTACTGGCTGTTGGGTATAGGATAGTCTATAACCCGCTTTCTCATATAGTCAAGTAATTCAATTTCTTCTTCAGAGCGGGTATCTTGGGCAAATTCATCCAGGAGGCGTATGATTTCATTCTTTTCCCCTTGCTCAAGCAAGGCAATTGGTGTTTTTCCTTTCAGTTCTTGGTGCGGGGTGGACAACCATCTTTCGGTTTCCTTATCTTTAATTACCAAGAACCACAGGTGGGTTAAATCCATAGCTGGAGGTTCCATAGCAAAGGCGCTGTTAAGCAATCTGATTTGGCTATAAGGGGTGACTGATGAGAACAATCCCATTGAACAGTTAAGGCTGTCAATGTCGCAAGATGATGCCAGGGCGCATTCTTGTCCCACTGCAATTCTTGAATAACCAGGGGCTGCCTGATTGTATTTATACCATTGAAACCCTTCCGTTCTATGGATATAAGTATATTCCGGGTGGTTATTAATCAATCTAAGCAGCAGCTCTAAAGAGTTTTTATTAAGCTCAATAATTCTTATATCAGACAAGTCCAACAGAACCTTTTCGATGGCATGAGAAAAAAGGCCGTACAAAATATGGGCCTGTGATTTTAACGTTTCCCTGGTACTAAGGTGAAGGATATCATCCAGATAACTGATATGCTTCTTTAGAAACTCGGATTGGCCGTCTTTATCTTTACACATCAAAACCATACCTGAAAACACCTGATCGCTGGAAAAGGGAACGATTCTGCCGAGCAAGATTATATCCTTCACTGCCTCTTCCAAATCCAAAGGTTCTTTAATCAATATCCGGTGTTCGGTTCCTAAAAACAGATCCGTAACCACCAGGGAAAGATTATGGCTTTCCTTAACTGCATAAACCGATAAAAAAGAATCATTCATTGCTGCCAGGGCATTGGCCAGATTTTTTTCCATAAAAGCAGAATGGTTACGATAATAAATGTGGCCTAAGGTCTGGTTATCCATAACCGGCTGATCGAACCACAGCCAGTCGGAGAAAAATGATTCATGTTCTTGTGGCAGTTTTTCCCGGGTAGAAAACCTTAAAAACTGTTGCTGAAAACCTCTTTTGTTTTTACGGATTTCTTTTTTAAAATAGTTATCCAGCTTGATTTTTAAGGAAGTTAATAACTGGCTATACTTATAAAAAGGATCAATTATACCCGGGTCATAGTTGTTAAATGCTCCGCAGCATTTTTTAAATTTTAAACCACTGCCGCATATGCAGGGATCATTCCGGCTTGGTCTCTTTCTGCTCAAAAAAGTAAGCCTCCCGCAAAGTATACTACAATAGCTTAACACAACCCGGTTGAGTATATCAACTTACCGCATTTTGAATATTAAAATCCTCGATATTAGTGTAAAATTCTTGTAGTGAGGTTAATCTGGCCGGGGTACAAGCCCTAAAACCAGAGCTACTTGCAATTACAAGATAAATTCACTTAAAATCTTATTATCTTATTTATATTATGGTCATCTAAAGTCTATATTGAGGAGGTTTAGACTTAATGTATAAAGCTGATAATCTGCCCAGTATCTACGATCCGGGCAAGGTGGAGCAGAAGTGGTATGAATTCTGGAGGAGCAATGGTTTTTTTCAACCTCAGAATGACCGCAGTAAAAGCTATTTTTCGATAGTTATGCCTCCACCTAATGTTACTGGCCAATTGCACCTGGGGCATGCCCTCGATATCATCCCCCAGGACATTCTCATCAGGTGGCGTAGAATGCAGGGCTTTGATACCTTATGGGTCCCAGGAACTGATCATGCGGGTATAGCTACCCAGGCCAAAGTTGAAGAAGCTCTGGCCAGGGAAGGATTGACTAGAAACGATCTGGGTCGGGAGAAGTTCATAGAAAGAGTATGGGAATGGAAAGAGTTATATGGCCATCGAATATCTAAGCAATTAGCTCTTTTAGGTTCATCCTGTGATTGGAGCCGGGAAAGGTTTACTATGGATGAAGGATGTTCCCGGGCGGTCAGAGAGGTTTTCGTAAGCCTTTATGAAAAAGGACTTATTTACCAGGGGAACTACATAACCAACTGGTGCCCGAAGTGTAGCACGGCGATTTCGGATATTGAGGTTGAGCACCAGGAAGAAGACGGTTACCTATGGTATATCAGGTACCCGGTTGAGGACTCCGACGAATACGTGGTTGTAGCTACCACCAGACCTGAAACCATGCTGGGCGATACCGGGGTTGCAGTTCACCCAGAAGATGAAAGATATTGCCACCTGGTGGGCAGGTGGGTAAGGCTTCCCCTGGTTAACCGGCTAATTCCAATATTTGCTGACCATTATGTTGATCCTAGTTTCGGTACCGGAGCAGTTAAAGTAACCCCAGCTCACGATCCTAATGATTTTGAAATGGGTATAAGGAATAACCTGGAGCAGGTAGTGGTGATGGAAAACCATGCGGTCATGAATGAAAATGCAGGAAAATACGCTGGAATGAGCCGGGAAGAATGCCGTATCAGGGTAGTGGAAGATTTGAATGCCCAGGGTTATCTGGTCAAGGTAGAGAAACACCAGCATGCGGTGGGACATTGTCAAAGATGTGATACCATTATTGAGCCCCTGATATCAAAGCAATGGTTTGTAAAAATGAAGCCTTTGGCGAAGCCGGCCATGGAAAAGGTTATTAATGGTGAAATCAGGTTCATACCGGAGCGTTTTACCAAGATATACCTTAATTGGATGGAGAATATCAGGGATTGGTGTATCTCTAGACAATTGTGGTGGGGGCACCGGATTCCCGTATGGTATTGTCAGGAGTGCGGGGAGGTTATATGCCGGCGAATAGATCCGGATAGCTGTCCTAAATGTGGCTGTAGCCAGTTAGAACAGGATGAAGATGTTCTTGACACCTGGTTCAGCAGTGCTTTATGGCCTTTTTCTACCCTGGGTTGGCCGGAACAAACTGATGATTTAAAACGCTACTACCCTACCAGTGTGCTGGTTACGGGCCGAGATATTATATTCTTTTGGGTAGCGAGGATGATTTTTTCCGGTATAGAGCATACTGGCACTATTCCCTTTAGGGAAGTGAATATCCATGGATTAATCCTGGATAGCCAGGGCAGGAAAATGAGCAAATCACTGGGCAATGGAATTGACCCCATAGAAGTTATTGAAAAATACGGGGCAGATACTTTAAGATTCTCCATAATCACCGGGGTTACCCCTGGGAATGATGTACGATTCTATTGGGACAAGGTAGAGAACACCAGGAATTTTGCCAACAAGATATGGAATGCCTCCCGGTTTGTATTGCTAAACTTAGAAGGGTATCAACCGGTTCCCATAAATACAGAGGAATTATCTCTGGTAGATCAATGGATTTTATCCCGTTTAAATTCTACCGTTGATGAAGTCAACCGGCTCCTGGAAAGGTATGATTTTGGCGATGCGGCCAGAGTATTATACGATTTTATTTGGGATGAGTTCTGTGACTGGTATATAGAGCTGGCTAAGCCGCGGCTTTTCAAAACTGGCGATATCCCAACCAGGCTAAAAGTACAGAACATCCTGGTGGAAACCTTAATCACTATATTAAGAACCTTACACCCATTCATGCCGTTTATTACCGAGGAGATTTACCAGCACTTACCCGGGCATAGCCGTACTATTATGCTGGATCAATGGCCAAGGATAAATGAAGCCTTAGTTAATGAAGCCGTCGTTGAAAAAATGGAAATGATAATTACTGCTATTCGAGCGCTGAGAAATATTCGGGCCGAGTTTAACGTACAACCGGGCACCAGGATTAAAGCTATAATTCAGGTGCGCAATTCCGATGATTTACGGGATTTCCAGGATAACCGAATGTATATCGAACAAATGGCGGGAGTTGGAGATTTAAGGATCACTGCTCAAGCAATTAATGCCCAGCACCTGCAGACTGTTTCGGCAGTTACGGCTGCTGCTGAAATATATGTGCCCTTGGAGGGTATAATTGATGTGGAAAAGGAGATCCAACGGCTGGAGAAGGAATTAAGAAGTGCTGAAAATGATTTAAAACAGTCCTCGGGCAAACTAAATAACCCCAATTTTATCGCCAAAGCTCCGCCAGAGGTGGTAGAAAAGGAAAAAGTCAAGGCAAAAGAGGCAGAAGCCCGAAAGGAAGGTATACTAAAACGGCTAACTATATTGAAACCGTAAAAAAGCTAGGCCGGTTAAGTGCTCCAGGTTGCAAACCCGGCCTGGAGCGGATCACAGCTTTACTGGAAGCTTTAGGCAATCCCCAGGATGATTTTAAATCCATTCACATAGCCGGTACCAATGGGAAAGGGTCTACGGCCTTGATTATTTCCTCAATATATATTGATGCAGGGTTTAAGGTCGGCAGGTTTACATCACCGCATCTGCACTCTTATTTGGAACGGTTTGCAATTAATGGCAATCAGATAGGAGTTGAGCGGTTTGCTTACTATATTGATGAGATTGGCCGTATTATAAATCAGCTGGATAAGGCTGGTTTACCTAGACCGACCGAGTTTGAAATCCTGACTGCTATCGCCTTCCGGTTTTTTAAGGATTATGAAGTGGAACTGGCGGTTATTGAAACCGGGCTGGGTGGGCTTTACGATTCAACTAATACAGTCAATCCCGCTGTTTCCATAATTACCAGCGTTGATTATGATCATACCAGTTTTTTGGGTAACAGCCTGCAGGAAATTGCCCTAAACAAGGCGGGTATTATTAAGCCAGGCGTACCGGTAATTGTTGGGCCCATGGAGCCCCCAGCTTTAAGGGTCATTGAAGAAGAAGCTCACAAGAAACAATCGGCAGTCTATCACTCAAGCAGGGTTAGAATCAAGCGGGCAGGGTTTAATGGTATTGCAGAACAATTGGTTGATATAGGGCATAAACACTTGACCTTGAGGAAACAGCCTCTTTTATTGTTAGGGGATTTCCAATTAGATAACCTTGCTGTTGCCTTAACCGCGGTTGTGGTCATGGAAAATATGGGCTATAAGGTATCTTCGGAGGCTATTTCCAGAACCCTGTCATCGCTGAGGTTCCCGGGAAGGATGGAAATAGCTAAAAATAATCCAACCGTAATCCTGGATGCAGCTCATAATCCACATGCAGCCAGGGCTGTAGCAGCCTCGCTTAGAAATTTATACCCCGGAATAGAAAAAATACTGGTGTGTGGTTTCTTAGATGATAAGGATGTGGAAAATATAATCAGACCGTTGGGGGCCAATACCCGGGCATGTATTATTACTAAGCCTTCCAGTCCTCGGAGTAAAGGCTGGAAACGAGCCTTAAAAATATGGAATCACCTGTATCCCGACAAGGAATCATATGAGGAGGAGGATATAGCAAAGGCCATCCGTAAGGGTTTCAGTATTTTGGGCAAAGATGAGTATTTATTGATTACCGGCTCGTTTTATGTGTTGGATAGAGCACGCAGATACTTGTTAAGTTAACCTCCCCTTAACATATTCTTAACAGGATGGAATCGATTTATTTGTTATAATTAACACAAGCAGGTTTTTCAAGGGATTTAGGAGGGAGTCAAAGTGGTTTTTAAATTAAAGCCGCGGGACGAAAAGTTTTTTGCTTATTTTGAACAGTTATCAGATACGGTTTATGATGCCGCGGTTTTGCTGAGGGAGTTTTTTGAAAATTCAAAAATAGAAGAAAGCTATTTAGACAGATTATACAAGATGGAAGAACGGGGAGATAGAATCCTGGCAGAGGTAATGGACCAAATTAACAATTCCTTCATAACCCCTTTTGATCGTGAAGACATATTAATGCTGGCCCGGGAATTGAACAACATTGTAGACCATATTACCGGGACAATGGAAAAAGTAATTATTTATAAAGCGGGACGGCCCAAAGATGCTATTGTATTAAAAATGGTTAAGGTCCTTGAAGCTGCTGCCCAGGAAATAAGAGAAGCTATCGGCAAATTGCCGGATATCAGGGATAAAAATGCAGAGATAGTAGAAGCTTGTGAGAACATCCGGTTTTTCGAACATGAAGGCGATTACCTGTACCGTTCAGGAATCGCTCTTCTTTTTGAGAATACGGAAAATGTCATAGACATAATTAAATGGAAAGAGATTTACGAACACCTGGAAGCGACCCTTGACTATTCCGAGAATGTAAGCAACTTAATTAAGGGAGTTGCTGTTAAATATGTCTAGTAGTATGTTGTTGGTAGTAGTGGTCGTAATCCTGGCTCTGTGTTTCGACTATATAAATGGCTTCCACGATACTGCCAACGCTATAGCCACCTCGGTTTCCACCAAAGCCCTGTCACCTAGGAACGCTATTATTATTGCTGCTACTTTGAATTTCATCGGAGCATTAAGCGGAACAGCAGTTGCAGCAACGATAGGACATGGTATTGTCCAGCCCAATGTGGTTACTCCCTTAGTACTGATAGCTGCCCTGATAGGAGCCATATTCTGGAACCTATTCACCTGGTATTTCGGTATACCTAGCAGTTCATCCCATGCCTTGATAGGCGGCTTAATCGGTGCAACCGTTGCCGGGTTTGGAATTCCTTTTGTAAATTGGCAGGGATTCCTGATGATTATTGCGGGACTGCTCATATCTCCATTAGCCGGCTTGATAGCAGGAAGTGTGGTTATGACTGTTCTGTTTTGGATGTTTAAATCATTTTCTCCAGCCAGTATTAACAATAGTTTTAGAAAGCTGCAGATCATATCAGCCTGTATGGCCTCTTTTGCCCACGGGTCTAATGATGCTCAGAAGTCCATGGGAATAATTACTATGGTTCTAGTTAGCGGAGGGGTTTTGGTATATTTTGAAGTCCCACTCTGGGTTAAAATCAGTTGTGCATTGGCAATGGCGGCAGGCACTGCCGTTGGAGGTTGGAAGATTATCCGGACTATGGGGGGTAAAATATTTAGAATTGAACCTATTAATGGTTTTGCCGCTGATTTTACTTCTTCTATGGTAATTTATGCGGCTACTATTCTTGGCGCGCCGGTAAGCACGACTCATGTGGTTTCATCTTCCATAATGGGAGTAGGTGCTGCTAAACGGTTAAAAGGTGTTCGTTGGAGTATAGCTCGCCAGATTATTATCGCCTGGCTGGTTACCATCCCTTCGTCAGCCCTTGTTGCCAGTCTTTTTTATCGAGGCCTGTCGATTATTTTCCTATAAAAGCGGATCCTGTATACATTCTAATTTTAGTCATTAATTTATAGCTAATTATTTCACAATTATCTTTTAGGATGATAATATATCATTATACTTATTTATATTTATAAAAAGGAGTGGGGAGCTTGAAAGCTTACAAAATACCAGAGGCTACTGTAATGAGGCTCTCTATTTACTCTAGATATCTACATCAACTGATGGAAGATAAGGTTGAAACGATATCATCCGGGGAAATTGCTGCTGGAGTAGGTGTGAGTTCAGCTCAGGTTAGAAAAGATTTGGCATATTTCGGTGAATTCGGGACCAGAGGTGTGGGATATCGAGTTGATGAGTTATATGGATACCTTATGAAAATCCTGGGCCTTGATCAAAAATGGAACATTGTAATTGTAGGAGCGGGGAAATTAGGTTCAGCTCTTGCTCTTTATCAGGGATTTGCGGATCGAGGGTTTAAAATCAAGGCTATCCTGGATGTAGACTTGAATAGGATTGGGATAAAACTGGGCAATGTTGAGGTGGAACCCCTTGAGGTGCTGGAAGATAGGGTAAAGCAGTGCGGTATTAATGTTGGAATAATTACGGTACCTGCTATAGCAGCTCAACAGGTTACTAACCAATTGGTTAAATCAGGGGTTAAAGCTATTCTTAATTTCTCCCCCCGGGTCTTAAGGGTTCCCAATGATGTTTTATTGAGGAATGTGGATTTATCAGTTAATTTGGAAGTGTTAAGCTTTAACTTATCATTTAACAGATAGGCTAAGACAACTGAAGTACGTATTTGTAGTGAACAGCTATTAAGACACCTTCTTTAATCAAGTAACCGGTTCTTGAGGTGTTTTATTATACCCTTTAAGCGGTGAATAAATCCTCATATATCACCTATAATAGCCTATAAGGCTTTTATTATGCAGTATGCAGGGGGCAAGCAGTGAAAAAGATTATACTGGCTTCTGATTCACCTAGGCGTAAATCACTTCTTGACATGATAGGCCTTGATTTCATTTGCATATCTCCCAAGACCGAGGAACATTTTGATCTTAACCAAAATCCAATATTAGAAATTAAGAGGATTGCCCGGGAAAAGGCTAACTCAATTGCGGGGATTATCGAAGATGGTCTCATTATTGCCGCCGATACTATAGTATTATGTGGTGGAAAGGTTTATGGTAAACCGGTGAATGAAGCCGATGCCTTTGAAAAACTGGCAAACCTAAGGGGAAGAAGACATGAGGTCCTAACTGCTATCTGCATTAAGGACATTGGAACTCAAAATATCGATGTTGCGGTTGAAATTACACGAGTGTTTTTTCGTAATATAGATGATGAAGAAATACATAATTATATTGCTACAGGAGAGCCAATGGACAAAGCCGGTGCCTATGGTATTCAAGGGCTGGGCTCGGTTTTTGTCAGCAGAATAGAGGGTTGTTATTATAATGTAGTTGGTTTACCAATAATGAAGCTTTACTCCATGTTGGGAAAATATGGCACCAACATACTGGGCAACAGGGGGTTGGGTAGCTCTGAGTAATTATAAGGTCAGTATTAAAGAGATGCCAGAAAATATGCGGCCCAGAGAAAAACTGATGTTGGGGGGAGAATCAAGTCTATCTGAGGCAGAGCTCTTAGCTATAGTCATTGGAATAGGATCTCCAGAATTAAACGCGGTTGAATTAGCTAATTACCTCCTTATAAAATACTCCGGGTTGAGGAATCTTAAAGAAGCCACCCTGGAGGAACTTATGCAGGAAAAGGGTATTGGAAGGGCAAAGGCGGTTCGGATTAAGGCGGCAATAGAAATCGGGAGAAGAATTGCCATGGATATTAAGCGGACCCAATTTATCCAGTCACCGGATGATGTGAGCAATTTGGTAATGGACGAAATGCGGTATTATGATCGCGAACATTTTCGGGTTATTTATTTAAACCGGAAAGGTGGGATAATAACCATGGAAGATGTTTCAGTAGGGGGGCTGCACAGTTCGCTGGTCCACCCCAGAGAAGTATTTAAAACGGCTATTAAAAAAAGTGCTGCTTCTTTAATATTGGTTCATAATCATCCCAGCGGGGATCCATCTCCAAGTAAGGAAGATATTGATATAACCAAGAGGTTAATTGAAGCCGGCAATATAATAGGTATAGAAGTAATTGATCATATAATTATCGGGGAAAAAAAATACGTAAGTTTGAAAGCCAGGGGTCTTTTATAAAGGAGGCAGACAGGTGATATTTAGCAGAGATCTAGGTATAGATTTAGGAACCGCTAACACCCTTGTTCATGTAAAGGGTAAAGGGGTAGTATTGCGGGAACCATCAGTAGTTGCCATACAGAGTGATAGTGGACAGGTCTTAGCCGTTGGAGAAGAAGCAAAACGGATGATAGGCAGGACCCCAGGAAGCATAAAGGCTATTAGGCCGATGAAAGATGGAGTAATTGCTGATTTTGATGTGACTCAATCCATGCTGAAATACTTTATAAGTAGAGCGTTGGGGCAAAACCTGCCCCTAATTCGGCCTCGGGTGATAATCAGTGTACCGACCGGATGCACAACTGTTGAGGAAAGGGCGGTGCGGGAAGCCGGGATACAGGCTGGAGCTAAAGAAGCATATCTTATTGAAGAACCAATGGCTGCCGCCATAGGAGCTGGTTTACCGGTTCATGAGCCCACTGGAAACCTTATCGTGGATATTGGCGGCGGTACTACTGAAGTGGCAGTTATTTCTCTGGGAGGAATTGTTACCTCCAGATCAATTAGAACGGCCGGGGATAATATGGATGAAGCTATAATCCAACATCTCAAGAGGTCGTCCAACCTGATGATTGGAGAGCGGACGGCTGAGGACATTAAGATATCCATAGGCTCAGCCATTTGGGACGGAATGGAGGAATATTATGATGTCCCAGGACGAGATTTAGTCAGCGGATTGCCGAAAACAGTGAGGGTATCTTCTACTGAAATCCGCCAGGCACTTAAAGAAACCGTAGATCAAATCGTGGAAGGGATCAAAATATGCCTGGAAAAAACTCCGCCAGAACTAGCTTCAGACATAATAGACCGGGGAATCGTTATGGCTGGAGGCGGGGCTTTGCTGCGAGGGTTAGACCAGTTGATAAGCAATGAGACCAACATGCCAGTATATGTCTGTGAAGAACCGCTTTTAGCAGTAGCCAAGGGCACGGGCAAAGTGTCAGAGAACATTGATGTCTTAAGAAGAGTATTAATAACACCCAAAAAAAATTTTTTCTAAAAAGGTGAGTTAATTGTGGGGTTGGGTAAAAAAAGCATCTTTCTGGTTAGCAGTTCTGGTATTAATAGGTTTGTTGGTGACTATTAATATGACTTCTGAGGAGCGGGAAAATCTGACCGTGGCGGAAGAATTCATCAGGGAGGTTTTTGCTCCTGCCCAGATTGTAATCACCAATCTCAAGACTGATTTTAAAAATATTAGTGCAATATTAGATGATAAAAAGGCTCTCAAACAGCAGATTGAATGGTTGAAAAGCGAAAATGACCGGCTTACTTTAGAAAACCAGGGGTTGAGAGAATACAAGGCCGAGGCAGAACGTTTAAGAAATGATTTAGATTTTATTAACATTAATATTGACACCTATGAATTGACAGCCGCCAGGATCATTGCCCGGAGTTCCAGCAATTGGCATAAGACCATAACCATAGATAAGGGACGCAACCAGGGGATTGAAATGGGTATGCCGGTAATTAGACCGGATGGTTTGGTAGGAAGGGTAGAGAGTGTAACTGAAAATACAGCCCAAATTAGATTAATTACGGATCGTGAAGTGGCAGTAGGGGCTATTATCCAGGAAACCAGAGAAACTAATGGGATTGTTGAAGGTGCTGGCAATAGTGAATATGTAAAAATGATTAATATACCCTATTATTCGGATATTAAAAAGGGATACACCGTAGTTACTTCCGGTTTAGCATCTATGTTCCCAAAGGGAATAGCCATAGGAGACGTAACTGAAGTAGCAAGGGAGCCCAACGGTTTATTATTGTCAGCGGTAGTTAAACCTAAAGTAAATTTTGACAAGATGGAAGAGGTATTGATAATTGTGGGAAGTGGGGAAACCAGGGTTGGGTCCCAGGACAGTGGGATAGGGGGTTAGCTTATGCGTTACATTATGCTGGCCTTTTTCCCCATATTATCGATTTTTATGCAATCAATTTTTTTTAATTCCTTTCGTTTAGGACCCGCTATTCCCGATTTGATGTTGATATTTATCATCGTTTTTGCCTTACATGCCCAAGCCAAACAAGGAGCTGTATATGGATTACTGGGCGGTCTGGTAGAAGACCTTTATATTGGGAGTTTTATCGGGGTTAATGCCCTGTCTAAAGCTATAACTGCCTACATTATAGGTAGTTTTCAAACCCGCCTGTTTAAAGAAAATTTAATGGTGGGCGTTTTTGGGATAGTGGCTGGTACCTTAATCAACTCATTTCTGGTAATTGGTCTGACAAGTATTAATGGTGGAGCCTTTACCCTGGAGATTGATTTGGCAATTGGTATCTTATGCCAGGTTGCCTATAATGTATTATTAACCATACCCATCTATATAGTTTATTATCATTTGTTGAATACCGGGTTCTTTAGGCCACTGGAGAGATAAAATGAGTGCTGGCACGAACAAACTTATAAAAGTCTATTCCTATATTATTATAACCTTGTTAGCAATCCTGGTTGTCAGGCTGGCTATTATTCAGATATTCAAAAACGATATCTACCAAACCCAGGCTAAAGAAAACCGTATCCGGCTTTTAACCATTAAAGCCCCCCGGGGAGAGATATATGCTAAGGATGGTACTGTCCTGGCTGCGAACAAACTGGTGTATACCCTCAGTCTTTCTGCTCTGGAAGCCATTGAGCAGGAGCAGGTATTTGAGGAACTGGAAGGTATTGTAAAGGATTATTATCCCGAGGTAACTGCTGAATATATTCAGGAAAAAGTTAACCGGCAGAAAGCCAGGTTGTTTGAACCAGCCTTGATTATCAGGGATATACCATGGGATTTGGTGGTTAAAATCGAGGAGAATCGAAGTCTGCTTCCAGGAGTTATTATAACGGTTGAACCGTTGCGTTATTACCCGGGGGGCTCATTAGCGGGGCATGTACTGGGTTATATTCACTCCATTGATCAGAATGAGTTAGAACAAAGTGAAGGATTATACGATATCAACAGTCTAATCGGCAAAGCAGGGATTGAAAAAAGTTATGAACAGGAGTTAAGAGGCACCGATGGTGCCCGGAGGGTGGAAGTGGATGCTTTAGGTAGACCGATACCGGCAGAGGACTTGGTCACCCTCGAGCCGATACCGGGAAATAATCTTATTTTAACCCTGGATTATGATTTGCAAAAGGTTATGGAAAAGAGCATGGAAGATACGTTAAACCAATTGCAGATCCGGCACCCCAAGGCAAAAGTAGGTTCTGCAGTTGTGCTAAATGTTAAGACCGGGGAGGTTCTGGCCGCAACCAGCTACCCGGTGATGTATCCTGATGATTGGAAGGGCAACATCAGTAATCAAAGGGTACCGTATTATTTTCCCCAGGGGGATACTTATAATCCAATGGAGCCAGGGGCTGCGATAAATAGGGCCATACAGACTACTTATCCTCCTGGTTCTACATTTAAACCCATAACCGGCATGGCAGCCCTGGATAAAGGCCTGGTTGATGCTTTAGCTGATTTCGTTAATTGTAAAGGCGGTTACTGGATTCCCCCCAATATTAAATGTTGGAATGTTCACGGGAATGTTAATTACTATGCTGCTATGGCGGGGTCATGCAACACCTATTTTCAAGAAGCCGGCAGGAGGGCTGGCCATACAGAGATAATAAGAGTAAGCCGTGAGTTTGGTCTGGGAGAAAGGACGGGAATTGACCTTCCCAATGAAAATAAAGGGTTATTGCCCACTCCGGAGTGGAAAAAGGAGATAAATGAAATCCTGATTAATCGAAAATATGAAAGATTGCGGCAAGAAGTTGAAGAGAGGTATAAAGATTTAATTGCTAATGCGGTTGACGAAAAAGAGAGAGAAAAATATGAAACCGCAAAAAAACGGGAAAAATTTCAAATAGAAGCCAACTACCGGAATGAATATAGCTTTAATACTACCTGGCAGCCCTATGACACCTTTAATATGTCCATAGGCCAGGGTTCCAATGATTACACGGTTTTGCAGCTGGCCAACTATACCGCAGCAATAGCCAATGGCGGTTTAGTTATGAAGCCTTATCTGGTAAGTAAAATTGTATCTCCAGAGGGTGAATTAATTGCCCAATCCAAGCCGGTGGTTATCCGGCGGGTAGACGTTTCACCCCAAGCCATCTCCGAGACCAAGCGGGCTATGCAGGCTGTTACCCAGCCGGGAGGCACGGCCCATTTCCTGTTTTATCACTTTCCCGAAAATATCGGGGTCGCAGCTAAAACGGGTACTGCCCAGACTGGAAGAAAGGGAGATAACCCACTCAAGGACTACCATGGCGTATTTATTGCCTTTGCCCCGGTTGACGATCCGGAAATAGCCTTTGCCGGGGTGATTGAATATGGATATAGTGGAGGCGAATCCGCAGGCTTGGTTGCCAGAACGGTTTTTGAACAATATTTTGGGATTAAGGATCATCTTAACCAAGAATCAGAAGAAGACAATCATGTCGAATCTATTGACGAATAAACTATTAATTTAATTAGGGGTATACGACTGAAATAGGGGGATTTAGACGGTAAATCGCCCTATTTCTCTTTTTTCATTGAAGGTTAAATATGGAAATAATAGAAGATATAAGTAGTAAATAATAGCATGAGAAGGTTGAGGGGGCCACATTTTTGTCAGTAGCATTAAAAAGTGTTGGTGGAGAAATTTTGATTGACCTGAAAACGGTTGATACATTTCAAGAAATAAGAAGCGAACTGGAAAAAAAGCTCAGTACCGTGGCAGATCTGATGCTCGGCACCCGGGTTAATATTGATTTGGGCAACAGAAGCCTATCCAACCTGCAGAAACAAGAGATAGAAAAATTATTGCTATCTTATGGGCTACACTTGAACAGTTTAATGTACAATGGACCGCCTGGTGACTATTTAAACCCGGATAGCAGTGGTAGTGTTTTTGAAAGCTTTGCCCAGTACCAGGAGGCTGCCCTTATCTGTAGAAATTTAAGGTCCGGTCAAAGCTTTTTTACGGAAGGCAATGTTGTGATATTGGGCGATGTTAATCCAGGCGCTGAAGTTATCGCTGGCGGAAGTATTCTTGTAATGGGTTCACTGAGAGGAATAGCTCATGCGGGAGCCATGGGTGATGAAAATGCAGTAATTGCTGCTTTTAGGTTAAACCCTACTCAACTGCGGATTGCAAGCCACATCACCCGCCCCCCGGACGGGGAAATAAACGAGACGGGTAATCCTGAAATAGCTCGAATAGTAGATGAGAAGGTCATAATCAACACGTTAAAAATATGATGGGAGGCTAATAAATGAAAGGCAGGGTTATAGTTATTACTTCGGGTAAAGGCGGAGTTGGAAAGACCACAACTACTGCTAACCTGGGAAGTGCACTGGCTATGATGAACAATCAGGTAGTATTAATTGACACTGATATCGGTTTGAGAAATCTGGACGTAGTAATGGGATTGGAGAACCGCATTGTATTTGATATTGTCGATATCCTCCATGGAAACTGCAAAGTAAAACAAGCCTTAATCAAGGATAAAAGGTTTGACAGCCTGTTTTTGATACCTGCTGCTCAGACCAAGGACAAGAGTGCCGTAACTCCTCACCAAATGAAAAACCTCGCCAACGAACTTCGCAAAGACTTCGATTACATTTTGGTTGATTGTCCGGCTGGAATAGAGCAAGGTTTTAAAAACGCCATAGCCGGAGCGGACGATGCCATAGTTGTAGCAACTCCTGAAGTATCGTCAGTCCGGGATGCAGATAGGATTATTGGGTTGCTTGAGGCTAGTGGACTGCATAACACCAAACTAATAATTAATCGTTTGAGGAGTAAAATGGTTAAACGCGGTGACATGATGGATGTAAGCGATATAATGGATATCCTGTCAGTTGATTTGCTGGGAGTAGTTCCCGAGGACGAAGCGATTGTGGTATCAACCAATAGGGGGGAACCGGCAGTCTTGGAAGCTAATTCCCGTGCCGGTGGGGCTTATCGCCGCATCGCAAGCCGGATTATGGGTGAACCCATACCTGTTTCTATTGAAGAAACCAGTTTTGTGGACAGATTCCGGAAGATATTAAAGCTTGCTAGGTAGGAGGGAGGTCATGGCTTTGTTAGATATTTTAAAAATCTTTAACCGGGAAAATATGGGCAGCAAAAATGTGGCCAGGGAGAGGTTGCGTTTGGTCCTGGTCCATGATCGAACCTCAGTATCTCCTGATTTGCTTAATGCTTTAAAAGAAGATTTAATCAAGGTAATTGGTAATTATCTAGAGATAGATGAGGATGCATTGCTGGTTAACCTGGAAAACGATGAAAACTCTGTAGCTTTGGTAGCCAATATTCCGGTTAAAGGTTTTAAACGAGCAGCTAATGAATAGACAAATACTCTAAATATCCACATAAAAATAAATAAATAGTTAAAATCCCTATGATGAGAACATAGGGCATTTTTATGTTCAACCAGGTTATAATTGATCTGGCAATGGTTAATAGTAGATCGGTTTTTTGATACAATTATAAATACTGGGAGGGAGGTCAAAGGAATGGAAATAAAACGCCTGAAATTACTTGATAGGTCGTTTATTATTACTCTTTTGAT
The DNA here is from genome assembly GCA_050949865.1 of Syntrophomonadaceae bacterium. GTDB lineage: Bacteria > Bacillota > Syntrophomonadia > Syntrophomonadales > Syntrophomonadaceae > JBMNGN01. The sequence continues at coordinate 162,436 of JBMNGN010000003.1, forward strand.
TATCCTCGCCTTCGGCTTACTGGTGGTTACAAGTGCAACCAGTACCATATCAAGTGATCCCTATTATTATTTAAAAAGGCAAATATTAAATATTGTATTGGGCATCGGCTTGGCGGTTCTGATTGTAAGATATGATTATATGAATCTGAAAAGATATAGCCTGGTGCTCTATTTTCTATCTATAGGGCTATTGATTTGGGTGTTGATATTTGGAAACGAAGTAAGGGGAACAACCGGATGGATTCAGCTGGGAGCCTTGCCTGCAGTACAACCGGCTGAATTTACCAAGATATTGCTCATTTTGGCTTTTGCTGAGTTTTTATCCTCCAGAAAAGGCAAGTTAAATACCTTCGGGCAAATACTGCCGTGTTTACTCTTTATGGGACTACCCTTTGGACTTATCATGATGCAACCTGATTTGGGTACTGCCTTGGTATACATTGCTATTACCCTTATTATGATGTTTGTAGCCGGCGCTAATCCCAGACTTATTCTATATGGAATAGCCCTTGGTATTTTCCTCATTGCCCTGGGGTTGATTCTGCATTTTAAATTCAATGTCCCCCTTCCCCTTGAGGACTATCAGCTTAAGCGCCTTACCGTTTTTGTCAATCCTTATGATGACGGACAGGGTGGAAGAGGAGCAGGTTGGAATACTATTCAATCGCTGATAGCTATTGGCTCCGGGGGGGTGGCCGGAAAAGGGTTATTCAAGGGAACTCAAGTACAGTTGAACTTCTTACCGGAACACCATACTGATTTTATCTATGCGGTAATAGGCGAAGAATTAGGTTTTCTGGGAGCAGTCCTGGTTATTATACTATATGGGATATTACTCTTTCGGGCTATTGCCATAAGCTATGATGCCAAAGACTTGTATGGTACCCTGATCGTGATAGGAATAACTGCTATGTGGTTGTTTCATATTTATGAAAGTATAGGTATGTCCATAGGGTTAATGCCGATAACCGGAATACCATTGCCCTTTATAAGTTATGGCGGGAGCTCTATGCTCACCAATCTGGCCGCTGTAGGTTTTATCTTGAGCGTTAATATTCGGGGCAAGAAAATAGTATTCTGATCAAATGGCTATACTAACTGAAAAAAGGAGGGGTACCATGTATACAGGTAATAATCAGGCTAGAGATTTTAATGATACTATTACCCAAATCCTTTGTTTTATTCCCAATTTATTTAAAATGGTTTACCGTTTATCCCAGGATTCGGCTGTATCTGTTGCTGACAAAGCCTTGCTGCTTGGTACTATAGCTTATGTTATTTCACCATGGGATTTCCTCCCTGATGTAATACCGGGGTTCGGCCATCTGGATGATTTAACCCTTATTGCCTTGGTATTGAGGAGACTGATGGATAGTGTAGACCGTTCGGTTTTAGAATCATACTGGGACGGCAGGGAGGATCTCCTGGAGGTCCTGGAGAAAATAGTTAGATTTACTACTGATTTACTTCCTCCTCATATTCACCGCAAACTGATAAAAAGGTCATTGAACAATGAGCAGCTATAAAGGGTTCTTACCCGTAACAAACGAAGGCTGGCGATGTTAATATGCTCCCCCTTAAAGTCATACCTGGAATTATGCTAAAGGGGGAGCCTATTAGTTCTAGAATTGTATTTAACTGAAGCACTTTAATCTTTCATTCAAAATTTGCTGCGCTTCTTTAACCATAGTTTTAATTAAGGTTTCACAGGAAACAACCTCTTTTATGAGACCGATTGACTGCCCAAACATGAGGGCAACATTATCAATATCTTCACCGGTTTTCCAGGTTTGCTTAGCGCGCCCGCCAGCCAGCAAGGGTAAAATGTCTTCCAGTTTAGTATTGTTTTTTTCCAACTCCAGTATTCTATCCGTCAAGCTGTTTTTTAGAGCTCGGCCCTGTATGCCTACTGATTTGCAGATTAAGGTAGTATCATTTTCTTGGCGTTTTATTATCTCTTCCCATATTTTGGGATGAACCTGGCATTCGGTGGTGGCAATAAAGCGGGTGGCCATTAAAACCCCCTCTGCTCCCAATGCCAATGCTGCTGCCAGGCCACGGCCATCAGCGATTCCACCGGCAGCAATTACAGGTATCTTAACGGATTCGGCAATTCGAGGGACTAATACCATGGTTGTTACATCGTCATTGAGCGGATGGCCCCCTTCTTCTATGCCAGCGGCAATTACGGCATCGTACCCAAAACGTTCGATGTTGAGTGCGTGCCTGACTGCTCCTACTTTATGCATTACTTTGACTCCGGCCTTATGGAGCATATCCAGATATTTTACTGCCGGTCGTCCTGAAACCTCAATAACATTAACCCTTTCTTCAGCACATACCTTAAAAAATTGGTCAAACACCTCTTCCGTAAAACGCATGGACGGCAAGAGGGTTATATTTACCCCAATAGGCTTTGAGGTAAGAACACGGGCCTTTTGAATCGCATCCCGCAGTTCCTCAGGTGTATCATAGTTACAGGCAGTTATGTTTCCCAGGCCGCCTGAATTAGATATAGCAGCACAAAGTTCCGGGGTTGCCAACCATAATATTCCGCCGCAAATGATAGGGTATTCAATTTCAAACAATTCGCATATACGTGTTTTCAAGGCATATCCTCCTTTATATATGTATATAAGTATAATACTGCAAAATGCTGGTAAATACAAAAAATCTACCTTATTAACCATTAATAGGAAAACAGGAATAATTAAGAGGTTGTCTCTATATATTTTACTTAAAGAGCCATTTAAAAAATTCGCTGTGAACCGGGGTGAAAGGTAGTGTTAGGCACTTTTAAGCTAAGGCTGCTATCCGTAATTATTATTGCTGCCATAGCCGGGCTGGCAATGCAGTCCGATAATAAGAGCAGGGATATAGTAGAGCCGGTATTAAGGCTAGTGATGCAGGATTATGGGATTAATGACCAAATAACTAAATTCTTCAGCCAAATAGGTAGAAAGGAACCAGAATCTGTACCAGCTGGGGCCACCTTAAGAGTCCAGGTTCCCTGTGAATTTGAAGGACTTATAAGTAATTACGGGTGGTATTGGAGTCAAAGCCTGGGCAGGCAAGAGTTTCAACCGGGAGTTTATTTAAAGGTCAAGGAAAATTCAACGGTTAAACCTATTCTACCGGGTGAGGTGGTAGAATTATCCCGCCAGGATAAGGGACATTCAATACTAATAAAGCATGACAGCGGTTTATATTCGAGATACGGCGGACTAAAAGAAGTATTAGTAGAAAAGGGCAGTATGGTTAGCCTGGATAAAACTTTGGGGAAAACCTATACCAGCCTTTATTTTGAACTGAGAAACCAGGACGGACCTTTAAATCCACATAAAATCTTCGAATAAGATGATTATCGGTAGACCGGCCGGTATAACCCTCCGGATCAATCCTCTATTTCTGTTCCTGGGCCTTCTATACGCTTGTTTGGGCTTTATGGGCCAAGTATTGCTGGTTGCATCAGCACTTATCGTTCACGAAATAGGCCATATCTCGGCGGCATTATTATTAAGGCTCAAAGTTACTGAGGTAGTGTTGTTTCCGTTTGGAGGCCAGGCCAAAATTGAGGACCTATCTATATTAGAACCCTATAAGGAAATAAGTATATGTTTGGCAGGTCCTGCAGCAAGTTTAGCGGCAGCACTTATAATACATACCTGGGGGCTATACCATGGCAATTCCCAATTCCCATGGTTGGCCAAAATTAACCTCCTCTTGGGGGTTTTCAACCTTTTCCCTGCTATTCCCCTTGATGGCGGCCATATATTAAGAGCCATCCTGGCCAAAACTTTCGGCTATAAAAAAGCAGTCCGCTGTAGTTCGGTAATTGGAAGATTAATTGCAGCTTGCCTGGCGGTTTATGGCATATGTTTCTTTGGACCAAATATTTCGGGGGCCAATTACTTATTCATCGGCGGGTTTTTATTTTGGGGTGCTTATCGAGAAGAGAAATACTCCACCTATTCGTTCCTGCGGCTCATTATTAATAAAAAGCAGGACCTGAAAAAGCAAGGGGTCTTGCCGTCCAGGGTTTTAGTGAGCACCGATGAATGTTTGGTCAGAACAGTCCTTAATCAGGTAGGCTCATCGTACTATATCGTTATAATAGTATTAAACGAAGAATTTCAGGTAACTGATACTTTAAGCGAAACAGAATTGATTGAATGCCTGTTAGAAAAAGGACCCGGAGCTAGAATAAAAGATTGCAAATAAGGAGTTTATTCTTTATCCTGTTTATTGAGCCGTTTTAATTAGCAATATATGTGGTAATATATATTAACTGTAAGTTTTACTGGAGGAAGAGATGGAAACCACGGTATTCAGGGATATTCTGCCCCGGGTTGCCAAACCGGTTCGGTATATGGGAAACGAGATGAACCTGATTAGAAAGGACTGGGAACTGGCAAAAACCAAGTTTCTCTTTGCCTTTCCTGATGTATATGAAATTGGCATGTCCCATATAGGCTGGAAAATACTATACGGAATTGTAAATGAAAATACGGAACACCTGATGGAAAGGGTATACGCTCCTTGGCCGGATATGGAAGCTTTAATCCGGAAGAAAGGACTGCCTTTATATGCCCTGGAATCTTACCGTCCCATGAGCAGTTTTGACGTTGTCGGTTTTTCTTTACAGTATGAGTTGTCGATTACTAATGTTCTAAACATGTTAGATATGGGCGGGATACCTCTGTGGTCATTGGAGAGAACTGCCCAGGATCCGTTGATTATAGCTGGAGGGCCGGTGGTTTTTAATCCCGAGCCTTTTGCAGAATTTTTTGATGCCTTTATAATTGGTGACGGGGAAGAGGTAATAGTTGAATTTCTCGATCTGGTTTATTGCACAAAGAATATGCCGAGGAAAGAGCGATTGCTTAAACTAGCAGGTATTAGCGGTGTTTATGTGCCTTCATTATATAATGTTAGTTATAATAGTGACGGCACTATTAGTTCAATTAGTCCCAGAACTGATAATATAGGAGGAAAAATAAGGAAAAGAATCGTCAAAGACCTGGATAGCTCGTATTTTCCAGCTAAACCTGTTTTGCCCTATATGAATATTGTTCATGACAGAGCAGTGCTGGAAGTAATGAGGGGATGCCAGCGGGGATGCCGCTTTTGCCAGGCAGGGGTTATTTACCGGCCAGTAAGGGAAAGAAGCAGGAAAACACTGGAGGAACAGGCATACAACCTGATAAAGAACACCGGCTATGATGAAATCTCGCTGGCTTCGCTGAGTACCCTAGACTATTCCAATGTTAGTTCACTGGTTAAAAATTTAATCGCTCAGTATGGAGATAAAGGAGTGGGAGTATCACTTCCTTCACTGCGGGTTGACGCTTTTTCGGTTGATTTGGCCAATCAGGTGCAAAAAGTCCGCAAAACTACTCTGACTTTTGCTCCGGAGGCAGGTTCCCAAAGGATGAGGGATACAATCAATAAAAACGTGACCGAAGAACAGCTTATGCAGGCGGTTGATGCAGCATTTAGGTCGGGATGGTCCTCGCTCAAACTATATTTTATGATAGGATTACCGGGAGAAAATGAAGAAGATCTTACAGGAATATTGGACCTGTTACAAAAAGTTAAAAAACGGGGAGACCAGCTTTCACCAAGATCGGTGGAAATCAGGGCCAGTATTGCTGCTTTTGTTCCCAAAGCCCACACTCCTTTTCAGTGGCGAGCCCAGGATACTATCGCCGAATTAGACCAGAAAATAAGTTTTCTTAAGAATAACAAGCTTAGGAAGATAAAAATGAGCTTTAGCGATAGCAGAACCAGTTTCCTGGAAGGGGTTATAGCTAGGGGGGACCGGAAAATATCTTCGGTAATATATACGGCCTGGCAAAAAGGCTGCAAGCTCGATGGCTGGTCGGAATTTTTTGCCTTTGACCATTGGCTGGAATCTTTTTCGTCCTGCGGCATTGATCCGGAATTTTATACTAATCGCTCTCGCCCTTATAGTGAAATAATGCCCTGGGACTTTATAGATATTGGAGTAAGTAAAGAATATCTCCAAGAAGAGGATGAAAGAGCAAAGGCTATGGAGCCTACAGCTGATTGCCGGCAGGACGGTTGTAACAATTGCGGTATTTGCCCATCTTTTGAGGTTTCTGTGGATACCAGGGAGGATAATTAGGTTGCATATTAGAGCAGAGTATCGAGTCGGTCCCGGGTTGAGATTCTTGTCAAACCTGGAGATGAAACATTTGATGGAAAGGGCTTTGCGCCGGGCTAACCTGCCCTTTGCGATCAGCAAAGGTTACAACCCGCAGATCCGGTTGTCAATGGGTACGGTTCTGCCGGTGGGGCTTTGGGGCGAAAAGGAGTACCTGGATTTAGAACTCGAAAATAACTTAGAACTGGACGATTTTAAGAGTAGGTTGCAAACTGCACTGCCCGCTGAGCTGACCGTAACTGAATGCATTGAAATTTCTCCTGCAACTCCTTCCTTAATGAACAGTATAAATACGGCGGTTTATTCTTTTCTTCTTAAGGATGTGCAGGTTAATCTTGAAGGGTGGAAAGAGCAGATCCTTAATGCCCCTTCGTTGATCATAAAAAGCAAGGGCAAAAACAAAGACCGGGATAAGGATTTAAAGCCAGGGATTTATTCCATAAACCTGGCCCCTGACCGGATTGATTTTTGGGTGAAATCCGGTGAAGGTAACATACGATATGATGAGCTGTTGGAATTAATCACCCGTACCGGGATCAGCTGCAAATCAATAATGGACGTTTTCAGGAGCGGCAATTATATAAAAAAGGATTTGAATTATTTTACTCCTCTGGAAAAGGTGATATAGTTGGACAAAGAAATAATAGTCGAAATATACCCATGGGAATCCAGGGTGGCAATTGTGGAAGAAGGGCGTTTGGCTGAGGTATTCTGGGCGGATCAAAACGAAAAAGTTGGAAATATATATAAAGGCAGAGTAAAAGATATTTTACCTGGTCTTTCTTGTGCTTTTATTGATATAGGACTGGCAAAAAACGCCTTTCTTTATTCGGGGGATGTTGTAACAAAGGATAACGGAACCCGGGGGTGGCTGAAATCAGGTCAGGATATAATGGTTCAGGTTAAAAAAGAAGCGTTTATGGAAAAAGGAGCAAGGGTAACCGGTAATATTGCTATACCAGGCCATTACCTGGTTTTATTGCCTTTTCAGAAAGAGGTATCCATATCACGTAAGATTACTGGAAATGTCCTGCGGGATCGTCTTAAGCAATTGATTGAGGATAATAAACCACAAAATATAGGGGCAATCCTGCGGACAGCCTGTATGGATGCCCAGGATAATGAAATACTTCTTGAACTGGAACAGCTCCTGTTGGTTTGGGAGGAAATAAAGTACCGTTACCGGAAGAGCAAAAGCCCCAGCCTGCTCTATGAAGATATTGATGTTGTGGAAAGAACATTGCGCGATTACCTGGATGGAGATATTACCCGGGTAGTGATAAATAATCACCAACTGGTGGAAAGAATTATGAGTTACCTGGAAAAAAAGAAAGCCAACCTCAGCTTCCCGGTAGTATTTGAGGAGGGAGATCTATTTGAAAAATACGGGTTAGAAAAAGATATCAAGAGGTCACTGCGGAGAAAGGTATGGCTTAAAAACGGGGGTTATCTAATCTTCGATCAAACCGAAGCTATGACGGTAATCGATGTTAATAGCGGCAAGTATACCGGTAAGGATGATTTTGAAGAAACGGTCTTTAAGCTGAATATGGAGGCTGCTACTGAAATCCCCAGGCAACTGCGCTTGCGCAGTATAGGCGGAATCATCCTTATTGACTTTATCGATATGCAAAACCAAATATATAGAGAACAGGTTGTGGCCAATTTAAAGGAGGAGCTGGAAAAAGACAAGGCCCATACTAAAATAATAGGCATTACCGGGCTGGGATTTTTGGAAATGACCAGGAAAAAATCAAGGTACGGGATATCGGAGTTTTTCACTGATGATTGTCCTCACTGCAATGGCAGGGGAAGGACTATAAACTTATATGCACTGGCCTGTGAAATTAAACGGAAACTGATTAGCCTGGATTATATTGAAAATGAAGAAATAGTATGTAAAGCCAACCCCAAATTAGCGGAGTTTATTCTTGATGATGAAAAAGACCTGGAATATATTAGGAACCGGGCTGGCAAGAGGATAAAAATAGTCTCCAACCCGGAATTTAGCCTAACAGAATATACCATTAACAGCGGTTCAAGTGAGGGTTAAACTGCCTTAGCACTATGCAGTAGGTTGACTTGAGGGGTTGTTTATGTTACTGTTTTAGTTGGTCAGCGATTTTTGTAACCGCGCAGTTCGGGTTTTAAATGGCCTGTAGCCTACCTTGCAACTGGCGAGTCTGAAAAATTGGAGGTAAGCCTATGTATGCGATTATAACCACGGGTGGCAAACAGTATAAGATTAGTGAAGGCAGTGTGCTCAAGGTTGAAAAGTTGAAAGCGGAAAAAGGACAGAATATAGTGATTGATGAAGTCCTGATGTTGAATGATGGGAATGGCAACATCCGGATTGGCAATCCTATAGTGGAGAATGCCAGAGTCATTTTTAAGGTTCTGGATCAGGCTAGGGATAAAAAGATAATAGTATACAAATATAAGCGGAGAAAGAACTACCGAAGAAAGCAGGGGCATCGCCAGCCATATACCATGCTCAGGGTAGAAAAAATAGAAGGATAATGTAAAGATAAATCAGACAGGAGGTGTTTGGCGAAATGGCACATAAGAAGGGCGTAGGGAGTTCCAGGAACGGGAGAGACAGCGAATCCAAAAGACTGGGAGTCAAAAGATACGATGGACAGATAGTAAGAGCCGGAAATATTCTGGTTAGACAGAGAGGAAGCAAGATTCATCCCGGCAATAACGTGATGATTGGGAAAGATGATACTTTATTTGCCATTATCGATGGAACGGTAAAGTTTGAAAGAAAAGGAAAGGATAAAAAACAGGTCAGCGTGTATCCTTTAGCCGAAACTATTACCGGTTAACCCTTAGGATATAGTACTAAGTATTATTGAACCCCTGGAGTTTTTCAGGGGTTTTTGCTATTATTAGGTAATGGTTAGGGGGAGTAATTGTGGAACTAAAGAGAGCTATTCAAATAATAAGAAGAATGCGGCACGATTTTGGCAATCACCTTCAAGTTATCAGCGGGTTCCTTGAGTTGGGAAGATATCAGGATCTTAGAGAATATCTGGATTATTTAGTTGAATTACTGGCTGCTGAAAGAATCGTATTTGAAAGCCCTGATGAGAAAACTATCCTTTTTCTGTATGAACAGCTATTATTGGCGCGTGATTTAGGAATAATACTAAGGTATAAGGAGATTAAACTGAAATCAGTTGATGCTGTAAAATTATTGCAGGATAACGGTGAGCCACATAAGACCTTGGCCAGTCAGGCCAGCAGGTTAAGAACCCTGAAAGCTGATGAGCCTACCGTAACCTTATCCTTACATGAAACGGCTGAAGGGATTGATCTGGTTTTCGGCTGTGAAGAATATTTTGCGGATAATTTAGTCATTTCACTCAAGGAGTAAGCCGATGTTTGTTGATTTCGCAAAGATTTATGTTAAAGGCGGGGATGGTGGCAATGGGATCGTCGCCTTCCGCCGGGAAAAATATGTGCCCATGGGCGGACCTGCTGGTGGAGATGGCGGCCGGGGGGGGAATGTTATAATACAAGCCGATGAAGGGCTTAGAACCTTAATGAATTTTAGGTTTAATAAACATTTTAAGGCCCAGCGGGGTTCCCACGGAAAGGGAAAAAACATGCATGGAGCATCAGGAGAGGACCTGATTATAAAGGTTCCAGTGGGCACAGTGGTTAAGGATGATGCTAATGATGAAGTTATAGCCGATTTAACTAGTCCTGGTGAGGAAGTCATAGTAGCCCGGGGAGGTAGAGGGGGCAGAGGGAATGCGAGGTTTACGTCGTCTATTAATAAGGCCCCTCATTTTTCCGAAAAAGGGGAACCGGGTGAAGAAAAGTGGGTAAAACTGGAACTAAAGCTGTTGGCAGATGTCGGTCTAATCGGAATGCCCAATGCGGGAAAGTCAACCTTAATTTCCAGGATATCTGCTGCCCGGCCTAAGATTGCTGATTATCCCTTTACCACTTTAGTACCCAATTTGGGAGTCGTTACCACCAGAGCGGGTAATTCTTTTGTAGTTGCTGATATTCCAGGCCTGATCGAAGGAGCCCACCGAGGTGTAGGATTAGGCCATCAATTCTTAAAGCATATAGAACGAACCAGGGTGTTGCTGTTTGTATTGGATATTGCTCAAACCGGGGAAAGAGATGCCTGGCAGGATTATGCGATTTTGCGCCAAGAGCTGGAACAGTATAATCCAGAATTGGCTAAAAAGCCTTTTCTAATTGCAGCCAATAAAATGGATCTGCCTGAAGCACAGGCTAATGCAGAACGGATGAGAAATTTATTCGGGGAAAAGGTATGCTTTATTTCTGCTGTTACTGGGTCGGGAATTGACGAATTGATTGATAAAATTGAGCAGCTGCTGCAGAGTATTCCACCGGAAGAAATCATTGCCAGCAGGCAGGAAAGGGTAATAAGGCGTTATGAGGGAGAAAACGAACCCTTTAGAATTGAAATAAAGGATGGGATATTTGAGGTCAGCGGCCAAAGGATTGAGAAACTGGCAGCTATGACCAATTTCGATAGCGATGAAGGATTGCAGCGGTTTCAGAGGGCTATAGATAAAATGGGGCTTGAACAGGCATTAAAAGCCAAGGGCATTCAACCCGGCCAGACCGTAAGGGTTAAGGATTTGGAATTTGAGTACAGTGAGTAGTATGAGGTATACATATGGGGAAGAGAAATAATCTGGTCAATGCCAAACGCATTGTTATTAAAGTGGGTACCAGCACTCTGACCTACGGTACCGGTCAATTGAATATTGCCAGGATCGAGAGGCTGGTGCGGGAAATAGCTGATATTCACAATCAAAACCGGGAAGTGCTCTTAGTCACTTCCGGGGCGATAGGAGTAGGAGCAAACCGGATGGGGTTTAAGAGGGTGCCTAAAACTATGCCGGAAAAGCAAGCTTTAGCCGCCATTGGGCAGGGGGCCTTATTGCACCTGTACGAGAAACTATTTGCCGAATACAATAAAACAGTGGGACAGGTGCTCTTAACCCGCGGCGATCTTGATGACCGGATCAGGTATCTAAATGCTGCCAGCGCCTTGTCGGCCTTGCTGGGAATGAAAGTTATACCGATAATTAATGAAAATGATACCGTGGCGGTTGAAGAAATAAAATTTGGGGATAATGATACCCTTTCAGCACTGGTTGGCGGGATAGTAGATGCCGATTTATTGATAATCCTATCTGATGTAGACGGATTATATGAATCAGACCCAAGGGTAAATCGGCAGGCCAGGCTGTTGACAGAAGTTAGAGAACTTACTAAAGAAATGGAACAAAACTCTAAAAACCGTGGCAGCAGCTTTTCCAGCGGTGGAATGTTAACCAAGCTTAATGCAGCTAGGATTTGCATGGCTGCCGGGATACCCATGATTATTGCCAATGGCGCTACCGAAAATATTATTCGCCGGATAATCGATGGTGAGGAATTAGGTACTTTATTTATGCCCAGCCAGGGCAGAATGCATAGCAGGAAGAAATGGATTGCTTTTGGTTCCATAGTTCAGGGTAAGGTTTATGTGGATTGGGGGGCTTCAACAGCCTTGACCCGGCAGGGGAAGAGCCTGTTGCCATCCGGGGTAACTGGAGTTGAAGGGGATTTTGAGCGCGGTAATGTGGCCGCGGTCATAAACCCTGATGGGCACGAAATAGCTCGGGGTATTGTAAACTATAATGCCAACGAGATAAGGGTAATAGCGGGGAAAAAAACCGGTGAGATTGAAGCCATCCTTGGAAACAAGGATTATGATGAGGTAATACATAGGAACAACCTGTGGGTAGAAAGTTAAGGTTAGGAGGTATTTAGATGGATAAGCATTTGCAGGATACTCTGGTGCAGCAGGGAATTAAAGCCAGGAATGCTTCGAGGTTTTTGGCTACCGCATCTACTTCGGTTAAAAATCAGGCAATTAATGCCATAGCCGATGCTTTAGAGGCTAATTACCAGGCCATAATAAAAGAGAACCAGCTGGATCTTGAACGGGGGGAAAAGCAGGGCCTTTCAGCAGCCTTGCTGGATCGGCTGAAACTTGATCAGGTCAGGGTAAGGGATATGGCCCAGGGATTAAGAGAAATCGCCGCCCTTCCGGATCCGGTCGGAGAAGTTCTGGGCATGTGGAGAAGACCTAACGGCCTTGATATTGGGCGCATTCGAACCCCCATTGGTGTAGTTGGAATCATTTACGAATCCAGGCCTAATGTTACCGCTGATGCTGCCGGTCTATGCCTGAAAGCTGGCAATTCAGTTATTTTAAGGGGTGGGGAAGAAGCAATCAATTCCAACCGAATTATTGCCCACATCGCCTCCCAAGCTGCGGAGCAGAGCGGGATCCCCGATGGGGCCATCCAATTAATTGACAGTGAAGATCGGGAAGCGGTAGTGTTCATGATGGGAATGCACGAGTATCTTGATGTGCTGATACCGCGCGGAGGCAAGGGATTAAAACAGGTGGTAATAGAAAACGCCAAAGTTCCTGTAATTATGACCGGGATGGGCAATTGCCACGTATATGTGGATGAACATGCCGATATCGATAAGGCAACCAGGATCGTATTCAATGCCAAAGTGCAGCGGCCATCGGTTTGCAATGCTGCCGAAACCCTGTTGGTCCATAAGAATATTGCGGAAAGATTCCTCCCTGGGATGATCGAAGAACTGCAGGATGCCGGAGTGGAAATTAGGGGATGCCAGGAAACCAGGCAGATCGTTAAAAGGATTAGAGAAGCGACGGATAGCGACTGGGATGAGGAATATCTCGATTTGATTCTGGCGGTAAAAGTAGTAGATAGCTTGGAAGCAGCTATTGACCATATTAATACTTATGGAACTGGACACAGTGAGGCTATAGTATCGGAAGACTATTCCCGGGTAAGAAAGTTTATGTCAGCGGTGGACGCTGCCGCGGTATATGCCAATGCTTCCACCCGCTTCACCGACGGAGGTGTATTTGGATTTGGAGCCGAAATGGGGATAAGTACCCAAAAACTCCATGCCAGAGGCCCTATGGGGTTAAACGAACTTACTACTACCAAATTTATTATCTACGGGGATGGACAGATCAGGTAGCAGGTAGGAATAAAAAACCAGCCTATGAGGGCTGATTCAGACCGTTGAAAAAGGCCACGTTTCATAGATTGGAACATGGCCTTTTCCTTAGTATCTTTACCAAATAAAAAACCCGGTTACAAGTCATAAACGCAACACTAAGTACGTTATTACAATTGACCCGGGATCGTGGTCTTTAGCCATAACTATTACCCGAGTCTAACCAACTTAACAAAGCCCGTCAGGCTTTGTTGAGAATATGCTATTTATTACATTTTGGTTATAGACTAGTCCATCGACATTCCTGATAAATATCTGATCATGTTTTTTCTTTTATTTATGTCGTACTGGGAAGTAATAGCTATCTGTTCCATTATAGGTGATCCTCCTCCATGGTAGCTGCCATACTGGCTGGTCCCAGCAGAGCTGGATGTGGTAAAGTCAATAAAAGTCATCCAAAATTTAATCTGGTCATCAACCGACATATTAGGGTTCCGTTTCAGGTACTTTTCGAGGAAGGGACGTATTTCCGGATTTAAAAGATCCTTCTCATGAGGGAAAGTTGCTGGAAGGCCACCGGCAATATTACAGAGTATCTCCTGCTCACGAAATACTGCTTCACCAGTCAGGAAGCGTCCTACATTGGCATAGATAGAGTGGGGTATATAATTGCCAGGACCATATGGTGCAAAGCCCTGACCTGGTATATAGACTTCTGGTTTGCCGAGATCAGATGCGGTATAGCCCGCAGCATAACCTAGTTCTCCAACCTTGATGAGTTCTGCCAGCATTTCTCTTACATGAGGAGCCTTGGGGATACCGTTAATTTCGGCGGCAAGAGAAGCCAAGCCGATAACGTAGTCCAGCATCGCCGGCTTGCAACCTGAATAACTATGGCGGTGAAACAGAGCAAACAGCAGGGCAGATATACCTCCGTGCATAGTCTCACCACAAAGGAATACCCGTTCCCAGGGAACAAAGGTTTTGTCAAAGATAATATAGGAATCTGTGTATCCTGCACGAAAGCGCTTCTTATAATACTCACGCTTGAAATTATTATGGATGGAAACTACCTGCTTAATTTCCGGGTGGTCAGAAGGTATAGCAAAAGCAATGGCATATTCTTTTTCATCCGGCATCAGTGCCCTATTTGGTAATACCAGAATCTCATCAGAAATTGAGGCCTCAGAGATATTAATTTTACAACCACTTACAATGATCCCGTCACTTCGTTTTTCCACTACCCGGGTGTACATATCCGGGTCGGTTTGTTGTCCAGGTCTTTTTAACCTTTCACCCTTCATATCGGTTTGGGCACAACTTGCTACTAGGTCCTGTTCCTGAAAGGTTTTCAGCCATTTTTTAAAGTTTTCATGATAGTTAGTTTCTCCCGGTTTTACTTTATCGGCTTCATAGGTAACCGCATAGAGAGCATTGGCTGCATCTATGCCCATGCACCGCTGGATACATGTTCCGACTTTGTTACATAGCATTCTGGTCATGTCCTGCTTTTTGTGTAAATCCTCAGTATTCTGATGAATGTGGCAGAATCTGTTTATTGTTTTTCCGGTAAGATGAGAAGTAGCGGTACACAAATCTCTGGTTTCTTTATCAAATGCCGCCTCAAAAGTAAGCCCCATTACTTCGATTGCAGGTAATTGTCGTTCATCCAGCCGATCGATTTTTTCCCCATCAAGGTACAGGTTGCGGTTTTTCTTACTTAGATCTTTAATATATTGCTCTTTGTTTCTCACTAGAATCCTCCTTCTTATTAATATAGAACAATAATTTTAGGATAGTAATGTTTATGTATTAGTATTTTTTAATAGCAATTTTTATGCCAAATTCAACCCCATAAATTATTGAAAATGGATTATAATTGATATGATGGTAAAAAGTTGATTGCAAAGAAATAATTTTTCGCATTACAAAAGGAGTGTTGGAAACCCGGCCGGTCTATGTGTCACTTGAAGATTACATTAATGCTCACTTTTTGATTTGTTTTATAGCTCTTACTATTATGCGTATCATCCAGAAGAAAACCGGCAAACTATATTCTGCTGAAAATATTGTTGAATGTCTTAATAGAATTTCCTGTTCTAATGAACACGAAAATATCTATTTGTTTGATTACCGAAGTGATATTTCTGATGCTATCGGAGAAGCATTAGAGATTGATTTTACTAATAAAAGACTGCGTCTTGGGGATATTAAAAAAATTTTAGCTCAAGCCAAAAAGTAAGGTAATTCACTACATATTTGTGACAAAACAGGAAAGCCGCTATCCCGCTTGTATTCAGGGATTGCGGCCATTTTTTTCATCATTTGCTGTAAAAGTCAGGATTTTACCATCTGAAGGAAGAATTACACAAATATTTACACTCTCTTACATTCTCGCTGCTCTGCCCGGCAAAGCTTATTATTCTATAATTTCTAATTGATACTGGTTTAATTTTTCCTGATCCTCCTGGCTTAAGGAATAATCCCGTTCAAGCAGCCGGCGAACAGGCTTAGTTCCGCACAATTCAGTGGAGAGATAACGGAGGCCGTTGTCATTCACTACAGTGCAGATACATTTAAGCTCCGGGTATTTCTTGGCCAGCTTAACTGCTGCCGCCACGTTAAGGCCCGAAGATATCCCGCAAAAAATCCCTTCCTTTTGGGCTACAGTACGAGCCATGGCAATTGATTCATCAGAACTCACCAGGATTATCCCATCAATATACTGTAGATCTAGAATTTCAGGTATTAATCCGTCCGCTACTCCCTGGACTTTGTGCTGGCCTATTCTTTTATAAGACAGAATAGGAGATTCGGCTGGCTCTGATATATATACTTTAATATTGGGGTTGCGGCTTTTTAAGTATTTGGCAGTTCCAGTGACAGTTCCCCCCGTACCCTGACACATAATAAAGGCATCTACTTTACCTTCCGTCTGTTCCCATATTTCTGGAGCAGTGCCGCTCATATGGGCATCAAGATTTTCAGTTCTGTAAAACTGCCCTATTTCAAAAACCTGGTCTTTATACTGGTTTTTTATTGCTTCAACCTTCTCCAGGACCAGATCCACGTCGGTCTCTGCTCCTTCTGTTAATACCAGTTCTGCTCCATAAGCAGCAATGGTTTTTTTCCTTTCCTCGCTCATGCCTTCCGGCATAACGATAATCACCCGGTATCCTTTGGCTGCGCCCACCATAGCCGTAGCTATACCAGTATTGCCTGTAGTTCCCTCGAGCAGGATCATTCCTGGTTTTAGTTCGCCTCTTTCTTCGGCTTTTTCCACTATTCTTTTTGCTACTCTATCTTTTAAGCTCCCGCTGGGGTTGCAATATTCCAGTTTGATACATATTTTAGCATTTAGGTCTTCGCTGATGCGGTTTAAATTAATCATGGGTGTATAACCAATGCATTCGAGTACATTATTGTAGGTTTTTTGGTGAGAAGCCCAATTCATTTAAACAAATACCTCCTGCGATTGTCATTCATCCTCAATTATATCATAGCGGCCAATCCCTGCCATACTTAATTGGCCGGATTAAAGTGTATTCCTCGGTGGATGGATAGTTGTACAAGAAGCTGGGAAGGTTTTTCGTTTCTTCATCATATAGGCTGATTAGCTCTTTAAAAAACGCGTTTTGCCTGGATTTGTCTCTTAAAGTCAGCTTCTTCTGGGCCAACTTATCACCAAGCCTTTTATTCAGGGCTATTTCGTATTCGGCCAAGTTAGCGAAAAAAATTAGCCAGTTTTTACATTTTGGCTCGGCTTCCCAATCAATCCCCGGACAAACAAAGTGACGGCATATAGACTCCCGCAGTTCTTGAGCCAGAATGCAGCCTTTAGTCTGGTTGTGAAATTTACATTTATAGCTCTGCCCGTCAATATCGTTGTTGACCGTAATTGAAGTATCCAGGACAGTAGTATCCTCTAGGTTGAGAATCAGGCTTAGTATGTCAGGGCTTTCTTTATATAAGTAAGCCAGGTCGGTAGGATAAAAGACGGGCGAATAGTACCCGCAACATCCTTTACTGTCTTGCCGGGGGCAATCCAGGCAGAGATCCACCTCTATATAGCTCCTCAATAAACGGTTGTTAAATGTAATTTTTATTTCTCTATCCACTTATATATCCCCCATAATAGTCATTATAAGGGTTAAGCTTAATGAGGAAAAGCCTGTATTAGGTTATTGGCACAAATTACTGGGAGTTGGTTTGCTTTTTTATGGGTGCTTGAGTATTATTTACTTTAGATTATAAATCAGGTGATGGCATGAAACAGAGGAAACCGGTCGGTATATTTGGCGGAACCTTTGATCCTATCCATTATGGGCATCTGGTAGCGGCTGAGCATTCCAGGCATATCCTGGGATTGGATAAAGTCATATTTGTTCCTGCGGCCAGGCCTTCTCACAAATCACCTGTTCTGGTTTCTCATCCTAAAGACCGTTTTAATATGGTAGAAATTGCAGTTAAGGATAACCCTTTTTTTGAAGTTTCCACAATAGAACTGCATAGATTGGGAACGTCTTATACCATAGATACGGTTGAATGCCTTCTTACGGAAGATCCCGATCTGGATTTGCACTTAATAATTGGGTTGGATTCTTATCTGAGTCTGGATACCTGGAAGGAATACCGGCGTCTTTCCGCTTTGTGCAGGCTGGTGGTGGTAAATCGGCCGGGATACAATGTTTCAAAGGATTTAAGTCGAAGTGAGCCCCATGCCATATCAGTATCCATACCAGGAATGGAGATATCATCCAGCAATATAAGGTACCGGGTTGCAAAGGGTATGCCGATTAGGTATCTATTGCCGGATGGAGTGGCAGAATACATCCGTAACCGTGGATTATACAGGGAAGGAGGAGCCAGCAATATTTAATGATAATGAATTGATCGATATTGTCAGGTTCAGATTATCGAAAAACCGATTCCAGCATTCCCTCCAGGTAGCCCGGGTAGCAAAAGAAATGGCCGAACGGTTTGGCATTGATCCGGATAAGGCATACAGAGCAGGGATATTGCACGATTATGCCAAGGGGATCGCCAGCCAGGAACTGATAGCCATTGCCCAGGCTAATAATATGGCTTTAGGCGAGGTGGATGAGCTGGTGCCTGACCTGCTGCATGCTCCGGTGGGAGCCTTTTTGCTGGAGAAAGAATTGGGAATAACAGATGGAGAAATCTTGGCTGCGGTATCTAACCATACCCTGGGCTCGCCTTCCATGGGTGACTTGGATAAAATAATATTTTTGGCCGATATGATCGAACCAGGGCGGGATTTCCCCGGGATTGAAAGGTTGTCCTGTCTAGCCTTAAGAAACCTGGATGAAGGGATGTTATTCGCTCTGGAGGTAACTATAAAATACTGCCTGCAGGAGAAACGGATTTTACACCCGCGTACCATCGAAACCAGGAATTGCTTTTTGTTAAAGATGCGATAATAGAATAGATAATCTAAAAGCTAAACCACTTTTACCGGTCAAGGATCTGGTAAACTCTTTATAAGGTTATTTCTTGAGAAAAATAAGGTTAGGTTTTAAGTTTAGAAAAGGTAAGGGGGTTAATAGTTGCTCCAAGAAAGGGAACTGGCTCAACTGATTGCGGAAGTATGTTTGGACGAGAAGGCATTGGATGTAGTAATTCTGGATGTTCAGGAATTAACTGTAATAGCTGATTATTTTGTAATTGCCAGCGGCAGGAATGTCATCCAGGTCAAGAGCATTATTGAGAACGTGGAAAAAAGATTAAACGAGTTGGGAATTAATCCTACCAGGAAAGAGGGACATCATCAAGGCGTATGGGCTATCCTTGATTACAATTCCGCCATTCTCCACGTTTTTAGGCAGGAGGAACGCGACTATTACCAACTGGAAAATCTTTGGGGGGATGCCACTGAGCTGGCAATTAAAGGCAGTTAATTGGGGCGGGACAAATGGTACTGTTCCCATAGAATCATAGATTTTTTAGTGTAAACTCCCCCTGGGGCGGAAAAACCACCCCAACCGTTTTTGGCTATAACCCGGTGGCAGGGAATTATAAGCGGTATTGGATTATTGCCCATTATTCGCCCAACAGCCCTTGCTGCTTTTGGGCGGCCGGTTTTACTGGCAACTGTGCTGTAGGTTTGGGTTTGGCCATAGGGGATGGTGTGCACATAATATAGGACTTTTCTGGCATAATCTGAACTGCGGGGCAAATCAATTTCCACTTCCCAATCGGTTATGATCTCCCCTTCATAATATCCCCGGATCTTATTAACCAAGGCAATAGAGTGGTTATCATTATCGATGAGGACGATATTATGGTCCTTTAACCTATGCATAAAGTCAGGCAACGGTACATCAACCGGGAGTACCGCTGCCCTTACCCGGTTTGACTTTCCCAGGAAAGCCGCCCAACCTTTTTTGGTGTGGAAAATATACCAGGAAAACATGTTACTACCCGCAAACAATATTTACTAGTTTTTCTGGTATAACAATTACCTTTTTAACCTGTTTACCGCCAATAAATTCTTGAACTCTGTGGCTATTCAAGGCCATCTCTCTTACTTCATCTTCAGCGGAGTTTGTAGGAACATTTATCCTATCCCTTATTTTACCGTTTATCTGGATTACGATTTCGGTTTCCTCCAGAACCAGGGCGGCTGGATCATATTTTGGCCAGGGCTGTTTATGAATACTATCCTGGTTGCCCAAAAGATGCCACAACTCTTCGGTAAAATGCGGGGCAAAAGGGCTTAATAATAGTAACAGACTGTTTATCGCTTCCTTAGCCACAGATTGATCCAGGTTCGGCTCTGATTTATACGATCCCAGGGTATTGGAAAGCTCCATTATTGCACTTACTGCCGTGTTAAAGTTAAAGCGTTCTTCAATATCCTCGGTTACCTTTTTAATGGTGGCATGGGTTTTATACCGCAGGCTTTTTGAAGCCTGATTCAAATCCTGGTTATTTAGATTGTCGACTGGCTTTTCCAAGAGCTTAGAATAAGCTAAAACCATCCTCCAAACCCGGTTTAGAAAACGATAAGCTCCTTCAACCCCTTGATCACTCCACTCCAAATCCCGTTCCGGTGGAGAAGCAAAAAGGATAAACAGCCTGGCAGTATCAGCTCCATAAGTGTTTATTATGTCTTCAGGACTAACCACATTGCCCTTGGATTTTGACATTTTAAATCCATCTTTTAACACCATTCCCTGGGTTAAAAGATTGGTGAATGGCTCCTGGCAGGAAACCATCTTGATATCATTGAGGAACTTGGTCAGAAAACGGGCATACATAAGGTGGAGGATGGCATGCTCTACTCCGCCTATATATTGATCTACCGGCATCCAATAATCTGCTGCCTCAGGGGTGAAAGGGAGGTCAGGGTTTAATGGGCTGCAATACCGGTTAAAGTACCAGGAAGAGCACACAAAAGTATCCATGGTGTCAGTCTCCCGGCGGGCAGGATTACCGCAAGAAGGGCAATCCGCTTTGTAGAAATCTGCAACATAATTTAACGGAGACTCTCCTGAAGGCTTAAACTCCACGTTATCTGGCAGCAATACTGGCAAATCTTTTTCCGGTACCGGTACCACCCCGCAATTATCACAATATACTATGGGGATCGGGGCTCCCCAGTATCTCTGCCGGGAGATCAACCAATCACGGAGGCGGTAATTAACCGTACGCATCCCGATACCTTTCTGCTCCATATATTTGATAACCTCATCACGGCCGTTGCTGGACTCTAAACCGTTAAAAGGCCCTGAATTTATCATAATCCCGTCTTCGGTATAAGCTTCAGACAAGTTGTCTAAGGGGCTGTTTTCCCCCTTGATCACCACCCGGATCGGTAGCTGGTATTTAATCGCAAATTCAAAGTCCCTCTGGTCATGAGCTGGAACAGCCATAATTGCGCCGGTCCCATAATCCATAAGTACGTAGTTGGCCAGCCAGATGGGTATTTTTTCCCCGTTCATTGGGTTAATTGCATAAGCGCCGGTAAATACTCCTTCTTTTTCGGTGTCGGCTGCAGTGCGGTCAATATCACTGGTATGTTTCATCCTGTTGACAAATTCCATGACTTCCCTTTCCTGAGGCTTATTCCTGCATATTACTTCAACCAGGGGATGCTCTGGCGCTAGTACCATATAGGTTACCCCAAAAACCGTATCCGGGCGAGTAGTGAATACCCGGATCTCTGCATTTATTCCATCAATAGGCATAGAAAACTCGCAGCCCTCGCTGCGTCCGATCCAATTTCTTTGCATGGTCTTTACTTTTTCCGGCCAACCCGGCAGTTCATCCAGGTCGTCAAGCAACTGCTGGGCATAGCTGGTAATCCTGAAAAACCACTGTTCTAATTGCTTTTTATCTACGGGGGTATCACATCTTTCACAAGCGCCTTCTACAACTTGCTCGTTAGCCAGCACTGTCTGGCAGGAAGGGCACCAGTTTACTGCGGCTTTCTTTTTATAGGCCAGGTTGTTTTCGTACAGCTTTAGAAACATCCATTGGGTAAATTTATAGTAGTCAGGGCTGCAGGTTGTAACCTCGCGATCCCAATCATAACTAAGTCCGAGTCTTTTCAGCTGCTTTTTCATGTTTTTAATATTGGAATAGGTCCATACTGAGGGTGATATTCTGTTTTGTATGGCGGCATTTTCAGCTGGCAAACCAAAGGAATCCCATCCCATAGGATGCAGAACATTATAACCTTGCATGGTTTTAAAGCGGGCAAGTACGTCACCAATAGCATAGTTTCGTACATGGCCCATGTGCAGGTTGCCTGAGGGATAGGGGAACATTTCCAGGCAATAGTATTTAGGGCGGTTTAAATCCTCAAAAACCTTGTAAAAGTTGTTATCCTCCCAGTATGACTGCCATTTGGCTTCAATGGTTTTGAAATCATACTTTGGTTCCATACGGTCTTCAATATCCTCCTTGTAGAAATATAAAAAAACCCTCATCCGGTTAGGGACGAGAGTGTATTCCCGCGGTACCACCCTTATTGGCAAAAATATCCTGGTGGAGCTAGTGGGATTCGAACCCACGACCTCTTGAATGCCATTCAAGCGCGCTCCCAACTGCGCCATAGCCCCACATCTTTGCCCGCTCGGTTATATTAACGGATGTTTCCGTTACAGACTTTAAGCCTGTAAAGCTCTCCGGTGAGTTCAACAGGTTTATCGTTTTACACCTACCAACGATTCTCTGTAGACCCCGTCTACTACTCCGGTTCATCGCCTTTCGATTATGCAATTAAATTGAACAATAGAAATTATATGATAATTAATAGCTAAAGTCAACCATGAAGCCCGGGAAGGCACTATATTTTGTGTTGGTCTATTCAATCCAATGTATAAACCTATATAAACCCCAGAGAAAAGTAAAGAATAAAAAATATCGGCAGCCACTTTTTCCTTGCGAAAAAACAAGTGGGTTGACAAATAAAGGGTAGATATGTAAATAATGGGTATAAATACTCGCGGGGTGGAAGAATTGCCAGGGTATGATAAACGGATAATTGCAGGTATAGTTGTATATACCTGCCTAATATTTTTTACGGGAGTAAAGTACGGTTCATTTCAGCAACAGCAGGAATCAGATACCCGGATTAATGTAATTGAGGAATTGGCCAGCCAGTCCTTAAAGGCGGGGGAATCGGAAACCCAGGAGGATTATATTGAAGTATATGTCGGGGGTGCGGTAGAAAGACCCGGTGTATATCGCCTTCCTTTGGGCTCCAGGGTTTACCAGGCCATTGAAATGGCGGGCGGGGCCTTTTTTCTAGACCCCAGGTATCTAGATATGGCTCGAAAACTGGTGGATGAGGAAACCATATTTGTTCCCACCAGGGAGGAAATTGAAGCAGGGATTGGCAGCCAGTTAACCCTTACTTATTATGGTCAAGCCGATAAGTTAAATATAAATACTGCTTCGGCTCAGGAAATAGCAGCGAATCTCAGCGGTATCGGTCCGGTTTTAGCGGAACGTATTGTTGAATATAGGAACAAGAACGGCTCTTTCAAAAGTATAGATGAAATCAAGAAGGTCAACGGAATTGGGGAAGGAAGATTTGAGGAGATTAAAGACCATATCAGTGTAAGGTGAATTTATGGTTCAATACTGGTTTTTCCTGTTTATTTGCCTAACCCTATCCCTGGTTCTATCCGCTTATCACCTGATGCATATAGCAATGCTTGTTTTCCTGGCCCTCATCGGGTACGGTTTTTTAATGGCCCGGGATAGGGTGCCGGTATTGGCAGGAGCCTGCCTTGTCATATTGGGCATGGGATTGGCAACCCTTAACCAGAGTCCGGGTGAGTTCATTCCAACTGGTGATCAGGTTATTGTAACCGGGACGATCAAGAGTTTTCCCCGTTGCCTGGATCAAACCACCCGCTTCGTTGTGCAAACCGATGGCTTATATAACAGAGAACGGTTGCTGGTAATCTGCGAATTTAAGGCTCGTCTGCACAAGGGAGAACAACTGGCGTTTCGTGGTTCAATCCAGCTTCCCCAAGAACCGGGAAATCCTGGAGAGTTTGATTATCCTGCTTACCTGGCTTTAGATAAAATCCGTTGTATAGCCTATGTAGAAAACCCCGAAGATATTAGGATTATCAGTTCCTGCAGTATGGTTCAAAACTTCGTCAACCGGTTTAGAGAAAGAGCCCAAAGGTTGTTATTGAGCAATCTTAAACAGGACACCGCAGCCATCTTAATGGGAATGGTGTTAGGGGACAGGGATCAAATCGATCCAGAACAGTATTCAGTTTTTCAGAAGATCGGAACCGCACATTTATTTGCCATTTCCGGGCTGCATGTAGGATTCCTTTTATTGTTCTGGCTATGGATTACCAGCTTTTTGGGTTTTTCCAAAACTAGCGGATTTTATTCCAGTATTGCTGTATTATTGCTATATGGAAGTATAATTGGATGGCCGGTTTCGGTAGCTAGAGCTACTGCTATGGCTATTATTGGATTGATAGCATATTATACCGGCAGAAGAAACCATTTGCTCAACAGTTTGGGAATTGCTG
Organism: Syntrophomonadaceae bacterium; assembly: GCA_050949865.1. Classification (GTDB taxonomy): domain Bacteria; phylum Bacillota; class Syntrophomonadia; order Syntrophomonadales; family Syntrophomonadaceae; genus JBMNGN01. The sequence goes on from JBMNGN010000003.1 coordinate 186,703, forward strand.
GTCTTATCATCCTGGTACTCGATCCCAACGCGCCTTTTAGGATTTCCTTCCAGCTATCATTCCTGGCAACCTGGGGGCTGATCTATATTTACCCGCGGATAAGAGGGAAAATTCCCAGTAAAAACCGCCTTTGGGATCTGGCTCTGGTGCCATTAGCCGCCCAGGCGGCAGTGCTTCCTTTAATGTCTTACCATTTCAATCTATTGTCCCCGGTTTCCCTATTGAGCAATATAATAAGCTCGTATCTGGCAGGAATTTCAGTAATCCTAGGGTTTGCGGCCCTTTTATTTAGTTTTTTGCCTGGCATAAGTGCCGTATTTCTAGTGCCAGCCGGTTTTATAATTGAAATAATACTAAAATCATCCAATGTCCTGGCTTATTTGCCTATGGCCTACACCTGGGTTGCTACCCCCAGCCTGCTCCTGGTGGTTTTGTATTATGGTGGCCTAATTATAGTGATTGAAAATATCAATAACTTCAGCAAAAAAGGAATTGTAACCGGAGGGGTCATAATCGGGTTGTGCATAGCCGTTATATGCCTGCCAGCCTGGGTCTGGAACCGGGGCGTGATGGAAGTGGTGTTTATTGAAGTTGGACAGGGGGATTGCATCCTGGTTAAAACCCCTCAGGGCAAGTTTATTTTAGTAGATGGAGGTGGCAGCCAATTCTATGACGTAGGAACCAGGAAGGTTTTGCCCTACCTCAAGCATAGAGGGATACGCACCATTGATCTGGCTATAAACACCCATCCTGATATAGACCACCTGGGTGGTCTGGAAACCGTTATTGAGGGAGTAAAAGTAAGATATGTGGGAATTCCTTCCAGTCTCTATAGCTGTAGGGAATATACCAACTTTAAAGAAAAAGGGGAACGGTATGGAATTCCCTTGCTCCTCCTTAAGGGTGGGGACAGGCTGGACATAGAGGAGAAAGTAACCGTGCAGGTGCTGGATCATGGCTCACCTGCTCTTAGTGATTTCAATGACCAATCAATTGTACTGTATCTTAAATACCGGGAATTCTCTGCGGTTTTATGCGGGGATCTTGGGACAGAAGGACTGCAACAACTCAGATTTACCCATTCCCAAACCCCGGTAACGGTAGTCAAGGTACCTCACCATGGCAGCAGATCATCGCTGCTCCCGGAATTCTACGACCGGATTAAACCCGCCTATGCAGTTATTTCAGTGGGAAATAATAATCGCTTTGGACACCCCCACCCGGAAGTAATAGATGAACTGGCTGACCGTAATATAACTACTTATAGGACCGATGTTCATGGTGCAGTTACGGTTTTAAGCGATGGATTCACCGTCAGGGTCAAGTCGTATCATTAGCTATATGCCAGTTTGCTTGCGGATTCTGGCCAGGGATTTGTCAACCCCGCTCTTAATCTCGTCAGGGTTGATATTTAGAAAGCAGCCGTTTAACATCAACAGGGTTCCATCTACAATAGTGGCATAAACATCGCTGGCCTGAGCCTGGTATACCAGATGAGAGTAAGCTGATGCGGCGCCCATAGGCCAGGTATGCCAGTTATCCAGATCTATTACCACCACATCTGCTTTTTTCCCCACCTCTAAACTGCCTATCTCATCATTTAAACCCATTGCATAAGCCCCTGAGACAGTAGCCATTTCAAAGACCTTTTCTGCCGGCATGGCTTTTGGCCCGTTAAACGGTTTGTGGATTAAGCTGGCCAGGCGCATTTCATTAAACATGCTGAGATTATTGTTGCAGGGAGGGCCGTCTGACCCGAGGGATACCCGGGTACCGGTTTTTAACAGCCCAGGTATGTCTGCGATCCCGGAAGCCAGTTTCAGGTTAGAACCTGGACAATGTACCACATTGGTTTTGGTTGTAGCCAGGATCTTCTTTTCTTCATCGCTGATGTGAATGCAATGAGCCAGAATTAAATTACTGTTGCACAATCCGAGGGAGTTCAGGTATGAAACATTGCCGGTTCCGTATGCTTCCCTAACCTGTCTTACCTCATGCAGGTTTTCTGAAGCGTGGGTATGAATCGGTATTGAATGTCGCTTAGATACCGCCTGAACCGTTTCCAGCAGTTCAGTTGTACATGATAGTGCGAAACGCGGGCACAACGCATAATGTATTCGGCCGTTGGCCTTTCCATTCCATTTGTTATATAGATCGAGGCTTTCTTCAACCGCCGAGTTGGTGGAATCCAGAGGCAAACCTTCCTGGTGATCTCCCTTATCCATCAGGCATTTCCCCCCCAGGTATCTAATACCTATACGGTTGACGGCCTCGAAAACCGAATTGGTATGGCGTACGGTAGCCATGTCAATTATGGCTGTGGTACCTCCCCGCAATAGTTCCATACAGCCCAGGAGTGAAGAAAAATACAAGGATTCTTCATCATGTGCTCCTTCCAAGGGCCAGATTCGGTATTTTAACCAATCCAACAGCTCAAGATCATCAGCCAAACCCCTAAAAAGGGTCTGGCAGAGATGGACATGGGTTTGAATCAGGCCAGGAATAACCAGTTTATCGGCCGCATTAATGATTGTTTCGGCAGGTTTATCAATAACCGGTTTAATTTCGGCTATTCTATGGTTCTCAATCAACAAATCGCCTTTGATTATTTGACGTTCAGGGTTCATGGTCACCAGGGTACCGTTCTTTATCAGTATTGACATATTGATGTTCCTTTCAACCGGTTTAGCTCTCCTAAAAGGATTGAATTTATCTATTCAAAGATTAAAGCATAATATTATGGTTCCATTACTCATAGTTTTTGATGTGGAGGCGGTTTAGATCAAAAACAATTTATTGGAACAGAATGTCGGGTACTTACTGCTAAAGCTCTCATTTCCCGCGGTATGCGGGATGCTCATCCATTCAGGCTTTAGCTTGATAGACACCTATTATGTTGCCCGTCTCGGGCCAAAGCCAATGGCAGCTCTAACCTTGTGCATACCTGTTCTTATCCTTATATCATCCATAGCGTCTTCTACCGGTACCGGGTTAACTTCTTTAATAGCCAGAACCCTAGGGAGCGGGGATGCAAAATCTGCTGATAATGTGGCCTGGCATGGGTTAGCAATGAGCATCGTATGTGGGGTACTTACTCTGATCATCGGCAATAGCATCTGCAATGAACTCTTGCTTTTATTTGGGAGTACCCCGGAAACATTTAAACTGAGCAAAGATTATTTACATATCGTATTCTGGGGTAGTACATTTTTGTTTATCCCTGTCTGTATGAGTAGTATTATCCAAGGTGAGGGAAATATCCTTTTTCCGATGGTGGCCTCTTTAGTAGGTATGGGGATTAATGTGGCTTTAGACCCGGTTCTTATTTTCGGTTTTGGGCCGATAAGACCTCTGGGTTTAAATGGTGCAGCAATGGCAACTGTTTTATCCCAGGTAATCAGTGGGGTTCTAATCGGAGGTTATGTAGCTAAAAAACAGGGAATGCTCACTTGGTCATTGCGCAATTATAGACCCAGTATGAAAGTAATCTGGGGTATTTACCGAGTGGGATTGCCGGCTATGGCTATGGATATTGCGGGTATTATCATTATGGTTTATCTAAACCAACTGTTGGCTTCATTTGGTTATACCGCAATCGCAGTTTTAGGCATTTTCCTCCGGATTCGTTCATTGGTTTACATGCCGGTCTTTGGTCTGGCTCAAGGGACAATGCCCATCGCTTCGTTTGCTTATGGGGCCGGCATCAACGAACGGGTAAAAGAAACTTTAGTTAAAGCCTCAGTAATATCCTTCCTCATGGTGGGCATTGGATGGGCCATTGTTCAAGCTCAGCCAGCCTGGATTTTTGGGAAGTTCTCTCCTGACCCTGAAGTTGTTGCGATGGGTGCTACCTGTATCTGGTTGTCTACCCTTTTCTTGCCGTTAATGGGCCCCCTGGCAATTCTATATACGGTTTTGCAGTCCATAGGAAAGGGTTTTACTGCCATGTGGCTGTCTTTGCTTAGGCAACTCGGTTTTTTCTTGCCCTTGCTCTTAGTTTTGCCTGATTATTTTGGACTAAACGGGGTATGGGTGGCGTTTTCCCTGTCTGAGCTAATGTCTGTATTCTTGGCCTTTGGGTTTATGATAAATACCTGGAGAGGCCTGGACAGCAGGGGAAAGGTGTCAATAGTAATTAGGCTGAACCCTCCTTACCTTTTTAAAAGGCTATCAGCATGGATGAAATGGAATCAGGGGCTTTTTTAAAATTATTGCTGTAGATTTACCCGGTGTTCTTTTGTATCTCCCAGCTTAGGTAAGGCCTCTTTTTGTAGGTCACCTTACCATCATTTAATAATGCCTTTCCCGTAAGCAGTTGGGATTATAGGGGCCAAATAAATGTTATAATATACATGTATTGAATTCCAGAAAGAAAGAAGAGAGGATTAATATGTCTGGTGTGTATGATTTTGGACCAAACGAAACAATTCTATCCACCCTGGGAATCGAGATAATCGAATATGGCCGGGAAAAGGTAGTTGCAACTATGCAGGTTCTTCCAAGGACTCATCAGCCCCATGGTATTATGCATGGCGGGGTTTCTTTAGTCCTGGCAGAAACCGTTGCTTCGGCCGGCAGCTATATATTTATCGACCAGGATAAGGAGGTTCCAGTAGGCCTGGAAATTAACGCCAACCATATCCGGAGCAAAAGCAAAGGTGTGTTGAAGGCTATTGGAATACCGGTCCATGTTGGAAAACGGACTATCGTCTGGGATATACGGATTTACGATGAAGAGGAAAGATTAATCTGTATATCCCGCTGTACTATTGCAGTAGTAAGCAAGGAGTATTACAACCGGTTGAGTTAAATCAGGCCCTAGGCTATGTTCGCCTTAATAACCCTGTGTAGATAAATCAGGCCGGTTTAGTTATTATTAAGAAAAAACTATTCTAATACCCTGTTGGTTAAAACAGCATTATTAAGGAGTATCTTATGCCGAGGATTTATTATATATGGGGTGAGGAACAGTACCTGGTAGATGAAGAGATCAACCTAATTGCTGATAAAATTGAGAATTCCTGGGGGGAAACCCCTGAAGTCATCTATCTGGACGGGGATGAACTTACTCCAGCTCAATTAAGGGAACAACTGGAATTTAGTTCCCTGTTTTTTCATCACAGGTTGGTAGTAATAAAAAGACCGTTATGGATAGAAAAGATTAAAGTCAATCAGCATATTTACCAGGTCATTGATGATTATTGCAGCCGGGATAATGAAGGGCAAACCCTGGTAATTACTGCAGTAAAACCGAACAACTCCAATCCTATTGTTAAATTATTGGGGAAAAAAGCAGTTACCATAGGTTGCAAGAAACCGGATTCCAGATACCTGGGAAAATGGTTAAACGAACAGGCCTCGCTGGTAAATTGTAGATTAACCCGTGAAGCACTAGGGCTATTAATTAAAAGCGGGCAGGATCTATACTACCTGCAAAACCTGATGGAAAAATTATCCCTGATGATTGAAGGAACCGTATTAGACAAGGAAGATGTTGAGCAAGAATTAGACGTCAACCAAGAGGTAAAAGTTTTTAAATTGACCGATGCTTTGTTAATCAGGGATCCCGAAGCTGCTCTCCAATCACTTAATCAGCTGATGTTGCAGGGTGAGCATCCGGTCTATATATTATTCATGATGGTTAGGGAGTTCTTTAACCTGGGCAAAGTAAAGGGTTTTTATGAAGCCGGGTTAAAGAGCCAGGAGATTGCTGAAGCTACCGGTCTTCAGGAATTTAGAGTAAAAAAACTCCTAAGCTATCAAACCCGGTTTACTTGGACGGAACTGCGCCACCTTTTCCAGGGTTTTCTTGAGACTGATATCAGGTTCAAGTCCAGTGGGCAGGATGAAAAGACAGTCTTAGAAACCTTAATCATAGAAACATGCACAAAAAAACAAAACCTGCCGAACGACAGGCCTATGTTTACTGATTAATGCTATTGAATTGCTTGGTTAGTTTGGATTTTTTCCGGTCTGCGGTGTTCCGATGCAAAATGCCTTTGTTTACACCTTTGTCAATCAACGAGGTTACTAGCAATAATTCCTTCCTGGCATTTTCAACATTATTTTCTTTAATCGAGTTTAAGTATTTTCTGATCGCGGTTTTTAAGCGGCTCTTTTGCATGTTATTCCTTAAACGGTTTTGCTCTGCCCGTCTTGCTCTTTTTGCCGGGGTTTTGCTTTTTGCCACGCTTTCACCTCCTTTTTAGCTGACAGAACTAATATAGCATTATAAACCTTGAATTGCAAGAAGAGGATATTATTTTTAATAAACCATATACTAAGAATGGGTTAGGCAAGGTTCTATTTGCCTCCTGTTGACCATAAACTGGTTAAAACTGCTTAATGAGGTGGACAGGATGCAGAAAAAGAGCTTTGTTGCCCTATTGAAGAATATTTTCTTGATTCAAGTCTTTATTGTTATCCTGGTAGCAGGGGTTAATATAGATGTTAACCAGAGACTCATTCAGAATATCTATAAACCGGGCTTTAATTCGCCGATTATTAATATAAATGAACAGATGGCCGTCAAGATGTTTAAATCGGTAAATGTCGGTCTAAAGGATAGAGAATTAGGCCTTTATTCTTCCTTATCCGATTTAGCAAACCAGCTTCCGAAAAATCTTGTGTTTTGTACCTTGCAGGCCCTGGCGTTTGGAGATGCCGAACGGCTCCAACCGGAGCCGGAGGTTGATGCTAGTAAAGATATAGGCCTGCCCGCTATAAGCATGGAACCTGTGCAAAATAGTTCAAGAGCTGATTATCAGACCATATTTAAAGATGGTATGGTAGTTTTCTATTGCACTCATAACGCGGAATCCTACATTCCCGATTCGGGCAAACCGCGTTTGGATGGTGAAAAGGGGCTTATAAACCAGGTTGCCCTGAACATAACTAACTACTTAAAAAGCGAAGGTTTAAATGCAGTGTTTATCGATAAGATTCACGACTACCCTGATTACCAGGCAAGTTACACCAATTCACGAAAAACCGTACAGGAAGTCCTGGAATCAGGGAAGAAAGTCTTGGCTCTTTTTGATATCCATAGGGATAGTATTCCGGGGCTGACCAATGCTCCTAAAGTCCGGATAGGGGGCCGGGAAAGCGCCCAAATATTAATTATAGTCGGGACAGATGAAAGAAAACCGCATAGCCATTGGAGGGACAATCTTGAGTTTGCTGAAAGACTGTATAACCAGGGTGAGTTAATGTACCCCGGATTAATTAGGGGAGTTAGGACCAAAGCCGGGACTTATAACCAGGAGTATCATGATCATTCATTATTGATTGAAATCGGGACGGATTATAATTCATTTTCCGAAGCCAAATATGCCGGTGAACTATTCGCCGATATAGTTATAGAGGTATTAAGGGAGGAAATGGAGTGAGTTTTATCATCAGGGTCAGCTTAATTGCCTTGCTGATAATTATGGTTATTGCTGGCCTTAATACCAGCAATCAAGCACTGAATCAACTTACTTTAAGCAATAAAGGACCGGTGATCGGGGTAGGTTGGGATGATGACCGACCGGTTCTTTGTCTTTTAGGGGAAAAGTACCGGCTTAGCCTAGATAAAATCAAATAACATACTATATACTTTAACCAATTGAAGGGTGCAATTGATATAAAAAATTATTTTCTTGTATACGTTGCCCTCTAATAGAATTATATTTGATAATATGAATGTATTCGTCTGTGGAGTTGAACAGGTTTGAGCGTTGTAGGGAAGCGTGTTGCCGGTGCAGCAGTACTGCTAATGGTTACGGTAATAATATCCAGGGTTCTAGGCTATGGACGGGAAGTTGTACTCTACACTATTTTTGGACAGAATTATATTACCGATGCCTACCGGGCAGCTTTTTCGATTCCCGATTTTATATATATGCTTTTGGTTGGGGGAGCACTTAGTTCGGCCTTTATTCCAGTCTTTTCAGCCAGTATTGCCACAGGCAGGGAAGATGAGGGCTGGAAATCTGCCAGTATTGTATTTAATTATATACTGATTATCTTATTTGGCCTGATAATTGTCGCCTATCTCTATACCCGTCCTTTGGTAACCCTTCTCGCTCCAGGACTCCCAAAGGACTTCATTGACCTGGCAGTTGGATTGACCCATATCATGTTCCTACAGACATTTTTTATGGCCCTTAACGGTTTTGCCATGGGGGTTTTGAACTCCTATCACCACTTCACCTCGCCTGCTCTAGGCAGCCTGGTATATAATCTGGTAATTATAATTGTAGGGGTTTTATTAGTTGATCATTTGGGTATTGCAGCTTTTTCCTATGGGGTAGTCCTGGGGGCCGTATTGAACTTTGCCGTACAAATACCGGCATTGAGAAAGGTGGGGATGAAATACTACTGGTCCCTGGATTATAAAGATAAGAATTTCAGGCAGATATTAATGCTAATGATACCAGTCCTGGCTGGCCTGGGCGTAGTCCAACTGAATCTGTTTGTAACTCAAAACCTCTCATCAAGTCTGGGTGCGGGTACAATTAGCGCTATTAACCTGGCCCAGAGAATAATGAACCTGCCGGTAGGCATCTTTGCAGTATCTATAGCTACGGCTATTTTCCCTACCCTTACCTCTTTAACCGCCCTGGGGGAAATAGAGCTATTCAAACGGACATCATCATTGGGAGTAAGGGCAATTTTTCTGGTGAGTATTCCAGCTTCCCTGGGGCTTATGGCTATTGGTGAACCACTTATTCGGCTCTTGTTTTACCAAGGAGAGTTTACCCTGAGCATGGTAAGGGTTACCAATGAAGCCCTGTTTTATTATTGTATCGGGTTGTTCGCCTATTCATCAATTCAGGTATTAAATCGCAGTTTTTATTCTTTAAAGGATACCATCACCCCGGTTTTGGCTGCTGTCACTACGATTGCCTTTAACATCATTCTATCTCTTGAGCTGGTTGGACCTATGGGGCACCAGGGATTAGCCCTAGCTTATTCACTGGCCGGATTGGTTAATCTATTATTTCTGATGGCGGTTTTAAGGGTTAAACTCGGTTCCATCGGGGGATCCAAGCTGCTGCTTAGTTTCACAGTCTCGCTGGGGGCTTCAATAATAATGTATGGTGCGGTTAAAACGGCTCTAAACCATTTATTAGCCTTCTTGGATCCGGGCAAATTAGGTTTAACCCTAAGCCTATCAGCTGCTGTCTTGATCGGGGTGGTAGTGTATAGCTTGCTGATATACCTGTTTAAGTTGGAAGAGACCAGGCTCTTATTGGACATGATTGAAAAAAGATTTCGCAAAAAGCCAGGTGTATAGGGATTTGTAGTGGAGTTGCCAATCAGGTATAATTTAGCCGTATGCATTATTATTATTTGCAGGGAAGGATAATGGAGGTTTCAAATTGCAGGATAAAATCAGGAATTTCTGTATAATTGCCCATATAGATCATGGAAAATCTACCTTGGCAGACAGGCTGTTGGAAATAACCGGAACATTGAATGAACGGGAGAGGCGGGAGCAGTTTTTAGATAAAATGGATCTGGAAAGAGAAAAGGGGATTACCATAAAGCTCCAACCCGTAAGACTAAACTATCGTGCTAAGGACGGACATGACTATATTTTAAACCTGATTGATACTCCCGGTCACGTGGATTTCTCCTATGAAGTTTCCAGGAGCCTGGCGGCCTGTGAAGGAGCATTATTGCTGGTTGATGCCTCCCAGGGAATAGAAGCCCAGACCCTGGCCAATGTATATATGGCTATGGAATTTAACCTGGAGATAATTGGTATTATCAATAAGATAGATCTTCCCGGGGCTGAACCCGAAAAAGTTAAACAAGAGATGGAGAATGTGCTGGGTTTAGATAGGGAGCAGATATTATTAATATCAGCCAAGATGGGTACCGGGGTTGAAGAGGTACTGGAGGCTATTGTATCGAGGATACCACCTCCCCAGGGAGAGGAAAATGAGCCTCTTAAAGCAATGATTTTTGATTCCTATTTTGACTCCTATAAAGGTGTAATTTCCTATGTGCGTATATTCAGCGGTACCCTGTCGGAAACCGACCATATCCTAATGATGACCAGCCAAAAGGAGTATGAGGTAAACGAACTGGGGGTATTGAATCCATATATGGCCCAGGTTAAAATGCTTAAGCCCGGCGAAGTTGGCTATATTTCAGCCGGGATAAAAAACGTTACCGACACCAGAGTGGGAGATACGATAACCAAAGCCAATAACCCGGCCCGAGAACCGCTGCCAGGATATCAAAAGGTTAAACCTATGGTATATTGTGGGATCTATCCGCTGGAGAACAATGATTTTGAAAGGCTTAGGGATGCCCTGGAAAAATTAATACTAAACGATGCTGCCCTTTTCTTTGAACCAGAAACCTCCGATGCCTTAGGTTTTGGTTTTAGATGTGGTTTCCTGGGATTACTTCATTTGGAAATCGTAAAAGAACGCCTGGAGAGGGAATATGATTTAAGCCTGCTGGTTACCGCACCCAGTGTTGTATATAAAATAGTACTTACTGATGGCACCGATCTTAGCTTGAAGAATCCTACCCACTGGCCGGAGCCGCAAAAAATAGACCGGGTTCTAGAGCCTTTTGTAAAAGCTTCCATAATGGTGCCAAATGAATATATTGGTCCGGTAATGGAATTGTGCCAGGAAAAGAGAGGCAGCTTTGTGACTATGGAATACCTTTCAGCCCAAAGGGTTATGATAATTTACACCCTTCCGTTGGCCGAGATTCTATATGACTTTTTTGATAGCCTGAAGTCTCGTACCAAAGGCTACGCCTCCCTGGATTATGAGGTAAAGGGATATGAAGAGTCCAGTCTGGTTAAGCTGGATATTATCTTGAATGGGGAAGTAATCGATGCCTTGAGCCTGATTGCTCATAAAGACAGGGTTTACTATCAGGCTAGGGCAACAGTTGAAAAGCTTAGGAAAATTATCCCCCGCCAGCTGTATGAAGTCGTCATACAAGCCGCTATAGGCAGCCGGATTATTGCTCGGGAGAGCATAAAAGCCATGAGAAAAGATGTATTGGCCAAGTGCTATGGCGGAGATATAACCCGAAAAAAGAAATTGCTTGAAAAACAAAAGGCTGGTAAAAAGCGCATGAAACAGATTGGCCATATCGAGGTTCCCAAGGATGCATTTTTGTCCATTATGAATATTGAAAATGATTAGTTAAAGGTAGAATTGCTATTAATACTAGAATAAGGAAAGGTAGTAAGTGTCAATATTTTTCCACAGTGAGAATAAACTAGGAATGTACATCCATATTCCCGTTTGCTTGCAAAAGTGTCATTATTGCGATTTTTATTCGATCCCACTAAATAAAATGGGTTTAATCAGTACCTATACCAATGCCTTATTAAGGGAAATTGACTGCCGTTGCCGGGAAGCTAACGGGCAACTGGTAGACACGGTATACTTGGGGGGCGGAACCCCCAGTCTCCTGTCGGCCCAGGAGGTAAAACTACTATTAGATCGCATAAGAATGAAGTTTTTGCTTACTTCCAATCCTGAGATAACCCTGGAGGTAAACCCGGCTACCATCAGCAGAGCAAAGGTTTTGGGATATATAGAAGCCGGGGTTAACCGGTTGTCTGTCGGTGCTCAAAGCTTTATCGGCAGAAATCTTAAAGTGCTGGGCAGGTTACATACCCCTGAGGATATCCTGGAGACAGTAGATATTATCCGTACCTGCGGCATAAAAAACCTAAACCTTGATTTGATATATGGTATCCCTGCCCAGTCGCAAGCTGAATGGGAAACAAGCCTGAAGGCTGCGGTCAATTGCCATCCGGAGCATATTTCAGTTTACTTGTTAGAACCGGGTGTTAATACTCCTCTCAGGCATAGTATAGAAAAGGGCAGGATTGCATCTCTAGCAGAGGATACCGAGGGGGCCATGTATGATTATGCCATAGAATACTTGGCCGATCATGGTTTTACACAATACGAATTATCTAATTTTAGTCTTCCCGGCCAGGAATGCCGTCACAATTTGAAGTACTGGGGAGCCTATCAATATATAGGATTGGGAGCCGGAGCAGTAAGCTTTGACGGGGCAGCCCGCTCAATGAACAAGCCGGTGATTAAAACTTATATCGACTGCCTAAGCCATGGTAAATCGTGTCCGGTGGAAATTCTGGAATCCATGTCCGATAGGGAAGTGGTTGCAGACGCATTAATACTGGGCCTAAGGCTGTGTGCGGGAATAAACCTGGAAGCCTTTAAATTGAGGTTCAATACTGATATTATTTCGGATTTTCCAGCAATAATACCCCTTATCGATCAAGGGCTGCTTGAGATAGAACATGGATATCTAAGGCTGACAAGAGGCAGTTATTTCGTTTCCAATCAGGTTTTTTATCGATTAATCATATAGATCCAGTGCTTGACAAAGGGTATAGCAGATGATATTTTTTAGGAAACACTGATTAGCACTCAACGAAAGAGAGTGCTAACAGGTGGGTGAGTATATGAAACTGGATGAAAGAAAAAAGAAAATATTAGAATCAATAATTAGAGACTACGTGGAAACTGCTGAGCCAGTAGGGTCCAGGGCGGTGGTAAAAAAACACGGGTTAAAGATTAGTGCTGCAACGGTTAGAAATGAAATGTCAGATTTAGAGGAAATGGGTTTTTTGGAGCAGCCCCACACATCGGCGGGTAGAATTCCTTCTGAAAAGGGTTTCAGACATTATGTTGATTGTATGATGGAGAAGGAAACCCTTCAGGGAGTAGAGCTCATGACTCTTCAGAAAATACTACAGGAGAATATTTCAGAGATAAACGATTTGATCGCCCGGATTGGCCAATTTATATCCTGTATTACCAATTATGCTTCGTTTATATTAATTCCTTCAGTTAAGTTCAATAATTTTAAATACCTGCAGGTGATACCGCTGGAAAAAAGCAAGGCTTTAGTATTACTGGTTGCAGATTTTGGGATAATAATGCATCGCAAGATTGATATTCCTGAAACGGTTGGCCCGGAAGAACTGCTAATGATTGGGCATGTCTTTAACCAGGCCATGCAGGGCAAGAAAATAGGAGATATCAGCCGGAGCGACCTGGAATACATTAGGGATGGTTTAAAAGCAAGAAGAACTGTAATTAATAATGCATTGGAAGCTATCGATATTATGCTCAACAATATGGCTGAGGATCGGGTAATAATCAGCGGAGCCCTGAATATGTTGAATGAACCTGAGTTTAAGGATTTAGACAAACTTAAGCGCATACTGACGGTTTTGGATGAAGATGAGGTTATAAAAAACATTATATCTGATGAGGAAATTGAGAACGGATTGGTAATAAAGATCGGTAAAGAAAATAGAATCGAAGATTTTAAAGACATGAGCCTGGTGATTTCCGGGTATAAGAGTTTAGGTGAGATGGGGAAAATAGGGATTATAGGCCCGGTTAGGATGGAATACTGGAAGGCTGCAGGCACGGTTGAAACGGTGAGCGTTATGATTGAAGATCTGTTGAAAAAATACTACTGATGGCCCATGGAGGTAATATGCCCGATAAATCATATTCGGAAAGCAAAACAGACGATAAATTTCAAACCCTGCTTAATAATGCCAATGCTGCCCGGGTTATTTCCCAGGTAGTGGAAAGCACGATTGGCCCGAAGGGCCTGGATATCATGATGGTGGATGGTTTTGGCGACGTTTTAGTCAGTAATGATGGCGTAACTATATTAAAAAGCATGGAAACCCAACATCCTGCGGCCAAAATGATAATCAATACCGCCCGGGCACAGCAGAATGAGGTGGGAGATGGTACTACAACTGCTACTATTATTGCCGGGACCCTGGTTGCCGAGGGAGTAACCCAGGTTTTAAAAGGAGTACCGGTAACCATGGTCATTGAAGGCATAAAATTGGGAACTAAAAAGGCGGTAGAATTAATCCACCAACATACCCGAAAAATTGCTTCTCTTGAAGATGGCCGGTTATTTGATATCGCCTGCATAGCCGGGAGAGGCCATACAGATATAGCTAAGCTGGTGGTTGAGGGAGCTAAAATTATAGGTGAGGAAAGATTGCTTGATAGGGAATATAAATTTACTGATGCTATCATGGCTAGGGAATCATCCGGTAACCAGGTTTTAAAGGGTATTATTCTTAACAAAGAACCAGTCAACAAGGATATGCCGTTAAACCTGACCGAACCCCGCATATTGGTGATAGATGATGCTTTAGGGCCTGAAGATATTAATCATGATGCGATGAAAACCGAATCCGGTTTTCAGTATTATTTAAAAGCCAGAGAGACATACCAACAGAATTTGAGCAAGATAGTTGATCTTAAGGTAAATCTTGTGGTTGTAGATCGGGGTATTGATGATATAGCAGAGGAAGTCCTTACCCAGGCCGGGGTTATGGTTATTCACCGGGCATCTTCCAAAGAAATTCAGAAATTATGCAAACATACCGGGGCCAGGAAGATTAAGCGGGCTACGCTAAACCGAGATCTAGATTGCATAAAAAGTTTTCTTGGCCGGGCCCAAACCGTAACCGTTGATCAAAAACTAAAATATACCTTAGTTATAGGCGGTCAGGCCGAAAATAATGCCACGGTTGTAGTTGGGGCATCTACTGAAGAGGTTGTTGATGAAAGGGAACGGATAGCCAAAGATGCTGCCTCAGCAGTTCAGGCAGCTTTACAAGGGGGGATTGTCCCCGGTGGTGGGGCTATTGAAGTATGGATTGCTGCCCAGCTGGAGAATTATGCCCAGGGGGTGGAAGGTATGGTATCATTTGGGATATCGTGCGTTAAAGAAGCCATCCTTAAACCGTTTATATGTATGGTTGACAATGCCGGGTTTAATTCTCTGGAAAAACTGAGAGATGTAATTGCAGCTCAGAAAAATAAAGGGCTTGATTCTATTGCAGTTAACTTTAATAATGGTTTACTAATAAATGTTATGGATCAGGGAATAGTTGATCCTGCCTTAGTCAAAACCAAGGCATTGGAAATGGCAAGTGAAGTAGCAGTGGCTATTCTTCGGATTAATACCATTATTAAGATGAGGAATGAAAGGTCAGACCTGGATGAATCAGATATTATGGATTAGAGGTGATTGAATGGAAAAAAATGAAGAATTGATGCCCGAAATCCCAGCAGAGAATGAACAAATGCAAGAGGAGATTAAATTACGAGAAGAAGCTGCCCCTGGTGATGACGAGGAAAAAACCGGCTTGGCTAGTGCCCAGGAAGAAGCTGCTTCTGACCGTGTTCAGGAAGAAGTACTGGCACTAAAGAAGGAACTGGAGCTGGCTAGAGAGGAAGCAAACAGGAATTATGATCAATACCTTAGGGCGCTGGCTGAAGCTGATAACATAAAAAAAAGAGCCCAGCGGGAACGCGATGAATACATTAAGTTTGCGGCATTGCCTTTGATCAAAAACCTTTTAACGGTATTGGACGATTTGGAAAGAGCTGTAAAAATGTCTGATAACCAGGATTACGAGGTATTAATTAAGGGGATTGAAATGATAACCAAGAAGCTGCAAGAAATCCTGCAGGCAGAAGGCTTAAAAGAGATCGAGGCCCTGGGCAAGGCTTTTGATCCCCAGTTTCACGAACCGCTGCTAATGGAAAAAAGCGACAGTTATCCTGAAAACACAGTGATTGAAGAGCTGCAAAAAGGCTACACACTGCATGGGAGAGTGATCAGACCCAGCTTAGTTAAAGTAAGCAATTAATATACTATTTCTTGTGTGGAGGTGCAGAAAAATGGGAAGGGTAGTAGGTATTGACTTGGGTACTACTAACTCTTGTATTGCTATAATGGAAGGTAATGAGGGTAAGGTTATAACCAATGCTGAAGGAGAGCGCATTACCCCATCGGTAGTAGGTTTTTCAAAAACCGGGGAAAGACTGGTAGGCAGAGTGGCTAAACGGCAGGCCATTACCAACCCGGAACGAACCGTAGTATCTATTAAAAGAATGATGGGTACTGATTATAGAGCCGAAATAGAAGGCAAGAAATATACTCCTCAAGAGATTTCAGCCATGATTTTACAAAAGGTAAAAAAGGATGCCGAAGCCTATCTGGGTGAGAAGATAACCCAGGCAGTAATTACAGTACCGGCTTATTTTACCGATTCTCAGCGACAGGCTACTAAAGATGCAGGAAAAATAGCGGGCCTGGAGGTGCTGCGTATTATTAATGAACCTACCGCAGCTGCCTTGGCATACGGCTTAGATAAGGAGGATAATCAGACTATCCTGGTCTTTGACCTGGGGGGAGGTACCTTTGACGTATCGATCCTGGAAATTGGTGATGGGGTTTTCGAAGTAAAGGCCACCAGCGGAAACAACCGTCTCGGCGGGGATGACTTTGATGACAAGATTATTAACTGGCTGGTACAAGAATTTAAACAGGAAACCGGTGTGGATTTGCGAAACGATAAAATGGCAATGTTCAGGCTTAAAGAAGGTGCTGAAAAGGCTAAGCATGAGCTTTCTGGAGTCATGAGTACCGATATTAACATACCTTATATTACTGCTACCCCGGAAGGGCCCCTTCACCTGGAAAGGACTTTAACCAGAGCCAAGTTCAACGATATGACCGCTGATCTGGTGGAAAAGACTATGGGGCCTACCCGTCAGGCTATTAAAGATGCAGGCTTAAAGCCGGAACAGATAGATAAAATAATCTTGGTGGGGGGCTCAACAAGAATACCAGCCGTACAGGATGCGATTAAGAATTTTATCGGTAAAGAACCATTTAAAGGTATCAATCCTGATGAGGTTGTGGCAATAGGTGCAGCGATTCAAGCCGGGGTGTTGTCAGGAGAGGTCAGCGATGTAGTCCTGCTTGATGTGACTCCTCTATCATTGGGAATAGAAACCCTGGGCGGGGTATTTACCCGGATTATTGAAAGGAACACGACCATTCCGACCTCTAAGAGCCAGGTTTTTACTACCGCTGCTGA
This sequence comes from Syntrophomonadaceae bacterium, assembly GCA_050949865.1. Lineage (GTDB taxonomy): Bacteria > Bacillota > Syntrophomonadia > Syntrophomonadales > Syntrophomonadaceae > JBMNGN01. Next base: position 203,645 of record JBMNGN010000003.1, read on the forward strand.
CAATCAACCTTCAGTAGATATCCATGTTTTGCAAGGTGAAAGAAAAATGGCCGCAGATAATGTTACATTGGGACGGTTCCAGCTTGCCGGCATACCCCCGGCTCCCAGAGGGGTGCCTCAGATTGAGGTTAAATTTGATATTGACGTTAATGGAATTGTAAATGTAACAGCCAAGGATCTGGCCACCAATAAAGAACAGAAAATAACCATTACTTCCTCCAGCGGTTTGTCCAGTGAAGACATTGAAAAAATGGTTAAGGATGCCGAAAAATATGCTGAAGAGGATGAAAGGCGTCTTAAGGAGATAGAAATTAGGAATTCGGCAGACAGTATGATTTATCAGGCAGAAAAGATTATGAAAGAGCACGCTGATAAAATGGAGGAAGACACCAAGAACCAGATTAATACAGCCAAGAATGAACTGTCTGAAGCCCTGGCTGGAAATGATTTAGAAAACATAAAGGCTAAATCAGAGGCTCTAACTAAGGTGGTTTATGATTTTACAGCTAAAATATACCAGCAGACAGGTGCTCAGCAAGGCCAACCAGAAGATGTGGTGGATGCCGATTATAAAGTGAGCGATGACGAGACAAAATAAAACCAGGTTAATAATCGGGAGAGGGAATAGAGCCCGGGAATATGACTATTTCCGGGTTCGTCAGGTTTTTAGGAAGGTGGGGGACAGATGTCCACTAAGCGAGATCTTTATCAAGTACTGGGAGTAACGAGAAATGCTTCACCGGAAGAGATTAAAAAGGCGTACAGGAATAAGGCCAGAAAGTTACACCCTGATGTAAACCGGGATGATCCGAAGGCGGAAGAAAAGTTTAAAGAGGTTTCTGATGCTTACGCAATCCTGAGCGATCCCCAAAAACGCGAAATTTATGATCGCTACGGTCATGATGCTTTTGATCCGACCAAAAATGCTGGAACAGGCGGGTTTGGTTTTGATATAAATGACTTTGGCACCGGATTTGGAGACATTTTTGATATATTCTTCGGTGAGGGAAGAGCCACCGGCGGTAGAAGAAGAACTGGACCGCAAAGGGGAGAGGATAGGGAGGTTCGGCTGGAGATTAATCTTGAAGATGCTATTTTTGGCATAGAAAAAGAGATTGAAATCAGCCGGGTGGAAAAGTGTGAAAAATGTAACGGCAATGGAGCTGAACCCGGCTCTAAAATAACCACCTGCCCTACCTGTAATGGAAAAGGCCAGGTGCGTACTGTCCAGACTACCCCCTTCGGCAGGTTTGAGACGATTCGGACCTGTGCCAGCTGTCATGGAGAGGGTACTATAATTGAAAACCCGTGTACGGTTTGTAGAGGAACCGGCAAGGCTAGAAGAAGAAGGAAGATAAATGTAAGAATACCAGCTGGGGTTGATACCGGCTCAAGGTTAAGAATCCAAGGGGAAGGGGAAATAGGTGTATTTGGCGGGCCCCCGGGTGACTTATATATATATATTGTGGTCAGACCTCATTCCCGTTTTGTAAGGGAAGCCAATAATCTTCTAACCAGCGTACAGATCGATTTTGTTCAAGCGGCTTTGGGGGCGGAAATAGAAATACCCCTTTTAGGGGGAGAAAAACACAGGCTTATTATCCCTGAAGGTACCCAGCCAGATGATATTATTACGGTTAAAGGCAAAGGGGTTCCCCATATACACAGCCACCGGATGGGAGACTTGAAGGTTAAAATAAAGGTTACCATTCCTAAGAGGTTATCCAAGAAGCAAAAAGACCTCTTGATGGCTTTCAACGACGATAAAGAAGAGGTAAGAGAACAGAAGAAAGGGATCTTTGAAAAATTCAAAGATGCGATGGGTTAATGACATATCATGATCTGGAAAGAGTTAGTAGTGACAACCGAACGCAGGTGTGCTGATCCGGTAGCAGGTATTATGATTAATCTCGGGTGCAACGGGGTTGCTATAGAAGATACTTCTGTGCCAAATGATGATCATAACCTGTCCCCAATAATAAGTTATCCTATGGGGGAACAGGTGAAAATCAAGGCCTATTTTGGTCTGGATGAAGGTTTAGCCCAGGATTTAAAGGAAAAGTTGGCTATAGTTGAGGAAACCTTCGGGGTTAAGTGTTTTTTTTCCATTAATGAGGTTAATGATGAAGATTGGAAGGAAACATGGAAAGAGCACTATCATACCTTTAAAATTGGCCGTCGTTTAGTTATTAAGCCCACCTGGGAAGAATACCATGGGCAGGCTGATGATATAATTATTGAGATGGACCCCGGTATGGCCTTTGGTACCGGACTCCATGCTTCCACTCGTTTTTGCCTGGGTTTCCTGGAAGAATATATAGAGGGCGGAGAGAGGGTATTTGATGCCGGGTGCGGTTCGGGTATTTTATCTATTGCCGCAGCTAAACTAGGCTCAGGACCGGTAATTGCGGCCGATATTGACCAGCTGGCAGGCAGGGTAGCGTTGGACAATATTAGACTCAATCAGGTTGAAGATATGGTTGAAGTCAGAGTTGGAGATATATTTGAAGAAATCCTGGAACAGGAAATCGATATGGTCCTGGCTAATATAACTGCCGAAGTGCTGTATGAGTTTATCCCCCGGTTATCAGACAACCTAACCCAGGGGGGAGTATTTATTGGTTCGGGCATAATTGATTCCCGTTGGCCATGGTTGAAAAGGCAACTGGAGCTTGAAGGTTATAAAATTGAAAAAGTATTGACTGATGCCGATTGGGTAGGTGTAGCTGCACGCCGGTTATAACCATGAAATACCGGCATTCATCTGTATTAGGGATTGGCGGTTTATTGAAAAAATAGTATCCAATATGGTTAAGGGGGAGCGGAATTGCACCGTTTTTTTGTTTCTGCTGACCGGGTTAATGAGCATACCCTTAAAGCTGTCCTTGATAGGCAGCAAAGCCGCCATGTAGAAAAAGTTCTGCGGTTAAAAGTCGGTGATGGCCTGATACTTTTTGACGGAAGTGGAAAGGAATACGAGTCGGTTATTTCAGGCCGCGGCAAAGATGGTCTGACTGTCGATATTAAGAAAATCTGCCGGAAAAATCTTGAACCCCCTATAAAATTAACCCTTTTTCAAGGGATAGCTAAAGGCAATAAGATGGATACCATTATACAAAAGGCGGTTGAGATTGGAGTCCATAAGATTTGCCCCATAATAACCGACCATACTACGGTTAACCTGCAAGGAGACAAGCTGTTGGCCAAAGTTAAGAGATGGCAGGTAATTGCCACTGAAGCCTGCAAGCAGTGTGGAAGAAATGAGGTTCCTGTGATTAGTGAGGTAGAGACTTTCCCTCAAGCGTTGGCGGCAGTTGAGGGAAGGCATTGCTTATTGTTATATGAAAAGGGAGTACACGGCCTGAAACAAATACTAAGAGAAAATCCCGGAATGGAAGGGGAGGTCTCCCTAATAATCGGACCTGAAGGAGGATTCTCCGTTTCCGAGGTAGACCAGGCCAGGGAAAAAGGAGTAGCTATTGCCAGGCTGGGGCCGAGGATATTAAGAACCGAAACGGCCGGCTTGGTAGCGATAAGTATTATCATGTACGAATACGGCGACATAGGATAGAAGGGATAGTTTGAAGAAGGTTGCCTTTTACACTCTGGGTTGCAAGGTTAACCAGGTAGAAACTGAACAAATTAAAGAAGATTTTATTAATCAAGGGTATTCCATTGTAGATTTTGATGGCCAGGCTGATATTTATATAATCAATACCTGCACTGTTACCCATGTAAGCAATCGGAAATCCAGGAGTATAATAAGAAGAGCAGTTAAGGGCAATCCCCGGGCACTGGTGGTAGTAACCGGCTGTATGGCGCAAACTGAAACCGAGCAAATAAAAGCAATTGAAGGAGTAAGCCTCATAGTCGGTAATAGAGAAAAAGAAAATGTATTAAAAATTGCCGAAGAATTTATCCAAACAAAAGGGTCCTTGGCTATTATTGCAGATAAGATTTCCCGTACCCAACCCCTAAAACCGGTTATATATCAACAACCGCATGACAGAACTCGGGCTTTTGTTAAAATTCAGGATGGGTGTGAGAATTTCTGCAGCTATTGTATAGTGCCTTTTGCCCGAGGACCGGTCCGGAGCAAGTTACCTCAGGATGTTGTGCAAGAAGTGCAGCAATTAGTTGGGTTAGGGTACAAAGAAATAATACTGACTGGAATCCATATTGGTTCTTATGGGGTGGATTTAGGCAATTATAATATCGTAAAGATTTTAGAGACTATATTAAACCAGGTCAGTGGTGAATACAGAATAAGATTAAGCTCTATTGAACCGACTGAATTCAGCCCAGCATTGGTATCACTAGCAGCTGAAGAAAACAAGATTTGCCCTCATTTTCATATACCTTTGCAAAGCGGCAGTAACCGAATTTTAAGGGAAATGAATCGTTCATATACCCAAAGGTTTTACCAGGACTTAGTTGATGGTATTGCAAGCAAAATACCTGATTCCGCAATTACCACTGATGTTATGGTGGGATTTCCGACGGAGGAAGAGGAAGATTTTAGACATACCTACAGGCTGATTGAGAAATTACCGGTTTTTGATCTACATGTATTCAAGTATTCAAGCCGGCCGGGGACTAAAGCTGCTACTATGTCCGGCATGGTACCAGAGGAGGACAAGAAGATAAGGAGCAGAAAATTATTAGAATTGGCAGAACAAAAAAGATTACGGTATATGAATTTTTTTCTGAATAAAGAGCTCAAAATACTAGTAGAAGAAAAAATAGGGAACACCGCCTACAAGGGATTAAGTGACAACTATATTCAGGTTGTGTTCAATCATGGAAAGGATTTAAGAGGGCAGCTGGTAAAGGCTCAAATCCTGGAAATCAAGGATAACCAGGCAATAGGGCAATTGGCTGCAGATTAGTTATTATGATAACTGCTAAAAGTGGACTGAACTCAAAACTAGATATATACTAGATGTATAATTATTTTAGACCTCTTCATAAATAAAGCAAATGATTCCCTGGAATAGATAGAACCTGGCCGAGGAGGTGACAAGGATGAATAATTCAGATTGCATTTTCTGCAGAATTGCTAGCAGAGCAATCGATGCTACCATCATATATGAAGATGATCAAATAATAGCAATTCAGGATGTTAACCCAGTTGCCCCAGTACATATATTATTGATACCTAAGATGCATATAGAATCGTTAAACCAGGTGGATGGCGAGCAGGTTGGGATTTTAGGCCGAATCAATTTTGTAGCCGCACAGTTGGCTAAAGAGCTTGGAATTGCTGAAGCCGGATACCGTTTGATAAATAATTGCGGCGAGTTTGGCGGGCAATCTGTTTTACACCTGCATTACCACCTCCTGGGAGGAAGAGAACTGGCTTGGCCTCCCGGTTAATATTGACTCTTAAACCATATAGATAGTACAATAATATGGTGTACACTCAAACCTGGTGCAGTGAGGGGAGGGAAATAATGTCTGAAGTAAAAGTAGGTAAAAATGAATCCCTTGATAGTGCTCTTAAGAGGTTTAAACGTTCCTGCCAGAAAGCAGGAGTTATGCAAGATATTAGAAAACATGATCATTATGAAAAGCCGAGCATAAGAAAGAAGAAAAAGTCTGAGGCCGCTCGCAAAAAGAGAAGGTTCTAAGAGGAGTCCATAACCATGAGTTTCTTCGCATTACTTTTTACCCGAATGATATTTTTGCTTCTACGAAGAACAAGGTCTGATAGACAGCGCAGGTTTATCAGACCTTTTGCTATTATTCGATCCAGGGTTTCTGTTACAATAACTGGTATAAAGGGGGATGTTTGATGGGATTCATGAATAAAGGAATGCAAAACAAGAAGCAGAAAAAGGCCTTTTTTATAATCATCAGCCTGGTATTGGCATCCTTTCTGCTCAGTATTATTGCAGTTGCTTTTATCTAATACCATAAAAAAGTGATTATCCGCAAACACCTCAAAAGGTGTTTTTTGCTTTTTTAACTATCCAGACCAAAGGGAAATGGGTATACACCCGGATTGAAGTTTTGATTGTCCCCTGGCAGTTGGGGTTATTGATCTTAAGAACTATCAAAACTGGCGACTCTGTTTAATTTGCCCAAAAAACCAAGTTTTTTAGGGTTAAATTATATAAAGGGCTGTCATCCTGTATTCCTCTCACCCAATCGGCCCTGTGCTCATCCATATATACTCAATCAAAAATGAAGGAGGATGGTGTTTCATGAAAAACAAATTGGTTTCCATGACCCAGGCAGCAGATTTAATTAGGAGCAATCAACTGCTGGCCCTGGGGGGAAATGCCTTGCATCGGACCCCGACTGCCTTTGCTTATGAATTGGGAAGGAGGAGTCTAAAAGGTTTAAAGATCTGTGGTGCGGCTCCCGGGCTGGCATCTGATATGCTTTGTGCTGCCGGCCTGGTAGATACGGTCTATTTTGGGTTTTTTGGATTTGAAAATGAATACGGTTTGGCACCAGGTATGCGCAAGGGGTGCCAAAACGGTACGATTAAGGCTATGGAAGGATCCTGAGCAACCCAGATAAATGCCCTCCGTGCGGGAGCGTATGGAATTCCTTTTATACCGGTGAACGGTATGTTGGGCAGTGATCTAGTTGATTTGCGGCCAGAATTCTTCCGGAGTATGGAAAGCCCATTTGATGGACAAAAGACGGTAGTAGTAAAGGCCCTGGTTCCTGATTATGCTATTATTCATGTTCAAGAGGCTGATGAATACGGAAATGCTAGAATCCTGGGGCCGGATTTTCAAGATGTCCTTCTGGCCAGAGCAGCCCAAAAAACTATTATCACCACAGAGAAATTAGTAAACACCGATGTTTTCAGGCATAATCCTAAAATGACCGCAGTGCCGCATTTCCTGGTTGAGGCGGTTGTATTAGCCCCGGGTGGAGCTAAACCCGGGATTTGTTATCAAGAATATGACCATGTAGAAGACCGGGAAATGAGAGCTTATATCCAAGCAGTTAAAGATGATACGATTAAGGATTTCTTCCAGACTATTACAGAAAGGAGGATACAAGAATGGAATATGGCCCCGCAGAAATGATGGTAGTGGCTTTAGCTCGTGAAATAAGAGAAGGTGATGTAGTATTCCATGGCCTGGCTTCACCAGTGCCGGTACAAGCGATGAAACTAGCGAAAGAAATGGGTAAGGACTTCACCTGGATAAATATTACCGGTGGAGTTGACCCGGATCATGTAGTTCCTTCATATCACGGCTCAACCTTATCCAAAAACCAGTTTGAAGGAAGCGTGGCTCATTTTGGATTGGACGAGATATTCGATCTGGCTTCCAGAGGGAGGGTAGACATATCATTTTTAAGCTTTGTACAGATTAGCCGGAAAGGCGAAATCAATATGTCGTATGTCGGCGGAACCTATGATAAACCAAGAGTCAGATTGCCCGGCGGAGCCGGAAGCGCCACCCTCACCCCGCTAACCAAAAGAACTACTATCTGGAAAACCAAACACGATCGGAATTCTTTGGTGGAAAAAGTACAATTCGCCACTGCTGCTGCAGATCCTGGCAAGGAGTTTACTGTGGTGACCAACCTTTCTATTTTCCGGTTAAAAAACGGGCAATTGGAGCTGGAAAGTATATTTCCGTATACTACCCTGGAACAGGTTAAGGACTGTACCGGGTGGGAGATTACCCAAACTGATGTGCCGTTCTATGAACCACCTACCAGGGAAGAGCTGGAGACCCTGGAGCGAATTGATCCTCATAGTATCAGGTATATTGAGTTTTAAGCCAATTCAACGTTAGCATACATGGAGTTTGCGATAAAAGGTAGGTGCTCATTCTATGAAAGTAATTATAGTTGGTGGGGTAGCGGCTGGGGCCAGCGCCGCCGCCCGTCTTAGAAGGCTTGATGAACATGCTGAAATTATCGTAATTGAAAAGGGGCAGGATATTTCCTTTGCCAACTGCGGGCTTCCTTATTACATTGGGGGAATAATTGAGCATAGAAAACAATTGCTTGTACAGACCCCGAGGTCAATGCACAAAAGGTTTAATATTGATGTTCGCACCCTGAGCGAAGTAACCGATATATTTCCCGAATCAAAGATGGTGCAAATTAAAAACCTGGTAGATGGCCAGTTGTACCAGGAGAAATATGACTATCTGGTTTTATGTACCGGAGCTGCTCCGGTAGTTCCAGAGGTTTTTAGCTCAAGACAACCCAATGTGTTTACAGTCCGGAATATTCCTGATAGTGATGTTATTAAAGCTTACATTGAATCACAGCGGCCGGAATCCGCGGTTATCGTTGGCGGAGGGTTTATAGGGTTGGAAATGGCTGAGATGTTGCATGAACGAGGCCTGAAGGTGGCTGTGGTTGAAAGTGCTCCGCAATTGCTGGGAGCACTGGATGGGGAAATGGCAGCCATAGTTCACCGGTATTTACGCTCCCTAGGCATGGAGCTATACCTGGGACAGCGGATAATAAACACCGAAGCCGGGCCTTCAGGAGTGGAGAAGATCTATCTGGATAGCGGCAAAATACTTAATACCGAATTGATTGTTCTGGGTACAGGCATAAGGCCGGAAACCCGGCTGGCTAAAAAGGCCGGTATAAAGTTGGGGAGTACCGGAGGGATTCTGGTTGATGAATATATGCGGACCAGCGATCCCTATATCTATGCCGCTGGGGATGTGGTGCAGGTTAAAGATTTCGTAACCGGCCGGGATTCCCTTTACCCTTTGGCCGGCCCGGCTAATCGGCAAGGATGGATAGTAGCCAATAATATTGCAGGGCATAAGGTAGAATATAATGGTACCCAGGGTACAGCCATTATAAGGATTAAAGACATGGTAATAGGAGTTACCGGCAGTAATGAGAAGACTCTCCGGCAACTGGGCAGAGAATACTTAACCTGCCATACCCACCCCAGCTCTTGGGCTGCCTATTATCCGGGCAGCAGCGAAATGACGATTAAAATTATTTTTCAGCCCGGGGACGGAAAGCTTTTAGGGGCGCAAATTGTTGGACACCATTCGGTAGATAAAAGGATAGATGTCCTGGCAACTGCAATCCGGGCAGGTATGACGGTTTTTGATCTGCAGGAACTGGAACTGGCTTATGCTCCGCCCTTCTCCTCGGCCAAGGATCCGGTAAACATGATCGGATATGTTGCCGGTAATATAATAAATAAAATGGTAGATGTTATTACCTGGGATGAGGTATTCCAGTTGGTAGAGGCAGGGGCATTTCTTATTGATGCCAGAACCCCCAAAGAGTATGCCAGAGGTTCGATCCCAGGAGCGGTTAATATCCCGGTTGATGAACTGAGGGAAAACCTGGATTTGATTCCCAAGGATAAAGAAATTCTCGTATTATGCCAGGTAGGGTTAAGGGCATATTTGGCCAATCGTATCCTTATTCAACACGGTTTTAAAGCTAAAAATATCGATGGGGGATATAGATTATATCAACTAAGTAGGTAAAAGAACCAATGAGGTTGACAGGGTAACAGGTAGAGGGTTACCCTGTCAGCTTTTTGATGCTGTTTTATGCTCCTCCTGGGCTGGATGGAATTTAAGCGGGACAATAAGCATATATTTTTCCATGGAAAAGCCTTTTTTGGGGGGCATAAAATGGACAAAAAAAATGAGAACCTTACCAGGGTAGTAGCGGAAATGTTGGAAATACCCAAAGATTTGGTAATGGATTTGCCCAAAATTACTGTAATCGGCAACAATGAGTTATATCTGGAAAACCATAAAGGTATAATCGAATACGGTTTAACCCGCCTGAGGGTTAATGTAACCCGCGGTTATATAGAAATAGCAGGAAATAACCTGGAAATAAGGGCCCTGATGCCTGACGAAATGAGTATAGCCGGTGAAATACGTTCAATTAAATACTTTGACTAAAAGGAGGTTCTAATGGCTAATAAGTTTTTCGATCAGGTGGGCGGAGTAGTAAGCGTCAGGTTACACGGGAAAAATCCAGAAAAAGTTATTAACATGGCCCTTTCCAGGGGGGTATTTTTATGGAACATTAAGAGAAAGGGTGATTGGCTGGAGCTTAAGGTGAGATCCAGCGGTTTTGAAGCATTAAACACCATTGTTGAAGAAACAGGGCATTCCTTAGAAGTCATTAATAAAAAGGGATTGCCTTTTCTCAAAACGACCTTCAAGAGAAGAATAGGTTTTGTTAGCGGGGCCCTGGTCTTTATACTGGCTCTTTATTTCATGTCCTCATTTGTGTGGCACATTGAAGTTACCGGTTATGAGCGGGTAGATAAAAATAGGATACTCCTTACGGCTGCCAAATACGGGGTTTATAAGGGAGCAGCTAAATGGAGCTTTAGCCGCACAGAGGTTGAAGAGGCTATGCTTCGAGACATAGATGAATTAACTTATGTCCGTCTGAATGTTAAAGGAGTTAAGGTTACAATTGAGGTGGTAGAAAAAATCTTTCCCAGAGAGGAGATTACCGGTCCCTGCCATATAATTGCTTCCAAGGATGGAGTAGTAGAGGAAATATTAGTCTTGGAGGGACAGGTTAAAATCAGGGAGGGGCAGGCGGTATCCAAAGGTGATATTCTCATATCGGGGTTGGTGATACCTGAAATCAACCCTTTTATGCAAAACGTATCTGATGTACCGTTAGAACCTTATACGGTAAGGGCACGGGGGGTTGTTAAAGCTCGCGTATGGTATGAAGCATATGCCGAATGCCCGCTTAGATTGGAGAAAACCATATTGACCGGAAATGAGCAGGTAAAAACTTATATCGATACCCCCTGGAAGAGCATTGCCCTAAAGGGCAGGGGTGATACCGAAAACTATCCAATCTATGAGGAAGAAACAGACAAAAACAGTCTCATTACCCCCTGGGGGGAATTTTCCCTGCGCAAGGTCACTATCAAAGAAAAGAAGCAGAAAGTATTGAAGTACAGTCAAGGGGAAGCTATAGAAAATGCTAAAAATAAAGCCCTGGCTGATCTGGTGCAAAAAACTGGCCATAAACCAAAAACTGAAGATATTAAAGTTGACATTTTATCAGTTCCCAGCGATTCTTTATCCCGGGTAAAACTATCGGTAGAAATAGTTGAGGATATAGCTGTGGCCGAACCCATAAACTAAGCTGAGAATCGCCATTAAATAACCTCATATGATATAATAATAAGCATCTTAGAGTGTATGGGGGGAATATTTTTATTGACGGAAAAGGAATCCAAGATATCCATTGGGGACAACCAGAAGGCAGCTGTATTTTTCGGTATTGGGGATGAAAACTTTAAACATTTAAGAAGTATTTGCAACGCCGAGATTTCAGCCCGGGGCGCTGATATTTATGTTAAAGGAAAGGAAGATGACGTTAACAATACGGTACAGTTGCTGAACCAGCTAATCGAAACTATTGATAATGAAGGGCAGCTCAATATTAATGATATTAATTATATGGACAGCCTCTTGAAAAGGGGTCAAAAAAACCAATACCAAGATCTGGTTTCTGGGGTTATTCTTACTACTGCCAGAGGTAAACCGATAAAGGCCAAGACTATCGGACAAAAAAGGTATATTCAAGCTATTCTTAGGGATGATGTGGTTTTTGGCATAGGTCCGGCTGGGACAGGCAAGACCTACTTAGCTGTAGTAATGGCGGTTCGGGCTTTTAAAAACCGGGAAGTGGAAAGAATTATCCTGGTAAGACCGGCAGTAGAAGCTGGTGAGAAACTGGGTTTTCTGCCCGGAGATTTAATCGAAAAGATTAATCCTTACCTTCGTCCTTTGTATGATGGTTTGTTTGATATATTAGGTATAGATGTGACCCAAAGGTATCTGCAGAAAAATGTTATAGAAGTGGCCCCGCTGGCATACATGCGAGGCAGAACCCTCAATGATGCATTTATAATCCTGGATGAGGCTCAAAATACTACCCCTCAGCAAATGAAGATGTTTTTAACCAGGCTGGGATACGGTTCCAAGACGGTTATAACCGGAGATATAACTCAGGTGGACTTGCCTAAGGACGAACATTCGGGCCTTATTGAGATTCAAAAAATACTCGGCCAGGTTCAGGGAGTATCATTTGAGTATCTTAGCCAGGATGACGTTGTAAGGCATCCACTGGTACAAAAGATAATTAATGCCTATGAGAAATATGAAAACAACTTTAACGGTTCGAGTAAATAGGCCGGAAATAAGCTATCCTAAGGAGATATTTTAATGAGAATCCCTGGTATCGTGAAACTCTTGGGAGAGGGAGTTTATTCAATATTAAAAAACTCAACTACCCATAAGGTTATAGGGGTTTTGATTTTCTTCAGCACTACTATCCTCATATTGTTTAGTCATTTTAGCCCTAACCAGGTTACGCTTAAACCGGATGAAGTTGCGCAAAGAAATATACAATCCCATATTACGGCGGTTGTAATTGATGAAAAACAGACCCAGGAGCTAAAAGAGCAAGCGGCCAGCAAGGTTCAAAAAGTTTACCAGGAGGACAAGTTCGCCTCTGCTAATACCCAGGCGGATATTGCTGCTTTCTACTCAAGTATCCGGGAGATTCTGGGTTCGGAAGGGGAAAAACAAGTCTCGTTAGAAGTATTAATAAGCGCTTATATTAGCGGCAAAGAGGATATTCTCATCCTGTCGTCTACACCCACGCAAATGGCCGATTACATTACCGGTTTCACTGATGAAGACCTGGATGTGATAGAACAGATATCAGTGGATATTGCCAAGGGTATAATGGACAGGCCGATTACTGAGGAGACACTCAACGAAGCATTTTTACAGGCTCAGAATCAGATTAACAGCCTTAACTATTATCCAACTGCCCGCGATTTTATGAAAATAGCCACGGTCAGTTCAATAAGGCCAAACCTCATTTTCAACCAAGAGGCTACCGATCTGGCTATTGAAGAGGCTATAGAATCAGTTCAACCGGTGCAAAAAACGATTAAAACCGGAGAAATAATCGTTCGGGAAGGAGACCGGGTCACCGCTGAGCAGATTGCTATTCTAGAACAATTGGGAATCCAGAGGAGCAAAAGTTATCCCATAACCTTGATGGGTATAGCCCTTTTTGTTCTGCTTACTTTTTGGCTGGCCATCGAGTTTATCAAAAGATTCTATAAGGATATTTTCGATAATGATAAACTGATGCTATTGATCGGTTTAATATTTATCATAACCATATCTTTAACCAGGTTTCTCACTTTAATCAAGTTCAGCGGACAACCGGAGATGAATGCCCTAATAGGCTATTTGGCACCAGTGGCAGCAGGTTCAATGCTAACCGCTATTCTGCTTGACAATCGGCTGGCCTTTTTCATGACCATTATAATGGCTTTGTACGTGGGCCTTTTAACCGAAGGTAACCAGTTGTTCTATGTTATTACAGCTTTTGTAGGAGGAACAGTTGGCATATATCAAGTATACCGGTTAAGCCAGACTTCTGATCTGGTCAAATCAGGCTTGTATATTTCGCTGGCCAATATCGTGTCCATAATTACCCTGTCCTTTATCGGCGGGAATACGGCCTTAAATATCCTGGCATTAGGTGTAGTAATCGGAGCAGTAAATGGAGTAGTTTCGGCCGTTCTAATGATCGGTGTATTACCTTATCTGGAATCAGCATTTTCCATAACCAGTATGATAAGATTATTGGAATTGGCTAATCCTAATCATTACCTTTTGAAACGGTTATTATTGGTTGCTCCAGGTACTTACCATCATAGCTTAATGGTGGGAAATCTGGCTGAAGCCTCGGCGGAGGCCATCGGGGCCAATCCCCTTTTGGTAAGGGTGGGTTCTTATTACCACGATATCGGTAAAATAAAGAGACCGGAATATTTTGTGGAGAACCAGCGGGGTTTTGATAACCCCCATGAAAGGATTGCGCCTGCCTTAAGTGCCTTAATAATCAGTTCGCATGTTAAAGAAGGGGTTGAACTGGCCAGAGAGGCGAAATTACCACAGGTAATAATAGATTTTATCGAGCAGCACCATGGTACGAGTTTGATTAAATATTTTTATAGAAAGGCCCTGGAAGAGGATCGGGAAGGTAATATCAATGACGAAGGCTTCAGGTATGAAGGTCCGAAACCGCAAAGCAAGGAGCTTGCCTTGGTTATGCTGGCGGATGCGGTGGAGGCTTCCGTGAGATCCCTTAAGGATCCCAGTTCGGAAAAAATAGAAGCGATGGTTCATGTCATTATCAAAGATAAATTAAATGATGGCCAACTGGAAGCATGTGATTTAACCTTTAGGGATTTAGATATACTCTACAAGTCCTTTGTAAAGATATTGGAAGGTGTGTACCATAAACGCATTGAGTATCCGGATACCATAGTCAGGGAGTTCGAAAAAAGGAGAGAAATTTATGGATATCATGGTGATAAACCAGCAGAATAAGGTTGTGTACTCCAAAGAATTACAGAAAATAATTAATGAAGCGATTAAGACGGTAGCCAGATTGCATAAATTGCCCAGTAACAGTGAAGTCAGCGTGTTAATCGTTGATAATAGCTATATCCAGGAAATGAACTTAATTTACCGGAATTGTAACCAGCCAACCGATGTATTATCATTTGCCATGAATGAAATGGTTGATGAGGAACCCGATATTGATTTTCCTTCCGAGGTCAACGTTCTGGGCGATATAGTACTATCCCTGGAGCAGGCAGAGATTCAAAGCCAAGAATATGGACATAGCCTGGAAAGGGAGGTTGGTTTTTTGATTTGCCATGGTATGCTGCATCTTCTAGGATATGACCATGAAAACGATGAGGAAACCAGGGTAATGAGAATGATGGAAGACAAAGTGATGGCGATATTAGGACTTGAAAGGTGATTTAATACTGCTATGGGAAGGCGTAGTATACCGCAGAGCTTTTCGTGTGCGATTGCAGGGATTTTTTATGCGCTTATTATGGAAAGGAATATGAAGCTCCATTTTCTTGCGGCTATTGGGGTCATTTTTGGTGGCAGTTATCTGCAGATCAGCCGTATGGAATGGGGGCTAATAGCCTTTGCCGTATCTCTGGTTATTATTACTGAGATAATAAATACGGCGATTGAAAAAACCGTTGATTTGATCACCGATCAATACCATCCCCTGGCTAAGGTCGCCAAGAACCTGGCGGCGGGAGCAGTGCTGGTAAGCGCCTTAAACGCTATAGTGGTAGCGGTTCTGGTTTTCGGCACCCGTCTTGGATAGGTTAATTTGCATCAGCATCTATTCAATTCCATATAATAATTAGGCAATCATAGATTATAATGGAGGAAACATGACCACAGAAAATTTAGTTATGGCGGCTATGGAAGCCCAAAAGTATTCATATGCTCCCTACTCGGGGTATAAAGTTGGAGCAGCGATTTTGTGCAGTAATGGAAAAATATTTTCGGGAACCAATATTGAAAATGCTTCCTACGGGCTGACCGTGTGTGCGGAAAGAGTAGCTATTTTTAAAGCCATCAGCGAGGGGCAAAGGGATTGGGATAAAATAGCCATTTATTCTGATGGAAAGAGCCTTCCGTTGCCATGTGGGGCTTGCCTGCAGGTAATGTTTGAATTCTGCCCGGATTTAAAAATAATAGCAACCAATAATGGAACAGATTATAACGAATATAAACTGGTGGAATTATTACCTAATGCTTTTTCGCTTTAAATTAGGAGGGTAAACTGTGAAATCAGGATTTGTTAGTATAGTGGGGCGGCCTAATGTAGGTAAATCCACTTTACTGAATACGGTTATCGGCAAAAAAATAGCCATTGTTTCAGAAAAACCCCAAACGACCAGAACTCGAATTCAGGGGATTCATACCTGCCCAGAGGGGCAGATTATCTTTGTTGACACTCCAGGTATACACAAACCCAAGCATTTGCTGGGTGAATATATGATTAAAGTGTCTACCCGTTCCATATATGAAGTGGATTTGGTTTATTATATGACTGATGTAACCAGACCCTTTGGTGGGGGAGAACAGTTTATTATGGACCGGCTGGAGAAAGTCAATGTGCCTATTTTTCTGCTGGTAAACAAGATAGATTTGGTTACCGCAAAAGAGGTGGATACATATATAAAGGTTTTTACCAGCCATATGTCTTTTTCTGAAGTCATTCCCCTTTCGGCTGCTTTAAAAACCAATCTGCCGATATTGCTTGACAAAACCTTTAAGTACTTACCAGAGGGGCCTTTATATTATCCAGAAGAAGATATTACTGATCAGCCCATTTCGTTCCTGATATCTGAACTGATTCGGGAAAAGGCGCTTTTCTTAACTAGGGATGAGGTGCCCCATTCCCTTGCGGTTGAACTAGCAGAGTATAATAACCGGGCTGAGGGAAAGGTCTACATCAAAGCTATTATCTATATTGAAAGGGATTCACAGAAAGCAATTATTATTGGGAAAAACGGTCGAATGCTTAAATCTATCGGGGAACAATCGCGGGCTGATATAGAGGAATTACTTAATGCACCGGTCTATCTTGATTTGTGGGTTAAGGTGAAAAAGAACTGGCGGGACAGCGAAACTAACCTCAATCAGCTTGGATACCGGTTGTAAGATATAGTTCATTTAGAGGATGGAAAAGAATGATTGCCAAATACCTAGACAGCACCAACTTGAAACCGGAAACAGCTAAATCCCAGATTAAGGATTTATGCCAGGAGGCAACCGAATTGGGCATGGCTGCTGTTTGTGTCAACCCGGTAAATGTAAAAAGTGCTAAAGAATACCTGGTAGGTTCTGGGGTCAGGCTGTGTACGGTTATAGGTTTTCCGTTAGGAGCAGATTTAGCAGCCACCAAGGTGTTTGCGGCTCGGGAGGCTTTGAATCAGGGTGCGGATGAGATTGATATGGTAATCAATATAGGGCGCTTAAAGGAAGGCGATTATGAATATATTCAGCAGGAGATTAATAGCCTGCTTAAGCTTAAGCAAGATTTCGGATTCATATTAAAGGTAATTGTAGAAACGGCTCTTTTAACCAGAAATGAATTAGCTGATATAACCAGATTAGTAAGCGATTTGGGAGCCGATTATATAAAAACTTCAACCGGGTTTTCCCATCGGGGGGTTAGCAGGGAGGATATCAGTATCATTCAATCCAACAAAGCCCAGGGCCTTAAGATTAAAGCCAGTGGAGGGATTAAGGATCTCCGGTTTGCCCTGGAACTGATAAATATTGGGGTTGACAGAATAGGGAGCAGTAATGCCGCTGCCCTGGTCAGGGAACAGAGGCTAAGGGGAGGAGTAAAATAAAAGGGGTAGTCCTTGTTTGCGGCTGAAAAGAGTATTGCTACTGGTGATCCTAATTGCAGGTTATACCTGGATAATGGTCAATTATCCTAATGACAAGATTAAAGCCTTTGGCTACAACCAGTTTATGAATATCTATGCTGACTTAATTGCTTCCAGGGCTGAATATAAAGTGGTTCATGATCCGGGCTTGAGAAAACTGCCAATTCCCAAAGAACAGGTTAAGATTCGAGCGATTATTCCCCAAAAGGGCCTTGACTTTCCCCGAGAGATCAACCAGCTGATTGATGAAGGATATAACGCGGTTATTGAGTGCTCAGCCATGGATGCGTGGCATACCAGTGAAAGAGGGATAGAATACCTTTCACTGCTCAGACCTACTGCTTATCGTTTGGTGGTTTTCGACGGAGGTCATCATTTGCCTACCATTGGATTGAAACCGGATATTATTATAGTGCCGCAAATGATGGGGTTTGCGCTCCATAGCTATACTAATGATGGAATAAAGGTAGAGAAACTGGTTTCAATCGCCCGCCAGGTGGATTCTCCTTCCATAATTATTACAGTTCCCAGGTGGGCGGTCATAAAAAATGAAAGGGCTCTTACCCGTTTAGCAGCACGTATCCTGGCAACAGTAGAGTATGGGGCAGAGGAACCCCGGGAAGAATTTCAAGTTGCAGCTTTTAGCCGGATGAGCAGGTATGAAGATAGTATCTTTGCTTATCTCAATCAAGGATATATTGAAAACCTTGAACTGTTCGTCAAAAGAATAGAAAAGCTGGCTGCCGAAGGCGCCAGTCTATATATAGCCGTTGATTATGATGTAATCAATCAAGAGGAGGCAGAACGACTGGCCGTTAATCTTAGACAAAGGTTGGGGTTACCGGTTTCAATAGTTAACCGCCCGGTAACCGTTTTTAATGTGCTTTGGAGTGATTATTAATTGTACTATAGTTCACGGGCATTAGTAATAAAAACCCTGGATTACAGGGAATCAGATAAGCTGGTTACCTTGTTTTCCGAGCGGGAGGGCAAAATCAGAGCTATAGCCAGGGGAGTAAAAAAGCCTAAAAGCAGCCTGCGGGCGTGTGTTCAACCTTTTTGCCATTCCCAGTTGTTTTTTAGCGCCCAAAAAGAACTGGATCTCTTGACCCAGGGCAGGGTCCTGGAATTTTATGGCAATATCAGGGAAGAAATGAGCCGCACGCTTTTTGCTGTCTACCTTATGGAGCTTCTGGATAAGGGTTTAGCGGATAGGGTTGCTTTTCCTACCCTTTACAAAATTACCCTAGAGACCTTGCAACACTTAAACAACTACGGGGTCAACCCCTTGGTCCTCAGGTACTTTGAACTCAGACTGGTTCAGCAATTAGGGTACCAGCCAGAATTGGAAGCTTGCATAAAATGCGGTAATAAAAACTGCCGGAGGTATAATTTCAGCCTGGCAGACGGGGGAATAGTTTGCCAACCGTGTTCGGCAGGGATTGGCACTAACCATTCATTATCCGGTGAAGCACTGGCAGTAATGAGGCTTCTGCTGGCCCATAACATACAGGTGGTAAATCGAGTAAGAGCCAGCCAATCTGCACTTGCGCAAATTGAAGGCCTCTTGGAAAAGTATCTTGAATACCATTTAGAAAGGAGATTTGCGGTTAAGGATACTATTCGGATTCTAAAAAACTATAAACCTAGATTGACAAGCCGTCAGACGGTTGATAAACTAGGGGAAATTCAATATATCAGCGATGATAAAGAAGAGTAGGAAGAATACCTTGAGCAGAGAGCCGGAGGGTGGTGAAATCCGGCAGGGTATCTTGTGAAAGGCACTTTGGAGCTGTCAGGAGGAAAGCCTTTAGGTGAGTAAAACCTGAATTTATTAAGGTGGGCTTTGGCCAACCAGGGTGGAACCGCGGGTATGCTCGTCCCTGAACTTGAGGGACGAGTTTTTAATTGGTAACTTCCCCCTTTGGCTGAGCGGCAGGAACCGGCACAGTTGAATACTTTTTATTTCTATAAGCTTATATCGCCATTACAATCATGGCGGTGTCCGAATTATCATCACTGCTGTAGGGCTTCTTGTTACCAGCTCTGCAAGTTTATTAGATGCAAGGAGGCAAGGGTATGAATTTTCAGGAATTGATTCTCAAACTGCATGATTATTGGGGTAGGCAGGGGTGCATCATCCAGCAGCCTTACGATATGGAAAAAGGGGCCGGAACTATGAACCCGGCTACATTCTTAAGGGCTCTAGGGCCAGAACCATGGAATACGGCATATGTTGAACCTTCCCGCCGGCCGACTGACGGAAGGTACGGAGAAAACCCCAACCGGCTGCAGCACTATTATCAATACCAGGTTATTTTAAAGCCATCACCGGACAATGTTATAGAGCTGTACCTGGAAAGCCTTAAGGAGCTCGGCATAGACCCGGTCAAGCATGATATTCGATTGGTTGAAGATAACTGGGAATCTCCAACCCTTGGAGCCTGGGGATTGGGATGGGAAGTCTGGCTGGATGGCATGGAAATTACTCAATTTACTTACTTCCAGCAATGTGGCGGGTATGATTGCCTGCCTGTATGTGCTGAAATTACTTATGGTCTAGAAAGGATTGCTATGTATATCCAGGATAAAGAAAGCGTTTACGATATCGAATGGGCAGATGGGATTACCTATGCCGATGTTCATCATCAAGGGGAAGTGGATTATTCCAGGTACAATTTCGAGACTGCTGATGTGGAAACCCTTACGGCTATGTTTGGGCTGTGCGAGAAAGAAGCGATTAAAACCGCTAACCAGCATTTGGTTCAACCGGCTTATGATTATGTTTTAAAATGTTCCCACCTGTTCAATCTCCTTGATGCCAGGGGAGCTATAAGTGTAACGGAGCGGACCGGGTATATAGCCAGGGTGCGCAACCTGGCCCGTTTGGTAGCAGGTGAATATATTGAGCAACGCAAGCGGATGGGATACCCTTTGTTGAGAGATGAAAAGCTAAGGAAGCAGTTTATAGATCTTGAGGATAAGGAGGCCCGTTAACATGAAAAAGCAATTGCTATTTGAGATTGGTCTGGAAGAAATGCCATCAGCGTATATGCCCAGAGCTATTAATGAATTAAAAAATCTGGCTGAACAGAAGCTAAGCCAGTCAAGGATACCATATGAAAAAGTACTTGTCTACGGTACTCCCCGGAGGCTGGTTTTATTGGCCGAGGGCATCGGTGGGCGGCAATTGGATGCGGTAGTGGAGCACAAAGGACCCAAAAAGAGTATTGCCATAGATGATCAGGGCCATCCGACTAAAGCAGGACTAGGGTTTGCCAGGGGACAGGGGATAGATTTCAGTGGGGTGGTTACCAAAGAGGTCGGGGGGATTGAATATATATTTGCCATAAAAAAGGAAAAGGGTAAACCAACTAAGAATGTTATTCCCGGGGTGCTGGCCAGCCTGATTTATTCCCTGACTTTCCCCAAATCAATGCGCTGGGGTTATAACCAGATACGATTTGCCCGGCCTATCAGGTGGATAACTGCCTGGCTGGGAAATGAACTGATTGATTTGGAAATAGATGGCATTAAAAGCAGGAATATAACTTATGGTCATCGGTTTTTGTCCCCAGGGAGAATCAAAATAACCGGAATAAAAAGCTATTTTCAGTCCCTGGAGAATAACTATGTAATCCTGGATCAAGAGAAAAGGCAAGAACTAATCTGGCAGCAGGTTCAAAAAGCAGCCGTTGATTCAGGGGGAAGGGTTATGGAAAACCCGGATCTCCTGGAGGAAGTCAACTACCTGTTAGAATACCCCACCGCTTTCTATGGACAGTTTTCGCCTTCATATCTTGAGGTGCCGCCAGAAGTATTAATTACTACCATGATAAAAAACCAGCGCTATTTTCCGGTGTTTGATGAAGAGGGCCATTTGCGTCCTGGGTTCATCGGGGTTAGAAATGGAACTAACGATAACCTGGATATAGTACGGGCTGGAAATGAAAGGGTTTTAAAAGCCAGGCTGGAAGATGCTTTATTCTTTTGGAAGGAAGATACTAAAAAGACCTTAGAGGAAATGGCTGCGGGTTTAAAGAACATTTTGTTCCATGAACGCTTGGGGAATATGATGGAAAAGGTTGAAAGGCTGCAAAAACTGGGTATTTATATCAGCAATAAGGGTAATATCAGTAACCGGGCGGATGTGGTCAGGGGGGCCTATCTATGTAAAGCGGATCTATGCAGTAGCATGGTATACGAGTTTCCTGAACTGCAAGGGGTTATGGGCAGGTACTATGCGCTGAAAAGCGGGGAAGGTCAGGAAGTGAGCAACGCTGTATTTGAGCATTACCTGCCAAGGTTTGCTGGAGATATGCTGCCGAGTACTAAGACGGGGCTGGTTTTGAGTTTGGCTGACAAAATCGATACCCTGGTAGGAAGCTTTGCCATCAACATTAAACCAACCGGGTCTCAAGATCCCTATGCCTTGAGACGACAGGGCATTGGGATTGTCAGCATGTTAATCGACGCAGGGGTTAGGATAGACCTAAAAGAGGTTTTAATGCAGGCATATCAGGGTTACAAGCCTTTTAGACTGGATAACTCCTCGGAACAGACTACTTCTGAAGTGTTGGAATTCATTTTACAGAGGATGAGGGGCTTGTTGACAGAAAGGGGATTATCTTACGATGTTATAGATGCGGTTATGGCTACCCCCCATATTGATTTAAACAACACCGCCCAAAGGATAAAAGCAGTACAAGAATTCCGGCTTTCTGAAAATTTCAGCCATTTTATGGTAGTATATAATCGGGCCAATAACCTGACTAAGAACTGGGAAAACGATACGGTGAGAGCTGATGACCTGGTGGATGATAGTGAAAAAGAGCTTTACCGCACAGTTAGGTCAATATATCCGGTAGTTGAAAAAGCCTTGCAGCAGGAGGATTACCCGAAGGCTCTAAACACGATAGCCGGTATCCGTTACCAGGTTGACCGGTTTTTTGAATCAGTAATGGTAATGGTAGATAATCAGGAATTAAGAGCTGCCCGGCTGGGTTTATTAAAATCCATAGCCAACCTGTGTAATACCATAGCCTGTTTTGAGCGAATAGTTGAGTAGGCAAGAGGTAAGGCGGTGCAAACAAAACAATTTAGTTACAATCCCGGGGAATTCTTAAACCTTTTCGGCCTACGGGGAAAGAGTCAGTGAAAGTGCCCAGGGTGTGAAGGCCGCAGGGATATTACCGGAATTATTTGCCGGTGGCTGGTCGGCAGCCCGCCAACAGCCTAAAACTCCTTCCGCTGTAATTACGGTTAAGAGTTCTGCTTAACCCTTAATAGGCGTAATCCATTAAGGGTTACCAGCAAGGAGGCTCCCATATCACCAATTACCGCCAGCCACATGGTTAACATACCTGGTATAACCAGGCACATAATTAAGGCCTTTATTATTATGGATAAAGCTATATTCTCTCTAATGATTGCTACAGTTTTCTTGCTGAGGCGAATCGCATAAGGCAGTGCGCTAAGGTTGTCAGCCATTAAGGCTACATCAGCCGTCTCCAAAGCGGTATCAGTTCCTGCTGCTCCCATGGCAATCCCTACGGTAGCCATGGCCAGGGCCGGGGCGTCATTAATCCCATCGCCGATCATGGCAACCTTGCCAGTCCTAAGCAGGGAGTTTATAGATTCCACCTTGTCTTCAGGCAACAGGTCAGCTTTGGTTTCATCTATATTCAACTGGCGGGCAATCGCCCTGGCGGTGACGGCGTTGTCGCCGGTGAGCATTATTACCCTTTTGATCCCGACTTTCCTTAAATCCTGCAAGGTCTGGATAATAGAAGGACGGATGGTGTCCGCTACGGCAATGATCCCTTTAACTTCTTGTTTATCCGCTACTAGAATTACTGTTTTTCCTTCAGTTTGGAAACGTTGAAGGTCGTCTATCACTTCCGGTGCAAGCGGTAAGTGTTCCTCTATATACCTGGGGCTGCCGACAAAGTAGAGTTCATCATTAACCGTGCCCATAGCGCCTTTTCCGGTTAACGAATCAAAGCCAGATACCCTAGGTATGTGGATTTTATTCCGTTTGGCGTACTGGATTATGGCTGTGCCCAGCGGGTGTTCCGACCGGTTTTCAATGGCTGCAGTGATGGCCAGCAGTTCATCTGCTCTCAGGTCAGAATAGACCAGTATATCAGTTACTTCAGGCCGGCCTTGAGTAAGGGTTCCGGTTTTGTCAAAAGCCATAACCGTTAAGTCAGCCATTTCTTCCAGGTAAACCCCGCCTTTAAACAAAACCCCGTTCCTGGCTGCATTTCCAATAGCCGATACGATGGAAACAGGGGTTGATATAACTAGTGCACAGGGGCAGGCTACCAGCAGCAGGGCCAGAGACTGGTAAACCCATTTAACCAGCGGTTGATTAAATGCAAACGGTGGTATTACTGCCACCAGGACTGCCAACCCTATCACAATCGGGGTATAGTATTTAGCAAACCGGTCCACCAGCTGCTGTGATCGGGCGCGCTGGCTTTGAGCCTCCTCCACCATTGCTATCAGGCGGGATATAGTATTATCTTTCGCTGTTTTGGCAACCTGGATTTCCATTGCTCCCTTTTGATTAATGGTACCAGCAAAAACCTCATCTCCTGGGTGTTTGTCCACTGGGATTGATTCGCCGGTTATAGGGGATTGATCAACCGATGATGTGCCTCTGACAACCTTTCCATCCATAGGGATGCGCTCGCCTGGCTTAATGATTATCAGGTCACCCACTTTGATTTGGTCAACAGGCAGGGTAAATTCATGGTTATTCCTTCTTACCAGTGCCTGTTCAGGGGTTAATTCCATTAATGAGACAATGGACTTCCTGGTTTTATCCAGGGTAAAAGCCTGCAGGGTATTGCCCAAAGAGAATAAAAAGACTACCATGGCCCCTTCTTCAACCTCACCAATGGCTACAGCACCAATCACGGCAATGGTCATCAAGACGTTCATATCTATTTCCCCGGCATTAACCAGCATAAGCAGTCCCGATTTGGCGGGTAAATAGGCGCCTATAACTATGCCAAAAATAAATATACCCAGGATAAAGTTGGGGGGAAGGCTCCCTGTAATCTTGAGGATAAAAGCAACTAACAGTACGGTTCCGCTTAATATAGTTGAAATTGCGGATCGGTTGGTTTTCCAAAACGGGTTGGCAGGGAAGGCTTCTTTTTCCGATTCCATCGCGATTACGGAATATCCGAGGTCCTGTATTACCTTCACAATGTCATTGGCCGGGCCGGGGTAGTTAACCTCCATCCTGGAAGTGCTGAAACTAACTTTAACCTTTTTCGTTCCAGGAATACTGGCAACTGCTTTTTGTAATTTGGCCGCGCAATCAGCACAGTCTAAACCGCCTAAACGTAAAATTATTTTATTGGTTTGTTTGTGAAACGATTGGGGTAAGGCTGCTTCATAGCCCGCCGAATGAACTTTATCAACTACCCTGGGGAGTACCTCGTTGGCCTCTCCATAATACTCTATGATCATTTTACCATTGGAAAAGCCCAAGCTGGTTTTAACCATACCGGGCAGCCTGCTGACTGCTTTTTCCAGTTTGGCGGCACAATCGGGGCAATCCATACCGCTTATATAAAGAATACTGGTAGTTAATCGGGGTTCTGATGTTGAGGTTTCAGGCATTTAATCGTTGTGCCCCCTTTTACTCATTAACGTGCTCTATTCCCTGGGCAAATAATGTAGTGATGTGCTGATCCGCCAGGGAATAGAACAGCATTTTACCCCCGCGCCGGTACTTCACCAACCTTTGTCCTCGCAGTAGGCGCAGTTGATGGGATACCGCAGATTCGCTAGCCCCGATGACGGCAGCGATATCGCAAACACATAGTTCCTGTTGAGACAGGGCAAACAGTATTTTTATTCGAGTAGGGTCACCCAGGGTTTTAAAGAGTTCTGCCAGGCTAATTATTTCGTTGCTATCCGGCATTTTACCCATTACTTCCTGGACCCGCTCTTCATGTATGTAATGGACCTCACATTTATCGATAATATCGGACACCATTATCTACTCCTAACATATGAACATATATTCATATATACTAGGTTAGTATAAGTTTGTCAATAGTATTATGTATAACATGAAGCAAACAATGTACTTTAGTTCATAACTCCAGGGAGATTTTATTTGATAGCCAGCTCTCATTAATTTGGAATAATTGCCATATGATTGCATATGGATTTACTAATCCCGATTTCTATAGTAAAATTAGGCAGGATAATTAAGTTGTATAACGAATGGATTATAATAAACACTGAAAATGCTCCGAGCCTGTTAACCTAATGTTGAAGAGCAATGGTTTCCAGGCCGATAGGGTACGCCCGGAAACAGGTGTGCCTCCCGTGCTGGAAAGGGGCTCTACCCGGGATGCTTAGATCCGGTTGGCTTCTTTCCGCCAGCCGGATCTTAATTTTTGCCACGATAAGCGCTTTGGGGTAGATGCCTATCAGCTCTTACGGGTTTACAAACAACCAGGTATATGTAATCCGGTGAAAGTTTATCTTAGAACAATAGCTTAAGGGAGAGAAGGTAGTGAAAAGAGGCAGAACGGTTCTAGGAAGGTATGTTCAATTGCCGAAGTTCCTGGGAGTAATCTTGCTGGCGGTTATATTCAGCCTGCTCACGCCCCAGGCTGCTTATACCGCAGGAAGCAATATAACCATATCCGGGCCGGGATTGGAAAACCCTGATCCGGTGACTATTACCCAAGACCAGTTGCAGGGCAAAGAACCTTTAATATTACCTGACGGGACTACAGTTCAACAACACGATGAGTGGTACAGCACCATCAATACCTGGCCCACCAAGAGCTGGTACAGGGGAAAAGGTATAAAATTAATGGACTTGCTTAATGTAGCAGGCGGCCTTAAACCGGAAGCTACACAGATCAGTTTCATTTCCAGCGATGGTTTCAAAGCTACTTTTACAGTACAAGAACTTATCAACGAACCCCGCTACCGTTTCCCCAACTTCATGGATACTGGCCTCCCCGGCCACCTTCCCGGTGATCCTTCGGAAGCAGTGCCGGTAGAACCTATGATTGCTCATCAAAGTATTTGTGCGCATGATATGGCAGATATTGAAGATATAGATAATTTTAGCCGCATGGACGCTAACCTCCTGCTGTACGGGCAGCGGTCGGTTACCCAGCAGACCAATGCCAGGTTTGCCAAATACGTAACTGCTATCGAAGTTCTTACTGATCCTGTAGCTAAATGGGATAACCCTACGGCAGATCCAGTTCCTGGAGAGGTAGCAGCGGGAACTATGGTCCAGCTTAAAAGCCCCTTTAATGACGAGGATAAGGTTCATTACACCCTTGATGGTAGTAATCCTACCATTCATAGTCCCATGTACAACTGGATTGCCAGCCGGTGGTGGGCATCACGTCCGGATGAGTTGGAGGAAATCAACCATCCGATTGAGATTAATGAGAACACTACAATCAAGGCTTTTGTAACCGGTCCTGGCCGGGCCGACAGTGATATTGTCACCTTTGAGTACCGGGTTCCCTTTGCTATGAACCTGGACAATCCAACCAGAGCCATTGAGGACCAGGAATATCCAGGTTATAGTTTTACGGCAACCGGCGGGTTGAAACCATACAGTTTTGTGATAAGCGAAGGAACCCTGCCGGAAGGTATGAGCTTAAATGGAGCAAGTTTGGAAGGAACTCCGGTGGAGAAAGGCATATTCACCTTTACTATAACGGTGACCGATAGCGCAGAGCCTGCAAATACCGCCAGTCATCAATTTACTCTGGTGGTAGATGAAGCAGGCAGTGTACCATTGGACATTAATAAAGATAATCCGGTCAAGGCGGTTAAAAACGAAGTATACCCCGGTTATACCTTTCAGGCTATGGGCGGTATAAAGCCGTACAGCTTTACGCTAAGTGATGGAACCCTGCCGGAAGGTATGAGCTTAAATGGTGCAAATTTGGAAGGAATACCGATGGAGAGCGGCACATTTACCTTTACTATAACGGTTACCGATAGCACAGAGCCTGCAAAAACCGTCAGTCATGAATTTACCCTGGTAGTAGACAATTCTCCCCCGGTATTGGTACCCGATACTACTGATAACCATACCGGTATGCCGATAGAATTGACCTTTATTGATGATCAAGCCTGGCGCGAGGCTATTACGGATGTAAAGATCAACCAAACTTCCATTACAGGCAGGTACAGCGTTGCCGCGGGAGTAATTACCATAAATGCTGGAGTTTTTAGGGCTGCCGGCAACTATACCATAGAAATTGTCGCAGACGGGTATATTAATGCTACTGTGATTCAGGTGATAACAGGCAGCGAGATACCGCCGGAAGAAGAGATTGTATTAACCATCAGAGGTGATGGGGTTACGGGGATTAAGGAGTACACCCAATCTCAGTTGGAAGCTATGGACCAGTACCAGTATGTGTACAGCTGTATTAATACCTGGCCTACCAAAAAGTGGTACGTAGGGAAGGGGGTTCTCCT
Organism: Syntrophomonadaceae bacterium; assembly: GCA_050949865.1. Taxonomy (GTDB): domain Bacteria; phylum Bacillota; class Syntrophomonadia; order Syntrophomonadales; family Syntrophomonadaceae; genus JBMNGN01. The sequence continues at coordinate 231,408 of JBMNGN010000003.1, forward strand.
AAACGAATTGCTGGATTCAGCGGGAATGAAGGGGAATGCCCGGCAAGTCAAGTTTATTGCCAGCGATGGCTATTATATGACTTTGACAGTTGACGAATTGTTATACGATAAGCGTTACCGTTTTCCCAACTTCAAGAGTGGCGGCAGTGATGCTGATGGGCATATTCCAGGCTCCTCATCGGGTGCCCAAGAGGTTGGGACCATTCTGGCCCTGGTTAGTGCCGAGGGTACGGATAACCCATCATATATGAATGATATGAACGCATTGCTGCTGATGTTGGGGCAACGTGCAGTTACGGAGCAAACCGGCCCCCTATTCGTAAAAAATATAAATGAAATTGAGGTGCTTACCTATGCACCGGGAAAATGGGATGAACCGACGGCAGAACCCGCCGGAGGACTGGTTAAAGCGGGAACCAAGGTTGTTTTACATGGTCCCGGCGATGATATTGATAAGGTTTACTATACCACTGACGGCAGTCTACCAGACCTGAACAGTCCCATGTATAACTGGATTGCCCGACGGTGGTGGGCAGCACGGGGAGCAAAAACCGTCGCTGAGGTTAACCGTCCTGTGGAAATTAACGAAGATACCATCATCAAGGCTGTCACCATTGGACCCGGCAAAATGGACAGTGATATCGTTGAATTTATTTATACAGTTATCAAAGAGGAGATTAGTACCAAAGAACAGATTAAACCCAGTGAGGGAGGGACGGTAAAACTCGGGGACGAGGCTATCCTTGAAATACCAGCCGGTGCCCTGGATGGAACAAACCCGGTGGAAATCAATATTGAGCAGGTAACAAAGCATCCTAGTGCACCTTCAGGTCTTGAAATTGTCAGCGGGGTATATGATTTTAGTATAGTTGGTGAAGACCATTACAGTTTTAAACAGGCTGTCACCATCCGGCTCCGTTTCAATCCTGAAAAAGTGGGTCCTGGCCAGATTCCGGCTGTTTACTACTATGATGAGGCCGAAGAGAAGTGGATCAATATCGGTGGAGAAATATCCGGTGATTTTATAACCATCCAGGTAGACCATTTTACCAAATTTGCGGTTATGGTAGCAACAGGCAGCGTAGAATCCGGCTTGACTGATATAGCCGGGCACTGGGCAGAAGATAGCATTGAGAAACTAATAGCCATGGGGGCGGTTAATGGTTATCCTGACGGTACCTTCAAACCTGACCATAATATTACCAGGGCTGAATTTGTAACTATACTGGTTAAGGTACTTGCCCTTGAGCCCCAGAACGGCCAGATCTTTGCCGATACTGCCGGGCATTGGGCTCGGGATGCTCTAGCGACTGCAGAGTATTATGGTATTGTCAAGGGTTATGATGAGAATACATTTGGACCAGATGATTTTGTTACCCGGGAGCAGATGGCTGCCATAGTTATAAATGCGACGGATCTGGAGCGGGTAAATGAAGAAACTTCATTTGAAGACAGTCACCTAGTATCCGAATGGGCCAGAGAAGCGGTAGCCACAGCGGTAAAGCATGGGATTATTAACGGGTTTCCCGATAATACCCTGCGTCCACTGAGCAATGCCACTAGAGCAGAGGCAGTTACGGTTATTGTAAAGGTATTAAACTTGCTTGAATAACAGGTTTTCCTTTAATAAATTATTTGGGGTACAGAATTTTCACCGGAATTTGGATAAGGTTTCCGATGAAAAAGGGGAGAGTATGAGAAAATTTGTTGATTTCCAATTAACAGAGTTTTTCCCTAAGCTTTTTATACTGCTTATACTAACCGCGGTTTTTAATAGTCTGGTGGCAGGGGAGCCGGCTTTAGCTGAATCCCCGACAACCATTGAGATAACCGGGGAGGGAGTATCCAACCCTTTAACCCTAACCCTGGCTGAATTAGAAGCAATGGAGCAGTACGAGCATGTTTACAGCACCATAAATACATGGCCCACCAAGCGGTGGTATGCGGCAAGAGGGGTTAAACTTAGAGAATTGCTGTCCCTGGCAGGAATTAAAGAGGAAGCCACCTTGATTCGGTTTGTATCCAGCGATGGCTATGATGTCACCCTTACCCTGAAAGAATTGCTAAAGGATAAGCGCTACTATTTCCCAGGGTTAAAGGAGAATCACCCCAGCGATGGGAGTATCGCCGGATCCCCGGAGGGTGCACAAGAGGTTGAACCTATTCTGGCTTTGGTCAGTGCCGAAGGCAGCGATGATCTAACCACGATGAATGACCGGGATGCCCTTCTTTTTATATTGGGACAGCGGGCGGTAACTGAGCAGACCAACAATCTGTTTTTAAAGTATGTAATCCGGATTGAAGTGCTGACTGCTACTCCTGAAAAATGGGACACTCCTAAGGCAAATATCCCCAGTGGTACAGTTGTACCGGCAGGGACGAAAATCGAGTTGAGCAATAAGCATAACAATGAGGACAAGATTTATTACACCACTGATGGCAGTACCCCCACAATAAACAGCCCGATGTTCAATTGGAGCGCCAGCCGCTGGTGGGATCAGCGGGACGATGTAAAGGCGGTCAATAAGGCAATTGAGGTTAATAAAGATACGGTCATTAAAATGATCACCATCGGTCCGGGCAAAGAGGACAGCGATGTGGTAACATTTACCTTTACGGCTGATCTTACCGGAAAAGCGGTAGATCCCACCAAGGTCCCAGGCGGGCCGCCTACTGGGGTAACCCTTGATCAGAATACCATTAGACGTCCAGTTGGCAGCACTTTTAAGCTAACGGCAGATATAGCCCCTTTTAATGCCACTGATAAGGATGTAACCTGGAGTTCCAGTGATACCAGGATAGCTACAGTCGACAACCATGGACTGGTAACTGTGGTTGGCCCAGGGACAGCTATAATTACCGTAAAGACGGTAGTTGGCGGTCATACGGATGTCTGTATAGTCAACGGTCCGGATGAAGCGGAGAACAACCAAAATGATGATCCAGTGGCTGTTGATCCTGCGGATAACGAAATGCCGGAGTCTATACCGGAGCCGCCGGTACCTGAAACTGAACCGCAGGATCTGGTGAAGGACCTGGAAAACAACACAGGTTCAGCTGTTTCCGGTGTGATTCCCGAGGTTCCAGAAGAATCCCAAATTCCGGAAGATAAGGCCCAATTCCTGATAGAAAAGGATGCCCTGAGTATAGATACTGCGGCTGATATTGCCTTGCCAGAGCCTGGTATCCAGAACAGTCAGGTATTCGAAGTGTCAGCAGCAGATACGGTACCTCTACCTTTAAAGGAAAAACGGAATTGGGTGAACGTTTGTACCTCGGGGTCATTTTTCTTATTATTGTTTTCCGGAGCCGGCAGAAGATATGCAGAATATAAAAAGGAGAGATAGGATAAGTGGCAGAAACCGTTTTGACACCATTGAAAGAAATGATGCATGCCGTTTCCTCCGGGTTGCTTATGCCTACCATTACTGTCTTGTTATTGCTGCTTGGATTATCCGTAGTAGAACTAGGCGGTCTTCTGGTTGAAGCATTTGCTGAACGGCGAAAAATGAAGGTTAATGTACCAGAATTAATTGCAAGTTTCCAGGATAAGCAAATAGAAGAGATTATATCGAAGATTGAAGACAGCCACCTGTTTAACCGTCAGAAATCCGTTATTAATCAGTTAATAAAACATAGAGATCTCCCTGTTGCCTCCCTCCAGGCATTAGCGCGAAGATTGCTGGCTAATGAAGAACTGTATTATGTCCGAATCACCAACCGTACGGATCTGGTAACGCGCTTGGGACCCATGTTGGGATTGATGGCCACGTTAATTCCATTGGGACCAGGCTTGATCGCCCTTAGCCAGGGAGACACCAAGACGCTGGCAGATTCGCTGCTGACTGCATTTGATGCTACGGTAACCGGCCTGGCAGCAGGGGGCATTGCTTTTGCCATTTCCCGGCTGCGGAAGAGATGGTATGAGGATTATTTAAGTTCACTGGAGGCGATAATGGAGAGCTTGATGGAGGTGTTTGCCTGTGGACAGAGGTTTGAGGAGAAAAAAGCGCTGGCAGCACGAAGAGGATAACCCCCTGGAAGGGGCTATCAATATTGTAGATGCCATGCTGGTTTTTGCCTGCGGGTTGATGCTGGCGCTGGCCATTAACTGGAATGTGGATCTGGGCCTGGGACAACGAATTAACCTGGAACAGGGAGAAGAAGTGACTGATACCCCCCAAATACGTGATGACCTGATTAAAACCCAGGGGGAAGGCAAGCTTTACCAACGGATGGGTACAGTTTATAAAGACCCTGTAACCGGGCAGCTGTTTATGTTAACCAATGAATAGTTCGTAAACGGCTAGCTGAGCTGAAAAGTTTTAGGCTGTTAGAGAGGAGGCTTAATGCTATGCAAAAGGAAAACAAGAAATGGCTCCACAAATCTGTAGTATTTGTACTGAGCATAGTGCTGCTGGCAGGTTTATTTAGTCTAACGTATTCTTCAGCGGCAGGAGCGGCATCGGAATGGCTGGAGATCACCGGGGATGGGGTAACCAAACCAGTAACTTATACCCTGGAAGAACTTGAAGCCATGGAACAACACCAGTATGTATACAGTTGCATCAACACCTGGCCCACTAAAAAATGGTATGTGGGGAAAGGGGTCAAGCTGCGCACCCTGCTCGATAAGGCAGGGATGACTGATGAGGCTACCTTGATTAGATTCACCTCCGCCGATAGTTATACCGTGACCCTTACAGTGAAGGAGTTGTTCGAAGACAAGCGGTACAGGTTCCCCAATTTTAAATCTGGCGGTGATGGTGACGGACATCTGCCCGGTGATCCCTCGGGCAAGGTGGAGGTTGAGCCGATAGTAGGTCTGATAAGTGTAGAAGGCAGTGACAATCCTAAATATATGAATGATTTGAACTCATTGCTGTTAATGCTGGGGCAGCGAACAGTTACAGAGCAAACCGGCAATTTGTTTGTTAAATATTTGAATAAAATTGAAGTCCTGACAGAAGAACCGGAGAAATGGGATGCTCCCCAGGCCAATCCGGATAGTGGAGTGGTTCCCCCGGGAACCATGGTGACCTTAAGCAACCTACATAATGATGATGACAAGATATACTATACCACCGATGGCAGCACCCCAACTATGGATAGCCCAATGTACAACTGGATTGCCAGCCGGTGGTGGTCGGCCCGGGCCGATGTTTTAGGCACCATCAATCATCCTATAGGTCCCATCAACGAAGATACTATTATTAAGGCTGTTACTATCGGTCCCGGTAAGTTGGATAGTGATATAGTTACTTTTAGCTATCAGGTCGCCGGGACAGATAACCCTGCCGACGAAAGCGATCCAAAAGGGGACGATGCTCCTCCTCCGAATAGTTCAGAGACGGTTATCATACTTACTATTGGTGTGGAGGAAGCCAGCGTAAATGGTGTATCCTTGGTCCTGGATGCTGCACCTTACATAAACCCGGAGGTGGACCGGACCTTGGTTCCAGTCCGTTTTATCAGCGAAGCTTTGGATGCCGGAGTTGCCTGGGATCCTGAGAAAATGCAGGTAGTAATAAATGACGGTGAAAAGGAAATAGTGCTAACCATAGGTTCACTTGATGTGCAGATCGACGGAGAAATTCAGGTCATTGACTGTGCTCCGGCAATTCAACCGCCCGGCCGCACCTTTGTACCCTTGAGGTTTATAATGGAGGCCATGGAAGCGGAGGTAGAATATGATTACAGCACTGGTCAAGTAATAATAACCCGCTAAATAATAATTACATTATTACGTATGCTCCGGGCTTGAGATGCCTAAAGCTGCAGCTATGGTTCTCAGGCCGGCAGGGTACACTCGGAAACAGGTGTGCCTCCCAGGGCGGAAAGGAGCCAAAGCTTATGGATACTAAGGATCCGTTTGGCTTCTGTTGCTAATCGGGTCCTTTAACTATTTTATGACAGGGGGTGGAAAGGTATTAAGTATTTGCGGCAATAAGGAGAAATTGCGAAAGGAGAGGAGAAAGTGACAGAGAATAAAAGAACTAGATGCCTGTATCGGCTTTTGCCGGTTTTAATGGTAGTTTTTTTATTGGCAGGTATGTTCACCCTGCTGGCGCCCGCGAACGCTTATGCTGTAGGAGGTAGCCTTAGAATATTCGGACCTGGTTTGAACAACCCCGATGGCATAGAGATCACACAGTATCAGCTAAGGGGTGAAGTACCGGTATATGACGATTACTGTTTAAAACAGCAGGATGTTATTTACAGCACCATTAACACCTGGCCTACCAAGAGCTGGTATAGAGGTCAAGGTGTATTATTGGAAGAGCTACTTGACTTAGCCGGAGGGCTTAACGAAGAAGCTACCCAGATTAGATTTAGGTCTAATGACAACTTCACAATTACTTTTACGTTGGAGGAGCTATTTGCCCCCCGCTATCGGTTTCCCAATTTTATAGATTATGACTTACCCGAACCCGACAGGTACTTTGGGCATATACCTGGTGACCCATCAGGTGCAGTAGAGGTACCAGTTATCATAGCCCACAAGAGTAGTTCCTCTGGGTCTTATGCTGAAATTCAGGATCCAGAAAACTTGAGCCGTAGTGACGCAAATCACCTGCTGTACGGACAGCGGGCGGTAACACAGCAGACCAATGCCAGGTTTGCTAAATATTTAATTGAAATCGAAGTACTTACTGACCCCCCATCAAAATGGGACAATCCTACAGCATCAGTAGAGCCCGGGGAAGTGCCGGCGGGAACCCTAGTGGAGCTACATAGCCCTTACGACGATGAGGACAAGGTTCATTATACCCTGGATGGCAGCGACCCGACCATTGAAAGTCCTATGTATAACTGGATTGCCAGCCGTTGGTGGTCTTCAAGATCGGATGTTTTGGACGAAATAAACCGCCCCATTAAAATTACAGAAGATACTACCATCAAGGCTATTGTTATCGGTCCTGGTCGGCTGGACAGTAACATTGTGGAATTCACTTATACGGTGGCAACTATACCGGTTACCGGTGTAAACATTACCGAAGGTGACCAGGAGCTGGGGGTAGGTCAGACAGTCCAGCTAACTGCAGTTGTCGAGCCTGAGAATGCCACCAACAAGAGAGTAACCTGGAACAGCAGTAATGAAGCTGTGGCTACGGTAAGTGCAACCGGCCTGGTATTCGCAGTGGCAGAGGGCGAGGCCATAATCACCGTAACTACAGAAGATGGCAATTTTACCGCTAGTGTAAATATAACTGTGAACCTGGTACCAGTTACCAGCGTAAGCATTACTCAAGGCGACCAAACACTGGAGGTAGGTCAGACCATCCAGTTAACTGCAGTTATAGAACCTGAGAATGCTACTAATAAGAATGTAACCTGGAGCAGCAGTAATGAATCTGTGGCAACGGTAAGTGAAACCGGCCTGGTTACAGCAATTTCAGAAGGAACGGCGGATATTAGAGTTACCACCGAGGATGGAAACTTTACTGATACTATTACCGTTAATGTAGTACCGGTTCCCGATTTTGTGGTAGAAAACGGCACATTGATAAAATACAACGGCCCCGGCGGTGACGTAGTTATTCTAGACGATTTGGGAATAACCAGCATTGGGTCCAGTGTATTTAAAGGACTATCCAATTTGACCTCGGTAGTCATTCCGCAAGGTGTAATTAGCATAGGAAGTCAAGCTTTTGTCAATTGTGAGAACCTGACGTCAGTCAGCATACCCGATTCTGTTACTTCCATTGGCAGTGCTTTTACCGGTTGTAGTAGTTTAACTAGCATTACTATCCCTGAAGGGGTAACAAGCATTGCTGCCCACACATTTAGGGATTGCACAAGTCTTGCTACGGTGACCATTCCAGAAAGCGTTACCAGTATTGGATTTAATGCCTTTCAAAATTGCAGCAGTTTGGGTGAGATAACCATTCCTCAAGGGGTAGTTACTATCGCCAATTATACTTTTGATGGTTGCAGCAGTCTAAACTCGATTTCTATCCCTGAAGGGGTTACCAGTATTGGGCAATATGCCTTTAGTCAATGCAGCAACCTGACTACGGTTGAACTCCCAACCAGTCTTACTAAAATTGACAGCTATGCCTTTAGGAACTGCAGTAGCCTGACTGAGATAACTATTTTTGAAAACGTTACCAGTATTGGGATTTGTGCGTTTCAGGGTTGCACCCAACTAGCTTCTGCAACAATTCATAACCCCAATGTCAACATTCAGTTTTATGCTTTCGACAGTTGTCCTAATCTGACAATATATGGTTTCAGCGGCTCTACTGCCCAAACCTATGCAACTAACAACAGTATTCCTTTTGAAGCCCTGGGAGCAACAGCAGTTACCGGTGTAAGCATTACTGAAGGCGACCAAACCCTGGAGGTAGGTCAGACAATCCAGCTAACTGCAGTTGTGGAGCCTGAGGATGCCACTAACAAGAATGTAAGCTGGAGCAGTAGTGACGAAGCTGTGGCAACGGTAAGCGAAACCGGCCTGGTTACCGTAGTAGGAGTAGGCGAAGCGATCATTACGGTTATAACCGAAGATGGCAGCTTCACCGATAGCATCACAATCAATGCGGTTCCGCCTGGTCCAAAGGTACGGTTGCAATGTAATTCCGGGCTTCCGGGAGCAACCACCTTCATTTCCATCAGCGGCTTTAATGCTGGAGCTGCTGGAAACATATGGTTTGACATAAATGATAATGAAGTCATTGACGATGGAGAGCCCTCAGTTGCTGTGAATACTGATGAGAATGGGGCTATTCCCCTGCTCACCAGCCTGACTGTTCCTTCAGTAAGCACGGGAGATTATACGGTGCGGGCAGATATAGGCGGCATTAAAGCGAGCGCCGTATTCACTGTCACCGGAAGCGGCATAATTGTTGACCCAATTTATGGAAACAGTCTGGAACAGGGAACTCCTAGATATATAACAGTTACCGGAACGGGTTTTCCGGCCAGTACTCCCTACCGGCTTTTTGTAGACCGAAATGGCAATGGGATTTTCGACGATGGTGCTAACAAGACTGGTAATACATCAGCTGATGGTACCATATATATAAATAGTTTTTCCTGGCCATATTCGCCGACGGGCATCTACAATGTTCTGTTCGACATTAATCGCGATGATACTATAGAAGCTTCTGCAAGCATCGGCGTTGTTCCAGGTCTTAAAATTAGCACTCCCAGAGGCACCCCCGGAACCAGTATCGGTATGAATCTAGAAGGTTTTTCGGCCAATGCTGAAGGATATGTCTGGTTTGACACTAATGGTAACGAAGTCTGGGATGAGGGCGAAAATAAGGCAGCAGTAACAACCTCAGCTACTGGCGCAGCCACTAGCCCTGGCCTGTATGTGCCATCTGTACCACCGGGCGTATATCAGGTAAGGGCCGATATACCCGCCTGTGGTCTCAAAGCTAATTCAGTAACATATTTAATTGTTGGCTTGGCACTGAATCCTGGCTCAGGGACAGTTGGCAGCAGCATAGATGTTACAGGTTATGGTATAGTACCTAACCAAACCGGCAGGTATATTTGGTTTGACACTAACGATGACGGTACTTGGAACGAGGATGAGCCCAGGGCAGATGTAACCACTGATGCCAGTGGCGCTATATCTCCTGTATCGATTACTGTCCCAGAAGTACCCGCCGGTACTTATTATGTACGTACGACCGTTGCTCCCAATACCATGTTTGCTGAATTCACTGTAAACGCTCCACCATCGGTACCCGTTACTGGTGTGAGCATTACTGAAGGCGACCAGGAGTTGGAGATTGGCCAGACAATTCAGCTAACTGCAGTTGTGGAGCCTGAGGATGCTTCTAATAAGAATGTAACCTGGAGCAGCAGTGATGAAGCTGTGGCTACGGTAAGTGAAACCGGTCTGGTAACTGCGGTGGCAGAAGGTACTGCGACCATTATGGTTACCACTGAAGACGGAGACAAAACTGATAGCATAACTGTTACGGTAGTAGATTCGAGCGGGCCGGCAATTGACGTTCTCTACGAGGGTACAGTCATTCTAACCCCTGGTGAAACTTTTACTGTAACTGTTGGAAGCAATGAATATACAATTAATGATAACACTCCGCTGGGAGCCCTGCAGGCAGCCGCCGAGGCAGGTAACTTCACCTATGTATTATCCGACAAACGCTGGTCCTATGACGGGGTACTCCTGCTGGACGATGTAGGAGAATACAAACGCAAATCTCCTGGATATTGGTATGCCTATGTAAATGATGTCTATAAAGATGGATACCAGAATACTCCAGCTGGATTAAACGTCATTGAACTGATTGATGGAGACAAGGTTGAGTTCTATTATGCAGCCGGTATTTCCGACCCCACTGACCTTAATGCAGTCAAGGCAGCAGCAACTGCAGCGGTTAAGACGGTGGTGGCATTATCCACTATTGATGTTATTTATGACGGAACCGTTAACCTGGATCCAGAAAAGGAATTCATAGTAACCGCCTACAACTCAGGGGCGGAATACACGGTAAATGAGAACACGCCGCTAGGTGCGCTGCACAAAGCTGCAATCGTTGGCGGATTCACTTACGATGTTACCGATAAGAATCATGACACTTCCGGTGCCCTGCTGCTGGATAATGTGGCTGACTATGATTATGTAAAGGGAGGCAGTCAGTGGTTAGCCTATGTTAATGGCGAATACAAAGATGGCTATAACAACCCCGCTGGTGCTTTAAACCTGATACAGTTGATAGATGGTGACAAGGTTGAATTCTACTATTCCGATGTTGAAGATGAGACCGACTTTAATGCAGTCAAGACAGCAGCAACCGCAGCAGTGAAAATCACCGTTGCTAACGGGGTGGTTCCTACTGACTGGACCCTGCAGCTCTCCGGGGCCAGGAATGAAACCGTTACCAAGGCCTATTTCGAGGAAGGGTTGGCCTGCTCTTCATCAGCACCGAGCGTAACCTGGACTGATAGGCATGACCAGGTGAGACGTCTGGGGAGGCATACCCTTATGGCTCTTGGTTGCTATGGTTGATGATGATCCTGATGTAGGAGATAATCATTTTAACTTTAACGATGAACTGGCCGCTGCAGGCTATGAAGTAAAGGTTATAGCAGGCGATGGATGGTCAACAGTACTTGACAGTGCTGATATCGCCCGCAGCGACGCTTATATCGTTGCTAATACCCTAAACGGGGAACCCCTGCCGCTCAAGACCGAATCCGGCAAAGACTGCTGGCCCCTCCAACTCAAGGGTTCAGCTATCTCGGGCGGACAGCAGGTAGGAAATATAGTGCGCATTGAGCTGTCTGGTCTCCCTGAACCGCCGGCTGGATGGACCCTGGAGATGATAGGGGACATCGGGGATACCATCACCCAGGAAGAGTTTGAAGAAGGACTGGCATGTACCGGTTCCGGTCATTACCAGGAATGGACGGACAATGAAGGTAAGGTCTGGTCAGGTGTTCCTTTATGGGTGCTTTTAGGTGCGGTGGATGACATTGAGAACGGCAGTCACTGGACCTTCAATGAAAACCTTGCTGCTAGCTACACGGTAAAGGTAGTTGCCGGAGATGGCTTTAGCAAGACCTTTAACGGAGCGGAAGTAGCCAATAGCAACGATTATATCGTGGCCAACAAATGCGATGGCCAGCCGCTGACCGGCAGTTCAGCCCCACTACGTCTGGTGGGTGACGGTGTTGCTAAAGAAGATGGCTCCCTTGGAGGCATGGCAGTTGGCAACATTGTTCGGATTGAGATACCTGAACTGCAGACTCCGGAGGCAGAGCCCGGTAGCTGGAACCTTACTCTGGATGGAAAGATCAGTGATGTGATTTCCCAGACTGAGTTTGAAGAAGGTGTGGCCTGTCCGTATTCAGGGCATTTGGTAGAATGGACGGATGATGAGGGGAATGTTTGGTCGGGTATACCCCTGTGGTACTTGGCCGGCTGGGTGGATGACCGTAAGCCCCACAGTTATGACTTTAATCAGGCTGTAGCCGGTTATAAAGTGGTGGTAAAGGCCTCAGACGGCTATAGTGTTGATTTTGAAAGTGCGGATATTAATAAGAGCAGCGACTATATTATTGCGAATAAATGCAATGGTGTAGCTCTTACCGATTCCTGGCCCCTGCGCCTGGTGGGCGATGGTGTTGCCACTGCAGGAGCCCTCACCGGTAAAAGCGTAGGAAAGATTGCCGAAATCAAGCTGACTTCTTTTGCCAGCGGCGGCAGTGGGACCATTCCCGAACTGCGAATTGTCAAGTACGGTGAAGATGGAACCACCATCATAGCTGAAGAGATCCTCAATCATCTGGATATGATGGAGCAATTCGATGTGATTGGAGATGGTGAAACGGTATACAAATTCCAGGGAGTCACCTTTGACCCGGACGATATATGGGACGAGAATGAAACCGGTAAAGGCGGTTACAAGATAGCCAATGCCATCAAGGGTACCCGTATCAAAGATCTTTGCAGCCTTGTCGGTGATATGGGAACCGGCACTGAAGTCGTCTTAGTTGCCTCTGACGGTTATGAGACCCGGCTTCCTTATTCCTCCATATATCCTGATCCCTCAGTATATGCCCGCCAGGGGGATGCTATTCTGGTCTGGTATGCTGACGGAAAATATGTTCCTGACTATAGAGATGGCATGCGCCTGTTCTTTACTCCAGAAGACACAGTCTATAGTCAAATGGACATGCACGAGACTCTGCCAGAACCATACTGGCATTACTATGGCGCTGACGGTATCATGTATCCTTCCTGTGCCGGGCTGTCCGCAAAGTATATTACCGAGATCAGAGTTTATTCAGTACCCCAGGGTGACTGGACACTGGAACTGGATGGAACCGAAATTGGCGGAATAGCATGTGACATCAGCAAAACCTATTTTGAATCAGCCCTTGCCTGCCAGTTCGGCGCCAATCACAAGGCCAGCTACACCGACTCTAAAGGACGTAACTGGGAAGGCATGCCCCTCTGGTTCCTGGTGGGATTTGTTGATGATGCCGACCAGCATTCAGACCATGCCTTCAACAACGACCTGGCTAACGCCGGTTACCAGGTGGTAATTACCGCAGGTGATGGTGCTTCAGTAACTCTAGATAGTGCCGACATCATCCGTAATAATAATTACATTATTGCCAATATGCTGGATGGTTTCCCCATTCCCGAAACTGATGACAAATGGCCCTTGCGCCTGGTGGGCCCTAAGGCAAGCGGATCAGGTTCAATCGGGAATATTGTAAAAATTGAGTTAGTAAGTTCATCACCGGATAATCCGGTCTATACAGTAACCCCTGTAACTGATTCAACTTATACCGTAGGGGAAACCCAAGACGGTATTAAGACTATGACCGTTAATGCTGGAGTCTCCGGGTTAAAATACTTTGCCGCTAATATCGAAACGGTAGTTCCTCACAGCGGTCAAGAAACGGTGGTCTTTACTCATACAAGAAATGGCGTTCAACTTGGGCTTAACTGTACCGTAGCTGATTTCGATCAGGTTAGCACAGCCCAGGCAGGCTTTAATGTTAAAGCCGGCGATGTGATCAAGGTTTATATTGTGGATGAATTGACCAACGACTTGGATCACAATCCAGTTATTCTACAGTAACAGTTTTAACCATAAGTATTAAGTGAGGGTGAGGGATAAAAGGTATTAGGCAAAACCTCAACAGGCTTTTAAGCTTTGGGGTTTTTGCCTAATCCTCCTTATCCAGGATTACTAACAAAGGAGTAAACCGGTATGAGATCTGCAACGGGAAGGAGAATAACCCAACCTGGGCCAAGAGGCAGGATAAGCTGCGTGGTTGTTACCTTCTTGGTTTTCATTTTTTTGGGTTTTATGCCTGCATCTACCTGGGCGGAAGAATCCACGGGACCGCAACAAGTTGTGTTAACCTGGACCCAGGACCCGGTCACATCCCAAACTATTACCTGGTTAGCAGCAGACAGTGATGAAAATAAGGTGCAATACATAGAAGCAGCAGGGTTTGACGGTGATTTCGCGGCAGCAACCCAAAGAGAAACTACCGGAAAGAGGTTTGCCGGCAGCAGTAAATACCTATATACAGTGACGCTTACGGGATTGAACCCGGATACACGATATATATACCGGGTAGGGAGAGACGGAGCGTGGAGTAAAGCTTTCTCTTTTACCACGGCTACCGATGCGGAAAACTTTACTTTCTTGTATCTGGGTGATGTTCAGGAAGGATATGATCAATGGGGTAATATGCTGGATAGGATTTATGCTGAGCATTCCCAGATCAAGTTTGCTCTATTAGGCGGGGATTTAACCAATAATGGCAGTAACTTTGGCGAATGGATGGAATTCTTGGATGCGGCATCGGATGTATTTTCGCGGATACCGATGATGCCCGCTATGGGTAACCACGACGGAGATTTGTTTATTGAGTTCTTTGCTCTGCCTGAAAATGGGCCACAAGACGTAATTGAAGATTGCTTTTATTCCTTTGATTATGGTGATGCCCATTTTGTAGTATTAGATACTAGCAACATTATTACTGATAGTGTCAAACAATGGTTGCAAGAAGACCTGCAAAACACGGATAAGAAGTGGAAGTTGGCAGTTTTTCATCACCCCCCTTATCAAAATTTTGATGATAATAAAACTATAGATGATGCTCTTCGCGAAAACTGGGTGCCGATATTGGAGCAAAACCAGGTTGATATGGTTTTTGTCGGGCATCAACATGTCTATATGCGTACCTATCCTATATTCCAGGGGGAAATAACAACTGATTCTTATGGCATAGTATACGTAATGGGCAATTCGGGTTCTAAGTATTATCAACTTGGGCAGGGATTTCCTTATATTGCCATGGAGGAAACGGGCAGCAACTATCAGATTATTGAACTTAAGGACGATGTTTTGATTCTGACTTCCAGGAAAGCTGACGGGGAACTGATTGAAGCCTATACCTTGAGGAAACATACTGCACCTGGGGAGCAAAAACCGGTCTATTATGTTACTGCTGAACAATCAAACCTGGTATATACTTCTGCAAGTACTCCCGAGGGTCTGATCACCATGACAGTAAATTCCGGCATATCCGGGTTGAAGATTTTTACGGTGGGCATTACTCCTGAAGTGCCGCATGATGGTGAGGAAACAGTGGTCTTTACTCATATAAGAAATGGCGTTCAACTCCAGCTTAACTGTACCAGAGCTGATTTTGACCAGGTCGGTATCGCCCAGGCAGGTTTCAATGTAGAAGCTGGCGATGTAATCAGGGCTTACATAGTTGATGAGCTGACCAATGATCTAAACCAAAACCCGGTCATCCTTCAGTAAACGGCGTTATAAAAAAGCAGCCCGAAATATAAGATAAGGGTATGATGATTATAGGGAAAAATATGACAGGAGTGAAGAAAATGAAGTGCAGGATAGTAATGTTAATTCCAATTGCATTGCTGCTGCTGGTGACTTTGGCTCCTACTGCTGCTTTGGCCAACAACTCCTATCAAACTACTATCAAAATAGGCAATCCTTCAGTATTGCCCGGTGATAAAGTTGTCGTAACAGGGACGGCAAGGCCAGGGTCATGGGTTCCTATGAAGGTTTTTGATGAAGAGAGAAATATAGTCGTGTTTGATGCCACCAAGTCGGACCAAAACGGCGATTACAGTATTAATTTCACGGTACCGGACACTCTAACCGGAACCTTAATAGTTGTCGTAGGAGAGGGATACGATGTGAAAACCGGAACCGTGAAAGTGCAAACCGGTACCGGTGATGAACCGGGTAATAATACCGGGGATGGGACAGGTAACAGTAATGACAGTGGTACAGGCAATAATGAGGACAATTATACCGGTGATGCTCCTAAGAATAGTTCGGGGATCAGTACAGGCAGCAGTAAATCCTCATCAAACCCGGTTACTTCTTCTTCTGGATCGGCAATAGTTAAACCGGGCGGGGGTGGGACTGTCAGCCTGGGGGATGAAGCCGCTATTGAATTACCGGGTCAAGCTCTGTATGGAACCGACGGTGTTGAGGTTAAGGTAACCAGAGTATCTACACCCCCAGAGACTTCGGAAGGCTTCAGGATCTTAGGCAATGTATATGAGTTCAGTGTAGCCGGTAAAAGTAGCTATCGTTTTGCGGAAAAAGTTACTATTAGACTTAGCTTTAATCCAAATGAACTAAAAGCCAATGAATTCCCAGTCATTTGTTACTACAATGAGGATGAAAGGAAGTGGGTAAAACTTGGGGGTGAGGTATTTGAGAATACCGTAACTGTACAGGTAGACCATTTCACCAGATTTGCGGTAATGGCAGAAAGAAAGGATGCAGACCTGCAATTGCACGATATAGCCGGCCACTGGGCCGAACAAAGCATAAAGGAATTGGTGGCCTCGGGGGCTATTAGCGGTTACCCAGATGCAACCTTCAAACCGGACAGCAATATCACCCGGGCTGAATTTGCCACTATTTTGGTAAAAGCCTATGGAATGGAACCCCGGAACGGAAAAGTATTTAACGATACTGTAGGCCATTGGGCTCAAAGTACTCTGGCTACGGCAGAATATCATGGTATTATAAATGGTTTAAGCCCCGATATGTTTGGGCCTGACCAGGCAATTACCCGTGAACAAATGGCTGTTATGATCGTGAAAGCGGCAGACCTGCCGGTAATTAACGGGGAAATGCCATTTTCTGATAGTAATCGAGTCTCCAGCTGGGCTAGGTCATTTGCGGAAACTGCAAGGCAGAATGGAATAATCAACGGATTTCCCGACAACACCTTCCGCCCGCAGGATAATGCCACCAGGGCTCAGGCAGTTACAGTTATTCTTAATGCATTACAAATCCCGTAACTCAGGAGGCGTGACATGAAAAAATTCTGCCTGCAAAAAGGGAAAATAATTGTTATTATTGGATGTTTGCTGGCGGCAGTTTGTGCGGTTAGGTTTCTGTATCCACCGGTAGAAGAAATCCCTGCCGGTACCATACTTATTAAGGGAGACGCAGTTGAAAACGAGGTATACCTTAGCCTGGACGAGTTGAAGTCCATGGAGGATGGCCTGGTAGAAGCTGATTATTTTTATGTCAATTCATATGGAACTAAAGGATACTGCAGTTTTAAGGGTATCTGGCTGTGGTATTTACTCAGGGAAAAAGCTGTCCTGAAAGAAAATGCCTCCAGGGTTAGCTTTATTGCAGAAGATGGTTACAAGGTTGAGTACAGCCTGGAGGAGGTTAAAAGGGAGGATTATATTGACGAGCAGAATATGGATACTAAATACAAAATGATCCTGGCCTGGGAGGAAAACGGGGTTGAATATGATCCGCGGGCGGGCAACCCCTTCCAGCTGGTAGTTGGCCAGAAAGAACCTGGTGATGTAAACCGGCCCTACTGGGTGCGTAATGTACAGATAATAAACATCGAATAAGCGAATCTAATCAGGATAAGGATAAAACCGCTGAGGCGGGGAGAGGGTTGTATGACAGAAAATAAACATCCAGCGAAATATTACCTTAGCAACCGGGATCTGCTTGTTATTGCCATTTTAAGCGGCATCGGGGGAGTAATGAGCACCTATATCGGCTATTTAGGCAATTTATTAAACCGCTTGCTAGGGGTACCTTTTGGTGCTGGTCAATTTGTCTCCGGTCTGCATGTTTTCTGGTTTATCTTGGTGGCAGGATTGATTAGAAAACCGGGTGCGGCTACTGCTGCCGGTTTGCTCAAAGGAATAATCGAATTGCTGACAGGCAGTACCCATGGAATCGCCATTGTCTTGGTTTCACTGATGCAAGGTCTGATAGTAGATCTTGTTCTGCTGGTAACCCGGCGCCATAATCTGGGGAGTTACATGCTGGCAGGGGGGATTTCAGCCGCTTCTAATGTTTTTGTTTTTCAGATTCTGTACTTTTCGGGAGTTCCAATCGCCTATCTGTTATTAATTGGTTTTCTGGCTTTTGTTTCCGGTGTTCTTCTGGCTGGTAGTTTTGGGCACAGCGTGTTGGAGATAGTTCTGCTGGCCAGGCCCTTTCGTATATCTGGTGCTACGGAGGAAGGGACGGCAGGAATAACCGCAGGGAATGGGAGTAAAGTTCCGCGACTCAATCTCGGTATAACTGCTCTCCTGGTGGCGGCGTTTTCAGTAGGTGCAGTCTATTACTTTGCTGCTGTTTTTGAGCCCCCTTGGATAGGTCCGCAGTGCCAGGTTGAAGGAGCCGTGGAGTCTCCGCTTGCTTTTAACCTGGCCCAATTCAACCAGCACACAACTACAATAACCGCTGAATTAAAGGGGCAAGTTAGCTATATTCCGCCCCGGGAGTATACCGGAGTTCCATTAAGGATAATAATTGAGGAGGCTTCTCCCCGGGAAGGGGCCCAGAAGCTTAAAGTTATGGCAACGGATGGCTATATGGTTGAATTTGAACTAGCCAAAGTATTGAAGGATGATCAAATGCTCTTAATCCGGGAGGAAGATATGCTCCGTCTGATTGCCGGCAATTATGACGGAGGATACTGGGTAAAGTTTGTAAACCGGATAGTTGTAGAGTAGTGATTAACTACAGGCAAGAAAGGAGTTCTCATGCTGGAACCGGTGGTTGATATTGAAGATCTTTCTTTTACCTATAGTGGGTCTGAGTCTAAGGCACTGGCAAAAATCAATCTTAAGGTCAATCCAGGCGAGTTTCTGACTATTACCGGTCCCAGTGGATGCGGCAAATCTACCTTAGCCTTGTGTCTGGCCGGTTTTATTCCTCATGCTTATGCTGGCCGAATGGAGGGGACGGTCCGCATAATGGGCCGCAACACCAGGGATTACCCTGCGGGTGGACTTTCTGGCATTGTCGGGCTTGTGCAGCAGGACCCAGAAGCCCAGTTTTGTACCCTCACGGTAAGGGATGAGGTAGCCTTTGGGCCGGAAAACTTGTGCCTGCCACCAGAAGAGATTAGGGAAAGACTTAATTATGCCCTGCGAGCTGTGGGAGCTTTGGATTTAAAAGAGCGCAAGGTTTACACTCTTTCAGGGGGAGAAAAACAGCGGGTGGCTATTGCTTCGGTGCTGGCTATGAATCCTTCCTTACTCATCCTGGATGAACCAACAGCAAGCCTGGACCCATTTTGCACCAGGGAAGTCCTGCAGACATTAAAAGATTTGCGGGAGAAAAACGGTATTTCAATAATTGTAATCGAACACCGCCTGGAAAGGCTGGTGCCTATTTCAGATCGCCTGCTGTTTATGAGAAAAGGACAGATAGTTGAGGAAAGAACTGAACCGAAAGCCTGGAAAAAATATTTTCCGCTTAGTATGAAGGCTGATCATGGAAATGCTATGCCTAAGGAGAATAACAAACCGAGACTATTGCTGTCAATCGAGAATCTTACCGCAGGTTATAAGGGGAGAGAGGTTATATCAGGAATTAGTTTTAGAGCTTATTCAGGAGAGACAATCGCTATCATGGGTAATAACGGAAGCGGTAAGACCACCCTATTACTGGCATTGCTGGGCATCGTGAAATCGGCTAAAGGGGAAATTCGCTTGGAGGGAAATGATATATCCAAAGAAAAAGTTACTCACCGGGCTCAAGAGATGGGACTAGCTTTCCAGAACCCCAATCATCAGATTTTTGAGAATACTGTGTTCAGTGAAGCTGGATTGGCTGCTTTATTCTTGAGCGGGAAAGCCCGGTGGGAGATTGAGCAAAGAGTTGACCGCTTGCTGGAGAAACACGAGCTTAAGCAGTATGCGGACAGGAACCCGTTTACCCTAAGCCTGGGAGAGAAAAAGAGGCTTACCCTGGTGTCGATCCTGGCTTACTCGCCCAGGATTCTAATTTTGGATGAACCCTTGGTAGGGCAGGATAGAGACCGGGTTGACCTCCTTACTGCCGCATTGCGAGAGCACCAAAGGAGAGGGGGAATAACCCTTATGGTTTGTCATGAACCCAATATAATTGCTGCCTGCTGCCAGAGAATTCTTTTTTTATCCAATGGCCAGCTTCTCATAGATGCCCCGGTAAAAGAAGCACTGGATAAGTTAGCCCAGTTGGGAATGGAGGAGTATTTGCCATCTGGATTTGGTTCTCTTTACGGCAAGAAGGAGGGTTATGCAGGTGAATTACTATAACAGTACCGCTTCTAACCGGCCATCATTGATAAAAGGATTTTTCCCGGGGTTGACCTATTTGGATAATGACTCGCGGTTGCATCGCATTCATCCCCTGGTTAAACTGGTTTGGTTGATTTGTTTTAGCTTTACCTGTTTTGCTGCAGCTTCTTGTTTAGCAGGGATTATTCTTTTCTGCCTTTTGTTGATAGCTTATGGCTTAGCTGGAATGAGCCCGGGGTTTTTTCTCCGCAAGCTGCGCTTTATCCTTGTCTTCGGCTTATTCATTCTGTTGATTCAAATTTTAACCGTAGAAAGCGGCGTATTATTATGGCGGCTGAGCCTGGGACCGGCAAGCCTGTCAGTATGGTCGGAAGGTCTTCTGGGAGGTTTGGGCCTAATGCTGCGCTTTATTAATATTATTGGTTCTAGTTATTTATTTGTCGCCACAACCGATCCCAATCGGCTAGCTTATTCCTTGATGGAGGCGGGACTGCCGTACCGGTTTGGCTTTATGCTTATTACTGCTCTGCGTTTTATTCCGGTTTTCTATCTGGAATTGGAGCAGGTTAAGAATGCCCAGATGGCTAAGGGAATCGATATGGAGGGGCTTTCGCCTCGCAAACTGGTAAAAGCAGTCAGGTATCTTTTGATACCGCTGGTGATTTCAGCGCTGGGCAAGGTGGATTACCTGACTATTTCCATGGAGAACCGGGCCTTTGGCCTTTATCCCACCCGGAGCTATATGTATTCCCAAGCTTTGTCCAGAAACGATTTAATAACCATTCTGGTGAGTCCAGTAGGTTTTTTATTTTTTTCTATTATAGTGAGTTGATGCCGAGAATCACTTAAAGGGGGTGTAGGTTTGTAAATTCCATAGTTCAAGGGCGTCAAAAGCAAAAGCAAGTGGATTTTTCAAAGGGAAAAACATTGAGATGATAAGGCAAATATAGCTGGTGACCCAGCTAAAAAGATGTACTTAATAATAGTTATCGGAAGGTGAGCTAAATGTGTGGACGAGTAGCAAAAATAATGGTGATTGCAGTCCTATTGCTCTTTGGTTTTAACCCAATGGCTATGGGCTCTGGAATAACCGCGGATTTAAATCCGGATAATATTACAATTCCAGGCAGTGTAACTGTATCTGGCCAGGCACCAGCAGATAGTTTTGTTAGTATCAAAATAGTTGACACAGAGCAGAATGTAGTATACTTCGAAGCAGTCAAGGCTGATGTAAGCGGGCTTTATAGCCATAATATCAACTTTATTGACAACGACAACGGGGTTTTCTATGTTATTGCCGGGACCGGAGCCAATATCGCCAGGCAGTTGTTGACCATAGGGGTTCCGACTGGCAGTGTCACTATGGATTTGAGCGTTGATAGTGCGGCACCAGGAAGCTCCGTTACCGTATCGGGAAATGGTGATCCTGATGCCTGGGTACCGCTTCAGGTGGTAGATAGTGAAGGAAAGATTTGGGTTTTTGACGCAGTGAAAGCGAATGTGGATGGTAAATACAGTATAGATTTTACAGTACCGGATGGTGTGGAAGGAAATTTGGATATTATTGTCGGATATCCGAATAACTATGCCAGCCAAACACTTATGATAGGGAACATGACTCAAAATGTCACCATAAACTTAAATACTGATACCGCGATGGCAGGAGATACTATTACAGTATCAGGAACCGCAGATCCCAATACCTGGGTAGTGCTTAAAGTGGTAGATGGTGAAGGGGCAGTTCTGGTTTTTGATGCAGTGAAAGCGAACGCCGATGGTGAATACAGTATAGAATTCATAGTGCCGGAAAGTGCAGAAGGGGATTTGACTGTTGTTGCCGGATATGGGGAAAATGTTGCCAGCCAATCTCTATCAGTAACCGGTGTCATGGATGAGTGTTTTATAGCTACTGCGGCCTTTGGCTCCAAATTTGAACCCTCGGTGGTGCTTTTACGTTCTTTCAGAGATCAGTATCTATTAAGCAATGCTCTGGGCAGGACCTTTGTGGAATTCTACTATCAAAATTCACCCGCTCTGGCAAACCAAATTGCTGATAACGAGATGCTAAAGTGTATAGTAAGGATTCTGTTGATACCCTGCATAGTTATAGTCTATTTACTGTTCCATCCAATCCTGATACTGGGCTTGGCTGGTATTATGCTATTGTACATAATCGCTTATAGAGTAAGGAAATCAATGGTTTATTGATGTAATGGGAACTAGTTGCAGATTATTGATTATTGAAGCTATCTTTTAACCTTTAGCCCCGTATGGTCTTTACTGCAGGTAATGAAGGGTATCCGGCTTGCCGGATACCCTTTTAGAACACTTAATATTCCAGGGTGTAATGCCTGGCTGTACTGACCATATTCATTCTTGATAATAATGAAGGAAGTAAAAATGCAAAGGTATTGTCCTGCATATACAACTGTAAACCGGTAATGGTCATCATTAGAGTAAATGGTGGCCTTAGCAAGCAATCCTGGAGGTAACTTATATGAAAGTATTTTCGGTTGTAGGCTATTCAGGCTCTGGGAAAACAACTGCTATTGAAAAGATTATTGTTGAACTGCGCAGGAGGCATTATTCAGTAGGGACAATTAAGGAAATTCATATGAAGGGGTTTACCATGGATAAGGAAGGAACTAATACCAGCCGGCACAAAAAGGCAGGAGCCCAGGTTGTTACGGCCCGGGGATGCAGTGAAACCAATATCCTGTTTCCAGGACGCCTGCCGGTGGAAAAGATTCTGGCCTTTTATGACAGTGATTACGTTATCATGGAAGGCGTGTCAGATTATCAGGTGCCCAAGATAATATGCGGTTTTTCACAAAAGGATATCCAGGAAAAAATGGATAATATGGTTTTCGCCATATCGGGGATAATATCCAATATTTTAAACGTCTATGGTGACATCCCAGTCTTCAACCCCTATAAAGATATTGTACCAATGGTAGATTGTATTGAAGAAAAGGCAATTCCTTTAAAAACGGCTTCTGTCAGTGATTAGCCTTGTTTTGAAGCTGCTGCAGATAGAATGGTATTAACCGGTTTTAAACGAGTATGAAGGAAATTAAAATGAAGAAAGATAAAACCAGCGTTTTTTACCCTGGATTTGTTTGCATTTTGAGAGGACTGATAGTTCATGCAAGATTTAATCCTTTTGGTGGAACAATATTATCCTGTTAAGATATTAGCGGCTCAAAAAATGTTCAGCAGGCGCAACCAGGTATATCTTGTGGAGGCTATAACCCAAAAAGGGATAGCCGAGAAATTAGTGGTTAAAATAAACTCTTGCTGTATGGCGCAGCAGGAAGCTTGCAGATTGCGGGAGCTCAGGCAAAAAGGTATCAAGGTTCCGGCAGTGAAATGGAGTAACCATCAGATAATAATAATGGAGTATATAATTGGAACGCTGTTGGAGGGAATTATTAATAGAACCGATTGGCTCAACCAGGATAAATGGCTGAAGTGTTTGGTAGCCTGGCTAGGTCGGCTTCACTCCATACGTAACCCCGAAGGGCAAGTTCTTTGCTTTCCTGATTTAAACCTCAGGAATTTTATTTATACCGGTGAAAGTATATTTGGGCTGGATTTTGAAGAATGGGTATGGGATCGGCCGGAAAGGGATCTCGGTGGATTGGCCGCCTTTATTTTAAACAATAATCCCATGTTTACCCCGGCAAAATACGAGGTTGTAAACCGGTTGCTTAAGAACTATCAGGAGGTTAACCAGGTGGATCTTAATAGGGTGAGGGAGCACTTAATATTGGAAATGAGAAGGGCGGCAAACAGAAGAAAGGAGCAAAGGAAATACCTGTTATTGAAAATACAGGAAATGGAAGCCGGCAACCAATTGGGTTTTATAAGTTGAA